>JAISZG010000020.1 GCA_031269355.1 Oscillospiraceae bacterium | reverse complement strand
GAACGATGGAACGAGGAACGATGGAACGAGGAACGATGGAACGAGGAACGATGGAACGAGGAACGATGGAACGAGGAACGATGGAACGAGGAACGATGGAACGAGGAACGATGGAACGGGATTCGCTTCACTGTTCCAAACCCCGAGGAGGGATCGCAGTTTAAGCGTATCAAGCGGAGCCGAAGGCGCAGTCTAGTTGTATCTTACTCGAAAAACTTCAAGGAGTTGTCGCTTTTTCCCAAAAGATCGAAGCGACGCGCTCCCGCCGCGATTCCGGCAGATAGCGCGTGATTATATTTAATACAATTATATAATATATTATGTTTATGGAAACATCCTGCTCAGCTCTTCATATTTTTCCTGGGTTATCAGCGCGTCCTGTTTAATGCCGCGTAGGCGCAGCGTATATGTCCACCTTCCATAGGGCAGTATCTCGTCGATTTGGTGCAGGTTAACAATATATGATTTATGGCATCTGAAGAACATCGCGGGATTTAGGCGCGACGCCATATCGGCGAGCGAATCGCCCGTTACATATCGGTTTCCGTCGCGCGTATACAGCACGGTCGCGCGATCCTCGCGCTGGATAAGCAGTATATCGGAGGTATCCAGAAAGCGCACGCCCTCGCGGTGCTTAAGCATAATCCGCTCTCCTGACATCGCGGTCGGCTTAGCCGGTTCGGCGATCGCGCGCGATTCTTTCTGTGAATATAATAATTTTACGCGATCGAGGGTTTTCAGCGCGCGCTCTATCTTGAACGGTTTCAGCAGATAGTCGAACGCGTAAACCTGAAACGCGTCCGCCATATACTGCTCGTGCGCGGTAGCGAATATCAGCATACAGCCGGGGTCGGTATCCTGTATAACGCGAGCGCACGCGACGCCTGTTTTGCCGGGCATCTCAACGTCGAGTATGACCAGGGCGGGGTGCAGATCGTCGTACAGTTGAAGCAGGCGCTCGCCGTCGGCGGCTTCTCCCACAAGCTGGAAGCCGCCGCTCTTTTCGATTATACGCTTTAGGATACCGCGCATCGCGGAATCGTCGTCCGCTATCAGCACGGGAACAAGCTGCATCAATATTACTCCTTTTGGATTGGGGCAGATTACGGTAGCAGCGCAACGGAATGAGATATGGACTGCATAGTTCCGAGAGCACATTATTATGTCGCCGCAGCAATAGCAAATGCTGGATGAAGCCGCGCAGCCATACTTATATTTTACACCGGAGGAACGCGCCCGTCTATAGGAACTTCTCCCGGCTGCAGGAACTCTCAATGGAAGGAATGATATGGTTGCCGACAACTCGCCCACTTGCGGTATGCTCTTTGATAGGGTATAATAATTGAATCTATAGTGCGAAGAGGTTGCCATGCGCAGTATGACGGGATACGGTATCGCCTCGTATGCGGCGGACGGTCGGGAATGTACCGTTGAGGTGAAGAGCGTCAACCACAGGTTCCTGGATGTCAGCGTCCGCGCGCCTAGAGCGTTGGCGTTTATTGAGGATATTATCCGCAAAGCGATCGCCGCGCGAATCGCCCGTGGGCATGTAGACGTGTTCGTCAATTATCATAACGATCGTGAGGACGCGAGAACCGTAATAATGGACGAACCCCTCCTGCGAGCGTATTTGCGCGCATTCGACAGCGCGGCGGCGGTCGTCATCCAGACAGGTGTGGAACAGTCGGCTGTCGTTCGTCCGACGCTCTTTGAACTTTCCCAAATTCCGGAACTTATGAGGACGGACTCCGCTCCGGAGGATAGAACCGCCGTAACCGAGCTGTGCGAGCATGCTTTAGGCGAAGCGCTCGACGAGCTCACCGCCATGCGCGAGACGGAAGGCGCGGCGCTGCGCGTCGATATGAACGAGCATTTGGCCGAGCTGGACGGTTTGCGAGCGCGGATCGAAGCCGTTGCGCCGATGATCATATCGGAATATCGGGATAAGCTGCGCCAGAGAATCCACGACGCGATCGATTCGTCTTACGATCCGCAGCGGCTTGATGCGGGTATGGGGCGCAACTCCATTATTTCAGGAGCGTCGGGAACAGAGTCCCCGCTTCAAATGGAGGTGGCGATACTGGCGGATCGCGCCGCGATCGACGAGGAGCTGACGCGGCTGAGCAGCCATATAGATCAGATGCGCCGGATGATCTCCTCCGATCAGCTGGTCGGACGCAAACTGGATTTTCTCGTGCAGGAGTTAAACCGCGAGATCAATACGATCGGAAGCAAATCGATAAACTCCGACGTCACCCGGTTGGTCGTCGATTCTAAAAGCGAGATCGAAAAGCTGCGCGAGCAGATACAAAATATTGAATAATTATGATTATTAATAAAGGATTTATCAACATAGGTTTTGGGTCGATCGTATCTGCGGCGCGCATAACGGCGATTGTAAGCCCGGAATCCGCGCCGATCAAACGGTTGGTGCAGATCGCCCGGGAGCGCGAGCGGCTTATCGACGCGACGTACGGACGCAGAACGCGCGCGGTTATAGTGATGGACAGCGATCATGTGATTCTATGCGCGATACAGCCGGAAACCATCGCGCACCGCCTGGATACACAACCTGAAGAGGAGGAGGAGCGGACATGAGCAGGGGCATGCTGCTGGTTTTATCAGGCCCGTCCGGCGCGGGTAAGGGCACGCTTGCCGGGCGGTTGCTGCAAGAGGATCCAACCTTCCGATTCTCTGTTTCCTGCACCACGCGAAAACCGCGCGAGAGGGAAACGAACGGACGCCATTATTATTTTTTGGACGACAAGGAATTCGATCAATCGATTGAGAAGCATATGTTTTTGGAGTATGCCGTCGTACATGGGCATAGGTATGGTACGCTTCGCATGCATGTGATGGAGCAGATAGAGCGCGGAACAAACGTACTGCTCGACGTAGATCCGCAGGGCGCGCGGTCGGTTATGAGGGCTGAACCGAGCTGCGTAAGCGTGTTCATATTGCCGCCTTCCTATGAAGAGCTCGCCGTGCGGCTGCATACGCGCAACACCGATGAGCCGACGGAAATTCAACGGCGGCTGTTAAACGCGCGCGGGGAAATAGCGCAGATGGGATTGTATCATTATGTTATAATTAATGATACGATTGACGAGGCGTTCGAACGTTTGAAGGCGATCGTATTGGCGGAAAAGCATCGCTCGACGCGTTATCGGCCTGAGATACCGGAAAAAAATCCGATTAACGACGGCGGGTGTGGGGCAGAGTCCCGCGCTAATTGATAAAATATGAGGGGGAACTGTTATGCCAATGACAAGCCCATCCATAATCGAGCTGCTTGAGCATGCCGACTGCCGGTACGCGCTGGTGGTGAACGTTTCCAAACGCGCGCGCCAGTTGATTGGCGGCGCTCGCCCGCTGACCGACACGAAGGAGAAAAAACCGCTGGTCGTCGCCATAAACGAGGTGAACGACGGATTGATTACGTATACCAAACCACCTCAGGAGGATCAATAATGCTCTCCGAGCGTACGGTCGTAATGGGAGTTACCGGTGGTATAGCCGCGTACAAATCTGCGGAGATAGTGCGCGCGCTGCGCGAATACGGAATCGCTGTAAACGTGATCATGACGCGCAACGCATGCGAATTCGTAACGCCGCTTACGTTTGAAACGGTTTCCGCAAACCCTGTCGTCGCGGATATGTTCGCCGCGCCCGCCAACTGGGAGGTAGAGCATATATCGCTTGCGAAGAAGGCGGATCTGTTTCTCATCGCGCCGGCGACGGCTAACGTTATAGCAAAGCTTGCAAATGGAATCGCCGACGATATGCTCACATCCACCGCGCTGGCGACGAGAGCGCGAATTTTGATCGCCCCGGCGATGAACACGGGCATGTGGGAGAATCCAGCTACCGTTCGAAACGTTCAAACGCTGAAGGACAGGGGCGTATATTTTGTCGGCCCGGAGACGGGACGGCTCGCGAATGGCGACACGGGCGTCGGGCGTATGTCCGATCCGCAGAGCGTAGCGCTGACGGCTCGCATGATGCTTACAGATAAACGCGATCTGGAGGGAAAGCGCGTGCTTGTCACGGCCGGCCCAACGCGGGAGCAGCTTGACCCGGTTCGCTATCTGACGAATCGGTCGTCGGGGCGCATGGGCTACGCGATAGCCGAGCGAGCGGTCGCGCGCGGGGCGAGCGTCACGCTGATCACCGGTCCCGTTTCGATAGCCGCGCCGCCGATGGTCGCGATCGTGCCCGTTGAGACGACTATGCAGCTTTTCCAGGCGATGATCCAGCGCGTGCCAAATCAGGACGCAGTGATACAAGCCGCAGCGCCGTGCGATTTTCGCCCGGCGGAGCAATCGAACCATAAAATCAAAAAGCGCGACGGGCAACCGATCGCGCTGGAATTGCTGGAGAATCCCGACGTAGCCGCCGCCGCCGGCGCTAGAAAGCAAAGCGGGCAGATATTTGTGACATTTGCGGCGGAGACGGAGAATATAATTGAAAACGGCCGCGAAAAAATGACGCGCAAGAACGCCGACCTTATGGTGGCGAATAACGTGACTCAGGAAGGCGCGGGCTTTGATGTGGATACGAACATCGTTACGCTGCTCACCAAGGATGCCGCGCAGTCGTATCCTATTATGAGCAAGCACGACGTAGCCGATTTGGTGCTCGATAGGGTTGCCGATTTGCTGGCCCGCTCATAATCCGGCTGACTTGCAGAGTAGTTCGATATGAAGGGCGGTCATGGCCGCCCATTTCATTACACGGAATTTTATATAGAATATGACATAAGCTTTTACTATATCCATCAGTAATTATATCCATTGCGAAGGGTGGCGGAAAAGCTAATGCGCAGAGGCGGCAGGCGGCGGTTAATAATATTTTTGGTTGTCGCGGCTATCGTCGCGGCGCTCACGGCGAGCTTTATTTGGAACCGCCCCCTGCCGCTGCGCGAGTGGATAGCGCCGACGCCTACCGTCGCGCCGACCGCGACCCCTGCGCCAGTTCCCGCCGCGACGCCCTCGCCTACCGTGCGGGCGGAAGTTACCCCGACAGCGGCTCCCGCCAAGCCGCTTGTGTTTGAGGATGTGGACTTCTCTGCCGTAAGCAGATACTCAAGCGCCTTGGAGCTTCGAGATGCAATATCAGCCGCGCGCGCGGAGTTCGCCCCACAAATGGCGGTGCGCCTCGCTCCCGCGCTTGGTCTGGAGGATTTCATCGCGGTGCTGCGGCTGTTCGACGGATCGTTTAATTATACATATGGAACGCTGCCGCCCGACGGCGAGCTGTGCGCGCTTATTGATCTGTCGTATACACCCGGAGCGCGAATCGCGCGAGCGTACGCGTCAGGGCAAACGGAAGGGCTCAGCGATAAGGAGAAAATCGTATACGCCCAGGCGGCGGCCATTATATCTGATCCCGCGTTTGTCGCCGCGAATATATATTATAAAGAAAGAATTATTCATGACGCGCTGAGCGATCGCTGCACATACTGGCATATTGAGAACGCGCGCGACGAGGAGCTGGAATATCAAACCGCCGTCGGGTTATTCCTTAACGGACGCGGCAATTGCATGTCGTATGCGGACTCGTTTACGATGCTGACTCGCATGGCGGGTTTCGAAACGCACACAGTATTCGGCGAAGCGATGGACGCCGAAGGGCGCTGGGAAAGCCATGCCTGGAACATAATTAAACTGGGCGGCGTCTGGTATGCTGTAGACGTGACATACGACGATCTCGACAGCCCGCCGTTTACGAGCAGTTATATATATATGAATATAGATAAGAGCACTCTCTCATACACTCATCGTTGGCCGGACGGCGCGCTGTTCGAGCCGCTAGCGGAAGTTCTCGACGGCGCGTACGCGTACAACGGCTGCTATCCCGATTTGCTGCGCGCGCAGAATCCCCAGGAATTTCAGGATATATTGAGCGGCGGCATATTAAGCGATCCGAACGCTTCGTCCGGTGCTATAGGAATATTTTGCGACGGGTTTACTATATCCGCCGCGCAGGTTAACGAATGGATGACGCGGCTGCGGCTGCCGCGCGCGTGGATGTCTATCGAACAGCGCGTCGGCGAGCATCAATATTGGACGTTTCAAGTAAACGAATAATAATTATTAAAGGATGGTTTTATATGGACGTTAAGTGGGATTCGCATTTATTTGATCCATTGCGCGGCGAGCTTTGGGAGGGCGCGCGGCAAATTCAGCGCAGGCTGTCGGAATGGCGGAGGATGTTTCATAGCAGGCCGGAGCTGAGCGGATGCGAAGTAAATACTGCGCGGACAATTTTGGACGAGCTTAGCGCGATGGGAATTAAGGCCGAACTGGTCCCTGGCCAGAACGCGGTCGTGGCGCATGTGTACGGAGAGAAACCGGGTGGCATAGCGGGGCTGCGCGCGGATATGGACGCGCTTCCGATACAGGAAGAGCCCGGTCGCGATTACGGATCAACAGTGCCCGGAGTTATGCACGCGTGCGGGCACGACGCGCATATGGCGATTCAGCTTGGCGCCGCTAAGCTGCTTCAGCAAACGCGCGGCTTGTGGCGGGGCGAGGTGAGGCTGCTGTTCGAACCGGCGGAGGAAACTGTCGGCGGAGCGCAGCCGATGGCCGGCGCCGGCTGCCTTGAGGGCGTAGGCGCGGTGTTCGCGCTTCATATGGCGCCCGGTATGCGCACGGGCCGGCTATGGACTCGATACGGCGCGATGAGCGGATGCAGCAATGATATCATAATAAAAGTAAAGGGGACGAGCTGCCACGGAGCGTATCCCGAACGTGGAGTCGACGCGATAGTTATTGCGGC
Source organism: Oscillospiraceae bacterium (assembly GCA_031269355.1). Classification (GTDB taxonomy): domain Bacteria; phylum Bacillota; class Clostridia; order Christensenellales; family Aristaeellaceae; genus JAISZG01. The sequence continues at coordinate 27,901 of JAISZG010000020.1, read as the reverse complement.
GCAACTGATTAACTCGCTTCAGGCGGCGGTCAGCCGCGGCGTATCGGCGCTTGACAGCGTGGTTTTGAGCATAGGTATGATTTGCGGGGGAACCGCGCCTAACATAATTGCGGACGAGGTGACGCTGCGCGGCACACTGCGCGCGCTAAGCGAGGAGACGCGTGATCATATGTTGAAGAAAATACAAAAACTCGCGGAGGGTTTGTGCGAAGGGCAGGGCGGCGCATGCGAAATGTCGGCGCTGCCAGGCTATCACGCGGTGATATGCGAACCGGCGCTGGTTGATCGGCTGAACGATCTGGCGCGCGAGATAGGTATGGAGGCGCTGACGAAACCGACCCCTAGCCTTGGCGTGGACAGCTTTGGAGATTTCACGGCGGTCGCGCCCGGCGTATATTACGACTTGGGCTGCGCGGCGAACGACGACGCCGCGCCTCTGCACACCGCGCGGTTTGACGTGGACGAGCGCTGTCTGCCGCTTGGCGCGTATCTTCAAGCCGCGCTCGCGGCGGAGGCGGCCGGCAGGGGCTAATGCTATTCGATACTATTTAATAGTATAACGGGCAAGCTAGCCCTCGCGAATTGCGCGCCCACGCTCGCGGCGGTTCGGCGGCGGGGCGCCTTTTCGCGGCACGCGAGGTTTTTGGGAAACTGGCGCGGTAAGCGAGGTTAGCAGCGGCGGCTTTCGCAGCGTAACGTTCAGCACCAGCCCTATTCCCGCCATATTTATTGTTAAGTTCGAACCTCCGTAACTTACGAACGGAAGGGGTATACCCATAACGGGCATCACCCCAATGCTCATGCCTACGCCCTGAAATATATGATACATCATCATTGACAGCACTCCGACAATGATCAGCTGGCCAAATTTGTCCTGCGTGTTTACCGCGAGCACGACCATGCGCAATACCAGAAATAGATATAGCAGCAGCAGCGCCATACAGCCGACGAACCCCATAGTCTCGCCTATCGACGAAAATATGAAATCCGTATGATCCTCCGGAACGAAATTAAGCGCGCTGAGCGAGCCTTCCTGAAACATACCCTGCCCGAATAATCCGCCCGATCCTACAGCGACTTTGGAATTGTTCTGCTGATATACGACGTCCGACGACGCCAGCTCCGGATAAAAAAAACCGAGTATTCTGTCGAATCGATAGCCGCCGCTCTGCCGCATCGCCAGCACAATTGGCACCAGCGCGGCGATTCCGCCGAATACGATACCCCAGATTACCCTGGAATCCACGCCTGCGATCAGTATCATCGCCATGAAAAAGAATATGAACACGATAGCCGAACCCATCTCGCCCTGATAAAGGATGAGCAATATAGGCAGCGCGATAAAAAAGCCCAACCTTATGAAATCCCAAAACGACGCGATCGGGTTTTCCTTCCTGGAAAGCATTTGCGCCAGGCGGATTATAACCGCGATTTTAGCCAGCTCAGCGGGTTGAATGGTATAATCCCATAACAAACTTAGCCAGCCGCGCACGTTATTCGTAGATGATCCCGCGAGGCCTACGAGCAAAAGCAATCCGCATGCTGCGAAGAACAGCAGGTTTGCGAATAGAGTATTGCTCAGGAATCGATAGTCGATCGATAGCATCGCCGCGATAATAATCGGGCTGACAAGCAGGAATATACCTTGCTTCTGCCCGGATCGCGATTGGGTGATGCGCGCGAACAGCGTGGTCACCGTGGACGTATCCTGAGAGGGCGAGTACGCGGCGGCGGTGATAGCGATTAATCCGAATATCGCCAGCGCATAAGTTATAAGCAGCAGCTGTATATCAAAATGCGGCTTTGCTATGCGGTTGGCGGACGTTTGCCGAAGTTCCAACTTTGATCCGCCCGCGCGGTCTGCGGAGCCGCTCCATCCTGTCATTACCACTCCTCCTTTATCGCGCCGGATGCGAAGAGGGCGCGCCGATTGACTATCCATCGCTTTGGCGACGCCGCACCAAGCGTTCTGTCCGCTATCGTTTCGGCGGCGCGAAAACCGGGCGACCGCTCGTACGGGCCGAGCACTCGCCCCAGCGCCGCCGCGCGCGCCAAGGTTTCGTCGTACAGAACAACGCCGATTAGCTTCGCGTCCAGCGTTTGGGCGACGGCGTCCGGCGTTAGATGCGCGCCAGACGCTGCGAACGACGGATTTAACTTATTTATGATCACGAGAGGTTCAGGCCTATCGGGCGAGCGCACGGACTCGAGCGCCCGCTCTGCGGCGCGAACAGACGCGTTCTCAGGAATTGTTACGACGATCACGCGATCCGCCACCAGCGCGGCTAGCATCGAGCCTGCTCCAACACCGGAGGGCGCGTCTAGGGCGATCCAATCATACTTCGGCCTGAGTTTCTCCAATAATTCAGACAGCGCTGCCGCGTCGATTCCGATCGAGTCGCGGTCGAGCGGCGCGGCTATAAAGTCCGGACACGGCCGCGTGGAATCGCTGATAACGGCTTGTCCCTCGTCGCAGCCGCCGGAAAGCAGATCGCCCAAATCAAACGCCGCGCGGCTCTCCAACCCCAGCGGGAGGTCCAGCCCCCGCGCTCCCGCGCACAGATCGATCACCAGCGCGCGCTTCCCCTCGCGGGCGAGCGCGCCGCCCATGCACGCGAGCAGCGTCGTTTTGCCGGTTCCACCGGAGCCGGACAGAAGCGCGATTATAACTGCCATATTAGGGCGTGTTCGAAAAATCTCTCGGTCTGAATGCACTGTCTTTTTATCCATCGCGGCGTCGCGCATTTGGTCGACGTAGCTCCACTACGCCTCCCTCATGGCTCCTTTCGCTGAATAAAAATCCAGCACATTCAGCCTCGAGATATTTTTCGAACATGCCCTAGTCCGCCTCCGGTCTGTTACAAAAATTACGGCGCCAGCGTGTTGGGTGATGGAATTGGCGCGGGCGCGATTTCCTGACGGGATTCCATATATGTTTCTATAACCGCTTTGGCCGCAGGGATCGTCGAGCCGGCGGACATGCCGTTGGGAACGTAAACGACCACGGCTATCTCGGGTTTGTCATATGGAGCGAACGCGACGAACCACGCGTTATTCTCCACATCCAGCTTGGATTTTTCAGCCGTTCCGGTTTTACCCGCTATCTGATCGAGATATTTCCAACCTTTGAAAGCCGACACCGCTGTTCCGTCGGCGACCACGTCGTGCATGCCTTGCCATATGGAAGGCAGATATGGCGCTATTTCTTCGGATAAATCGTTTATAACGACAGGATGATCCATCGGGTTAAGCACCTCGCCGGTAGGTGACAATATTGAATCGATAAGCGATACGTCGTATACGATGCCTCCGTTGGCGACTGCGGCGACATATCTGGCGACGGCGATCGGCGTAAGAAGCGTGATGGACTGGCCTATCGCCGTCAGTATCGATTGGCTGCCGCCCCATTTGATATCGTTCAGCAAACGGTATATGTCGTTGACCGTCGCCGCGAGTATAACGATATCGCGCGGCATGCCCAGCTCGCGCATCAATATCACGCGTATGGACGAAACCCATTCGGTCTGAGCTGTGTTGACCGCCATATCCATAAGCGCCTTAACGCAGCGGTCGAGACGATCGTCCGCGTACGTATAGCTGTACTTTTCTCCTACGCGCTTGAGGTGATCCTTCAGCGAATTTTTTACCAGCTTCGGAACGGCGGTATCCTGATCCGCTTCCGTCAGCGCGCGCGACGGATCGTACAGCGATCGCTGATTTCCCACGATCGAGCGAATCTCGCCCGGCAGCTCTATGTTGGTTTTGCTGGTCAGCCCCATCTTGGCCGCGTAGCTGTACAGCGCTTCGCCGTCCGCTCCCAGCGCGGACGCGACGTTGAAGAAGAAATAGTTGCACGAGTTCGCCAGGCCTTCCACTATCGTTTGGTTGGAGTGCTTCTCTACGCGAGTAGCCGCGTTCGCCCAGCAGCTGGGCGGGTTTACGGTATCGAAGAAGCGAAACGGGCTTCTGTCGGAAATTCGCGTGTTAATCGTAAACGTTTCGCCGACCGAATCTGCGGCGGATTTATAAAGTTTATCGTTTGAGTCCAGCTCCTGCGCGGAGCGAACGTCGGGCAGTACGGGCGCGGCCGTTAATCCCGCAAGCGCGGTGGCCATTTTGAATATCGATCCGGGAGTGTCGCGCGAACCGATGGCGTTGTTAAACAGCGGATGCCTCGGATCGTTTAATGTGCGTTCGCGCTGCGCGTCGTCCATCCCCAATATAAACAGATTCGGGTCGAAATCCGGCACGCTGGCCATGGCGAGCACCCGCGCCTGCATATCCAGCACTACGAGCGCGCCGTTCTGCGCGAGCTGAAGAGGATAGGCTGTAAAGTTGCGCGCCTCAAGCGCGGCTTTGTTCTGCTCCAACCAGCGGTCCGTTTTTATCAGCGCCTCCTGCGCGTCGCGGATATCGTTTACAACCTCGGCGAGCGCGGTCTCGGCGACGCGCTGGAGGTCGCTTCGAATCGTAAGCTTTACCGTGTTGCCGTCCTGAGCGGCGGTCTGCGAGAGTTCCCGCATTATCCGGCCCTGATAATCCACCTCTACTACTTTGCTGCCCTGCCTTGCGGTAGTGTTGCCGGTCAGCCAATCCTCCATAGTGCGCTCTATGCCGTCAAGGCCTACCCAGTCGTTCATAGCGTAGCCCTTGCGCAGATATTCCGCGCTGCCCGTAGACCACAAGCCAGCCGGAATCGGACCCACGTAGCCCAGTATATGGCAGGCGAGCGTGCCTTGCGGATACACGCGCTGAGACGAAACCGCGACCGATATTCCGCTCAGCGTAATCGAGCGCATTTCAACCTCAAGCACCGTCGACCACGGAACATCCGTCGCGATAGTCACGGGGCGCGAGGAAAACGCGTTCATTTGCATTTCCTGCCATACGGCCAGTATCTTCCGCTTATCCTCTATCGACAGCTTCTCTTCGTTCGGCAGCGATTCGTTCAGCGCGTTAACGCCGTAGGCGGAGCATAGATATTCGAAAAGGTCTGCGGGCGTCGGGTATTTAGTCGCCGTCGCGTAGAAATTGCTGCGCAGCATATTTACCCGCGAATTGGCGGTTTTAACGGTATCGGCGGACGGCTCGGTCGGAATCAGCCCGTTCGCGTCCGGCTTGGGTTCGGCGTTGAATTTCCATATTCCGTCTGCGCCCATGCGGATTCCCAGCCCGACGTCGAACACCCAACCATCCGCCTCGTCAAGCCGCAGCCAGAAATCGGATATGGTTTTTTTCCCCGATTGTTCTACCATACGAATTACTTCCCATATGGAGGAGGCATAGCCGGATCGATCGGTGCTGGGTTCGCGGTAGAACTGAATATCGTATATTTTTTTATCATATGCCAGCACGGCGCCGTTCGCATCCTGTATCTGGCCGCGCGCGCCTTTCAACGTGAACTTCTTCGTACGCGATTTCTCGGCCGCCTGCCCGTATACTTCAAAATTGCGCAGCTGAAGATCGGCCAGCCGCGTGGATAGCGCGACGAAGCCGACGAGCGACAGCACGACTAACAAGGCGAAACGAAGGCGCATATTGACAGGGCGCACGCGATACCTCCTACTTATATAAACATAAACTAAAATTCATTAATCGTCGATCGGACGTGCCTTTATTACAGGCTGCGGCTGATCCGGCATTTTTGATACGCGCTTTCGGATGCCGCGCAGCGCGCGCCTGCGCTTGGCCGCTTCCCGCCTGCGCAGATATCGAGCGAACCACGTGTTGTTGGCGGGGCACTCAACCCAGGCCACAAGCGCGCGCGAGCCCGCCATGCCTATTCCGAAGTTGAGCAGTCCGGCGAACAGCACGCGCATGATATGCAGCCGCTGAATGCTTACTCCGCGCAGATAAAAATATACTGTCATAAGCGCTTCTTTGCCCAGAGCGAACGCGCCTATCATCGCATATGGCAGGAACGCCATTATGCGAGCGCGTCCCCTCGGCGTCCATCGGCCGGGATGCAATCTGCTCTCTACATACCCGGGCAGCAGGCAGCCCGCGACGCCGGCGAGGGCGAATACAACGCTCGTCAATCCGGGCGTTTCCTTATCGGCGGCTTCCATCAGCAGCGCGGCGAACAGCCCGACTATAAGCCCTATCATAACGCGCCATATCGTTCCATCGTCCGAAGCGCAAAGCGACGCTGACAGCGCGATTACTGCGGCGAGCAGCAGATCGGGCGTCACGCCGGCGATCCTTGCGTAAGGCAGCAGCGTGGTCTGCAGCAAATATGCGGCGAGCAACGCGAACGCTACGCGCCACACGCGCCATAGAACGCGTTTCATTGCGCCGCCGCTCCCGAGGCGTCAGCTTCCGGTTCGTCGGAATCGGGATAATCCAGGTCGGCGGGACTGATATAGTTTAAATCGTCTGGATCCAGGTCGGTGGGATCAATGTAGTCCAAATCGTCGGGATCCAGATAATCCAGGTCGTCGGGATCAATATAATTTAAATCGTCGGGATCAAGCGCCGCGCCTCCCTGCGGCGCTGCGGTAGACTCTGGCAGGCGATTGGGTCGAGCGATAGGCGTGGGGGTCGCTCCGGCGTTTTCCACCGCGTCTTTGCCTATCGTAGGAACAGGGCGTGGCGTATCAAGCTGGGTGGGCGTATAGCCCATCTGCCCGTCGTCCGCTATGGGCATGCTTTCAGGATCGGCGCGGTATACGAGAACCAGCACCTCCTCCAGATGCATAAAATCGACGTACGGCTCCACGACGATATAGTTTTTATTCTCATCCATATGCCGCGTGCTTTCGCGCACCACGCCGATTTTAAGACCCTTGGGCATGTGCTCGGCTACGCTCGCCTGCTCGACGCCGGTGGTCATTACGCCGGATGTGACGACGGTGTCGCCTGGCCTTGGCACGACGTCCGCCGGCAGATAATACATGCGGCAGGTGGCGGCTTCCTCAACGCCAAGCGTGCCCTTTATTATGCCCTGGTCGCGGGTGCTTTCTATCAAGCCGCCAATGCTGGAGCGGGAATCGATTATGGATACGACGTTCGCTGTGCGCGGCGTCAATTCATATATAACTCCTATTAGGCCGTCCTCGTTTATCACCGCCATGCCCTGCTCAAGCCCGTCGGCCTCGCCTTTATTTATGGTGAACATCGAAAACCAGTTGCCTGATTCCTTAGCCGTTACGCTCGCGAGTACAGGGTTCATCGATTCCCTCGCTTCGTATTCACCCATCAAGCCTTGCAGACGTATAACCTTCGCCTCCAACTCGTCGTTGAGAAGAGACTGATATACAAGCCGTTCGTTTTCCGTTATCAATTTATTATATTCAGATTCGAGTATCCTACGGAATTTCCAGTTTTGGGCGGCACGGTACACCCTGTCGCCCGCCCATGTGAGCGCGCGCTGAACGGGCGCCAGCGTTTCGTTGATAACCCGGCGCGGCATGGCGACCAGCGCCTGCGGAAGGAACTCCTGCTCGGGCATAAAGCGTTCGACGAGAACCAGCGCGGTCGCGCCTATAACGAGCAGAAACGCCAAAACGGCCGCCATAACTGTCAGCCAATTGTGTTTTCTGCGCGTCGTGGATACCATGCGCTAATCCTCCGTTATATGTTTCGGCGCCGTCATTCCGTAAGCGGATGATTGCGCCCGATGCGCGAGAGCAGCTCGATGTTCGTCGCCAGGTATCCGCAGCCCAGCGCCACGCAGTCCATGGGATTGCGCGCGACCTGAGCCGGAATGCCAAGCTCGGTCGCGAGCATCTGATCCATGCCCGGCAGCATCGCGCCGCCGCCGGTTAAGAATATGCCCGTGCGCACCACGTCCGCGCCAAGTTCCGGCGGCGTGCGCTCCAGCGTCCACGCCAGCAGCTTTAGCACGTCGCGCGCGGATTCCTGCAGCGCTTCGAAAACCTGCTCGCTGGAAATTTCTATCGTCTGCGGAAGCCCTGTGACCAGATCGCGCCCTCGAACCATAGCGCGCTGCACTTCCTTGGCGCGAACAGCGCTGCCAAGGTCGATTTTCACTTCCTCCGCCGTGCGATCCCCAATAAGCAAATTAAACGTTTTCTTTATATACGCGCTTATCGCGGCGTCCCACGCGATACCAGCGTGCCGCTCCGAGCGCCCGGCTACGACGCTTCCCATCGACAGCACTGCCGTTTCCGTCGTGCCTCCGCCGATATCCACAACCAGGCTCCCCTGCGGATCATATACCGACAGACCGCTGCCGTGAGCCGCCGCGACTATCGATTCCACCAAATATACCGAGCGGAACCCCGCCATGCGAAACGCTTCCTCCACCGCGCGGCGTTCCATTTCAGTTATTTCGCCAGGTATCGATACGACAGCGCGGGGCTTGCCCAACCTGTTCACGCCGATAGCCAGGCGTAAAAAATATTTGAGCATCAATACCGTCAATTCAAAATCCGCAATTACGCCCTGCAATATCGGATGCACCGCGATGAGATCGCCGGGCATGCGCCCTAGCATCTCGCGAGCTTCCGCGCCTATCGCAAGCACTTCCCTGCTTGCGTCGTTCCGCACAACGGCAAGCGACGGCTCGCGCAGTACGATCCCGCGACCCGTGACATACAATACAACGCTTGTCGATCCTAGATCAATGCCTATATCCGGTGAAAAAACACCCATCGCCGGTTCTCCTGTCGAATCGTAAAAATTACAAAGCGTTCAAATGTTTAATTGATTATTGCTTCATATTCATTCGCCGGTCGACCGCGCGCTCACCAGCCGTCGTATCCCGCGTCCAGCAGCATCGTTCGCACAAGCGACGTGGGCAGACCCATAACGCCGTCCCAGTTTCCCTCGACCGATTCCACATACATCCTCGCGATGCCTTGAATTCCGTACGCGCCCGCTTTATCGAGAGGATCTCCCGTCGCGACGTACCGGTCGATCTCACGCTGCAATAAACGCGCGAACGTCACCCGCGTAATCGACGCGTTCCGCCAGAAATTCCCCGACGACGAATCCAGCAAACATACGCCCGTATATACCTCGTGCGTTCTTCCGGATAGCAGCGCGAGCATTCGAGCGGCGTCCGGCGCGTCCGCAGGTTTCCCAAACACAATTCCATCAAGCGCGACTATCGTATCCGCCCCTATTATAAGCGCTCCCCGCGCTGCGCGGAATTCGTCGGCTATTGCCCGCGCCTTCGTCAGCGCGTTTACAATTACGATCTCGCGCGGCTCTCCCGACGATATCTCGCGCGCGTCCGATACGGCGACGTCGAACGTCAAGCCCATCGCGCGAAGCAGTTCGGCGCGCCTCGGCGACGCGGACGCGAGCACCAGTTTCTTTGGCAAATTCGATCCCCCGTTTGCGGATATGGCAATCCATATAAATAACGCGCGTAAACGAGAAAAACTTACATGCTTCGACAAGGTTTTGTTTACCACTTGAAGCGCGGTTTTGTTAATTCTAACCGGCTACCGATAATTCAATCATCAAATATTTATATTATAATCAATAAAAAATGTAAGCATACCTCATTTTTCTTATTTAAATATTTATTTTTATATTTAAAAATTATTGCTTTAATAGATCCATTCCCGCGTCGAATATGAACAGGAAACAAAATCCGCTGTCAAGCTTCTCTCGGATATGATATAATCCGATTCTAAGCGACACTCATCGACAAAGCGACCGACGACAGAGGGGGAGCGCTTTTGAATCTTCAGCCTGAAACAAACAGGAAAGCTACGCGCGCCGTGCCGCGTTATATAAAAGAGGAGACGGACGGAGAACGCGCGCCGGGCGCGGTGCTTAACGCAGCGCTGCTCGCGCTTGGAATAGTGCTGACTCTCGCCATCATCGGGCTATCGTTCCCAGGCGCGCGAACCGCTATCGGCCTGCCGGAACCGCCCGCGCAAGAGATGGTTCCAGCGCTGATGCGAACCGGTATACGCGTGACGGAGGCGATGACATCCAACCAGTCCGCGTTTCCGGACGAGAACGGCGCGTTTCCCGATTGGATTGAAATCACGAACACCGGCGATACGGCGGAGAATATCAAGGGATTCACGCTATCCGACAAGCCGTCCAGCGCGAGATTTACATTCCCGGATCGCACGCTGGAGCCGGGCGAGATCGTTATAGTATTCGCGTCCGGAACAAGCCGGGCGGACGCGGAGCCGTTCCACTCGCCTATGAAGCTGTCGGCCTCCGGAGAGACGATATATTTTAACAACGCGCAAAACGAGCGCATCGAAACGATCGAGCTGCCGGCGTTGGACGCGGATATGTCGTTTGCGCGCGGCTCGGCGGGCTGGTCGCGGGAACAGTCGCCCACTCCCGGTTTTCCTAACACGAAGGAAGGCCGCGAGGCGTTCGTCGCTTTAATGGATAGTTCGAACGCGTCGGTCGGATCGCTCCGGCTGAACGAAATTATGGCGGCTAACGGGCAGACGCTATATGACGCGGACGGCGACGCGTCCGATTGGATCGAGCTATACAACGGCGGCGGTACGGCGATCGATCTATCGGGCTACGCGCTGTCCGACGATACTACGAGTATAGTAAAATGGCGGTTTCCGCAGGGCGCGGTGATCCAGCCGTATTCTACTTATATTGCGTTCGCTTCAGGTAAAGCGGCGGTGATCGGCGATTTTCCGCATACTAACTTTAAACTCGCTTCGAATCACGGCGTTGTGATCCTGTCCGATTTGGGGGGGCGCGTCGTCGATTCGACAGAATATGACAACCTAAAGACGGACGTTTCGTGGGCGCGGCGCGGCGACGCGGATCTATGGGAAACTACGTCGGCGCCGACGCCCGGTTCGTTAAATCAGTAGAATAGCCGCGACGTGTTCCCGGCAAAACCGTTCGGAAGGAGGCCTCGCTTGATTCGTATCGTCCGCGTAAGAAAGTCTCGGCGGGTAGTGCGCCAAACGCTGTGGATGATGTGCGCCGCAGCGCTGTTCGCCGCGCTGCTGGTAATATTCTCGTCCGCGACGAGGGACGCGGCGACGGGCGGGGAAGTCGCCGCGAGCGCGGCGGTAGAATCGTTCACGCTGTCGATAAGCGAGCTGATGAGTTCGAATAAAACCGCCGTTCCCGACGACACGGGCACGTTCGGCGACTGGATCGAATTTACCAATACCGGAACGAATCCGCTTAACTTAAACGGAATAGGGCTGTCGGATGATCCGACGCAAATCAAATATATATTCCCGGACGTATCGCTGGAACCGGGCGCGGCGCTTATCGTTTGGGCTTCCGGAACGTACGCGGGCGATCCCGGAGCGCCGCTGCACGCGCCGTTCAAGTTGTCCGCGTCGGGCGAATCCGTGTGCCTTTTCGACGCGCGCGGCGCGCTGCGGGAGCGCGTCGATTTTCCCGCGCTCAATCCGGACACATCGTACGCGAAAGCGTATTCCGACGGCTTGGGCGGGTATATGCCGGACGATCCGTTCGCGGCGGCGGACAAGTACACCCCCGGATATCCCAACACGGACGAGGGCTACAAAGCCTTCCGCCAGTCGGACGCGCTTGAAACTTCAGCGGTTCGGCTTAACGAAATAATGCCTCTGAACCGTGGAACGATATTTGACGAGGACGGCGACGCGTCCGACTGGATAGAGCTGATAAACACAGGGACAAGCACCGCGCATCTCGAAGGGTACGCTCTGTCGGACGACGAATCGAAGCCCATGAAATGGCGGTTCCCAAAGGGAGCGTCGATTAAACCGGGCGGCGTGCTCCTAGTGTTCGCGTCGGGGAAAAACCGGGCGAACGTCGATTCGTGGCTGCATACCGGATTTAAGCTGGATGGTACGCGGGAAACCATATTGCTGTCGAACGCGCGCGGCCAGTTGATAGACCGCGTGACCGTCGAGGGGCTGAATAAAGACGAATCATGGATGCGCCCGGTCGGGATGACTATATGGCAGGCCGCGGCGCAAACTTCCCCCAATCAGACGAACGACGCGGCGGGAGTAGCGGCGGCTGACGTGGCGCGCAGGTTCGCGAACGAATCGGGATTGATTATCTCGGAAGTGGTAACATATTCAAGCGGCATGCTCACGCCCTACGGCATGACCAGCTACGATTGGGTTGAGATATTAAACGCCGGAAGCTCGGCTGTGAATCTTCTTGGATACGGTTTATCAGACAAACCAGGAAGGCCGCGCCTGTGGCAGTTTCCGAATACGGTTATAGAGCCGGGCGAGTATAAGCTGGTGTTCCTGTCCGGGCTGGAGCAAGCGCCAAAGGGAAGCTCCGCGCTGCACGCGCAGTTCCGGTTGAGCGCGCTTGGCGGGCAGATTACGCTTTCCGATCCCTCGGGCAAGCTCCTCGATATGCTGCCGGTGCCCGCGATCGAGCCGGATACCTCGTTCGGCCGCTCGCTCGCTATGAACGCGCCGCTTTATTTCGACACGCCGACGCCAGGCGCGGCAAACGCGCCCGGCGTCCCCGGATACGCGGCGGCGCCTATCGCGGATACTCCAGGCGGCGGATTTCATGGCGCGATCAGCGTTTCGCTTACCGCCGCGAAGGACGCGATAATCCGATATACGCTAGACGGTTCCGATCCGTCGGAAACGTCCGCAGTGTATACGCAGCCGATAGCGATCGGCGAAACCACTGTTTTGCGCGCGCGGGCATATCAGGAGGGGCTTCGTGAATCGAAAATAGTTACGAATACATATTTAATAGGATTGTATCATCAGCTTCCCGTAATTTCGATAGTTACCGATCCGGATAATTTGTGGAATCCGCTGAACGGAATTTACGCGGGCGACTACACGCAATCTTCGAAAACAAAGGTCGCCTACGACGATCTGCCCTACTGGCAGAAGAATACCGTCGCCGGCAGCTTCGAATTTTTTGAAACGGACGGAACGCGCGTGTCGAGCGAAAGCATAGAGCTTGGCCTGCACGGACAGTTCAGCCTGGATATTCCGCAGAAAAGTTTTCGAATCACCGCGAAGGCAAGATACGGCTCGACGGAGCTGGCGTATCAATTCTTCCCCGACCGTCCGTACGATACATATCAGTCGCTGGTATTGCGCAACGGCGGAAACGACGGCAAGTATACGCGCATCGTCGATGGCTTGCAGTCTCGCATGGTCGATTGGACGGACACAAATTTATATCATATGCCGTGGCGACCGGCCGTCGTATACCTGAACGGACAATATTGGGGGCACTATAACATCCGGGAGCGGGTGAACGCGCATTCGCTGGCCAGGTACGAAGGCTGGGATGATCCCGATAACGTCGATCTGATTAAGGGAGATAACAGCGTGCTGTCTGGCAGTTTCACCAATTACAGCCAGCTGCTGCAGTATGTAAAGGGCCACGATCTGAACGATCCGGAAGCGCTGGCGACAGTGCTCGGCTGGATCGACGTGGATAATTATTTCGATTATATGATTTTCGAAATGTACTTTGGGAACACTGACACGGGCAATATAAAATTCTATAGGCTGCGCGAACCCGGCGAAAAATGGAAATGGGTGCTGTTCGATCTGGATTGGGGGATGTACGAATCCTCGAACGACGGCTGCAAGATATGGCTTGATCCTGCTGGCACCGGCGAAAACAACTTTGATAACACGCTTATCCTGAAGCTGCTGGAGGTGCCGTCGATGCGCGACAAATTCCTCGCCAGGTACGGGCAGCTGTTCCAGGAAACGTTTAAACCGGAGCGGATGATCGAGCTGGCGCGGGAGATGGCGGGCGAAATAGATCAGGAGATGTCGCTTCACTTTAACCGCTGGGCGTGGGAAAATACCCAGCGCCTTGATATCGAAGCTCCCGCCAGCCCCGAGGGGGCGTACGCCTATTGGAAGCAGCGGCTGTCTCGCCTGGAGAACGTTATAAATAAACGCGGCAATTTGACATGGGGCCACGTGCAGAATTGGTTTAAGCTAAGCGACGAGCAGATGCGGTCGTATTTTGGCGACAGGCCGCCTTTGCCGTCGGAGTAATCGCGAGATTGCGAAAAACGCGCGAATGATGTAGACTGGTCGTCGTACGAAATTTCTCAATCGAGCAACTCACAAATGCCCAAGGAGGCGCCTATGAACGAACTGATCCGCAACAACGCGCTGGAATTCTTTCAGTCGCAGTTCTCCAACCTGACGCCGCTGAGCGTCGCGCGCGCGATAATCCTCGCGCTATGCGCGGGAATAATAATCGCCCTTGTATATCGCCGCACATTCAGGGGCGTGCTGTTTTCGCAAAACTTTTGCCTTACCCTTGTTATGCTTACGCTGATTACAACGCCCGTTGTTATATGCATCAAGTCCGATCTCGCGCTGTCGATGGGCATGGTCGGCGCGCTGTCGATAGTCCGCTTTCGCACTGCTGTTAAAGATCCGCTCGATACGGCGTACATGTTTTGGGCGCTGACCACGGGCATTTTACTGGGTGCGGAATTATATTTAATAAGCTTTGTTGTGGTCGCGCTGATATCGCTGGTTATGCTTGGCATGTCGCTGCTTAAGCTGACGGGGCTGAATACGTTTCTGCTGGTAGTGCATTACGATCCGACGTTTGCTCAGAACATCGACGCCGCGGTGGCGCATATCCGCACGAAGCGGCTGCGCTCCAAAACGGTTTCCGCCGCCGGTGCGGAACTGACGCTGGAGGTGCGAGTCGATCCTAGAAGCGATTTGGTAAGCCATATGCTGGGGCTGGAGGGCGTGTACGACGCCACGCTGGTGGCCACGCAGAACGAGGCGGCAAACTGATATGCCGCCTACGCTTCCGCTGAGGCACGAGCTGAAATTTCAAATCAACACCGGCGAATATCTGGTGCTTAGCCGCCTGCTTGACACGTTGCTGCGGCGCGATCCTCACGGCGACGCGTTTAACGAGTACCGCATTCGCTCGCTTTATTTTGATACGCCGTTTGACGACGCCCTTTATGAAAAACTCGAAGGCGTTCCGGATCGAGCGAAATATCGCATACGTATCTATAATAATTCTGACGCGTTTATCCGTCTGGAATGCAAGCGAAAAATATATGATCTCATCAATAAAGAAGCGCTGACGATATCTCGCGAGCTTGCGGAGCAGTTGATCGCGCGCGACGCTGGCGGCCTTCTGCGCACCGGCGAACCCTTGCTTCATCAAATGTTCGCGCAGCTTACGGCCAGCCAGCTTCGTCCGGTTGTAATAGTAGATTATGTCCGCGAGGCGTACCTCCATCCTGCGGAGGAAGTGCGCGTCACGTTTGATAAGCAGCTGCGAACGGCGCTTGGCTCGATCGCGCTGTTCGACCCGTTCGTGCCGCTGATCGATCCTTTTCCGGATACTACCATAATACTTGAAGTGAAGTTCAATCGCGTGCTGCCGGGATTTATCGCGGGAGTGCTCAACGGAATTCGAGGAGTTCGTCAGGCTATTTCAAAATATACGATTTGCCGCAGCTTCGAGAATTATACTACATAAAACTATTATAAATATATAAACCGTTTTATGAATAGTGAATAAATTGTGAATGATGCGGAATGCGGAAAGCTTTTCTGCTCTGATTCGTTTGGTTGTATAGAGCGCGCGGCGATCGCCGTTTTGTCGCTCTATGCGATAAGGAGGATCCCCTATGCGCGCAATTCCGATTAGAGACGTGCCTGATCCGGTTTATACTCCTGCCGACGCGCAGATGCTGGCCGCGCAGCTGCGCGCGCGCTGGATAGCCGCGTCCGCGTATTTGGGCGTGTCCGTCGCGTGCCTTACTGTGACGCTGATAGCGCGCGTTCAGTGGGCGACTATGGTCGTCAGCGCTTTGGCGGGAGGTTTGGCGATATTCCTTTGGGGCATGAAGGTGACGCCGGTACTTTGCTATCGCCGCCATTTACGCGATATCGGCGAGGGATTGTCTCGATCGGCAGTAGGTCGCGCGGCGCGAATCGACGAGGATGTATCCTTGCGCGATGGCATCGAATGTTATGCAATAATAATAAATATCGGCGATCCTAAAAACCCGGAGGATGAGAGGCTTTACTATTGGGACGCGCAAAAGGGCGCGCCCCCATTCTCGACAGGCGATAAAGTGGAGATTACCTCGCACGGAAACGATATAATCGGCTTTCGAGTGGCGAATTAATATTATATTAGGGCGTGTTCGAAAAATATCTCGTGGCTGAATGTGCTGGATTTTTATTCAGCGCAAGGAGCCATGAGGGAGGCGTAGTGGAGCTACGTCGACTGCGCGTAAACCCGCCGCCGCCTGTGGCGGATGAATGCGGGTTGGAGCGCGCGACACCGCGATGGATAAAAAGACAGTGCATTCAGACCGAGAGATTTTTCGAACACGCCCTAATATATAATAAATATTATAGACGCTGAAATCGGAGGATTTAATGTTCGTCGACCAAGTAACCATAAAAGCTCGCGCGGGCGCGGGAGGCAACGGATGCGTATCTTTTCATCGAGAAAAGTTTATACTCAACGGCGGCCCTGACGGCGGCGACGGCGGCGACGGCGGAAGCGTAATACTGGTTGGCGATCCGCAAATGCGAACGCTTATGGATTTTCGCTATCGATCAAAATATGAGGCGGGATCAGGCACCGACGGCTCGTCGAGCAATCGCAAAGGCAAGCGCGGCGAAGATATAATCGTTCGCGTACCGCTGGGCACACTAGTTCGCAGCACGGACGAAGGCGCGCCGCTCGCAGATATTCTTGAAGCGGACAAGCCTATCGTGATACTTGGCGGCGGGCGAGGCGGATGGGGAAACGCGCGTTTCTCGACTTCTACCCGCCAGGCGCCAAACTTTGCCAAACCGGGAGAGAGCACCGTTTGGGCGGAGCTTAAGCTGGAGTTGAAGCTTATCGCGGACGTCGGGCTAATTGGATTTCCGAACGCGGGAAAGTCTACGCTGCTTTCCGCAGTCAGCGCGGCAAAGCCTAAGATAGCGAACTATCCGTTCACCACGTTATCTCCCAATATAGGCATGGTGCGGTTTGGCGGCGGAGATTTCGTTCTCGCGGATTTGCCGGGGCTTATAGAGGGCGCCAGCGAAGGAGCGGGACTTGGGCACGCGTTCCTTCGCCACGCCGAGCGCACGCGTCTGCTCGTGCATGTGGTGGATATCTCCGGAGAAGAAGGACGCGATCCGACTGAGGATTACAACGTGATACGCCACGAGTTGGAACAATTTTCCAAATCGCGTTCGTCGGATTTACTCGCGCGCGCGCAGATAGTCGCAGCTAACAAGATAGACATGCCTGATGCCGCAGAAAACCTCGCCAAGCTTAGGCAAGCGCTTGGCGACGGCATATCCGTATTCCCGATAAGCGCGATGAACCACGCGGGGCTGGACGCGCTGCTATACGAAATACTGCGCGTACTGCCCACGCTGCCCCAGCCTGCCGGATACGCCGCCGATGGGTTGAGCTCGCTTGAATCTATCGCGCCTGCTACCGGATTCTCGATCGAGCGGGAAAACGGCGCCTTCTTCGCGATTGGCCCCGGCATGAGGCGGCTCGTTGATTCTGTGAATTTCTCGGATCAGGAATCTATATCGTGGTTCCATCGCTCGCTGCAGAAGCTGGGCGTTATAGAAGCGCTGCGAAATGCAGGCGCAAAGCAGGGCGACACTGTGTTCGTGGAGGAGCAGGAATTCGACTTCGTGGACTAGTGCATGTCCGAAAGTCTATTTTATTATATATATTATGCATTGGAGGAAATCCACAGTATGACGACCAGGGAGCGCGCGCTGCTAAGAGGATACGCAAACGCGGTTGAACCGGTGTTATTTATAGGGAAGGACGGCGTGACCGACGCGGTCGTGCGTTCGGCGTGGGACGCGCTTGAAGCGCGGGAATTGATAAAGGTAACCGTACAGCGCGGCTCGCCATATGAATCGACGCGCGCCGCGTGCGACGCGCTGTGCGAGCGCACGCACGCGGATCCAGTGCAATGCATAGGCCATAGGTTTGTGGTATATCGCGCGGCGCGTGAAAATCCTGAATTGCTCAAGAGGTTGACGGCGGAAGCGTAACGGCGCGTCACAGCTCCAGCGAGCCGACCTTATGTCTGCGGCTGATATAAAACAAAAGCAGGCATACGACGGACGGTATAGAATATACCCATTGCCTGGTAACAACGAGCATTACCAGCATCCCCAATCCGTACGCGCCATAGCGCCGCGCTTTTCCAGGTTGCAGCAAACGCGCCTTCCATGCCGACGCGTTGAAGCGCCGTCCACGCTCGCGCCTTCCCAGCTCCTGCAGCTGCTCGTTTGTAGCGGGCGCGGCCGCCCCGGCCAGCACGATAAGCGCGTCCTTGCCGAGCAGGCGAGTGCGCGGCTGAAGGTCCTCCGCCAGCGACACCGCTTCTGCGGCAAACGCGCAGGTAGCGCAAATAACGCAAGTATCTACCGAAAGCGCGCGCGCCTCGCGAACCGCGCCGAGTACGTCGTCCCTGCCCACGCGCGACGACGGATGCTTGCGGACGCATTCGATATATACACGCCTTTCCCCTAAGCGCGCGATCACGCCGTCTCCGCTCTGCTTAAAGTCGGTAAGCGGAAGCGAGTGCGCGATCCAATTCGCGGCGTTGCTCGCGGCGTTGCTCGCGGTTTGGAATATAAGCGAATCCACGGCGAGCTGTCCGCCTATCTTCCGGCGCAGCGATGTTTCCCTGGCGGCAAGCGTACGCTGTTCCCCATAGCGAATCGCCTGATACCAGAGAATGGCCAAAGCGGCGCCGGCGCACGCGGCTTGAATCGCCTTCCCCCAAAGAAGGTAAAACCAGGCGAAACACAGCGCGAATATCAGCGCGCGCAGGCCGACGCGGTCAATGCGTCCGGAAATTTGGGTGGGGCGTTCAAGCGGCTGCATATGTATATCTCCTATCCAAGCTGTGTCCGCTGCTTAACGGATGCGCGTATAATCTTGGTATTCCCTGTAATCCTCAGGTGTATACCCAAACAAGGGAGTGAGCATTACGAAGCGCATCGGGCTGATGGGCGGAACGCTGAATCCGATTCATAACGGCCATATAACGTTAGCGCGCGGCGCTATAGCGGCGCTCCAGCTGGATGAGGTTGTTTTTCTGCCGTCCGCGCGCCCGCCTCACAAGGGAGTCCCCGACGCCTCCCCGGAACAGCGGCTGCGCATGGCCGAGCTTGCGGCGGCGGAAGAACCGCGCATGCGCGTTTCTGATATTGAGCTGCGCAGATCCGGAACGACATATACGGTTGATACGCTGCGCGAACTGACGCTGCGCGAACCCGCCGAGTATACGTACCTGGTCGGCTATGACACGCTGCTCGATGTGTGCTCGTGGCGCGAATCAAGCGAAGTCGCGCGGCTGTGTTCGTTCGCGGCGTTCCCGCGCGCCGGGATCAGCAGCGAGGCAGTGCGTCGGGAAGCGGCGGCGCTGACGCGAGATTATTCCGCCAGCGTAACCCTGCTTGATATCCCAATACCCAATGTTTCGTCTACAGAGCTTCGCGCGCGCGTACACGCCGGTCTCGCGCTAGACGGACGCACGCCTGATCGCGTGATAGATTTTATAGACCGCTATCGTTTATATGATCCGCCGCAAATGCGAACGCGCGGTGAATGTATCGCGATTTTGAAGGAAACTCTGTCGCCGCGCCGTTATCTGCATGTGACGCAGGTCGAAGCTGTGGCTGAAACTCTCGCCATGCGATTTGGAGAGTCGCCGGATAACGCGCGAACTGCCGGCCTGCTGCACGACTGCGCCAAGGAAATACCGCTGCGCGAGATGCAGGAGGAAGCTGATAGGTTGGGCATTGACGT
The DNA here is from genome assembly GCA_031269355.1 of Oscillospiraceae bacterium. Lineage (GTDB taxonomy): Bacteria > Bacillota > Clostridia > Christensenellales > Aristaeellaceae > JAISZG01. Next base: position 8,191 of record JAISZG010000020.1, on the reverse strand, counting down.
CGATCCGCTGCGATTTGAGAGCGGCGAACTGCTGCACGCGTTCGTAGGCGCGGCGTTGCTGCGCGAACGATTTGGCGTTACCGAACCCGACGTGATTCATGCAGTAAAATATCATAACACGGGATCGACGAATATGTCGCGGCTGGACCTAATCGTTTATCTCGCCGATAAAATTGAGCCGAGCAGTCGTAAAGGCTACGACAATTTGGAACGCGCGAGAAAGCTTGCGGAATATGATCTATCCGAAGCGGTGATGCAGGCTATGCGAAACGCCATCGAGTTCATCAATTCGCGCGGGTCGAAGCTGCATCCCGATACGCCCGCCGCGTTGGAATCTTTATTAAAGCATTCTAAAGTTTGACCAAAGCTGACCGCCAATAAATACGCAATATAAAAGGAGTGACTGTATGGAATCATCAACGTTAGAACTAGTAAAAATGATAGTCAGCCATTTAGACGACAGGAAGGCGGAGGATGTGATCGCGCTGGACGTAGCGCATATGACAGTTCTCGCTGAAGCGTTTGTGATCGCGTCCGGTCGCTCCGCGCTGCAGGTGCGCGCGCTTTACGAATCGCTTACAGAAAAGCTGGATGAAACGGGCGCCGCGCCGCGCCGGAAGGAAGGAATATCGGAGGGTCGTTGGATCGTTATAGATTATGGCAATGTAATAGTCCACCTGTTCCACGAGCAGGAGCGGGCATACTATAATCTCGAACGGTTGTGGACCGACGGAAGCAATAAAATCGTAATAAATCTATAATCATCTATATGTACGCCGTTTGGGCTTGGGTATCTGCCGCGCATCCCGCCTGGCGTTTCGAACCCATCGCACTACGGAGCGCATTGCGAATGTCATAGCGACGAACGCTATCGCCGGAGGGGTTATCCAATCCCAAGAAAACGGCGGCAGCGGAAGGGGATCCGTGCGCGCCAGCTCTTCTATTTCTTCCAGAGTAAGCGGCGCGTCCGTGCGCGCCGCTATATCGCGCGGCGCGATTAGGTTGTACTTTGAAGCTTCTCCATCCGGCGTATAGAAGGTCATCACGCCCAGCACTTCGCCCTGGTAGATTGGCGCTCTGGGCTGACGACCGCGCGTCCATTGGATGGTGGTGTAGGATCGATAGCTTTCCATCAGCAGCTGCACGTCCGCGTTAGGTCCGGTGATGCGCGCGGTTTCATTTGGATCGACCGCCTCGATCGCCAGCGTCAGTTCGCCCATGCCTTCATCCGAAAGTGAGAAACTGGTCGCCTGAATTGTATAGGGGTCTTTATTATAAATTTGCTCCGGCGTCAGGCTGGTATACTGGGTAAAACCATACTCGAACAGCCATTTCGCGTCCGCCCAGCGGCTGTATTCGTTTGTGAACAGCAGCACGGCTAGCAGCGTTACGCCGTCCTTCTCGGCGGCTGCGACGAGCGTGTGATCCGCCATCGAATGAGTGCCCGTCTTAACGCCGGTCGCATAGCGATAGTAGTACGTGTTCGCGCCAGGATCGATCAAACGGTTTGAGTTATACAGGTTAAGCGCGTTGCGCACTCCCGAGGAAATCGTATAATTCAGCGTGGATACGATCTTCCGGAATATCGGCTTCCTCATCGCCGCTTTTGAAATAGCGGCCATGTCGAGCGCGCTAATATAATGATCGGGATCATGATACCCGTGCGGGTTCATAAAGTGAGTGTTTGTCAGCCCAAACGCGCCAGCCGCGTCGTTCATGTAATCGACAAATTTTTCCTGGCTTCCGGAAACATATTCCGCCAGCGCGTTGGCCGCGTCGTTGCCGGACTCGAGCATCATACCGTAAAGCGCGTCCAAAATCGTGATCGAATCCCCCGCGCGCAGCCCTGCCTTAGACGCGTCCGCCGGAATATCCACCGCCGATTCGGATATGGTAATACGCCGGTTCAGCACTTCGTCAAGCGTAACGCCTTCTGCGGCCGCCGTCATCTCGCAATCCTCCAGCGTTAGCAGCGCGGTCATAATTTTTGTCGTGGACGCAGGATACATTTCCTCGTCCGCGCCGCGCTGCATAAGTATGTCCCCCGTTTCAAGCTCCATCAACACAAACGCGTGCGCGACTATCTGTTCGGGAAGCAGCCGCTCCGGGTGATCATAATCATATGGAACCGCGTTTGGATCGCGCGTGGCGGTAGGCGCGACCGCAGTTTCCTCGGCGCTTACTGTCGCCGTGAACAAAAGTAATATCATTAACAGCGCAGTCAAAACCCGCGCGAGTCTTGTCCGATTCATAACAATATTGTATCATGCCCACATGGCTTTGTACACATGCGGCGCAGAACATATCGGAATACCGTAAGCGTTATGACATGCATATCGGCATGGAAAGGATGGCATATGAACGAATATTGCGGTCAACCCAATGGTAGGATAATTGCCGTCGTAACGGGCGCGTCGTCCGGCATCGGGCGAGATTTCGCCCGGCTGCTTGCCGACGGATCCGCGCGAAGCGCAGTCGACACTCCAGAGGAAATCTGGCTGATCGCGCGACGTGAGGATAGGTTGGAAACGCTGGCGAAGGAGCTGCCGATCCCCGCAAGGTTGATACCGTTGGATCTTGCCGCGCCGGATGGCGTGCTTCGATATGAGCAGATGCTTCGCATCGAAAATCCGCGCGTGCGCTGCCTCGTAAACGCCGCAGGATACGGACGCTTCGCCCATACGCTGGACGTGCCTGCGGAAACGCTACTTGGCATGATCGACCTGAACGACCGCGCGCTGACGGCCATGTGCGTCGCCAGCCTGCCTTATATGGATAAAGGCGCCGCGATTGTGAACATCGGCTCTCTCTCGTCGTTTCAACCGGTGCCGTATATCAACGTGTACGGCGCGAGCAAGGCGTATGTGCTAAGCTTCAGCCGCACGCTGAACGTGGAGCTAAAATCGCGCGGCGTACGCGTGATTTGCGTATGCCCCGGCTGGGTTCGCACTGATTTCCTTGACCAAGCCGCGACTGACAAGAACGCCGTTACATACTTCAATAAACTTTGGGAACCGCGCGACGTGGCGGCGCGGGCGTTCGCGGATCTTGCTAAAGGGAAGGACGTTTCGATACTCGGATTTATGGTGCGCGCGCAGGTGTTTCTGACAAAGATGCTGCCGCATAGCTTGGTTATGAAAATATGGATGCACCAGCAAGGGCATACATAAATCCAGGTTCCGCCCCAATAATACCAGACGCCTATCGCATCTTATTGTTTATGTATTTATCGTGATTTTTCGAACAACTTACTGAAATCGAGAGTGTTCTCCGTTCCCGATAACAGCCGCTTAATATTGCTGCGGTGGGCGAAGAACACCACGCCCGCGACGCCCAGCGAGAAGAAAAACATCCACGGGCGATTGTTCATCCATCCCCAAGGACCCGTCAGCAGGAAAAACAGAACCGCTCCAAGCAACGACCCAATGGATACGATGCGAGTAAGAAATATGCACACCAATGCCGCCGCGATAGAAACCACCCCCTGCCAGGACGCTACGATGAGAAATACGCCCGCCGCCGTGGCCACGCCCTTGCCACCCCGGAATCCTGACGCGGCGGGCCATATGTGGCCAACAACCGCGCAAAAGCCGCACAGCGCCGCGCCGGCCATGTTTGATATGCCTATATAAGGTCCTATCAGCAATCCAAATAAACCGGCGATAATCCCCTTAAGCAAATCGCCGGCGAACGTCGCGACTCCCGGCCCGCGTCCAAGCACGCGAAGCACGTTCGTCGCGCCGGAACTGCCGCTGCCATATTTTCGAATGTCCATTCCCTTCGATCGGGAAGCTATCCACATTCCGGTTGACAGTCCGCCAAAGAAGTACGCGGCTGCAATAACCGCGACGCCCAGTATAACCTGCAGGATAGTACGCATATTATCTCCTTTATGTTTGTTTTCGATTTCGGAATATCAACTTAATAGGAGTGCCGTCGAACCCGAACGCCTTCCGCAGCCGGTTTTCCAGATACCGAGCGTACGTAAAATGCACGAGCGACTCATCGTTCACAAAAAACAGGAACATTGGCGGCGCGACGCTTGGCTGCGTCGCGTAATAAATTTTTAATCGACGGCCGCCTGACGCGGGCGGCTGGAACGCGATCTGGGCATCCGCCAACAGATCGTTCAGCGAGCCGGTCGTCACACGCTTATTCGACTGATCATATGCTTCGCGAACCGTCTCAAACACCTTGCCGGTGCGCTGCCCCGTTTTCGCGGATATAAACAGCACGCGCGCGTAAGGCGCGAACTTAAGCTGCTCGCGAACCGTCTTTTCAAACGTTTCGAGCGTGCGCGTCTCCTTCTCGACTAAATCCCACTTATTGACCGCGACGACCAACGCACGCCCCTCATCCAGCGTAAGCCCCGCTATCTTGGCGTCCTGCTCGGTTACTCCGTCCGCCGCGTCGATCATAAGCAGCGCGACGTCGCAGCGGCGTATGGCGGCAATGGCGCGCAGCACGCTGTAGCGTTCAAGCGTTCCATCCTCGATTGCGCGCTTGCGGCGTATGCCCGCAGTGTCGATGAGCAGGTAGCGCTGCCCGTTCGCCGTGATTTCCGTATCGATGGCGTCGCGTGTGGTACCCGGTATATCCGATACCATCACCCGCTCCTGACCCAGCAGCTTATTTACGAGCGACGACTTCCCCGCGTTTGGCTTGCCTACGACGGCGACGCGTATCGGACGCGCGTCCTCTTCGTCCGCTTCCAGCGGCGCGCCAGGCAACGCGCTTAGTATCGCGTCGAGCAGGTCGCCGAGCCCAAGCTGGTTCGTGCTGGAAACAGGAATAGGATCGCCAAGCCCAAGCTCGTAAAAATCGACGGCTTCCTTATCCAAAGCCGCCGTATCCGCCTTGTTCGCAATTAATAGAACAGGCTTGCCGGCGCGGCGAAGCATATCTGCGACATCCTGATCATCGGCGGTCAATCCGCTTCGCGCATCCACCATGAACAAAATCAGGTCGCATGTGTCTATCGCTATCTCCGCCTGGCGGCGCATTTGGGATAGAAGCACGTCGGTCGTATTTGGATCTATGCCGCCGGTATCGATCAGCGTAAACGTAAAGCCGCGCCATTCGACATCCTCATATATTCGGTCGCGCGTTACGCCCGGCGTATCCTCAACGATAGCCGCGCGGCGTCCGATCATTTTGTTAAAGAATGTCGATTTCCCGACATTCGGCCGCCCGACTATGGCGACTAGCGGTTTTGCCATCTATCCTCCGATTATCGGTTCGTCCGATCCACACAAGCAAGCGTATAGAGATTCGCCGGAGCTTCCGACAGTCCGCACGGGCACGGAAAGCTCGTCGCGAAGCCGCTTCAGCGTCCAATCGTCCAGAAATAATCCGTCCGCATTAAGCGCGCTGCCGGGTATTAATATTTCGTCGGCGCTCACGTCCGCAAGCTGTTCCGCGAGATCCCGACCGGTAAGCAGCCCCGCCACGGTGATGGTTTCTCCAAAAAAGCGATTGACGACCGCGCGTACGGTCACGTCCGCGAACACCGGAAATCGCCCGATCAATTCGCGCAGGAACGGTGCGGCGTCCACGCCCGTAGCGACAATGACGCGGCGGCGCTGCGGCGTCCTATCGGTTGCAGCGCATCGATTGCCCTCCCGCCACGCCTCCTCATATTCCATCGCGAATCTCCTGAGCAGCCCGACGCCGTTCTCTATCTGCGGATAATCTTCATATTCCGCGTCGTTCGGAATCTGTTCGCCCGCTTTGATATACAATTCGTCCGCCGCAAATACGAACGACGATCCGGTTCTCTCGCGGGATACGCGCTGCCAGCGGCGAATCTGGTCGAGCGTGCGCCGCGCGGTCTCGCGATCGACCGGTCGCAGCGCGTCCAGCCCCGCGCGGTGCCGCGTCAGCCCGACGGGTACAACCGCGACAGATTGCGCGTTTGGAATATAGGATAACAATCCGGCTATCGTTTCATCCAACGCGGCGCCGTCGTTCCAATCCGGGCACATTACGATCTGCGCATGAAAACGGATGCCGCGCTCACATAACGCGCGAAGCCGCGCGTCCAGTTCGCCGCCGCGCGAGCAGCCCAGCATTCTCGCGCGCAGCTCCGGATTCAGAGTGTGAACCGACAGATACAGCGGGCTTGCGCGGCGGCGGAGCAGCCGTTCGAATTCCGCATCGGACAAATTCGTCAGCGTGACATAGTTGCCCATTATCAGCGACATGCGCCAATCGTCGTCTTTAATATACAGCGATAGCCGCATACCGTCGGGCAGCTGATCGACAAAACAAAATACGCAGCGATTCGCGCATCGCTTTGGTTTCAAGCGCATGCTCTCGCCAAACGTCAGCCCGAGAGGTTCGTCTTTCCTCTTGCGGATGAGCGCGGTCGACGAACCATCGTCGGTCTCCCATACCAGGCGCAGCGATGATTTCTGGGACAGCGCGAGATAATCGATTTGGTCGCGAATGGATTCGCCGTTGATCGACCGCAGCCGATCGCCGGGACGAATGCCAGCGCGCTCCGCGACGCTGCCCGCCGCTACCGATTCTACAGGGTGACTTGGCATTAAATCTCCGGAATGACGATCTCGACCTCGCGCTTCGCCTCGCTCGAGCGAATGATGCCGTCGATGATTGCCTGGTTATATATAATCTCCTGCCACGGAATCGGGGAAGGGCCGCCGCTGATTATCGCATCGAGAAAATCGCGCACTTTCGATTCGAAGTTATTCGATTTCTCGGCGGACTTAAGCGGTACTTTTATTTCAACCTGATTTCCGCACAGATCTTTATACAGGAATACGTCCCCTATCGAGCCGTCCCACGCTCCGCCCCAATTGAGGTGCGGGTTCGGAGATTTTACTTTAAGACCCGCGTCTGTTCCAAGGAAAAGCGTATCGCCCATCGTGTCCATGTGCATGGCCCAGCTCATGCGGAAATCAAGAACCAGCCCGTCCTCAAAACGGATGAGCGCGCAGGAGAAATCATCCACGCTGAACGTTTCGGCATCGTTGAAATATTTTGGATTTTTCCCAAACCTGTCGGAGGCCGTCGCGCTAACCGTGACGGGCTTACGATAGCCTACCGTGTTAAGCGCCATGTCCAAACCATAGCAGCCTATATCCGCCAGGCATCCTACCCCCGCCAATTCCTTTTTTATGAACGTGCCGCCCGGTATGCCGCGCCGCCGCCCGCCGCCGGTTTGAACATAATATATATCGCCCAGTTCTCCGGAACGAACAATATCTTTTATCATCTTCATATTAGGATCATAGCGCGGCTGGAATCCTATCGTTAATATCTTCCCCGTTTCCTTCTGCGCGCGAGCCATCTGTATCGCTTGATCGAGCGTTACCGACATCGGCTTCTCGCACAGCACATGAACGCCCGCCTTCATAGCGGCGACGGCGCATGTGTGATGAGTGGTGTTGTATGTGCATACCGACACTCCGTCGGGCTTCAGCGCGAGCAGCTTGTCGTTATCCTCGAAATCGGGAGCGTCCGTTAATCCAAACTCGTCAAGAAACGCGCGCGCTTTACCCGGCACAATGTCCGACGCGCCGACTATCTCCACGTCCTTCTGGTTCAGATACGCCTTCATATGGGCGTGCGCGATACCACCCGTGCCTATAACGCCAACGCGCAGCTTCTTATTTTCAACGGGTGATTCGCTAGGCTTATAAATCTGCGGCATACATATCCCTTTCTTCCTGAGTTATCCAGAATAGTATATCACAAATAACCGCACGAGAAAAGTATCTGTACAATAGTAAGTCATTTATAATATATTCACAATTGCATTATCATGAAAAAAAATGTAAAAAAGAGGAAATCAGCATAATATGTCGAAACACGGTAAGTACTTAGCACATAGGAAGAAGGACAATTAATGAATGAGACGATCAGCGTTATCGTACCGATTTTTAACGTTGAATTATATTTAAAAAGATGTGTTGATAGCATATTAGCACAAACATATAAAAATCTTGAAATCATATTGGTTGACGATGAATCGCCCGACGCCTGCGGCGCGATATGCGATGATTACGCAAATATGGATGAACGAGTTCGCGTCATACATCAGAAGAACGGCGGATTATCCGCCGCCCGCAACGCGGGATTGGATATTGCGACCGGCGCGTACATCGGCTTTGTGGACAGCGACGATTACATACTTCCGGAGATGTATGAGAAATTATTGAACGCGTGT
>JAISZG010000077.1 GCA_031269355.1 Oscillospiraceae bacterium | reverse complement strand
AGACTTCCGACGGTTCGCAGCGTTACGATGAATGACGCCTTTGGATGCGGCGCGGTCGACCGACGACGCAGTGGACGCGAGCGCTGTCACCGCCGCAGACGGATCGGAGGCAATCGCTTTCTCGAATTTCTTTATTTGCGTTTTCATAGCGGATTTCACCATACGGTTACGCAAATTTTTCTTCTCGTTTACCTTTACGCGCTTGATGGCGGATTTTATGTTCGGCATGAACGCAACTCCTTATCATTGCAAAAATATCAGACTTGGATATTTTATCATGCTGCGAGTAAAAATGCAAGCATTGTATCGGCGCGAAATCATTTACTCTCATCACACTTCCACCTGAATATTTGGAGACGCTCAGCGCAGCCGCTTGTTATAACTAGCCTTCGACGGCGGGGTAGCGCGACTGCCGAATTCGCGCTTTCCTCCAAGCAGGTATGTTAACCTTTGACAGAACCTACCGTCAACCCCTTTACAAAAAACCGTTGCAGGAATGGGTATAGTATTATTATTGGCAGAGACGTAAGTATTATGGACGTCGCGCGAAGCGTCGCATATACGGTAGTGCGTTCTGATGAACCCGTGCCCGCTGCGGCACCAGCCATCGACTGCCCGGATACAATATTGCGCAGGTATACCATAACGGAATAGCGTTCGTTACTATTCATATATATTAGGCTATAAAACCAATCGTTCCAAAAGAAAACCGCAGTGTACAGCGCGATGGTCGCGATCGCCGGCATTGATAGGGGCACGACGATTTTTGCAAGTATGCCAAAGTAACCCATTCCGTCAATGACCGCGGCTTCTTCAATACTATCCGGCAGCGATCGAAAGAAATTGATTAGTATTATTAAATTGAATTGGCTAATCGCGAATGGTAAAAGCATAGCCCATATAGTATTGTTTAGCTTCAGCCATATTACAAGCATCAGATTCGGAATCATACCGCCCGCAAAGAACATCGAAAATATAACCAGTTTCATAAGTATGCCGCGTCCGCGCAGGAATGTTTTCGACAGCGGGTACGCCATCAGGCACATCAGCGTCAGCGCGATTAGCGTACCACCTATAGTGTATATAATTGTATTAGTATAACCAATGCGGAACTGAGTGTGACTGATTATCATCTTATACGAGTCAAGCGTGAACTCAACAGGCACAAACGACACCCACCCGTTTATAACCGCGCGCGCTGAACTCAGCGATATCGCTAACATATATATAAAAGGATATAAGCATATAAACAATACGCACAGCATGAAGCCGACATTTATTACGCTGAATATTCGATAGCCTGTAGATTTGTCGCGCATATCGCTTTCCTCCTAATACAGACCGTCGCCGGTGAGTTTGTGACTGATAAAATTCGCCGACGATACGAGTATCACTCCGATCACGCCGCCAAATAAACCAACCGCTGTAGCAAACGAATAGTTATTATTCACGATACCATAGCGATATACGAACGTGTCTATCACATCGCTGACAATCGCGTTTTCAGGAGAATAGAGCAGCAGGATTTTTTCAAACCCAACGGATAGCAGGCGGCCTACGCTTAATATAAACATAACCATTATTGTTGACATAATAGATGGTATCGTAATAAATAATGTTTGATGCCATCGATTAGCGCCGTCTATCATCGCTGATTCATACAGTTCGCTGTTAATACCTGTGATCGCCGCAAGGTAGAGTATCGCAGACCAACCGGTGAACTGCCACATATCGGTAAGAATATATAACGCGCGGAAAAAGCGCGGTTCATTGACAAAGTAAATTGGCTTCATGCCAAATGAATTCTTAAGAATTAAATTTAGTATGCCGCTTGTCGGCGATAGTATCTCGTTTAGCATCGTTATCATAACTATTGTCGAGACGAAGCGCGGCATATACGAGACGGTTTGCACTAGCTTCTTGAACTTCAAGCTGCGCAGCTCGTTAAGCAATAGCGCAAATATAATGGGTACCGGAAAGTTTACCGCCAGATTTGTTGATGATGTAATAAGCGTATTTCGAAACGCCCGCCAAAATGCTTTGTCGCGCAAAAAACGTTGGAAATTTTTAAGACCAATCCAACCCGTGCCAAATGGCGAGCCGCCCGCGCGGAATTTCCTGAAGGCCAGGATATTCCCAAACATAGGCACATATTTGAATATCAGAAATGCAGCCAATGGTATGGCGACCATAACATACAGCTGCCAGTATTTTCTGATATGCTTGCGCAAAGGGGTCTTCGCGTTCAATTGGTGGCGGGCGCTGACCGGCGCGACATACCGCGATTCTGAATTCAAAATGGAGCAACCCCTCTCACAAGGTAAAAATTCCTGCGGAGTTTCTTGGAATCTTCGGAAGCTATGCTGAGATGCGCGTTTGGCTGCCCATCCCGCGTCTAAGCTGATAATTATTATTACGCAGATATCTGGCAAAAAATGACAATTCGCGCGGCAGCTACATAGAACAACCGCGCGATCATAACTTTACTTCGACAAGCCTATGTTATAATAATCAACAAGATCGTTAATTCCAGCGGCTTCCATCTCGGCGACGAACGTGTCCCAATCAGTCTCAATGCTCTTGGTGCCGCGAATAAACTCATTCGTCCACGTGTTGAACATATCGACCAACGGAGCCTTGATGAAGTTTACTTCTTCAGTTTCGTCTGGAGTAAATTTCGGAGCGGGAGGCACGGACTGGATTCCGCCCATCTCAGCCACGATGGCGTTCACTTCTCCGTAATACTCGTCATACTTATACATCTCGCGGGCGTTTTCCCATACTAGCTGCAATGGAGCGGTGCCGCAGCCGTATAACAGCTGCATCGCTTTGTACGGTCCATCGGGGGAGGCGAGTATTTCGTCATTGAAAACTACATCGCCATCCGCGTCGCGCGTAAATGTCACGCCTTCCACGCCCAGGCACCACAGCTCGGAGCCTTCCGGGGAGAAGAACATTTTATCCAGCGCCGACATAATGGCCTTCACATCTTCCTCGCCACGCCGTTCCAGCGTAGTCGCGGGTATCGCGATTCCGTTGCCAGTGCGGCTTTTGGGCTGATGATAAGCGCCTACCGGTCCTTCGAGCGGCGGGAACATTCCAAAGGATATTCCGTCGATCGTCGAATTCGCTACCAAACCGCCCAGCTGATCGTAATATGCCCATGTGATGCTCGCCGCGCCAGTCGACAGCTTGGTCGCCCAAACGTCAGACGCGTTCGCGAACTCCGGATCGTATAAGCCCTCGGCGTAGCATTTCGCGAGATACCGCAGATATTCGCGGTACAGTTCGCTTGTCGCGCCGGCGAACGTTTGGCCGGTCGCGTAGTCGTAGCTGGTTACGTGCGTGCCGTTGGACGCGTTCACGCCCAGGCTTATGCCAAAGCTTGGCATCGTCATACGATATGTTACGCGCTCGTCCACCAGGTTTGTGATTGGGTATGAATCAGGATAATTCGCCTTGAACACCTTCGCCACTTCGTAGAGTTCATCAAATGTGGTCGGCACTTCCAGCCCGAATTTTTCGAGCAGGTCTGTACGGATGATAGGTCCCGCGTCAAAGAATGGGAAATCATACAATTCCGACATGTAATACAGGTTACCGTCTATCAGATAACGATCCTGTATGTCGGCTTCCATGCCCCAGTCCTCAACTAGTTTGTAGTAATTCGGCCACTGTTCCTTGTAATTGTTCATTGGAACCAGCGCGCCGTTAAGGCCGAATTCCGCGTACGTCGTCGCGGCGTTTACGTATAGCAGCGCGTCAGGCGCTGTGCCGGAGTTCAGCATAGCGCGGATTTTCTCCGTCCAGTCTGTGTTTGGGATAATTTCGAACGTCAGCTTCGTGTTTGTCAGTTTCTCGGCTTCCTTGATTGCCAGCCAATTTGGATCGAACGGCAGCGTTGGGTTGTCCGAATAGGTCAGGCGGATCTCCAGCGGCGCTTCCTCTGCGGTTGCCGTGACGATGCCGGCCAGGCTCGCCGCCAGCAGCGCGGCGCAGCAGAGAATCGACAGCATGCGATTTCGCTTCATGGGTTACCTCCTTATTTTATCGTGTTAAATTCACAACTGTATAGTACAGCATTGCGCATAAGTTAGTCAAGCGTTATTACACAGTGTAAAATCATTTTCGCACATATGTACGGTATCATATCCTAAGGCGCTATCGCTTCCGCGCGGCGCAGCCATTCGCCCGCGCTCGCATCGCTTGGCATACGCCAGTCGCCTCGCGGTGATAACGTAACCGTACCCACCTTGGGTCCGTCAGGCAAACACGATCGTTTGAATTGCTGAGCGAAAAATCGTTTTATGAACACAAGAAGCCATTTCTTTATATCCGCCGGATCAAACGCGCCGTCGAACGCCAGACAGGCGATGCGGAAGATTTTCTCCGGCGCATATCCGAAACGTATGAAATAATAAAGAAAAAAATCATGCAGCAGATACGGCCCAACAAGCTCCTCGGTTTTTTGACTGATCTCATCGTTATTGGCCGGAAGCAGTTCCGGCGATACAGGCGTATCCAGCACGTCGCGCAATACTCCCGCAAGAGGCGCAGGCGACCTATCCGCTTCGTATTCAACAAGGTAGCGAACGAGCGTTTTGGGTATCGACACGTTCACGGCATACATGGACATGTGGTCGCCGTTGTACGTCGCCCAACCAAGCGCGAGTTCCGACAGATCGCCCGTGCCGACTACAAGCCCGTTATGTTCGTTCGCCAGATCCATAAGTATCTGCGTTCGCTCCCGCGCCTGCGCGTTTTCATATGTAACATCCAGCCGCGACGGATCATGTCCGATATCCTTGAAATGCAGCAGCGCGGCCTCTTCGATAGGTATAATTCTAAGCGTCGCGCCAAATGCCAAAGCGAGCGCGTCGGCGTTGCCCAGCGTGCGCCGCGTAGTGCCAAATCCCGGCATAGTTACTGCCAGTATATCCGCGCGCGCGCACTTTAGCAAATCGAGAGCGCGCGCTATAACTATCAGCGCGAGGGTTGAATCCAGCCCGCCCGACAGCCCTACGACGACCGATTTCACCCCGCTTCTCATAAGCCGCGTCGCCAGTCCCTGCGCTTGCATTCGCAGTATTTCCTCGCACCGCGCGTCGCGCTCATCGCTTGAATCAGGCACAAACGGAGCCCGCGAGAATATCCTGCGCAGCTTGAGCGGCTCTACGCGCAATGGAAACGGAATCTCGCGCATTTTAGGAGCGAATGGATTCCGGTCGTAGAACGTAGTCATGCGTCGGCGTTCCGACTGCATCCTTTCCACATCAATATCCGCATATATTATACCTGTTTCATATCGATTTGACTGCGCCAGCAATGCGCCGTTTTCAGCGATTAGATTGTGCCCGGCATATATAAGATCTGTCGTCGATTCGCCCGTACCCGCGCCTGCGTACGCATATGCGGCTACAAGCCTGGCGGACTGCGCGCGGACAAGCATGCGCCGATATTCGGCCTTGCCTATCACCTCGTCGCTGGCGGATGGGTTTAGTATAACTGTCGCTCCGCACCCCGCCAACGCGCCGGACGGCGGAGAGGGTACCCACAAATCCTCGCATATTTCAACGCCCACGCAAAGGCTCGGCATCGTCTCGCATCGAAATATCATGCGCCCGCCAATAGGCGCTATCTGCCCGGCAAACTCGATATCCGCGCATTCCTCGGCGCCCGGCGAGAAGTGGCGCGCTTCATAGAATTCGCTATAATTCGGAATATTCCGCTTCGCAGATAGACCCAGCAATTTGCCTCGGCAAAATATCGCCGCGCAGTTGAACAGCGCGTTCCTTGCAGGCACCGGCAAGCCGACGGCAATTAGCGCGTCGACATCCGCCGTATCGCGCATTATAAACTTTAGCGCGTCCTCCGCCGATTGCAGCAGCACGCGCTGCAGGAATAGATCGCCGCAGGTGTATCCGGTTACGCACAGCTCCGGAAAAACGATCGCCTTTGCGCCGTCCGCACCCGCCCGGCGCGCGAGACGGATTATCTCGTCGGCGTTTTTCTCACAGTTCGCTACCGTTATGCCAGGCGTCACGCAAGCGACGCGCACAAATCCATCCCGCATACGCAAGCCTCACCTTCAAATATACTATATACTATATAATATTATATAGTATATCTATATATTAAATAGTTCTTCGGTTATTTCCTCCGCCCAGCCCGGCAGCCCTCCTATATCCCACGCCAACTGCTGCTGAGTATACCTATCGCGCACTTCCTTCGCGTATAGAATGCCGTCGCGCACCGCTTCGCGCGGCAGTTCTATCTCGCGCGGATTCACAGGGCTGCCGACAGCGCGCAGCGTTTGAACGACCTGCTCGCCGCTTGGCAGCGCCGCCAGCAGCAAGCGTATTTCATCCCAATGTTCCCGCGCGGCATTCAGGCGCGTCGCGCGCTTCTCGGGAGAATTCTTTTGAACGCTTCGTTCAAGCGAGATAATATCCGGCGCGGCTGCGCCAAATACTCGCCGCATCTCATCTTCCCACGCTTCGACTGATAACCTGGCTGGAGCGCGCGCAGATTCATCCCAATCGACACTCGCGGATCGTATGCGCTTTGCGAGCTTGGCGGCCGCTATCGTGCCCAACCCAACCTTAACGCCGTGGGGGATAAGTTTCCTGCCCAAGCGCAGGAAACTCATTTCCCATGCATGCGCCAGGTGATGCTCAAACCCCGACGCAGGGCGCGAATATCCCGCATACGTCATGGCTAGCCCCGCCATAGTCAGCGCTTCCATCAAGCGGCGCGAGGCTTCCGCGTCGCCGCGCGCGAGGCCGTCCGCACACGCGAGAGTTCGCTCAAGCGCCAGACGCATTACCGCCGCGACCCAAGGGCAATAATATTCGCCCACCGTCAGCCGCGCTATCTTCCAATCGATCAGGCTGTTCAATTTTCCTACGACATCAGCGTATCCGGCTGCAATTAAGCGGCGCGGCGCGCGAGAGAGTATATTCGTATCGCCTATAATAAGCGCGGGCGGATGTGCGATGAACGTAGTCTTAAGCGAACGGCGGATGAGCGGCGCGACGGTGGAAGCAAAGCCGTCCATAGAAGGCGCGCTTGCGATAATTCCAAACCGTCGGCCTGTTTGGAAGCTGACAAAACGGCATAAATCGTTTATCACCCCGGAACCTACGCCAAGTATAAAATCACATGAGGAATCGAAACCCATAAGCAGATCGCCCACAGCCGCTTCGTCGGGAACCGGTTCGTCTCCAGATAATATATGATATATAAACTGAACGCCGCCCGCTGCCAGCGCTTCGCGAGTTTGCTCTCCGGCGGCGCGGTCTGTATTTATATCGGCGACTACATATGGCTTTCGAACGCCAAGCTCGTCGAGCCGCCGCGCCAGTCCGTTCAGCGCGTCGGCGCATATATCGATATATCGAATAGCTGGCGAATGCGAGCGATTGCAGTATGGGCAGCGCGCCGTGCCCGCGCTGTACTCGTCCAGCGTCCAATCAGCTAATTCGGAAATGATGCGCGATTCCTCCGCAGAATTGTGCGGATCAATTTGATCGCTCTGATCGGCTGTGCGAATGATCATTTATATCACCTTTCTGCCGGATAAAAATTATAGAAACTGCGATTATCTGAAATAATCCACTCCGCCTTCGAACAGCGGCTGATATGCTCCTTCATCCACATTTTTAAATAATCCAATTCCAGATCGCTCCGTGTGCCCCATTTTACCAAGGATTCTGCCATCTAAAGAGGATATCGCCTCCACTGATCCATACGACCCGTTTGGATTATAGCGCGTATCCATCGTAGGGCTGCCGTTTGGATCGATATACTGTATAGCTATCTGCCCAGCGTTAGCCAGCGAATCAAATGCTTCTGGTGATATAACAAACCTGCCTTCTCCATGCGAAATCGCCACGGTATGTATATCGCCCACCGAGCAGCGCGACAGCCATGGCGAAATATTCGACGCTATCCGCGTGCGCACGAGCATGCTTTGATGCCGCCCTATGCGGTTGTATGTAAGCGCGGGCGACGATTCGCTAGCGTTCCTCACGTTTCCGAACGGAACCAGCCCAAGCTTTATCAGCGCCTGGAACCCGTTGCATATACCCAGCATCAGCCCGCGACGCCTGTCTATCAAGTCGCCGACCGCATCCGCGATTTGAGGATTCCGGAAGAACGCGAGTATAAGTTTAGCGGATCCGTCCGGTTCGTCGCCGCCTGAAAATCCGCCGGGGATGATGATCATTTGGGATCGCCGTATCGACTGCGCCGCGCGTTCCACACTTTCGGTTATGGCGCCGGGCGATAAGTTATTTATAACCATTATATTCGCATTTGCTCCGGCGGTCTCCAGCGCGCGAGCGGTATCAATCTCACAGTTTGTGCCAGGGAACACCGGAATCCACGCGGTTGGCCGACCAAATCCTATAGAGCGGATTATATGAGGTTTATTATATGATATAATCTTCGGATGATCCGTTCCCTCGTCGGGCGCGCGGCGCGGGAACACTCCCGCCAAGCGCGCTTCATATGGCTCTGACAGATAGTCGAGCGGCAGGCGCTCGTCGCCCGCATATATCGCCGGTTCGGGTATCGTTTCGCCTGCCCATATGAACGGGATCCCGCTTGGCGCTTCGCCCGGAGCCAGCGCGACAAGAGTTTCGCCAGGCCTGCCGCCAAATAATATCGACTGGTCGCATTCCAGGCTCACGCCTATGTCGCCGCCGATAGCCATCTTAAACAAAGCCTCCGCCAACCCGCCCGCTTCAAGCGTGCGCGCGGACTCTATCGCGCCGCGCGCCGTCGCGCCTTCTATCCAATTTAGCGTGGCGAGAAACGCGTCCGGCTCGCTAATCGGATCGGCGCCGACCAGCGCGAGCTTCGCTCCCGCTCGCTTGAAATCCGTCGCCACTACGCGCCGTACGCTTCCCGCCGCGACCGCGAACGAAACGAGCGTCGGCGGAACATCCAATTCCTCGAAGCTTCCGGACATGCTATCCTTGCCGCCTATCGCAGCCACCGCGAGCAGCTCCTGCGCAGCCAGCGCGCCAAGCAGCGCGGCAAGCGGTAATCCCCACCTTAGTGGATTTTGCCCCAGTCGCGGGAAGTATTCCTGCAGCGTCAGATACGCGTCAGCGCGGGAGAAACCCGCCGCTATCAATTTGTTAACGCTCTCGCATACCGCGAGGAACGCGCCGTCAAACGGATTGCGCTCCATCCAATACGGGTTGAATCCAAACGCCATTCCCGAGCACGCGTCCGTCTCTCCTCGCGCGGGCAGCTTCGCAACCATCGTTTGAATGGGCGCTCGCTGGCGCTTTCCGCCAAAGGGCATAAGCACAGTCCCCGCGCCTATCGTGCTGTCAAATCGTTCGGATAACCCCTGCTGGCTGCACACATTCAAATCGGAAAGAACGCTTCGGAAGCGCTCGCGCAAATTTCCTGCGGGCATTATATCCGTTATACGGGGCAGATGGGGGATAGACGCGTCCGCATGCCTGCGCGCTCCGTTCGAATTCAGGAACGATCTATCCAGATCAATCACCGTTTGCCCGCGCCAGCGCATAGTAAGGCGCGGCTTTTCCGTGACCGCCGCGACGTGCGTAGCTTCCAGGTTCTCGGCGTTCGCAAGCGCGATCATCTCCACCGCATCTTCCTGCGCGACGACGACGGCCATCCGCTCCTGGCTCTCGCTAACCGCAAGCTCCGTGCCGTCAATACCTTCGTATTTCTTTGGCACAGCGTCCAAATCAACGGCCAATCCGTCGGCCAGCTCGCCTATCGCCACCGCTACGCCGCCCGCGCCAAAATCATTGCATCGCTTTATCAGCCGCGCGGCGCGGGCGTTTTTGAACAGTCGCTGCAGCTTTCGCTCGGTTGGCGCGTTCCCCTTTTGCACTTGAGCGCCGCACTCGTCCAGGCTGTTCATGCCGTGCGCTCGCGACGAACCCGACGCTCCTCCTATGCCGTCGCGCCCCGTTCGTCCGCCTATCAGCAGCACGGCGTCGCCTGGCTGCGGACGCTCTCGCCTCACATGTGACAGCGGCGCGGCGCCTATCACAGCGCCAAGTTCCATTCGCTTTGCTATATATCCGGGATGGTAAAATTCCCTTACGATACCCGTCGCCAATCCAATCTGATTGCCGTATGAGCTGAATCCCGCCGCCGCCGTTTGGGTCAGCTTGCGCTGGGGAATCTTGTTGGGCAGCGTTGACGAGAGCGGCGCCGTAGGATCGCCGGCGCCTGTCACGCGCATCGCGTGGTACACATACCCGCGCCCCGACAGCGGATCTCGTATCGCGCCTCCGATGCATGTGGCCGCGCCGCCAAACGGCTCTATCTCCGTAGGATGGTTATGCGTCTCGTTTTTAAACATCAGCAGCCACGGAGTCGCAAGCCCGTCCGCAGCGACGGTTATCGGAACCGAGCACGCGTTAACTTCCTCAGACGCGTCCACTCGCGGAGCGCTGCCCTGAAGCTCCAGCGCCTTGGGGCCGAACGTAGCCAACTCCATAAGCGTCGGCTTGCCTTTAGCCTTGCCTATTTTTTTTCTATTATCAATGAACCTTTCCCATACGCGTTTGGCCGGCGGATATTCTATAGCGACATTATCAAGCTCCGTCAGGAATGTAGTATGCCGGCAGTGATCCGACCAATACGCGTCGAGCACGGCAAGCTCCGCGCGCGTCGGGTCGCGTTCTTCCTCCTTGAAATACGATTGGCAATACGCTAGATCGGCCGGTTCAAGCGCGAGCCTCGCGCGCTCGATCAGCCGCTCAAGCGTTGCCATATCCATATCCCGGAAGCCGTGCAGCACCTCGACCGGCGGCGGTTCAAGCGTATTATCGCGCAGCGTATCCGCTCGTTCCAGCGACGCGGCGCGGCTATCCACAGGGTTTATCACGTACCGTTCTATCGCGCCCATCATCGCGTCTGAGATTTCGCCCTCCAATATGTAAACGCGCGCGGCTCGGACGATAGGGCGTTCGCTCTGCGTAATCAGCTGGATGCACTCGGCTGCGGAGTCCGCCCGCTGATCGAACTGCCCGGGCAGCGCTTCCCACGCGAATACGCGGCCATCGGTCGCGGGCATATCGTAATACGCCTCGTCAAGCGGCGGCTCGTAGAATACAAATGGAGCCACGCGCCTGAATTCCTCCGGCGACAGCCCTTCCACATCGTAGCGGTTTAATATTCTTATTGATTTTACAGATTCGAATCCCAGCTGCTCGCGCGCATCCGACAGAAGCTGCGCGGCTTCGACAGCATATGCCGTTTTCTTTTCAATATATATCCGTTCAACGCATGTCCGCTCAACCATTCGCTTCACCCGCATTATATGATGACTCCGCGCCGCACAACGCTCGCGCGCCAATGTCCGTCCGCATTTGCCTGCCCTCAAACTGAATATCGACTACCGCCGCATATGCGCTGGCTATCGCGTTCTCCAGCGTATCCGCCGCAGCCGTCACTCCCAGCACGCGTCCGCCAGACGTAACCAGTTCGCCATTTCCGCCTTTCGCGACGCCTGCGAAATAAGCGCGCACATCCGATAACGCGTGTCTCTGACCCGCCGCCCCGAACGAAGCGGGATTTCGTCCCGCAGCCTGCGCCGCGCCTGCCTCAACATATTTTTCATACCCATAAATGGGCACGCCCTTTTTATACGCTCCCGGATATCCCTCGCTTGCTAGCACTACGCAGCACGCCGCGCCGCTTGAGAAACGCACGTCCGCGTCCGCGAGCGCGCCGTTGCGAACCGCCGTCATAATAGAGAGAAGATCGCTCTTAAGCAGCGGCAGCACCGTTTGAGCTTCTGGATCGCCAAATCGGCAATTATACTCGATAACCTTAGGGCCTTGCTCCGTCAGCATCAGCCCGATAAACATGCATCCCTTAAACGGGCATCCTTCCGCACGCATCGCGTCGAGCGTAGGCTTTATAATATCGCTCTCGATTCGCCGCGATAATTCCGCAGTAACAAACGGATTAGGCGCGATCGCGCCCATGCCTCCCGTATTTTCTCCATTGTCGCCGTCAAGCGCTCGCTTATGATCCATCGCGGCGGGCATAAGCCTATATGATTCACCATCCGTGAAAAGCAGCAGAGAAGCTTCCGGCCCTTTTAGATATTCTTCTATAACTATACGCGCGCCGGCCTGGCCAAATCGTCCGTCGATCATCATATCGCGGATCGCACTTTGCGCTTGCTCTCGAGTATTGGCTATGACGACGCCCTTGCCCAGCGCAAGGCCGTCGGCCTTCACAACTATAGGAAGTGGACAAACGCGCGCGTATGCCAGCGCCGAATGCGCGTCGTCGAATATTTCATATGACGCCGTCGGGATGCCATATCTTTTCATCATATTTTTCGCGAAGGATTTGCTTCCCTCTATTCGCGCCGCAGCTTTGCTCGGACCAAATGTTGGAACGCCTATCTCCTCCAGACGATCCGCAAGCCCCATGCAAAGAGGATCGTCCGGAGCGACCACCGCGAAATCCACGCGATGCGCCCGCGCGAACGAAACTATGTCGTCAAGCGCTGTCGCCGCGATCGGGATGCACTCGGCATCCCGCGCGATACCCGCGTTTCCGGGCAGCGCGTATATTGTTTGAACGGCGGGATTCTCGAGCAGCTTCAGTATTATCGCATGCTCCCGCCCCCCGCCGCCGATTACCATTAAGTTCATGCGCACCCCCTTGATTACTTAATATAATATTACATAATATTAATGATGGAATAGTCTAACACCCGTCATACACATTACCATGCCATATTTATCGCATGCTTCTATCACATCCGCATCGCGCTTGGAACCGCCTGGCTGCGCGATATATTTGACGCCGCTCCTATGCGCGCGCTCGATATTATCGGAAAACGGAAAGAACGCGTCGCTGCCAAGAGCCACGCCCGAAAGTTTTTCCAGCCACGACGCGCGCTCGACGTCGGTGAGCGGTTTCGGCGGAACGATAAATACGCCAGTATCAAACGGCTCGCCGCCCAAATAAAGATCGATCGCGTTGTTGCGGTCGGGGCCGCTTACTCCCTTAGCGAACGAAAGCTCCAGCACATTGGGATGACGGCGCAGCCACCAGCGATCCGCCTTATCTCCCGCCAGCCGCGTGCAGTGAATGCGCGACTGCTGCCCCGCGCCTATGCCAATAGCCTGCCCGTCCAATACATAGCATACGGAGTTTGATTGCGTATACTTAAGAATCGCTTGCGCCAGCAGCAAATCCTCTACGGCGGATTCCGGAAGCGTTTTATTATTACTCACTATATTTGATAAAAGTGAACGATCGATTTGCAGCGAGTTGCGCCCCTGTTCGAACGTGATGCCAAACACATCCCGCCGCTCGATCGGATCGGGCTCGTACTCGCGATCTATTTCCAATACGCAGTATTCTCCGCCGCGCTTCTTTTGCAGTATATCAAGCGCGCCGGGTTCGTAGCCGGGCGCTATTATGCCGTCTGATACTTCGCGGCGGATTACTGCCGCAGTATCGACGTCGCATATGTCAGACAGCGCAATAAAATCTCCAAACGACGACATAGGATCGCCGCCGCGCGCGCGTATATAAGCCTCGCACAGCGCGGAATGTTTATTCGATTTATTCTGATTCGGAAACTCTGCCCCCGCCGCCGCAGGAACGGCGCTTTGCCCCGTTACCGCTGGAGCGACTGCCGCCCCGGCGGGTGAAACGTGCTTGAACGACGCTGCGGCGCATCGTCCGGTTATTCGTTTCATTTCAGTAACCAGCTGCCAACCGTTGAGCGCGTCCAGCAGGTTGATAGCGCCGGGTCGCCCGTTTCGAACCGTCAGCGGCAGACCGCCCTCCCGGCATATGCGCGCGGGTTTTTGATTTGGATTGAGTCCGTATTTTAATATTAGCTCGTCCATTGGCGCTCCTGTCGGTTATTATTGTCCGCGTTTAGGCAAGCCTCTGCAGGCATATTACCATACAATCACTTTATCACATTTACCACATGCGTTCAACTGAATTCATTCGGCGAGCGCTTAATTTTAAGCCAGTTATGTGGTAAAATTATCATATATAAACGAAGCGTTCATTAATACAAAACTCCGTCTAAATCTAAACGGAGTTTTGTATTGGTTGCGAGGTCGTCGATGGAAGCGAACGTTGGGATGGCTCTGGAGCAAACTAACTCTTTAGTATTAGCTGAATCTCCTCCGCGCAATATCAGTTCACAGTTTGCCCGGTCAGCGCCTTCCACGCCGCTCGAATCGCCTTCTGATGCTGCACGCCGTAATTAGGATCGTTCTTCTGGCATTCGGACATATCCCGCAGGAAGTGCACGCACAGGTGCCCTTCGAAGTTATTGTTCTTGATCGTTTGAGACAGGTGCGGCGTATTGTGAGTAGTCGCGAGGCTCCATACTCCGTCGGGGAATTTAATCCATACCGCTTTGGGCGTCCATGTCGTCGTTCCGAACGCTTTTCGCATATCAGCGGTATCAGTTGCGGTGAGCGGTTCAGCGTCGGCATGCCGCCCCATTGATATTACGCGCAGCTTCCATGAAAGTCCGGACGCCGGATCGTATATCGTCATAGTCGTTCCGGAAGGATATTTCGGCTTCACATCGTTAAAGAAGTGCAGCAGCTTCACCTGCCCTACGTTTGGCACGGCGACGCTTGGCACCGACGGCGAATCCGTAGCGGCGGCGGCGCTCGCCTTTTTCGCCGACGAGGAGTACAGCAGCGTTAGCGTGCCTGGCCCGGCTATGCCGTCGGACGACAGACCGTTGTTCTTTTGGAACGCGATCACCGCGTCTCGCGTGCCGCTGCCAAACTCGCCGTCCGCAGTGAAGGTTATATAACCCAATTCGCGCAGGCGCTTTTGCATCTTGGTTACATCGCTGCCTGAATCACCGCGCTTTAGCGTAACCGTTTCAGAGGGAGCGGCCGTCGGCGAGGCGGTGGCTATGGGCAGCGCCGAGGAACTGTTAAGCGCCGCGAGCGTGGCCGGGCCAACTTTGCCGTCCGCCGTCAAACCGTTGCGTTGCTGGAACAGCACTACAGCGCGCTCGGTGCCGCTTCCGAATACTCCGTCTGGTATAAAAGTTATATATCCCAGCAACTGTAATCGCACCTGGAAGCGCCGAACCGCCTCGCCTGTGTCGCCCTTTTTAAGGGTATCGGATGTTGCGGGTGTCGTTTCGGGTATCGTGCCGACGGCTGATTCCGCTGCAGGCGTATCGATGGCGGTGGTCGGCGCGGCGGTTGCGCCAACTCCGCTGAGCAGCGCGAGCGTCGCCTGACCGGCTTTGCCGTCTACCATCAAACCGTTATTCGCCTGGAACGCCTTTACCGCCGTTTCAGTGCCGGTTCCGAATACGCCGTCGGGCGTAAAATCTATATACCCAAGAGAGCGCAAAAGCAGCTGCATATTCAACACCGACGTTCCGGAATCGCCCTTCTTAAGCGCGGGTCCGGCTATGGCCGCGCCTGCTCCGCTTAAAAGAGACGCGCCGGCGGATGCGGCGTCCGGCGTAATCATCACGCCCTCGGCCGCCTTCGCGGCTTGTGAGAACATCGTCCGCTGCGTTTCCCCGCCCGCTATGCCGTCCGCTTTTATGCCGTTTCGCCGCTGAAACTCTCTCACGGCCGCAAGCGTATCATCCAAGAATTCACCGTCGCAGGTTCCGGCGAAATATCCCAGATCGCGCAAACGTTCCTGCACCGTTTTCACTTGCGGACAGTCGTTGCCCAGTTCCAGCGGAATATATCCCGACTTTGTTATTTGCACAAGCAAATCGGAGCGTATATACCCTTTGCGGCCGCTGAACTTAACCCGCGACCATCCGCCGGATGAACTGGTCACCGTTACAGGCTCGCCGCCTTTTATAATCATTACCGTGCTTGAGCTTTCGGAAGCGGATTCGCGCATCCGAGTATCGTCGCGCGTATACCATGTTTCATCCGCCCGCGCGGCGCAGTATATCGCCTGCGTGATGAATAGTATACATGCGATCAGAACCGCAGTAGACCGTCGTATCGTACGCATCCCGAACCTCCTCGCGCGCCGCGTTTCAGGCGCGCCGTTCAAAACGATTGCTTTACACAACACTAAACGAACGATATGACGCATAGATTGCGCAAATCAAAAAAGAAAAGTGCGAAACGTAACATTTTCGTCATATTCATACGGATTCCATTCCCTGCCTGTACCGTTTACTCAATAGGAATGTTTGTGGATCGGTTCGGCGGCGCGGCAGAGGCTTGGAAGCGATGGGCATATACTGATCCGCGCCAGCGATTTCCAGTAGAAATTTTTCCCTGCCCGTTTCCATTGTGGCTCCTGGCAGTGTATACTATAGGTATTCCAAAAGATAGGGCGGAGGGATCGTCCAGATGCAAATATGGCAGCAATACGCCGCGGCGATCCGCAGCGTCGTCAGTTCGATCCGCATTGCGGACATATTCGACGTATTGATCGTCGCATACCTCGTGTACAAGCTGTTGATGCTTACCTGGGAAACGCGGGCTAGCCAGGTGCTGAAAGGGCTTGCGGTTATGCTGGTGGTATCGTGGCTGAGCGATTTGCTAAAGCTGCGGGCGCTGAACTGGATAATCATGCTGATCGTAAACTCCGGCGCGGTGGTGGTGGTGGTGCTGTTCCAGCCGGAAATACGAAGGGCTTTGGAGCAGCTTGGCAGCACAAACCTGATAGACAGGGTTCGCGTGTCTCCCGAGCAAGACGACAGCGTGCATATAATATTAGAACTGATAAGCACGATGACAAACCTTGCCAGGCGGAAGGTTGGAGCATTGATAGTTATAGAGCAGCGCACAGGGCTGAAGGACGTAATAGAGAGCGGTACGAACGTGGACGCGGTTATATCCGCGCCGCTGCTTGAGAATATATTCGAACCCAACACCCCGCTTCACGACGGCGCGGTGATATTGCGCGGCGCGAGAATCGTCGCGGCGGGATGCATACTTACGCTGAGCGAGGATCGCGGCATTTCAAAGGAACTGGGCACCCGCCATCGCGCGGCGCTTGGTATAACGGAGCTGACGGACGCGATATCGCTTATTGTGTCGGAAGAAACCGGAATCATTTCCGTAGCGCGAAACGGCAAGCTGACGCGCCATCTGGATACAAACTCGCTCAAGCAGCTGCTGGGGCAGATATATACCCGGCACGAGGTATCTAACCCGCTTAAAGCGCTGCTTACCAAAACGAAAAGGAGGAATCGCATTGCTGCCAAATGAACCGCGCGCCAATACCGCGCAGGATTCGAACGATATCGGTGTCGCCGTGATGCGATTCTTCAGCGGCTGGCGTTCGCATCCGCTGCTGAAAATAACGGGACTTTTTCTCGCGCTACTCGTGTGGGTGGTTCGAACGTTCGCGGGTTCGGAGATAATGTGCGAAAAGGTAATAACCAATGTAGACGTATCAATCGTCGGATTGGATCAGCTGCGCGGGCGGGGCTATACTCTGTCCGACAATCCGCTTGAGTCGTCGCCCAAGGTTACGCTGCGGGTTCGCGTTCCGTGGCGAAATTATTTGAAAGTAACCGGATCGACATACGCGCCGCGCATAGACTTGACGGAATTGAAATCCGCAGCGGGCGAGCAGACGATATCGTTTCGCACATCCACATCCTCCGAATATGGAGAGGTGATCGAAACCGACCCTCAGACGTTCACCGTGAATCTTGAGAACTATGATACCAGAAGCCGCATTCCAGTCACAGTCGTATTCACGGGTTCAAACCCTGCTATGCTATGGGTCAGCGTGCCTATAGCCGATCCTGCATATGTAACCGTAAGCGGTCCCAGATCGCTCGTCAACCGGGTTAGCCGTGCTGAAGTCGCCGTTTCGAACGAAGACTTGAGCGAGGAGCGCGAGCACGATATGAAGTCCGCCGATATTGTGCTGAAGGACGCGCTTGGCCAGGAGATACCATCGTCCCTCATCCGCATTACAAGCGAGTCGATAACAATGAACTCCGTTCGTGTAAGTATGGACGTATATCCTATGATCGAACTGCCGGTAGATAAAACCTTCGCCGTGTCCGGCACGCCGGCGCACGGGTACGAATTGACCAGCGTGCAGATATCCCCGCAATATGTGCGCGTCGCCGGACCGCGCGCGGTGATAAACCGTTTGAGCGCTATTTATGTAGATACTCCGAAGGATATAACTAACGCGACTGAACCGCTTATCAGCGGGTCGGGGATTCGATTGGCGCCGGAGCTGAAATACGCGAACGTATCCGAGGTTATTATCCAGGCTTTGATACAGCCCGCCAAACATACGCATTCGCTTGCGGAAGTGCCGCTTGAGGTGCGCAACGTCGATCCGACGCTTCGCGCGTCCGTAGATCCATCCGCGATATCCGTAAGCATAGTAGGGGATTATCTGGATATTGAACAGATGACAGACGAGCAGGTGCATCTATTCGTAGACGCCGCCAATCTCGAAGCCGGCGAACATATCGTGGATGTCCAATGCGCTGTGGATAATATAAAGCGCTATACCGCGACGCCCGCTCAAGCGCAGGTTCTTCTGTCGCTAGTAGAAAAACAAACGGGTGGCGGCGAGGGCGATTAGCGCGCGAACCGGAATATAGAGCCGATTAGGCCGTCACGCGGGTATGGGGCGCCATATTCGATTCGGACTGCAGGCAGAAGCCCGCACTATTGGAGGCGAAAGCTTGAACGAATTATCCAATCTGTTTTTTGCGATGCTGATGAGCTGGGTGCGCTCGCTGTCCAACAGGGTATGGTCGGCGATTCGCGGCGGCGGCGGCGGACAGTGGTCGTGGATTGCCGCGCATTGGATAGAATGCATCGTTGTACTTGCTATCATAGGATTAGCGCTGGACTGGTTCATATGGATGCTGCGATGGCGCCCGTACAGGCTGTGGATCAGCAATATGCGCCGCAATCGCAAAGGCGGCCTTATAGCGGCAGAAACGTTCGCCGCGCCCCCTGTTTACGCGCAGGAGGAAGACACGCCTTTATTGATTTATAATCAACTGGACGGCGACGGACTTTCGGCGTACGGCTCGCAAGGCTTGTATAATGATGATATTGAAAGCGCTCAAGCAGATATCGCTATCGAGGATTTCGCCCAATCGGAATCGGCGGAAACTGTCGCCGACGCGGAAGACGCGCCAATTTCGGAAGAATTTGACTACCCGGATTCTCCAGCCGAACCCGCGTTTGATTCGCATGCCGATAACATTGAGCCGCCTGAGGGCATGGGGAGCGACCCAATTCCTTCAGAGCCGGTCGGATATGCGGCTGCGCTCCAATATGAAGCGGACGCTGCGCTTGACGATGCGCGTATCGAAGATCTGTCGGACATTCCGGCAGACGGATATGGCGGCATATATACAGATAATCAAAAATTGCAGCCTGCGCCGGAATATACGGTCGACGATTCGTATATGCCGGCAGAACAGCCAAACGCCGCGGAATCGATTGAGGATAGCTGGCCGGAAGCATACGACGAAAATTCATCATGTAACAATAATATTTCTGATGATATACAATCGTCCGCAGATTCGGACGAATATGTAGGCGGCTATTCTGAGGACGGCCAATACGACTCAAACGTTCAAAATGATCAATATGATAATTACTCGTATGATTCGGAAGCGGCAGAGGATTACGGCGCTGTTGATTTCGATACTGAGGAATCTGAACATGATGAAAAGCGCCGGGGATTCTGGAGCGCACTTGTTAACCGGCGCGCCGCCCCCTCGAACATGATCCGCACCGTAACCGGCAAGCCCGCCAGAAGGCGCGGACTATTCCGGCTGACGGATGATGATCACGAGGCGATAAGCGGTCTTCCGCCTATGATGTCGTTGGAGGAAGGTTATAACAAACCGTCGCTTCCCACGCGGCCGCCTCGTTCGATATAATATCATATTATTCGGATACGCCATAGTATCCGATGGAGGATTATAATGACGGATATCCCCGTTCCCATAGAACCGCGAGTGCATGTGTTTATCGGAGGGTATGGATGTGGAAAGACTGAACTATCGCTCAACACAGCGTTCGCGCTTCGCGCGATCGGCCATCCCGTCGCGCTGGTCGATTTGGATATTGTTAATCCATACTTTCGCAGCGCGGAACGGTGCGAGTCGCTTGAGGCGCAGGGCATACGCGTGATTGCTCCCGTGTTCGCGCTAACAAGCGTGGACGTGCCCGCGCTTTCAGCGCAGATTCAATCGGTATTCGACCGCACGGACGAACGCGTCGTATTTGACGCGGGCGGAGACGACGCGGGCGCGGCTGCGCTTGGGCGATACGCGGCGCTGCTTCGCCGTGAGAATACGGGTGTGTGGTATGTGATCAACGCGCGACGCCCGATGTCAGGCGATGCGGAATCGAATCTGGACAGGCTCTCGCGCATAACGGCGCGCAGTCGTTTGCAGCCCGACGGGATCATCCATAACACAAACCTGGGCGACCAGACCAGCGTGCGCGATCTGATTGATTCGCATGCGATGATCGAGCGCGTATCCCAGGAAAGTGGCATACCTGTCGTCGCGGCTATAGGGCAGCGTTCTATAGCGGCGGAGCTGCCAGGAAATATACGCGCTATATATCGCATGATTCATAGATATATGCGCCCGGAATTTTTCGACGAAGATCCCGCATATGCGCGGAGCTGATTCGCTTCCCCCAATCCCGGTCGGTTGGATGGATACACTGCCAGATTCTCTATGCGAGCTGGAGCGTTTGTCGCTTCGCAGCGCGATCGAATCGTCTGAATTGATGCGCGCGGTTCGTCTCAATAAAATCGATTTATCTATGTTAATAGAAACATTTTCATTAAAATACGAGGCGGTTCCTTGGGCGGAGCGCGCGTATTTTTTGCCGTCCGATCACGAGTTGGGAAAACATCCGCTGCACGCGGCCGGCGCGTATTATCTGCAGGAACCTAGCGCAATGGCGGCGGTCGGCGCTATGGAAGTCGAGCAGGGTCATCGCGTGCTTGATTTGTGCGCTGCGCCCGGTGGAAAGAGCGGCCAGATATCGGCGCGCCTGAACGGCGGAGGTCTGCTCGTCGCGAACGAACCGCACGCGCAGCGCATGCGCATACTGCGCGGCAATTTGATTCGCTTGGGGGTGACAAACGCTCTGATGCTCTGCGAATCGGCGGAACGGCTGGCTGAACGATTTCCTGCGGCGTTCGATCGAGTTCTTGTGGATGCTCCTTGTTCCGGCGAGGGAATGTTCAGGCGGGAGGCGACCGCAAGGCTGCAGTGGTCGGAAGCGTCCGTTAAAGGATGCGCGAAGCGGCAGCTTGCGCTTCTGCGCAATGCGCAGTCGATGGTAAAGCCGGGCGGCTTGCTAGTTTATTCCACCTGCACGTTCAATCGATTTGAGAATGAAGGCGTTGCGCAAGCTTTTCTGGATGAACATCCTTCATTTGCGGCGGAGGATTTTTGCCTGCCGGGGCTTCCCGATTCGAGCGATGGAATGCTGCGCTTGTATCCGCACAGGCGTCAAGGCGAAGGACAGTTTATCGCGCGCTTTCGAAATCACGGCGATGGGCGCGCGCAAGAACCGCGTATCGCGCGCTCTGCTCGCCCAGCGCTCATCACTCGTCGTGATGCGGAATATTTTGAGTCGTTCCGTCAGCAAACGCTTCCGAACTGGAGTGGCGGCGGCGAACTAATGAAAATCGGAAATTGGTTATGTTATATAAACGACTCGTTTCCGCCTCCTGACCAAATAGCAGGGCTTTCAATAAAAGGTATAGGATTAGAACTAGGCGAATTGGCTGCGGACGGGTTTATACCGGCGAAGGCGTTAGCTATGACGCTGCGCCCCGGCAGCGCGTCGAACTGCTTGGAGATTACTATAGACGAGGCGCGCGCGTGGCTGAGCGGAACCGCTTTGCGGATTGACTCCTCAAGCAGTTCAGGCTGGATATTGATCTCATATCGCGGGCTGCCGTTGGGGTTTGGCTTCGCGGAGCGTGGTCGCGTTCGAAGCGTTTCGCGTCGTTCCGGCGATCCGAGAAAACGCAATGCCTGGGAATTGAGGCATATTTGAGAGTATTTTATTATAGCATCCCTCGGCTCGGCTGTCTCTTTTCCAATTTCTACGATCCTTGGGCACTCTCGTTTTCAACTACAAGCGTGACAGCGTGTTTACTAACGTGTTCGGCAAGAGCGCGTCCGTTATCAAAAAATAGCTAATGCCCTTGTTTCCAACTTTACTATCCTCCTCAAAGTTTTAATGTAAGTACATTCTAAACTTTGAGGAGGGTGAATGGTCGCATCAGAAGGGACAAATCATCATGCAAACTGGAATTTGTCGCTGACTTCAGCTAAAAATAATTATAACGCGTGACCGCCGCTTACTTTGATAATCTGTCCGGTTATCATTGCTGCGCGTTCGCTTGCAAGAAATAATATTGTGTCGGCAATGTCTTGTGGTTGTATTAACTTGCCGAGCGGGATTTTCGGCAAAACAGCATTTGCCAATTCCTCATCAATCCAACCTGTCTGTGTCGGTCCTGGAGCGACACAATTTACGGTTACGCAATACTTTCCGACTTCCATCGCAATGCTGCGCGTCAGTGCTTCAACAGCCGCTTTGCTTGCGCCATAGGTTATCTGTCCGGCAAAAACCTGCGCCGAGTCTGTTGACAGATTTACAATTCGTCCATATTTGCCGCGTCGTCTAATAAACTCATGTGTCATCAAGAGTGTCCCCCTGATATTTACGGCGAGGGTGTCATCAATTAAGCTTTGTGTCAACTTCTCGATTGTATCATTACCTTCTTCGTCACTAGCGGCGGAGTTATTCACCAAAATATCTACCTTGCCGAACCGCTCTATAGCATGGTTGAAGATGGTTTGGACATTTTGTTCGTCCGAAATATCGCTCTCAATAACAATATAATCAGCATTTATTGAACGAAGTTTTTCCTCGACTTCCGCTGTATCGCCGCTGTTCGCTTTGTAATAGCGGTTAAGACCGTCGTGGCCGGTTTTGCTTTCGTCATATTCGCGCTCAATTTTCTTGTATACAAGCACAAGCTTTACGCCTTCACGGGCGAACGCCAACGCGGTTGTTGCGCCAATTCCCTGTGGGTTATTTGTACCTGTTATCAACGCTACCTTGTCCTTTAATCCCAAATCCATATTTTCAATCTCCCACAATATACAAATTCAAATTGGTTTGTTGATATAGCGCAGGGCGTACTCGGCGGTCAGCCTGTCCCTCTCATTGCAAAGCAGGATGCCGATGGACAGGTTGTCGAGCCAGACCTGAGCATATCGTCCACCGCCGAGAGGTAGAAGTTCAGCTTGCCGGTGTATTCGGGGCGAAACTCTGTATTCTTAAGTTCAATCATAACACTTTTGCGTCCGGAAAGTCCAGCTTGATATCACGAGCAAGGTTCTCAATGAACCTACTGCCGCAGCTGCTGCTGTCGATAATGACTTTTCCGATATTCCAGAACAACAGAATCTGCTCGCGGTTCACGCCCAACACTGTTTGTACTGCGCGCTTTGGATCGCCGCTTTGACGCTCTCCAAAATTTGGAAGTAGTAATCAGCACCGGCGTTCACTTCCTTCAAATCTGCAGATAGTGTCTACACTTCTCAGTGTCGATTTTTGAGTACTATATATCAAAGCCAATCGCTCCCAGTCTTTTGCGTATTTCATCCTCCAGCTCGTGGGAGCGTTTGAACATCTCGGAGAGTTCGCCTGTCAGTCGCGCCATCTTTTCCTCAAACGGTTCGCCGTCGTCCTCCTGCTCTTCGATGCCGACGTAGCGTCCGGGGGTGAGGATGTAATCCTGCTTGGCTATCTCGGCGGTGGTGACGGCGGCGCAGAATCCCTTCGAATCATCAAGCGTCCCACTATCAAATGCCTCGAAAGTAGCAGCTATCTTGGCAATGTCCTCGGTGGTCATCTCGCGCAGGCGGCGGCTGACCATCGTCCCCATCTTGCGGGCATCGATGAATAACGTCTTCCCCTTTTGCGCCTTGCATCTGCTGATGAACCAGAGCGACACGGGAATCTGCGTGGTGTAAAACAGCTGCGTGGGCATAGCGATGATGCCTTCCACAAGGTCGTTCTCAACGATTTTGCGCCGGATGTCGCCCTCACCGCCGCTTTGAGAGGACAGAGAACCGTTGGCTAGCACCATGCCGATTTTGCCGTTCGGGGCAAGGTGCGAAATCATGTGCTGAAGCCACGCAAAGTTGGCGTTCCCAGCAGGCGGCAAGCCGTACTTCCAGCGAAGGTCTTCATTCAAGCTGCCGTCATTCCAGTCCGAGAGGTTGAATGGAGGATTGGCAAGGATGAAGTCCGCTTTCAGTGTTTTATGCAGGTCATTATGGAACGTGTCGGCATTATACCCGCCGAGGTCGGCTTCAATCCCGCGAATGGCGAGGTTCATCAATGCCATCTTGCGGGTTGTCGGGTTCGAGTCCTGCCCATAGATAGATAGGCTGCTGATATTGCCGGAGTGATTTTCCACGAACCGCGCCGACTGCACATACATGCCGCCTGAACCGCAGCACGGGTCGTACACACGCCCCTTGAAGGGTTTCAACACCTCAACGAGCGTCCGCACCACGCAGGATGGCGTATAGAATTCGCCAGCCCGCTTGCCCTCCTGTTCGGCAAATTTGGATAGGCAGTATTCGTAAGCACGCCCAAGGATATCCTTGCTGTCGCCATGCTCTATCATCTGAATGTTTGTGAATAAGTCGACCACGTTCCCAAGGCGGCGTTTGTCCAACTCATCGCGGGCGTAGTTCTTCGGTAGAATATCCTTAAGCCGCTTGTTCTCTTTTTCGATGGCACGCATCGCATCGTCGATGACCGTTCCGATTTCCGGTTTGTGGGCGGCTTCGGATATGACGTTCCAGCGCGCCGACGGCGGCACAAAAAACACGTTCACCTCAGCATAGGCGTCCTTGTCCTCCACATCGTCATCATCGGCAAGTAGTTCCTGATACCGCTCCTCGAATTTGTCCGAGATGTATTTCAGGAAGATAAGCCCCAGCACGACGTGCTTATATTCTGCGGCGTCCATATTTCCGCGCAGGATATCAGCCGCCGCCCAGATTTGTTGTTCGAAGCCGATATCGGCTGTATTGTTCGCATTTCCGTTTGCCATAAATTGCTCCTCCTTGTTCATTCCCGACTGTTAGTCGATGAATAAATCAAGATTCATCATCGTCCTCGACGGCAGAGAGTGTCCCAAGGATCGTAGAAATTGGAAAGGAGACAGCCGAGCCGAGGGATGGTATAATGAGGTTGAGAAATACCAATTACTACCAAACAAGGAAGCTGCCTCAATGGAATTGTACCAGCAAAACAGAAACGCTGTCAATGAAAGCATCGCGCTGCTGGATAATTTCTGCGATTGATGGGACAACCTCCCACGCGAGCCATTGACAAAGGAATGCCCATAGAGCAAGTACAACGGCTACTTGGTCATGTGAAAATAGATATGACCATGACCTATGCGATGGTCAATCAGGCGAATGTGAAGAATTCGCATAGGAAATTCATTGGATAGGGAGG
>JAISZG010000096.1 GCA_031269355.1 Oscillospiraceae bacterium | reverse complement strand
TCGACTGCGCGTAAACCCGCCGCCGCCTGTGGCGGATGAAGGGGGTTTACGCGCGCGACGCCGCGATGGATAAAAAGACAGTGCATTCAGACCGAGAGATTTTTCGAACACGCCCTAATACTGAAGGTTAATATGGTGCTACATAGTCCCCACGAATCCATTCTGCTATTATACTAAACTCCGTTTAAACGAAGTTTAGTATAAGAAGCGGATGCGGGGAAGCCGTAAGTTTGGAATTGCGGCTGTCACAATTTCGCGCTTGCCAATTCATGGGACGCGAAGAAAAGAGCGATCCCCCGCTACTATCTCTCTAAAATTTTAATATACCGCTCCAGTTCCTCGATTTCATAACCAGCGATAAGCTGCGCAAGCGTATCCGGCGTGTGTCCGCCGCTATAGTAGCGGTCGAAACAATCGTAGTATTTGCGGCGGTCTGCAAACTTTATATTCACTGGAAGCAATCCCGATTTTATAAGCTCCAGGTTGAGTATAAGCCGTCCAGTTCTGCCGTTGCCGTCTATAAACGGGTGTACGCCTTCAAACCGCAAGTGAAACTCCGCTATAGCTTCTATAATGTGCTTCTCTTTTTTCATATCCTCATAGCCCCTTATAAGCTCCTCCATTTGTATGGGCACTAAAAAGGGCTGCGGCGGCGTGTGAGCCGCGCCAATAATGGTAACAGGCACGCCTCTATACACACCTTTATTTTCAGCATCGTTCATTAGCACAAGCGAATGGATTTTTTTTATAACCCTCTCGGTTAGCTCTGTGTCCTTGTCCGCAATGGATATTACATACGCGAAAGCGTCCCGGTGCCCTATCGCTTCTAAATGTTCCCTTATGGGCTTTTCGGCAATGGTTATGCCCTCCTGCAAGATTAGGGCTGTTTCCCTTAGCGATAGGGTGTTCCCCTCTATGGCGTTTGAGTTGTAGGTATTTTCAATAATAAACTCATCCCTGCGCCTTTTAAGCTCCGCTTCGTTTAGCGGGCGCATTTCCTTTAATTTGATTCTAAGCTCGTCAATGCGTGTAAAATCCATAGCGGCTATCCCCCTCTCCTATATTTCTTTGCCGATTGGGAGCGCAAAGCCAAACCGATAAACGCATTCCCCAGCCATAAGGCGATCCGTCCACCAAATATAATTTCAAACCTCTCTCCCGCAGCAATGCTTATACTTCTTGCCGCTTCCGCACGGGCAAGGCTCATTTCTTCCAACCTTAACGGAACTGCGCTGCGGCTTTTGCAATTCGTCAATAATCATCCGCGTAAGCGTCGGTCTGGCGACCTGCCTGCGCTCCACCGGCTTCGCAACCTGCGCGTGAAACAGCTTGGCCAGCGTATCCTCGCGTATAAGCCGCACCATCTCGTCGAACATCTCAAATCCTTCAAACTTATATTCGACGACAGGATCGTGATGCCCAATCGCGCGCAGCCCTATGCCGTCGCGCAAATGATCCATCGCGTCAATATGATCCATCCACCTATTATCCACGCACTGCAGCAAAACCACTCGCTCCAGCTCGCGCACGTCAAGCCCCGCGTCCGTCAGCGTCTTCTCCTTCGCCTCGTACGCCGCGCGCGCCAGCTCCTCAAGTTTTTCTGTTATGGATTCTCTGGCGCCGTTCGTCAGTTCGTCGCGATGCAGCGCCATCCAGCCCTGCGGCAGGAAGTAGCGCTCAAGGTAAGCGGCAAGTCCGGTTAGATCCCACGCGTCGGGATCGTCGCCCTGCGCCAGGCGTTTGACCGCTTCCTCGATAAGGGTATGGATCATGCTGATTATTTGCGCGCGCATATCCATTCCCTCAAGCACCTGCCGGCGCTGACCGTATATCACCTCGCGCTGCTGGTTCATCACGTCGTCGTATTGCAGCACGTGCTTGCGGATATCGTAATTGCGACCCTCTATGCGCTTTTGCGCGCTCTCGATTTGCTTCGTCAGCATGCCCGCTTCTATCGGCTCGTCGGGCTTTAGGCCGAGCCTGCTTATCATCGGCGCGACGCGGTCGGAGCCGAACAGGCGCATCAGATCGTCTTCCAGCGATATGAAAAATTGGCTCGAGCCCGGATCGCCCTGCCGTCCGGAGCGGCCGCGCAGCTGATTATCGATTCGCCTTGATTCGTGGCGCTCCGTGCCCAATATATGCAGACCGCCCACCGCGACCACGCGCTCGTGCTCTCGATCGGTTTGCGTGCGGAATGCGCTTTCAAGCCTGCGGAATTCCGCGCGCGCGGCGAGCACGTCCTCCGGCACGCTCTGCTCGTGGCCTATCGCCTGCTCGATTATCGCCTCGTCCACGCCCTGCTTGCGCATCTCGCGCCTGGCCAGGAATTCCGGATTCCCGCCAAGCAGTATGTCGGTGCCGCGCCCGGCCATATTTGTCGCGATTGTCACCGCGCCGTAATGCCCGGCCTGCGCGACTATTTCCGCTTCCTTTTCGTGATGCTTCGCGTTCAGCACTTCGTGCGGCAGCCCGCGCAGCTCAAGAAGGCGGCTTAGCTGCTCGGATTTTTCTACCGACACTGTGCCCACCAATATCGGTTGGCCGGTTTTGTGGCGGCGCTCTATCTCGTCTACCGCTTGATCGAACTTGCCCTTTTCGGTGGTATATACCATATCGTTGAGATCCTTGCGGATCATTGGCTTGTTCGTGGGTATTTGTACTACATCAAGGTTATATATCCCCTTGAATTCCGCTTCCTCCGTTTTCGCTGTGCCCGTCATGCCGGATAGTTTTTTATACATACGAAAGTAATTCTGGAACGTTATTGTCGCGAGGGTTTTATTTTCGTGTTCTACCTTAACGTTTTCCTTTGCTTCTATTGCCTGATGCAGGCCGTCGCTGTATCTGCGGCCAAGCATAAGGCGGCCTGTGAACTCGTCCACAATTATGACCTGGCCGTTTTGTACTACGTAATCCTGATCGCGGTGCATCAGAGCGTTTGCGCGGAGCGCGGCCATTATATGATGATTGATCGTAGTATTTTCTATATCAGAAAGATTTTCTATTGAGAAGTATTGTTCAGCTTTGCTGGCGCCGGCCTCGGTTAGGTTTACGGCTTTATCTTTTTCATCTTTAACATAATCTACGTCGAGACGGAGGCGGGAGACGAAGCGATCGGCGCGGGTATACATATCGGTGGATTTATCGCCCTGGCCGGAGATGATTAGAGGGGTGCGGGCTTCGTCTATTAATATGGAATCGGCCTCGTCGATGATTGCGTATGAGTGGCCGCGCTGAACCATGTTATGTTTATATATAACCATATTATCGCGGAGGTAATCGAAGCCTAGCTCGTTGTTGGTGCCGTAGGTGACGTCGGCGGAATACGCGGCGCGGCGTTCGTCGTTGGATTTGGCGTGGGTGATGATACCGACGTTCATGCCCAGGAAGCGGAATATATGGGTCATCCATTCGCCCTGGAACTGGGCGAGGTAATCGTTGACGGTGACGATATGGACGCCGTTTCCGGTTAGCGCGTTGAGGTAGGCCGGGAGTACGGCGACGAAGGTTTTGCCCTCGCCGGTTTTCATTTCCGCGATTCTGCCCTGGTGGAGCACTATGCCGCCGAGCATTTGCACGGAGAAGTGGCGTTTGCCGATAGCGCGATCCATAGCTTCGCGGGCGAGGGAGAACGCTTCGGGGAGGAGGGTTTCGAGGGATTCGCCGTTGGCGAGCCGTTCGCGGAATTTTGCGGTGGATTCCCGGACTGCCGCGTCGTCGAGACGCCTATGAGTATCTTGAAACGCGTCGATTTGCGCGACGATTTTATTGAGTCGTTTTATTTCGGCGTCGTTATTTGAGCCGAGCAGGTTTCTAATCCATTGCATAGAGTCCTCCTTTTGGGGCGAGCCCCGCGGCCGCAATAACTGCGGCGAACCACTCCTTACTATATCATGCAAATTTATAACAAACAAGTGATTACGATCGCGCGAACGGCCACATTTCGCGATGATGCGCGCAATCCAGCACGCTCCCATTTACTACCCGTCCCTGCTTCGTTCTTAAAATATAAATGTTTGGCTAGTCAGGTTATCTCCGACGCTGCTTCAAACCTTAAGTGGGATCTCTTCGCTCATCCTTCATCGCTGCCTACCGCAGCATCCGATGCTGCTCGTACCGTCCGCTCATTGGGTCGTCTTCGTTCCACCGCCTTCTGATTTCTCCAAGATCATATTGACACCGTCCCATGTTCGAATCGAATTTGCCAATCCCTTCCGGTTATGATATACTGATCCTCTAAATGGGGGAATATGCATGGCAAATACGAAATCGCAAACGAAACGACCGCCCAAGCACGCGGCTTCGTCAAAATCGCAGCGCGCTGCGGCGCAAGATTCGCGCGGCGTGCGCAATGCGCTGGGCTTGCTTATTTTCGCGGTCGGACTGATACTTTTTATAAGCTTGTTCGCTTCGACGAGCACTCCGTTTTTTAACTCGATACGCCGCAGCATACAAGGCTCTATGGGCAAGCTGAGCTTTTGCTTTCCGCTTATGATCTGCTGGGCGGGGCTGCTTACCGCGTTCTCGGCGCGCAACCGCGTTCGTGCGAGCACGCTGTTTTTGATCGCGGGCATTGTCCTGTGGATCGTTTCAATTCTCCAGGTAGCGCAGTTTAGGCGCATACTTGGCATCATGCAGGCGATAGGCGTCGAATCCTCATGGAGCGAGTTCATACGCCGATCGTTTATAATTTCATCCGAATCCACGTTCGGCGGCGGCGCGCTCGGCGCGGTGCTCGCCTATTTGCTCGCGAACAATATCGCGGTATGGGGCGCGTCCATTCTGTTGGTATTTCTATTATTAACTAATCTTCTTATGTTGTTCCGGGTGCCGATACCAGCCATCGGTCAGCGGGTGTGGCGCTGGACAGCGCAGCGCTCGACAGGCGCGTTCGAGGCGCTTCGCCTGAGCTTCATGGATTGGAAGGAAGAGCGGGCGTATCAGCGCTCTTTGGGCGACGAGGACGACGCGGAAGGCTCGAACGACGCGTATGATTCCGAAGAATCCGCACAGTCGTCCGCCATCCCCAAAGCTCCCAGACCGCCCCGCCTGATCCCCGTCGCCGCCGAGATATCGCCGGAGCCGCCGCGTTCGAACGTGCTATACATGGAAGATATCGTGCCGAGCGAAGAACCGCAGGCGAAGCCCGCGAAAAAACGCGGTCGCGGAGACGTGCCCGCATATTTGCAGGAACAGAGCAAAACATACGAGGCTCTCGACGTGCTGCCGGAAAATGCGCCGGAATCTCCGGAAATTGTGGAAGCGGACGAGATTCCATGGGAAACTATGCCTGCGGCCAACCAGCCTGCGGGATCGGGGCGCGGTACCGGCATATCAGGAGCGGCTGAACGCGAAGCCCCTGCGCAAGCGGGTGTGGGGCACAGCACCACCTCGTTCGGGGCAGCGGGGCGAAGCTCCGCATTAGAGGATAAAACCGCCGCGCCCCTCGATCTTGATCCCCCCGCGTTCGCGCGCGCTTCGCAGCGCAGGGCGCCGCAGCCCGCGCCGCCGTCTTCCGCCGACGCTTCGGCGTCGAACCTGCCGCCGTGGGCGGACGAGCGCATGCCCCGGCGCGACGACGACGACCGCTCGTTCGTTCGGTATCCTTCCTCGGATTCCAAGGAGGAATATAGATATCCGCCGTTCCAGCTGCTTAATCAGGCAAGCCGCGAGAACAGGGCGGACACCCGCGAGATAGATCTGCGCAACACCCGCAAGCTGGAGGAAACTCTCCAAAGCTTTAAAATCACCGCGAAGGTAGTGCAGGTTACGCACGGCCCGGCGATAACTAGATACGAGCTGCAGCCGGGACCCGGCGTGAAGGTGGCGAGCATCGTAAGCCTTACGGACGATATCGCGCTTAATATGGCGGCGCAGGGGGTTCGAATCGAGGCGCCTATTCCCGGGAAATCCGCGATAGGCATCGAGATACCGAACGATAACGTGCTGACCGTTCCTCTTCGCGACGTGCTGGAGAGCGACGAGGCGCAAAACCACCCCTCGCGGCTCGCAGTCGCGCTCGGCAAGGATATAGCGGGACGGCGCATAATCGCGAACCTGGTCAGCATGCCGCATCTGCTTATAGCCGGCGCGACAGGTTCCGGAAAATCGGTATGCATCAACACTATTATAACTAGTATTATTTATCGTTCGTCGCCCGCCGAGGTGCGGATGATACTGGTAGATCCGAAGGTAGTAGAATTATCGGTATATAACGGCATTCCTCATCTGGAAGCGCCGGTGGTAACAAATCCCAAGGAGGCCGCGAAGGCGCTCAAGTGGGCGGTAATGGAAATGGAGGAGCGCTATCGCAAGTTCGCGTCGCGGGAGGTCCGCGATATTCGCGGCTACAACGCCAGGCGCGCGGACGGCGAGCCGCTTATGCCCCAGATCGTGGTGGTTATCGACGAGCTGGCCGATCTTATGCTCGTCGCGTCGAACGACGTGGAGGAGTCGATCTGCCGCCTCGCGCAGCTGGCGCGCGCGGCCGGAATTCATTTGGTTATCGCGACTCAGCGCCCGTCCGTAAACGTAATAACCGGCGTGATAAAGAGCAACATACCCTCAAGAATAGCGTTCGCGGTGGCGTCGCAGGTGGACGCGCGCACTATTCTGGATAACTCCGGCGCGGAAAAGCTGATAGGGCGCGGCGATATGTTATACGCGCCGCAAGGCGGGGGCAAGCCGCTTCGCGTTCAGGGCTGCTATATATCCGACCAGGAGGTCGCGCGGATCGTGGATTATGTGAAGCAGCGGCACGATCCGGAATATAAGCCCGAGGTGATAAGCTATATTGAAAACGAAGCCGACGACGCGCCGTTCGACGAGGATTTCAACGACGCGGATATCGACGAGCTGCTTCGCCAGGCGGCGGAAATGTCCGTCGAAAGCGGGCAGGCTTCGATAAGCATGCTGCAGCGGCGCCTTCGAGTGGGCTACGCGCGCGCGGGCAGGCTGATAGACGAGATGGCGCGACGCAGCATCGTAGGCCAGGCCGAGGGCGTGAAGCCGCGCCAGGTGCTCGTCACGATGGACGAACTGGATAAGCTGCTTCCGCTGAAATCGTCGGTCGGCTCGCGGGTCGAGTCTACCACCGCATTCTGATATGTTATATAAATAATATCAAAACCTGATTATATTTGAGGAGTAGATATGCTTATCAAAGCCCCGAAGGGAACCTACGACGTGCTGCCGCAGGACAGCTCCGCGTGGCAGGCGGTGGAGCGGGTTATGCGCGAAAACGCCGCGCTTGCCGGGTACCGCGAGATTCGCACGCCCGTGTTCGAGCATACGGAGCTGTTCGCCCGCGGGGTCGGCGATACTACGGACGTAGTGCAAAAAGAGATGTATACGTTTTTGGATAAGGGCAGGCGCTCGATTACGCTGAAGCCGGAAGGTACGGCCGGGGTAGTTCGGGCGATGCTTGAAGCGGGGCTGCATCAAGGCGCGCTGCCGGTGAAAGTATATTATCTGAACACGCCCGTGTTTCGTTACGAAGCGCCTCAGGCCGGGCGGATGCGCGAGCATCATCAATTTGGCGTGGAGGTGTTCGGCGCGGCGCTGCCCACGGTAGACGCGGAGGTTATCGCGCTGGCGGCGCGGGTTATCCGCTCGCTGGGCGTGGACGATTTCGTCGTAAACATAAACAGCATCGGCTGCCCCGTTTGCAGGCCGACGTATCATACGCGGCTGCGCGGTTATTTGGAGGAGCGCAAGGACGGTTTGTGCGAAACGTGCCGCGAGCGACTTTCGCGCAATCCAATGCGCGCGCTCGATTGCAAGGTAGAATCATGCCAAACTCTGCTGGCCGGCGCGCCTGTTCCGCTGGATGATTTGTGCGGCGAATGCGGGGCGCACTTCGACGGACTTAAGAACGCGCTTGATGTTCTGGGGATAGAGTATCGAGTGAACCCGCGAATCGTTCGCGGCCTGGATTATTATACCAGAACAGTGTTCGAGTTGATCGCGCAAACCGATCAAGGACGGCACGCCGTGTGCGGTGGCGGGCGCTACGACGGTTTGGTGGGTCAGCTCGGCGGGCCGAATATGCCCGGCATCGGCTTCGGAATGGGGATAGAGCGGCTGCTTATGCTGCTTGAGCACAGCGGAAATACGCCGCCCAGCGCGCAAACTCCGGACGTATACATAGCCCCATTGAGCGAACGGGACAGGATGGAAGCGTTCGCGATTGCCGAGCAGCTGCGCGGCGAGGGCATAAAATCGGACTGCGATCATGTGGGCAGAAGCCTGAAGGCGCAGTTCAGATACGCGGATAAAGCTGGAGCGCGGCTTTTGATTATAATCGGCGGGGACGAAGCCGCGCGCGGCGAGGCGCGCGTTCGCGATTTGGCCGCGCACGAGGAAGCGGTAATACCGCTCGCGAGTATCGCGCACGAGGCGCGCGAACGTTTGGGCAATTTGCGGGTACGGGGCGCGGCCACGTCTCGTTCGGGGGCGTCGGGGGCAGAGCCGCCGTCTAAATAACACCGCGATTATTCGCGCAATTATCGGCGCATTCGATACTAAAGCGCGGCTTGCGGCGTTATACTATTGAACGGAGGTTTTGAGACAATGCGAAAGACGGGCGTCGTTATCGAACGCGTGGGCGAAATGGTCGAAGTTCAGTTTGAGCGCGCGGAATCGTGCAAGCATTGCAACGCGTGCGCGGGCAGCCAATGCCGCGCGATGCTTCACGGAGACGCGCGTGAAGGCGACCAGGTGGAAGTGGAGCTTCCCGACGCGCACATAATACGCCTTTCCGTGCTGACCTACGGCGTTCCGCTGGCGTCGCTCGTAATAGGGCTTATATTCGGAAGCCTGCTGGCGCGGCCTCTGCGCGTGCCCATTAACGCGGAGCTGTTCGCCGCGCTGTGCGGCGGTGCGCTGCTGCTTCTGGGTCTTCGCGTGCTGCATTCGCTCGACCAAAGGCTTAGCTTTCGCACGGAGTTCCAGCCGCGCATAGTCGCGGTTCAGGCGGCGGGTTCGAGCCTCGGATATGCGGGATGCGGGACTTCGCCCGGCGTCGTTCGGGGTTGCGGGGCGGACCCCCGCGATAATGGTGAAAAGGAGATATAGCGATGGAACACGAATACATCGTGGAGATTAACGAGGATAATTTTGATTCCTGCGTGCTGCAGGAGGAGAAGCTGGTATTGCTGGATTTTTGGGCGCCCTGGTGCGGACCCTGTCGAATGGTGTCGCCGCAGCTTGACGCGGTCGCGGAGGATCTTGGCGGTGAGCTGGTGGTCGGCAAGGTCAACGTAGACGAGCAGACGGAGCTTGCGTCCAGATTTGGCGTGATGAGCATACCGATGCTGGTGCTCATGAAGG
Organism: Oscillospiraceae bacterium; assembly: GCA_031269355.1. Classification (GTDB taxonomy): domain Bacteria; phylum Bacillota; class Clostridia; order Christensenellales; family Aristaeellaceae; genus JAISZG01. The sequence continues at coordinate 18,697 of JAISZG010000096.1, read as the reverse complement.
ACGGGCGGATAGTAGATACGATAATCGGCGCTGCTTCCAGGCAGGAAATAATGACGGTGGTAAAATCGGGCAAGGAAGCGATCGAGGCGTTCGACGCGCTCGAATCGAAGCGCCAGGAATCCGATAAGGGAAGGGAACCCGTGAAGGAGTCGGATGCGTAACGGTTCTCCGGCGATATCGGAGTATGTGACGACTGCGCGCGCATCGATCAGCGCGCGCGTCCATATATAATAGCGTATTAACAAACTTAAAAGATTTAAAAGAAGGGAGGGAATCATCGAACTGTGTCTTCAAAATCGAAGGTAAAAATCATCCCGCTGGGCGGCGTGGATGAAATCGGGAAGAACATGTATGTCATCGAATACGGGGATGATATAATAGTTATTGATTGCGGCCTGATCTTCCCAAAAGAAGATATGCTGGGGATTGATCTTGTCATCCCAGACATTACCTATCTGATTAAGAATAAGGATCGCGTGCGTGCGTTTGTGTTCACTCATGGGCATGAAGATCATATAGGCGCGACGCCGTACATACTAAAGCACTTCCAGGCTCCGTCATACGGCACGCGACTTACGCTGGCACTTGTGGAACAGAAGCTGAAGGAGCACCGGGTTACCGGCGTAAAGCTGAACGTGGTGCAGCCCGGCGATATCGTAAATATCGGAAAATTAAAGGTTCAGTTTATCAGGGTGAACCACTCGATAGCGGGCGCGGTCGCGCTGGCTGTTCATACGCCGGAGGGAATAATAATACATACCGGCGATTTCAAGGTGGATTTCACGCCGGTGGACGGGGGCGTAACCGATCTTAACACGCTTGCGCTGCTCGGCAGCAGGGGCGTGCTGGCGCTTATGTCGGACTCTACGAACGTGGAGCGCGCGGGCTACACTATGTCCGAGAAGAGCGTGGCCGAAACGTTCGACAATTTGTTCGTAAAGGCCGGCGGGAGAATATTCGTGGCGATGTTCGCCTCGAACGTAAACCGAATACAAATGATAATCAACGCGGCGGAGCGCTACGGGCGAAAGGTTTGCTTCGTCGGCAGGAGCATGGTGAACGTATCGAAGCTGGCGATGCAGCTGGGCGATATGCACGCCGCGCCCGGAACTCTGCTTGATATCGACGAGCTGGATCGTTTCCCGGATCACCAGATAGTTATAATGACCACCGGAAGCCAGGGCGAACCTATGGCGGGGCTTACGCGCATGGCGTACAGCGAGCACAGGAAGCTTACAATTAAACCCACGGATATGGTGGTAGTATCCGCGAACCCGATTCCTGGAAACGAGAAATTCGTATCGCGCGTTATCAACCAGCTTTACAGGTGCGGCGCGGACGTGATATACGAGGCTATGGAGAAGGTGCACGTATCCGGCCACGCGTGTCAGGAAGAGCTTAAGCTTATGATAACGCTGACAAGGCCGCGCTACTTTATCCCTGTGCACGGCGAGTTCAGGCACCTGTGCCAGCACGCCGCGCTTGCGGAGCAAACGGGAATTCCTGCGGATCGCGTGATAGTGCCGGGGCTGGGCGACGTGCTGGAGCTTGACGCTCTGGACATACGCAAAACTGGAACCGTGCAAACCGGAAGCGTGCTGATAGACGGGCTGGGCATAGGCGACGTGGGCAACGTGGTGCTGCGCGACCGAAAGCATTTGTCGCAGGATGGGCTGATAATAATAGTTGTGGCTATAGAGCGCGAGAGCGGCATGCTTGTGTCGGGTCCGGATGTGATTTCGCGCGGATTCGTATATGTGCGCGAAGCGGAAGAGCTGATAGAGAACACGAAGGAGCTTGTGCGCGGTATTCTGGCGGATTACGATCGGGTAGATCCATGCGATTGGGCGACGATCAAGAACCGCGTGAAAGACGATCTTCATAAGTATTTATACGAACAGCTGCAGCGCAATCCGATGGTTTTGCCGATTATAGTCGAAATATAGGAATTCGCGCGCGGGCGCACCGAGCGAATCGCGCCGTGCGCCCGCCGAACACTATTTATACAGCGCGGCGCGCTGCGCCGAGCTTTGGAGGAAGCTAATCGGATGTCCATCGCCATATTGGATTACGGCTGCGGCAACCTGCGCAGCGTCGCGAAGGCGTTTGAGCATATAGGCGCGCGAGCCGAGATTACGGACGATCCCGAGAAAGCGCGCGGCGCGGACGGCATAGTGCTGCCGGGCGTAGGCGCGTTTTCGCACGCGATGCGGCTGCTTAACCAGAGCGGTCTGGATGCGGCGCTTCGCCACGCAATCGCCGCGAACAAGCCTACTCTTGGCATATGCCTTGGCATGCAGATGCTTATGGCGCAAAGCGAAGAGGACGGCGTATACGACGGACTGGCATTCTTCCCCGCGCGCGTCACACGATTCCCGGCGTCCTCCGGAAAGGTGCCGCATATGGGCTGGAACTCCATTGAACCGCGCGCGGACGTTCCGCTGTTCTACGGCTTGACGGGCGCTCCGTACGTATATTTCGTGCACTCGTACCGCGTGGCGGACGTGTCCTGCGAATGGACCGCCGCGACCGCCCGATACGGCGGCGAGTTTACCGCAGCTGTGTGGCGGGGAAATCTGTTCGGCACTCAGTTCCATCCGGAAAAAAGCGGAGAGGCCGGGCTGGCGATGCTGCGTAACTTCGCGGCGCTTACGCGAGGCGATCAACCGACATACGAAAAGGAGCGCGCCGTATGCTGACCCGACGGATTATCCCATGCCTTGATATCCGCGAGGGCCGCGTGGTAAAGGGCGTTCATTTTATCAACCTGCGGGACGCGGGCGATCCTGTGGAAGCGGCGGCGGCGTACAACGAGGCCGGAGCGGACGAGCTTGCGCTGCTGGATATAAACGCGTCGCACGAGGGAAGGGAAACGCTGCGCGACGTCGTGTCGCGGGTGGCGGAGCGGGTGTTCATTCCGTTCACCGTAGGCGGCGGAATCGGCAGCCTGGATTTGATGAAGGAACTGCTGCGCCTGGGCGCGGACAAAATATCCATAAATTCGCCTGCGGTGCGCAATCCCGATTTAATAGAGGACGCCGCGCTTAAGTTCGGCAGCCAATGCGTGGTTGTGGCGATGGACGTTAAGCGAACGCCGCGCGGAAACTGGACAGTGTATGTGAACGGCGGCCGAACCGATACCGGGCGCGACGCGCTGGAGTGGGCGGCCGAGGCGCAAAGGCGCGGCGCCGGCGAAATATTATTGACGAGCATGGATGCGGACGGCGCGCGAACGGGCTACGATTTGCCCATCACCCGCGCGATAGCGGACAGCGTGCCCATACCCGTGATAGCTTCCGGCGGCGCGGGAACGCTCGAGCATTTCCGCGAGGCGCTGGTCGAGGGCGGCGCCGACGCCGCGCTCGCGGCGACGCTATTCCATGATGATATAATAACAATCGCGCAGGTGAAGGAATATCTGGCCGAGCGCGGGGTGCCGGTTCGCATATAGGAAGGCGCAGGCGCACGATATATATAATAATATAATCTAATATAGTTATGCATAATTATATAATATTTCATAGCTGGAGGCGTTCGCATGATCGATCGCTATACCCGTCCTATGATGGCGGCTTTGTGGACGAAGGAGAATAAGTTTCAAACGTGGCTTGCGGTTGAGCTTGCGGCTACGGACGCGTGGGCGGAGCTTGGCATAGTGCCGAAGGAAGACGCGGCGGCAATGCGAAGAAACGCGCGGTTCAGCGTCGAGCGAATCGAGGAAATCGAGGAAACGACGCGGCACGACGTAGTAGCGTTTACAAGGTGCGTGGCGGAAAATCTCGGCCCCGAGTCGAAATATCTGCATTACGGGCTGACTTCTACGGATGTTGTGGACACATCGCTTTCCAGCATACTGCGAAAAGCCTGCGACATATTGATCGAGGACACGGACGCGCTCATTCAAACTCTGCGCGCGCAGGCCGTGCGCTGGAAACGCACGCCCATAATGGGCCGCACTCACGGCGTTCACGCGGAACCTACCACGCTGGGGCTGAAGTTCGCGCTGTGGTACGCGGAGACGCTGCGAAACAAAGCGCGGCTTGAACGCGCGCGCGATACGATTTCAGTGGGCAAGATTTCCGGGGCGGTCGGCACCTACGCTAATGTCGATCCGTTCGTGGAACAATACGTATGCCGCGCGATGGGGCTGACGCCGTCGCCCATCAGCACGCAGACGCTTCAGCGCGACAGGCACGCGGAGTTCGTCTCCACATTGGCTATAGTCGCGTCCTGCCTGGATAAGTACGCTACGGAGATACGCGGGCTGCAGAAAACCGAAATAAGGGAGGTGGAGGAGCCGTTCCGCGCCGGGCAGAAGGGCTCCTCCGCTATGCCGCATAAGCGAAACCCGATCAATTGCGAGCAGGTAAGCGGCCTTGCGCGGCTGATTCGCGGGTATACGGTAACCGCGCTGGAGGATATTCCGCTTTGGCACGAGCGCGACATATCCCATTCGTCCGCAGAGCGGGTGATACTTGCGGACGCCGCGCAGCTTCTTGATTATATGCTCGCGAAAATGAACGGCATACTTCGCGATTTAATCGTATACCCGGAGAACATGCTGCGCAATATGGAGCGCAGCCTGGGGCTTCCGTTCTCGCAGCACGTGCTGCTATCGCTTATTCAAAAGGGGATGCTGCGCGAGGACGCGTACGATTTGATACAGCGGCGCGCGATGCAAGCCTGGTCGGAGCAAAAGCAGTTCCGCTCGCTTATCGTACAGGAATGGGAAGTGCGCTCGCGCATGACGGACGCTGAGCTGGACGCGTGTTTTGATCCCGCGTATCACACGCAGCATATCGACGAAATATATACAAGGCTTGGATTAAACGAAGTATAGCGGCGGACGATAAAGCGGATCGAAAAATCCGCGCCTGTTTAAGCTCCGCGCGATGGACAATACGGAGGAACGCGATGCTCACCCAGCATGTTCAGATAATACTGCCGCAGCATGTGAACGCGAGCAATCGGCTGTTCGGCGGTCAGCTGATGGCGTGGATAGATATAGTCGCGGCTGTGGAAGCGCGGCGCCACGCGCATACAGAGGTGACCACGGCGGCGGTGGATAATCTGCAATTCATACATCCCGCGTACTTAAACGACACCATCCGTTTAGACGCGCAGGTTACCTGGACCGGGCGGACGAGCATGGAAGTTCGCGTGGATACGTACGTGGAATCGCTCTCCGGCGAGGAGCGGCAGGTTAACTGCGCGTTTATAGTGTTCGTCGCGCTGGACGCGAGCGGCAAGCCCACCACATTTCCAGCGTTCATCCCGCAAACGGAGGAGGAGCGCAAGGAGTGGTCGCGCGCCGAGGAACGCAGGGCAATTCGTATGAAGGGGTTCGAATAAAGGGATTTATATAAATTCTAATAAAGCGTTAGCGCGTTTATAAAAATAATATAAAGCCGCGCTTTTGCGTATAATATGGCCGGAGCGCGTTCGACGAAGCGCGTTAAAAACGGTTCTCATAATAATTATAAGAACGGATGGACACAAATGCAAGCGCACATACGCGATTTTGCCGGTAAACGGGTGCATATGATAGGCATCGGCGGAAGCTCGATGTCGGGACTCGCGGAGCTTTTGCTCAAGCGCGGATACGTCGTCAGCGGCACGGACCGCGACGAGGGATATATGATCGAGCTGCTGCGAAAGCAAGGCGCGAACGTATCGGTGGGTCACAACCCCGAGGCCGTCGAAGGCGCGGACATAGTGGTATATACCGCCGCGATAGCGAAGGATAATCCGGAGCTCGCGCGGGCGGAGGAACTGAGCATACCGACTCTGACGCGCGCGGAGCTTCTCGGCCAGCTTATGCAGGGGCACGAGCAGTCCGTAGGCGTATGCGGAGCGCATGGGAAGACCACCACCTCCGCAATGCTCGCGCAGGCGCTTATAGGCGCGGGACTTAATCCGACGGTGCATCTTGGCGGAAGATTCGACGCGATAGGCGGAAGCACTCGCGTGGGCGGCGAAAAGCTTTTCGTCGCGGAAGCGTGCGAGTTTCAGGCCAGCTTCCTGCAGCTGCGGCCCACCGTCGCGGTGGTGCTGAATATCGACGCCGATCATCTGGATTATTACCGCGACATAGATCACATACAGGAAACGTTCGAACAGTTCGCCGCGCTGCTGCCCGAGGACGGCACTATAATCGGCAACGGAGACGATCCGCGGGTGCGCGAGTTGATGAGCCGCGCGAAGTGCAATACCGCGTCGTTCGGGCTGGACGAGCGCAACGACTGGCATCCCGGCGATCTGCATATGGATGAGCGCGGGCGTCCTCGGTTTAAGGTGATTCGGGACGGCGAGCATATCGCCGATCTGGCGCTTGAGGTATATGGCAAGTTCAGCGTATATAACGCGCTAGGCGCGCTTGCGGCGGCGGTTTGCATAGGGGCCGATCCAATGAGAGCGGCGGACGCGCTCAACGCGTTCCAGCCGGTGCATCGTCGATTCGAGATAACGGGAACTGTAGACGGCGTCACGCTCGTTCACGATTACGGCCATAATCCGGTAGAGATGCGAAACGCGCTCGGCGTCGCGGCCTTGCAGCCGCACAACCGCCTGTGGGCCGTTATGCAGCCGCACACCTATTCCCGCGTAAAGAGATTGTTCAACGATTATATCCATTGTTGCGACGACGCGGACTTCGTGCTCGTCACGGATATTTACGCGGCGCGCGAAGCCGATCCGGGCGATATCAATTCCGCGATGCTGGTTAAAGCCATGCGGGACGCGGGCGTAGACGCGCACCACACCCCCACGTTCGACGATACGGAATCGTTCCTGCGCAAGCGCTGGCAACCCGGCGATATGGCGCTGACTATGGGATGCGGCAACATCAACCTGCTAAACGCGCAAATACAGGCGCACGGAAACGCGTCGGCGGCACATTCTTTATAATATATAAATAATATAATTGACGCTATACCGCGTCACTCACAATCGGCAGCATTTTCGCATATTATGAACAGGCGGACTCTCCGCCTGTTTTCTTATGTTTAAACAACGGACAAGAGGAGTGACGCACATGGTTTTGCGCCTGAAGCTAACCAGGGCTGAAAATTACCAACACTACGCCGTACCGGCGAACACTATATATTCTATAGAGCTGGAAGAATATCTCAGGCATGTAGTGCCGTCGGAGATGAGCGTTTCATGGAAGCCCGAGGCTATCAAAACGCAGGCAGTCTGCGCGCGGTCGTATGCGGCGTACAACGCCAATCAACGCGCGTCAAAGACGTATGACATGGATGATACGACGAACTTTCAGTCGTTCCATGCGAATCGCAGCGACTCGCGCTCAGACGCCGCCATACAGGCTACGAGCGGCATATTCGTGCTATATGACGGGAAGGTAGCGTACACCGTGTTCAGCTCGTCCAACGGGGGTGAAACGGAAAGCTCGAAGGAACGCTGGGGCAACGCTCTCCCCTATTTGATCGATCAGAAGGATCCGTGGACGCTGGCGACCCGTCAGGCGAAATCCGGGCATGGCGTCGGGATGAGCCAGTACGGCGCGCAATACGCGGCCACGCTCGGCAAAACTTATCAGGAAATACTCGCATTTTATTTCCCGGGCACAACGCTTGGCACGATTAACGGAAAAAGCGTCGCGGCGGCGGGTACAGGCTCCAGCTCGACCCAAGCGAGCGCCGATAAGCCGGCCTCGCCCTTGCCCTCGGCCTCGACCCAAGCGAACGCCAATAAGCCGACCTCGCCATCGTCCGCGACCTCGACCGGGGCGGACGTGGGAAAAACTGGATGGGTGAAGGTAAATTCAGCCGGGCTTAAAGTGCGCAAATCGCCCAACGGCTCGACGCTCAACTATACTTTGCCAAACGGCATGAGCGTGACCATACTGGAGCAGAGCGACGCCGGGGGGTATACGTGGTATCGCGTATCCGATCCGCTGGGACGCACCGACGGCTGGGTGCGCGGCGATTTCATCGTATGGGCGGATCCGATAGCCGCGCAGCCGGTTCCGTCGCCGTCAACCGCATCCGCAAGCGCTGCCGGCAAAGCGCCAAATCCTCCTATTCCGTCCGACGCGCCGGACGTGGTATACGCCCCGTCAGCCGCAAAACAGCCGCCGGCCGCAGCCGCGTCCGCGACATCGGTGTCGCCGTCCGCAGACGCGCCGTCATACGTCGGGAAGACCGGCGAGATAAAAGTCAACTCGGCCGGGCTTAACGTACGAAAGGCGCCGAGCGGCGCTCTTGCGGCCTGGAAGCTTTCAAACGGCACAAAGATAACGGTTCTGGAACAACAAGCAGATAAGAAAGCGACGTGGCTGCGCGTCAAGGACGATCAGGGGCGTACGGGCGGATGGGTCGATTCGTCATTCGTAGTGTGGGATGATGCGGCGCAGGCATAAATAAGACTGAGACCAAGGGTTGATAATGTCCCCGCGCAGCGCGCCGGGCGGCTTTCGCGCCCGGCGCGCGAAATAAGCGCCCCCGACGGGGTTTATCGCGTACACATATCTCGAAATTTCGTTCGCGCGCAGTTGACGCGGCGGCGCGCGCGTGATACAATATGCGATAGAAAATCTGTGCCATAGACAGCGGGTGCATAGCGTAATGACCGTTTATCGGTCGCCCGCCGAGGCGTGGGGATTGTTTCGTCGGAACGCGCGGGGCGTGTTGGCGCGATGTGTGGCGCCGACGGCGTCGCGGGATTAGAGCGAATCATCAGCCCTTACGCCGAGCGCGCAAGGGTTTTCTTATATCCATTCGCGCGGGGCGACGCGCCCGCATCCCCATAGAAGCGGGTATGGTATGCAGCCTAGCTCAATCAATTCGGGGGGCATGGCAAAGCTCCGCACTAACGGAAAGGAGGGAATACATGAGCAACGAGAAAATCAGCAAGAACAGACTTGCCAAGCAGGAAACGATCGCCGATATCAAAGAGCGGTTTCGAACCGCGAAGAGCGTTATACTCGTCGACTATCGAGGCGTAACCGTCGCGCAGGTGACGGAGCTTCGACGCCAATTCCGCGCCGCCGGCGTAGAGTATGTGGTGCTGAAAAACAAGCTTGTTCAGCGCGCGGTCGCGGAACTGGGCATAAAGGGGCTGGACGAATATTTGGTCGGCCCGTCGGCGTTCGCGTTTGGGGTTAACGATCCGGTAGCGCCGGCGAAAGTGCTGACGGAGTTCATCGCCAAAACGAAGAACGAGCACCTCATCCCGAAAGCGGGTTATCTGGACGGCGCGGTGTTTGGTCCGCAAGGAATCAAAGCGCTGGCGGAACTGCCGCCCAAGGAAGTGCTTATCGCGCGCATGATGGGCAGCTTGAACGCGCCTATCACAAACTTCGTGGGCGCGCTCAGCGCCATACTGCGCTCGGTCGTATTCGCAATCGACGCCATACGCAAACAAAAAGAAGAAAATATATAAATATTATTAAGGAGAATTAACGTATGAACCGTGAAGAATTGATTTCGGCTATCGAATCTATGACAGTGCTTGAGCTTGCCGAGCTGGTTAAGGCTCTCGAAGAAAAATTCGGCGTATCCGCCGCCGCGCCTGTCGCCGCCGTCGCCGCGCCCGTCGCCGCCGCTGCGGAACCGGTTGAGGAAAAGACTGAATTCGACGTAATTTTGAAGGAAGCCGGAGCGGAGAAGATCAAGGTTATCAAGGTGGTTCGCGAGGTAGTGGCCGGCCTTGGCTTGAAGGAAGCGAAGGATCTGGTCGAGTCCGCGCCCAAGCCCATCAAGGAAGGGATTCCGAAGGACGAAGCTGAGAAAATTAAGGCGAAGTTCGCCGAGGTTGGCGCGACGGTCGAGATCAAGTAATATATATATATAATTTATTGCCGTCGCGCTGTCGCGGCGGTTTTTTGTATGATAAGAACCGCCGCGACAGCGCGCGGCGGTTCCAACAGGAGGATAAGGGAGGATCAGAAAACGGCTGGGATATGAACTTACTTCGCGCAACCGCAGGAATAGAAGTTGGCGTAGCCAGTCGGAAGGGAGGTAGCAACGGCGGCCGACGAGGCCGACGCTGTTGTGCCGCAGCTTTCGTTGCAAAGCGACGCGGGCGGGAACAGCGGCAGAGAGAAGAATTCTTCGCAAACATTCTCGCTGAACTCTTCGCACGGCGGGATGCTGCAGAAGCCGTAGCTCGGAACCAGTATCTCAACTTCCGCGAGAACCTTGAGCACTACGGTTACGCATACGGTCATCTTAAACGTATTATCTTTGAGATATGTGCCGGATACGCAGATTGCGCTGCCCATTGATTCGATCGTATATGGCACGATCGACTCGTCGGGTATCGAAAGCAGCACGTCGCGATCCACGGAGATGACCGCGCGTCCAATGTATTCGTTGCACTTCGCGTCGGAGAAGAGAATGTCGATCGGCACTTCGACGGTCGCGCGGACACGGGCAAAGCACGGGCGGTCGCAAAGGCGCTCTACGCTCAGCTTCGTGATCTCGCTTTGGGTGGTGGAGGAGCGGCAGCTCTCGAATACGATCGGAGCGGTCGGCGCCGACGGTGAAGTCGTGTCGGCTGATACGCACGCGCCGCTACGGGTGCAGGTAGGCTTGGGGACGATCGCGAAACGGGTAAACGTGACCTCTTCAGTCAATGTATCTTGGAACAGGCAAGAGTCGTAAACACGTTTAACCTGTACGCATACCTTTTCCTGAAGACCCGCCAGCGGATCACCCGCAATGACTCCTGGGGAACCTGCGGGGTTACCGTTTTTGTAGCAGTAAAAAGACATGTAAAAGCCTCCTTAATTCGGTTGTGATGAGGTCTTCTCACATTCACATCGTATGCGGGAGGCGTAAAACCGTTCCAGAATTCCCTTTTTCATTACACGGCAACGCCCTGTGTCGCGCCTGCGCGCCGCTTGATCGAACAGCCGGAGGTTCTTTGCGAACAGAAAACGCCTTCGCTAGAATCGCCCGCCTGATTCAGCACACGCCAACGAATCAACCGCTTCAGCGAATCCTATTCCAAAGGCGAACCAAACATGCATCGACCGCAGAGTTTTACGCACTTAACGGACGAGCGTTTCCACCGTGAACGGCCTGCCGAAAACATAGTAGCGAACCGTGACCACGCGGGCGGCGTCCGAACCCGCGCGCGAGAGCACCGTCCCAGAAATCGTGCCGGAGGAGAACGCCGCCAGCGTAAACCCGCGGGACTCGCCATACTCTATCACGTCCGCTTCCTCCGCGCGCACGCTTATCGATATCCACTCCGCCTTGAGCATCCCCAAATTCCTCAGACGAACGGAATAAGTTCTGAATTCATAATCTTCTGCGTTTGTCATATCCGCTTCCGACAGCACCCGTCCTTGAAACGTCCCGTCGGTCAGCTCGACATACAGGCTTGCCCACGCGTCCGCGTCGGTATGCGCGCCGCGCACGCCGACGGACGCGCCCGCGACGATAAGCTGCGCGCCGACTCGCAGATACAGCGCAGTTCCAAGCGCGGCGAACATAATCACAAGCAGCATCAGCGCAAGTTTTTTCATTATATTTATCCTCCGTGACCGCAGGGCGTACCCGTCTAAAAAGAGAGCTTTATAATCATATGCGGCGCGGCAAAGCCGAGTTCGCAGCGGTGGCTTGCAAGGGATTCCGGCATACGCTAATCGTCAGCGGAGCGGGCGGTCATAGCGATTGTCTTCGAGCGCATGTTGACCAGCAGCACGTCCGCGCGAACATCCAGCGCGTGCGACAGAAACATAGCCTCCCGCCTTGGGCGATCCGTTTTGCCAAGCGAAAAGTTCGACACTCCCAGCACGACGCGCGTTCCCACGCGATCGTGAATCAGCTTGGTCGACGTTATCGCGCTGTATAGCGCGTTCATATGGGTGCGCACCGGCTGCACCAGCGGATCGATCCAAAGGCCGCGCTTGGATATGCCCGCCGCGTGCGCGGCGCTGGCTATCTTCTGCGCAAGGTTCGCGCGAAGCTCGGGCGTCTTTGGCACGCCCTCCTCATCGCGAAGTTTCGCTATTATAACCCCGCCGTATCGCTTTACAAGCGGCAGCACCGCGTCCATGGAAGCCTGCGTGCCGTCCATAGCGTTTATGATGGGCTTGCCCCTGTACGCGCGCAGGGCGGCCTCCAGCGCCACAGGATCCGCCGTATCGATCGACAGCGGCAGCTTTACGACCGACTGAAGCGCCGGAATAAACTGTGAAAACAGCTCCGCTTCAGATACCGGCACCGGTACCGGTTCTGAATCCGTTTGGAGCGGGGCATCATGCCCCTCCTCTGAGAGGCCTGATCCGCGCCCCGCGCACACGGCTACGACGCCCGATACATCCACATTAATCGCATGCGCACCTTGCTCCTCGATTTCCTGCGCCGCGTCGATCAGCAGGTCGAAGTCGCGGTTGGCAAGCGCGTTGAACAGCTTTTCATCGCGAACCGGCAGTATGCGATCCGCTATCCACATCGGTTTCTTTCCTATTGTATAAGCATGCGCGCCGCTTGTGACCGTACAGGTTCTGCGTTCCACAACCGGCGGCACCGTAATGCCGTGAAGCGCTTCGCGCAGCGCCGATATATGCTCCGGCGCTGTGCCGCAGCAACCGCCCAGCATGCGCGCGCCTGCTCGAAGCAGCTCGACCGACTGCGCGGCAAACGTTTCGGCGGACAGGCGGTAAACGAATTGATCTCCGTCGCGCTCCGGCAGCCCGGCGTTTGGGTTCGCGAATATCGGCACGCTGGCCGCGCGCGCCAATTGTTCCACCACCTCGCGCATTCCTTCGGGACCAGCGCCGCAGTTAGCGCCTATCGCGGATACGCCCATTCCCTCCAGCATAGGCACAAGCGCGGCGGGATTTTCTCCGGACAGCAGCCTGCCCGAATCTCCAAACGAGCATGAAACGAGTATCGGCAGGCGCGCGCACTGCGCGGCTACGACGGCGGCCTTCGCCTCGTACGCGTCCGTGAACGTTTCAAGCAGTATCACGTCCGGATTTTCCCGCGCCCCCGCGCGGATAACGCGCTCATACCCTGCAGCCGCGTCGTCGAATAGCAAATCTCCGTATGGATCGATCATATGCCCGGACGGGCCGACGTCCAGCGCGACGATGCCGCGCCCCTCCGCCGCGACCGCGCGCTTCGCGATCCTCACCCCCGCGCGCATCGTTTCCTCCGCGAGCGCGGCGTCGCCCAGCGCCCACGGGTTGGCGCTGAACGTATTGGCCGTCACTATGTCGCAGCCAGCCCTTATATACGCTCGATGCACCTCTTCTACGACGTCAGGCCTTTCGAGATTCCACAGCGCGGGCGGCTTGCCGGCGGGCAGCCCGCGCGCCTGCAGCTGAGTGCCGAAGCCGCCGTCGAACAGAGCCGCGCGCCCTCCGAGCGAACGATACCATAAGCTAAAAGATCGCTTCATAATATTCACATCTTTATATTGATTTTGCATATTGCACGACCACAGAAAGCCGAGCCGACAGATCAGCTTAGCCGAAGCCGCCGCGCCGACGCCTCCCCCAACGATGGAAGCCGCGCCCTGCTCGCGATATTCATCATACCAGAACGCGCACGGTTGTTCAATGCGCGCGGAACTTGCCCCGACAAACCAACGCAAGGCCGGGCTGCGTCCCGCATCCGACCCGATAAACTATTGTCAAATATTTCCTGCGGCTTTCGGCGGATATGCGATCGATCGGATCAAATATTTTTTTTGACAGATATTTCAACTCTGCGCAATTTATTATCAATTATATAAAATACATGTGCTATAATCAAAAAGAACACGGTAAGCGCGCCTATATATACCAGCGGCATAGCGCCGGTTCTATCAAAATCGAGGAAGAAATACGGGAATCGCACAGGATTTCCATCGACTGCGGATACGCCGTACGCGTGCCCCATAAGCCCGGCGAGCGAAGAGAACGCCAAATAGGCAAGCGGGAATATCAGCACCGCGTAGATATCGCTATATTTTAGATGGCGCGCTTCCGAAAACAAAATATAATCTATCAAACATAACAGCGGCGCGATCAGATGCACTGAAAGATTCGCGAACGACCAAAGGGAAAATCTGCTATTTGACGAGGTGATACTCGGAGCGAGAAGCGCCCAGAATACCGCCAGCGTCAGCAGCAGATCGATAGCGCAAACCATCTCGAAGCGCGCAAAATATCCCGTTTTGCCGCGCACCCCGTCGAGAGCCCAACCTTTGGCCGTGCGAAATATAAGCATCGCGAACAGAACGAGCGCGAGCAAATTGCTTTGTATGGTATAATAAAAAAATATATTCGGGTTCAGCCCGCCGCCAAACAAATTCGTTTCGACGGCCAGGCCCGCGAATATGAGTATAAAGCTGCCGCATCTGAACAACAGCGCGGCGAATCTGCTGCGTATCATAAAGCACCTCGCATTGCGGAGAATATTTTCCGCGCGATATTTACAAAACGGCATAAGCGGCGGGTATGATGCGCAGCCGCATACCCGCAAAGCTTGCCGTTCAGCGCTTTTTATTGGTGACCCATCGGAGATTCGAACTCCGGACACCTTGATTAAAAGTCAAGTGCTCTGCCAACTGAGCTAATGGGTCGTAATATGGATGGCTGGGGTGGCAGGGTTCGAACCTGCGAATGACGGAGTCAAAGCCCGTTGCCTTACCACTTGGCTACACCCCAGCGACGCGGATTTGTCAAACCCTGCATTGCGCACTATAGGCGTATATTAAAGCGAAATTCCGCCCCCGGTTCTCTCGAACAGGGCGAAGCCGCGCCCGCGCGCCGATTCTTCCCAAAAAATGGGGTGGATAGTGGGGCTCGAACCCACGACCTCCAGAGCCACAATCTGGCGTTCTAGCCGCCTGAACTATATCCACCGCGTGGCGCGCCTGAAGGGATTCGAACCCCCGACCCTCGGTTTAGAAGACCGATGCTCTATCCGGCTGAGCTACAGGCGCAGGCGTTTTCCCAACAAACGGTTGCCGACGAAAATGTATTATACAAGAGAAGCACTGCGCTGTCAAGCCTCGCGACGCTCTCTTTCGCGGCGGTTTTATATATGATTTTATAATTATATATATTGATTGTGCCGTCCATATCGGCGCGCGGCGGATTTAATTTATTAAAATATCATTAATTCGGCGGCGCTGCGGATTCATCCGCGCTATTGCGCCGCCGACGCGCCGCGTGTACAATATACGCTAATCCGGATACGCCGATTGGGATTTATTTATAAAAGAGGATTCGATGAGCAGACCAGCCGATTCGAAATATAACCTTACGACGGGCGGGATACTCAAAAAGCTGCTGGTGATTGCCGTGCCGGTAATGGGGACGCAGCTGCTGCAAATGTCATACAACCTTACTGATATGTTCTGGCTCGGGCGGCTGTCCACGGCGGCGGTCGCGGCGTCCGGTACGTGCGGGCTGTACCTGTGGCTGGGCATGGCGCTTATGATGTTTGGGCGTATGGGCGCGGAAATAGGCGTCAGCCAAAATTTGGGAAGGGGCGATAAGGAAACCGCTCGCCTGTACGGCGAGAACGCGTTCATGCTATCGGTGGCGCTGGGTTTGTTATACGGATTTATAATGCTTGCGCTGCGCCGACCGCTGGTCGGCTTCTTCCAAATTCAGGAAGCGGACGTGGTATCGTCGGCGGAATCGTATCTGGCGATCGTTTCGTTCGGCATCCCGTTCACGTACGCGGCGTCCGCGCTTGTGGGCAGCTTCAACGCGTCGGGGAATTCGCGCACTCCGTTTTATGTAAACGCCGTCGGGCTGGGAATTAATATGCTGCTCGACCCGCTGATGATATTCGGATTTCATATGGGCATACAGGGCGCCGCGTACGCAACGCTCATATCTCAAATCGCCTCGTTCGCGCTGACGGCGCTTGCGGTCGCCCGCGACGCCAACCGCCCGTTCGAACGATTTCATTTTGTGATAAAGCCCGATCGTCGCGCGCTCGCGCAGATCATCCGCTGGAGCGCGCCCATCAGCGGCGAAAGCGCGTTTTTCGCGTCGATGACGATGGTAACCTCCCGCCTGATATCGCCCTTTGGGCAAACGGCGCTTGCGGTAGGGCGCGTCGGCTCGCAGATAGAATCGCTGACGTGGCTTATCGCGGGGGGATACGGCAGCGCGCTGACCGCGTTTATCGGCCAGAATTACGGCGCGCGCAAATGGGCGCGCATTCGGCGCGGGTTCGTTATTTCTTTGACCGTACTGGGCGTTTGGGGCGCGTTGACCGTGCTTTTGATGAATACGCTCGGCGGACAGCTGTATTGGCTTTTCCTGCCCGACGCGGATGTGCGCGCGCTGGGCGTCGTATATCTGCGAATACTGTCGTTCTGCCAAATCCCCCAATGCCTGGAGGCGGCGGCGGGGGGCACGTTCAAAGGATGCGGCAGGACGGCGCCGCCTTCTGTCGTCAGCATCGTATCGAATCTGCTGCGCGTGCTGCTCGCGTGGTGGTTCGTGCATATATGGGGCGCGCTCGGCGTTTGGGCCGCGATCAGCCTGACGGCGAGCCTGCGCGGAGCGACGACCACAATATGGTATATGCTCGCGTCCAAAGCGCAGCCGCGCTCGGACGAAGAGCGGGACGCGCCGGACGACAGCGCGCTCGAACTCGCCCAATAATAAAAATATATTTTATAAATATTATATTGTTTAACCGACGAAAGGAGCCGCGTTATGCCAGAATGGAGCTTTCCGCGCTTGGCGCACGGAGCGGACTATAATCCCGATCAGTGGCTCGACAATCCCGATATCCTTCGCGAGGATATACGTTTGATGAAAAAAGCGAAGTGCAACCTGATGAGCGTGGGCATATTCGCTTGGACGGCGCTGGAACCGGAGGAAGGCGTATATACGTTCGATTGGCTGGAGAGCGTGCTCGACAGCCTTGGCGAGGCGGGAATCAGCGCGGTGCTGGCGACGCCCAGCGGAGCGCGCCCAGCCTGGATGAGCGCCAAGTATCCGGAGGTGCTTCGCGTACGCGCGGACGGTCTCCGCGATTTTCACGGAGCCAGGCATAATCACTGTTATACGTCGCCGGTATATCGCGAGCAGGTAACGAATATGAACGCCGCGCTCGCGCGCCGGTTCGGGAATCATCCCGCAGTGGTCGGCTGGCACATATCCAACGAGTACAGCGGGGAGTGCCACTGCGAGCTATGCCAGCGGGCGTTTCGCGATTGGCTGAAGGATAGATATAAAACCCTTGACGCGCTGAACAAAGCATGGTGGACGTCGTTCTGGTCGAAGACGTATACCGAGTGGACGCAGCTTCGAAGCCCAAGCTCCGTAGGCGAAAAAGAGGTTCACGGGCTGAACCTCGCGTGGAAAAGATTCGTAACCGACAGCACGATTGATTTCATGAAAACGGAAATCGCGCCGATACGACGCATTACGCCGGAGCTTCCGATAACCACAAATTTTATGGGGATGTTTATTGGATTGGATTATCCCCGCTTCGCCGACGCGGGCGTGCTTGATTTCGCATGCTGGGATAATTATCCGCGCTGGGGTCAGGATTCGGACGACGACGCGGCCGCTATACTCGCGGCGTTCAATCACGATATCACCCGCTCGCTGTTGCGCAAGCCGTTTCTGCTTATGGAATCCACCCCCTCCCAGGTGAACTGGCAGGAGGTGTGCAAGCTAAAGCGCCCGGGGATGCATCTGCTAAGCTCGCTGCAGGCGGTAGCGCACGGCGCGGACAGCGTGCAATATTTTCAGTGGCGCAAGAGCCGCGGCGCGAGCGAGAAGTTCCACGGCGCGGTAGTAGGCCATTCCGGGCATGAGAACACGCGCGTGTTTCGGGACGCGGCGCTGGTTGGGGACGCGCTGGAGAAGCTCGCGCCTGTGCGCGGCGGCGCGACGCCTGCGAAGGTCGCGCTGCTTTTCGACTGGAACAATCGCTGGGCGATAGCCGACGCGCAGGGGCCGCGCCGCGACAAGCAGTTTGACGAGACCGCGCTAGAGCATTACGCGGCGCTGCGACGTTTGGGCGTTGATGTGGATATAATCGACAGCGAGCGGGATTTTTCGCCCTACGCCGTGATAGCGGCGCCTATGCTATATATGGTGAAGCCCGGCGTGGCCGCTCGTCTGGAGCGGTTCGTCGAGGGCGGCGGACAGCTTATAGCCACCTATTTCTCCGGAGTAGTCGATCAGGACGATCTGTGCTTCCTTGGCGGATTCCCAGGCCCGTTGCGCGGGCTGCTCGGCGTGTGGGCGGAGGAACTGGACGCGCTCTATCCAGGGCAGACCAACGTTATTCGGATGCGAAGCGACGCTCCCTTTTCCGGGGACTATGAATGCGGATTCCTATGCGAGATAGCGCACGCGGAAACCGCGCGAACGCTGGCCGTATACGCGAGCGATTTTTACGCTGGCTCTCCCGCGCTGACCGTCAATGAATATGGCGACGGGCAGGCGTGGTATATCGCGGCTCGCGCGGGCGAGGATTTCCTGGTAAACGTATACGCTCAAGCGGTGGAGCGCGCCGGAGCGCCGCGATTGCTCAGCGACAAGCCGCTGCCGAAAGGGCTGCACGCCGCGTCCCGCGAGGGCGCGAACGGCGAATCATATTTATTTATTATGAACTTTGATAATAAATCTATTAATGTCGATCTGCCGCACGGCGTCGATATGCTGACGGGGGAATCGGTCGGCGGAGAAGCGATTATTAACTCGAACTCGTTGGTCGTGCTGGCGCGGCGATAATTCGGGCGGCTCTTA
>JAISZG010000044.1 GCA_031269355.1 Oscillospiraceae bacterium | reverse complement strand
TACGTTGGGAGGGCGCCGCCCTCCCAAACCCTCCCGCCAAAGGGGCATGGCCCCTTTGGAATCCCCCTTCCGTTGTGGCGGTGGTACCCCGGGCGCGGAGGGCGCCCGGGGTACCGTGGCGTGTGAGAATAGCTTTTTTTTGGGGATGGTGCTTGTTGGGGGTGTGGGGCGGTAGAGGATGTTGTGCTAGATGTCGGAATGAGAGACGATGACGTCGCGAGCCCAGCTGGCCCATTCATCCTTAACTTCGATTTCAAACCAGGTGGGATAGTCTTTCGCTATCAGCCCACCGCCCGCCTTGCGAAAAGATTCCGCCATGTGCAGCGCGGCGGCCTCGATGACCGCGCGGTCGCCCGTGGGCATTATTTTTTGAATATCCACCGGACTATGAAACGCCACGCGATCTGCGTACCGCTCTGCCCATAATTTTACCCCGGCCATTTCCGGCTGATCAAATTGGAACACGCGCACCCCCGCGTCGATCATGTCGTCTACCAGCGGCAGCACAAACCCGCACGAGTGCAGGAAATAATCAATATTATGCTTGCGGCACGCGTCCGCTACCTCGCGATACGCGGGCTTGAATAGCTCGCGAAACGAATTGGGGCTGATAAACGGAGCTGTTTGCATGCCCCAGTCGTCCCCGTTCATAACGCCGTCCGCTCCAGCTTCCGCCGCCACCTCCACCGCCCGTATAAGCAGCGGCATCAGCCGCACAAGGAAATTCTCAATCTGCTCAGGTTCCGCCGCAACATCCATCAGCGCGTTATCCATCCTTCGCATATCCCTCAAAACGGAGAATATGCCAGGTAAATATACCATCACATATTTATCCTGCGCTCGCAGATTCATCGCGACCACCTGCCGCAGCCGCTCCTCTGAAATCTCCGGAAACTTATATTCCTCAAACTCGGACCAGTCTTCCTGTATCGCGCCGCGTACGCATTCGCCCTTCGTTATGCCATTCAACCGTCCCAATATATTTCCATATTTATCCATGCATAGCTCGCCGTTGAAATTTGGGATTCGCTCGTTCAGCTCGGGATACGCCCCCCACTTCTCATAGCGCTCGGTGCCCGGACGCACAAGCTCCACCGCGTGTACATGCAATATATCCTGATATCGCGGATCATGAAAATCCCAGCCCAAACGTGGCGGATTATCGTGCCGCACGATTCGGCGGATTATTTCACGAGATGTCATGTTATATCCTCCATAATATTTATATTATTCGATTACGATAAAAGCATACGATCGTTATCCAGCTGCCGCCCGCTTGCGCGTTCGAACAGCTGAAGCAGATCGTCCACCTTCAGTCGGCGCTTATCCTCGCCGCGCACGTCCACCACGATGCGCCCCTCGTGCATCATAAGCAAACGATTGCCAAGCTGCAGCGCGTGGCGCATATTATGGGTGACCATCATTGTCGTAAGCTTATCCGCCTGAATAAACCGATTGGTCAAATCGAGCACCTTGTCCGCCGTTTTGGGATCGAGCGCCGCAGTATGCTCGTCAAGCAGCAAAAGCTTTGGCGTTTTAAGTATAGCCATTAGCAGGGTTAACGCCTGCCGCTGCCCTCCGGAGAGCAGCCCCACCTTGCCGGTCAGGCGGCTTTCCAGCCCCAGTTCCAGTTCGCCTAGCATTTCGCGGTATTTTTCGTGTTCGCCAGCCGTCACGCCCCAGCGCAGCGTGCGCCGCTGCCCGCGCCTGCGCGCGAGCGCCAGGTTTTCCTTTATCGTCATATCCGCAGCTGTGCCCATCATCGGATCCTGAAACACTCGCCCAAGGTACACGGCGCGGCGGTACTCGCTCCAGCGCGTTACGTTCACCTCGTCTATGCGGATTTCGCCCGCGTCCGGCGGATATACCCCCGCGACGCAGTTCAGCAGTGTAGATTTGCCGGCTCCGTTTCCGCCGATCATCGTTATAAAATCTCCGTCGTCGACGACCAAATTGATATTCGCCAGCGCGGATTTCTCGTTAGGCGTGCCTCGATTGAATGTTTTTGCCAATCCCTTTATTTGAAGCAGGTCGCACAACCCCTTCCGCTCGCTTATACATTTAGCTTAGATATATATATTCATATCAACTCGCGCAGCCGCTACACCCTCGCGGCTCCTGCCGGCTTGCGCTTTACGCGGACGGCTGCGCTCAAATATGGAACGGACAGCGCGGCTGCGACGGTCAGCGCGGTGAACAGCTTCAAATCGTTGGGGTTCATGCCGAGCTCCATAACCAGCGCGATTATTATGCGATATATTATCGCGCCCAGCGCGACGGACAGCAGCCGCATATAAAACCCGCGCTTCCCAAACAGCACCTCGCCCACTATAAGCGACGCTAGGCCGATTACTATCGAACCCATTCCCATCTGAATATCGGCGAACGATTGCGACTGGCCTATCAGCGCGCCGGAAAGCGCGACCAGTCCGTTGCTTATCATAAGTCCTATAATCACCATGTTATCCGTATGCACGCCCTGAGCGCGCACCATATTGGGATTGCTTCCCGTCGCCCGGATCGCGCTGCCCAACTCCGTGCCAAAAAACCAATACAGCGCGGTAACCAGCGCGAGCGCGAGCAATCCGCCCAGTATTATCCATGAAAAATACCTGCTGACTCCAAACCGCTGAATGAACGTAAACAGCGTGGGCATGCGGAGTATAGATACGTTCGCCGAACCCATTACGCGCAGATTTACGGACCACAGCGCGATCATGGTAAGTATTCCCGACAGCAGCGCGGGTATCTTAAGCTTCGTATGCAGCGCGCCCGTCGCCAGCCCGGCCAGCATGCCCGCGCCAAACGCTAGCGCGGTTCCGACCACCGGGCTCCATCCCGCGCGGATCATAGACGTGCATATCGCCGCGCCAAGCGTGATGCTGCCCTCTACCGTGAGATCCGCTATATCCAACACGCGGTAGGTTATGTATACTCCAATCACCATTATCGACCAAAGCAAACCAAGCGCGACAGCGGCGGTTAATATCTGGCCCATGGGTCACTTCCTTCGCGAATGAATCCGCCGGACGGAGGCCGCGCCTCACGTCCGCTTATGCATTTTATTCCATTCTGCAGGAAAATTCAATATGGCCGGAGCGCGAAAATGAATATTATAGGCCGAACAATTGCAGTTCGGCAGGGGCGATATACTAAATATTGTTTGAACAGCGGCAGATTCGCGAAGGATTTTCACCGCTCGCTAAGCTCTGGAGCAAAGCGCGCCGGGCGTTCTTCCTGCTCGGCGCGCTGAATATTAAAAAGTACAATTATATTTTGCAAACATAAAATAAAAAATTTATAATGATTGAGTTGAAATGATTAAGTTACTTTGAAGGTGACGATTTGATTCGGCACAATTTTCGTTGGATCCTCTATATAAGTTGGTTCCTCGCCATCGCCGTACGCTAAAATTTTGATCGCATGGTATCCTTTTTCCCAAAATATAAAGTCGTCTGATTCATAAGTATTATCATCTCTCTTATATTCTCCGGAGGTGGTTTGATATGCGAGAAGGTTGCTCTCTTTATATTCATTATTTTTAAATAAATATACCCGCCAGCATGCGTCGTTCACCACATAAGTAAATTTGAATTTCGTGACGCCGGCAACTCCGCTGTAAGGTTTAACGGTCGCTAAGAATATATCCGCTTTCCGAACCGGTACGATTACTCTTACTATGACGATCATCGGATCGTTGTCTACATTCCACGCAGAGCTTGTCTTGGCGTTAGTAGGCCGGAACACCAGCTCGTGTTCTCCCGGCGATAAGCGAAATTCCGCCGACAGATACGTACCCGCCTTATTGGTCGTCTGATACGCGATGTATTTACCGTTGTCGTAGATTTCAACCCTATCGCAAAATTCATCGACCGTATACGTAAATCTATACCTGCCCTGCTTTGATCCGGTTCCCTCGATTACGTTCGCCGAGGTTATCCTTGGAAACACATCCTCCAGCGTTACTGTCGTCGCCCTTGCAAAAAGAATATCCTCTTCCATATTGCTATCGACGGGAAAAAACGTTAGGTATACTGTTTCACCGGAGTATTCGGATAAATCCACCTTCGCAATATGTATCCCGGCGGTTGGAGTTGATTTCGTGGCGACCAAAGTTCCGTTTGCATAGATGTTAACCTGTTTACAAAGCGCGTTTACATCTATTTTAAATTGATACTCGTACCAGTTAATTGCGGCTATACTGACGCTTTCAACGTGCGGCGATTCTTCTTCTATATTCAGGGTTACTGTCTTAAAGTCTTTTTTATTTTCCTTTCCATCATAGCCGACCGCAGTAAAATATATGATATGATCTCCGATGGGAAACTTCAGTCCCTGAATTAAGACCTCTGCTTTTTCAGATGCTCTCTCAACAAACGCTGAAGCCAACGGAACTTTGCCGTCGCTGATGTCGTCCATATAAAGATTCACACTTCTCGTAAACTCATTCGGTGTGGTAGCGAAAGCGAACAATGTTCTTGAAGTTCCCCAGGTGTGTGTTCGACCCAGTGTCCATGTCGATTTTCCCAGATGCGGATCTGACGAGCTTGCAATATACGCTTGTGTGATCTTGGGAACCTGCGAATCCTTGGGTATAATGTCGGAAGGAACTATAACTTTAAGCTTTATATATCTAAATCTGTCGGATTTTCTTATCTCCGACACATCCAGGGTGATCGTGATGTAAGTCGTTCCGGATACGGTAGCTTTTGGTTTTATCATTATAGCTACAACATAGTCTCCGCTTGTTCCTGAGCTGGTATATATATAATCAATCTCAAGTATATCTGTTCTGTCAGCTTTTAAATCAACCCAATCACCATCCGTACGTCTATTGCAGTGCGCGTATACAATATATTCATTTAAACTTATCAACGTTAGTGTGTTGTTTGTTACTCCAGGTGTGAACGTCATTCTGGCGTTAACGCCTTGCGCGGATAGGTCGTCCCCGCCGCTTGCCTCCGCAGATTCCCCGCCGTTTCCGTTTGACCCGTCGCTATGTGCCACGCGCTTGCTGGCTTTATTATCAAATAAAATGTGCGCCGGCAAATTGAATGGACTTGCGCTGCAAAACATTTATATCACATCCCATTAATATAATTAAATATAATTATGCGGCAGCTTGTTATGTAGTACATCCGCCGTATATAATATGGAATGTGTAGGCTTATGTTCGTTCAGAGGCGATACCGCCTGCGGGGTTTTCGCCTTCGATGCGCGCCGAGCGGAAGAGTCTGCTCGCGGAGATACCGCCGTTTCAACGAGATTTAGTACTGGGCGTGTTCGAAAAATCTCTCGGTCTGAATGCACTGTCTTCTTATCCATCGCGGCGTCGCGCGCTCCAACCCGCCTTCATCCGCCACAGGCGGCGGCGGGTTTACGCGCAATCGACGTAGCTCCACTACGCCTCCCTCATGGCTCCTTGCGCCTCATCAAAATCCAGCACATTCAGCCTCGAGATATTTTTCGAACACGCCTCGTAAGCCTTTTTTAAATTTTGGCGTTTACTTAATTTTACTTAATTTTTACTTGATATTGATATGCCGCTGCGCCGAGCAGGCGAGCCGCTATACTCTGGCGCGGCGGACGCCCTGTAAGCCTTGCCACGCCCCCCCCTTAAGTGATACAATACCAGCTGAGGAGGCGACGGCATGGTTCCACATTTATCCAGGTTCTTCGCGGCATCCAGCCTGGTAAAGGAGGAAAACAAGCTAGGCGACTTCCCAAGCTCGAAAGAGGCGTATGGCAGCCTCGCCCGAATCGCGCTTCCATCCGTGCTGGAAATGGTGCTCATTTCATTGATCGGTTCGGTGGATAGCATTATGGTAGGCTCGCTTGGACCGGAGGCGCTCGCGGCGGTAGGGCTTACGGATCAGCCGCGCATGCTTCTAATGAGCGTATTCTTCGCGCTGAACGTGGGCGTAACCGCCATTGTCGCCAGGCGCAAAGGGCAGGGCGACAGGGCGGACGCGAACCGCACGCTGCGAAACGCGCTGGTGATTCTGCTGGGGCTGGGGCTTGTGATGGCGTGCGTCGGAGTCGCCTTCGCAAGGCAGCTTATGCGTATATCCGGAGCGCAGGCCGATACTATCGACATGGCGTCGCAGTATTTTAGGATAGTCGCGATGGCGGTACCGATCAACGCGGCCACTATGTGCATAAGCGCGGCGCAGCGCGGTGTGGGAAACACGCGGATAACACTGGCCGTAAATCTTTCCGCAAACCTCGTAAACGTCGTATTTAATTATATTCTTATATACGGAAAGTTTGGCTTCCCGCGCCTAACCGTTACGGGCGCGGCAATCGCTACCGACATCGGCTTCGTCGTGGGGCTTGCGCTCGCGATGTATTCCGTAATCGGCCACCGCATGCAGGACAGCTTTCTGCAGCTGCATCCTCAGGACGACTGGCGGCTGAAGCGGGATACCGTGCGCAACCTTGTTAAACTTGGCGGAAACGCGATGCTGGAGCAGATCGCGGCGCGCGTGGGATTCATGGCGTACGCGGTTATCGTGGCGAATTTGGGCACGCTCGCGTTCGCGGCGCATCAGGCGTGCATGAAATTTATGAATATCACGTTCACGCTGGGCGACGGCATAGGCGTTGCGGGTACGTCGCTCGTCGGGCAGATGCTTGGCAGGAAGCGGCCTGATCTCGCGCAGATGTACGGCAAGATCAGCCAACGAATAGCGATGTGCGTGTCTCTGGCATTGTTCGGCTTTATAATAGGATTCCGCCGTCCGCTCGTAGGGCTGTTCAGCTCGGATCCTACGGTGCTTCTTATGGCGGCGGACGTGATGATCGTAGTCGCTATGATCCAGCCGTTCCAAACCACGGCGGTCGTAATATCAGGATGCCTGCGCGGCGCGGGAGACACGCGGTACGTGGCGCTTATCATGTACCTGTGCGTCGTCGGGATAAGGCCAGTGCTCAGCTTTATAGCGGTATATGTTCTCGATATCGGCCTGATCGGCGCGTGGCTTAGCACTCTGGTAGATATGAGCATCCGTATGACGTTAATGTATTTACGTTTTAATAATGGAAAATGGTTTGCGATAAAGGTGTGATCGAATGCATCTGGTAAGCTGGAACGTAAACGGGCTGCGCTCGTGCATGAAAAAAGGTTTCGCGGAGGCGTACGAAAAACTCGCGCCGGACGTGCTATGCCTGCAGGAGATAAAATTATCCGACCCCGCCGCCGTTACGGACGCGCTTGCCGAGGGTCGCTGCGGCGGCGTTCGTCTGTGGCATCCCGCTACAGTCCGCAAGGGATACTCCGGCACAGCCGCGCTTTTGGGCGAGCGGCAGGAACCGCCGCTGTCCGTGCGCAGGGGCTTTGGCGGCGGCGCGGAGGACGGCGAAGGGCGAGTGCTGACGCTGGAGTTCCCGGCGTTCTTTCTGGTTACCGCTTACACGCCCAACGCGCAGGACGGCCTTAGGCGCATAGAATTTCGAATGGCCTGGGAGGACGCGTTCCGCGCGTACCTGGCGTCGCTCGACGTGGAGAAACCGGTGATATTGTGCGGCGATTTGAATGTCGCGCATAACCCCATCGATCTGAAAAACCCCGCCGCCAACAGGGGCAACGCGGGTTATTCGGATCAGGAGCGAGGCAAGTTTGGCGAACTGCTTGGCGCGGGATTCGCGGATACATTCCGAGAGCTTTTCCCCGACCGGAAGGACTCGTATACCTGGTGGAGCTTTATATCACACGCGAGGGAGCGCAACAGCGGATGGCGCATCGATTATTTTCTCGTATCCAGGCGGATTATGGATCGCGTGGAAGACGCGCTTATATATGACGACATAATGGGAAGCGATCACTGCCCGGTGGGTTTGCGTATTAATATATAAATATATATATCAACAAACGATGGAGGATAGCGCGTGCTGTTCGATTTCGCCCCTCAAGCCGTGTTGTATGATGCGACTCCGGTTGAAAATTTATTTATACAAGAATATATGCCGCGCGCGGAGGGTGATTTCGTCAAAGCATATTTATATGGATTGATGCAATGCTACCATCCGTCCAAAGATGCGTCGCTGCAAACCGTCGCGCGGGATCTTGGCATGGATGAGGATCAGCTGCGGAACGCGTATTCCTATTGGGAGCGGGTAGGGCTTGTGAGGCGCGTATCCGATAATCCGCCGTCCTACGCGTTCATGAATCTGAAGCAGTCGCTGGCGATGAAGGAACGGGAGAGCGACGATCTTTATCAATATGCGGATTTCAACCACCGCCTTCAGGCGCTGTTCGGGAAAGAAAGGCTGCTGCGTCCGCAGGATTTTGAGCGCGTGTACGATTGGGTAGAGACGCTTTGCCTGCCGGAGGAGGTCGCGCTTCGGCTTGTTTCGTTTGGCGTTCAGTCGCGCGGTTTAAAATTTAACTTTGCGCAGCTTGACAAAATCGCGCAGGAATGGGCCGAGGCGGGAGTAAAAACGACGCGGCAGGCGGACGAATTGATATCGCAGGACGAGGCGATGTCCGCAGGGCTGCGGCAGGTGCTGAGGCGGCTTGGCAAGCGGCACAATCCCAGCATGGACGACGCGGCCATATTCCAGAAATGGACGAAGGAATGGGGCTTCTCGCTGGAGGCGATACTAGCCGCGTGCGCGGAGACCACAAAGGGCGTGCCCACGATGGCATACCTCGACGGAATACTGAAGCGCCAGCACTCGCTGGGCAAGCACGACGCCCCGTCGATCGAGGCGCAGTGGCTGAAGGAGCGCACCGAAGCCGATACGCTCCGCCCGATTCTGGAAGCGATGGGAGTTCGCGGCACCGCGCCCACGCAGGAGTGGACGCGCGTATACGACGCGATGCGCGCGAAAGGGTTCCCGCCCGGCACTCTGCTGATCGCGGCCGCGCAGGTATCGCGGCAGGGCGGAAAGCTCGATGATTTCGAGCGGCTTCTGGATGCGTGGCATCAGCTTGGGCTGACCGATGAATCGGCGGTCGAAGCGCATATCACCCAGCTGCAGGCGGGAAACCTGCGGCTCGGTCGACTGTTCGCGCGCGCGGGCATGGATCGCGCGCCTACCGCGAAGGATCGCGCGGCGCTGGAATCCTGGAAGGCGGAAGGGTTTGCCGACGAGCTTATCGACGTCGCGGCGGAATTCGCGCAGGGCACGGCGCAGCCTGTGGCGTTCATCGACAGGCTGCTTCGCGCGTGGCGGGATGCCGGAGCGCTGTCCGTGGAAGCAGCGCGCGCGGAACACGCGGCGCATATAGCAAAAATCGCGAACGCCGCGCCTCGTACGCAGCCATCAAAGCAGGGCAGCCTCCCCGCGCAGGGTCGGTCGTCCAAGGAAGTGGCGGAGCATCGCTACGCGCAGCGAACGTATTCCGAATCGGAGCTTGACGCGCTGGCGGTAGACCTGTTCGCGCAGGAGGAGGACGGCGCGTGAAGGATAGGGCGCTGAGCGAGCTGCGCACAGAATATGAATCGCAGCGCGCGCTTAATCGCGATGAGGAGCGGCGTAGGCTGGAACAGGCTTCGGCGCTCGATCCTGAAATAGGGCGGCTGACAGAATCGCGTCGGCGGTTGTTCCAGGATAACGCGCGCGAGGCGTTCGCCAATCCCACGAAGGCGAGGGATATCTCCGGCTCGCTGGCGGACGAGCTTCAATCGATAGCGCGGAATATACGCGGCAGGCTGATCGCCGCCGGGTTGCCGGAGGATTATCTGCAGCCGGTGTACCGATGCCCGATATGCCGCGATTTTGGGTATGTGGGCGAGCCGATTCACGAGATGTGCGATTGCATGAAGCGGCGCGTATACGCGAAATTGTGCCACGATCCGGGGCTTGGCATAGCGGCGGAGGAGAACTTTGGCGCGTGGGACGCCGGGGTGTTCGATCCCGCCCCATTGCCGGAGGAGCCGCGCGGGCAGCGGGCGTATATGATCCGCGCGCGCGCGCTGTGCGAGAGGTTCGCCAACTCGTTTCCGAATAACGAAAAGCATAATCTGCTGTTTACCGGCGCGTCGGGGCTGGGGAAAACATATCTGCTGAACTGCATCGCGCAGCGGGTGCTTGAACGCGGCTATACGCCGTGGAAGCTTACAGCGTACGAGCTGATGGGTATACTCAGGGATTCATATTTTGAGCGCGGCGATCCTCAGCGCGCGCAGCTTGTTCTGGATACGCAGCTGCTTATAATCGACGATTTGGGCACCGAGCCTATTCAGGAAAACCTGACGATACCGCAGCTTTTCCATGTGTTCAACGAACGGCGGAATCGTCGGCTCTCAACGATAGTCAGCACTAACCTAGCGCCTACTGAAATACAGGCGCGGTATACGGAACGGCTTGCGTCCCGGCTGCTGGATCAGCGCACGACTATATTCCTGAAGTTTATAGGAAAAGACGTGCGCTTGAATCTTTCTGAATAAATATGATATAGACATATTAAATTGGGAGGAAATTGTATGGATATCCTATCGGTAATCGAACGGCGGGGCATAGTTCCCGTGATCAAGCTGAACGACGCCGGCGACGCGGTCGCGCTATGCGGGGCGCTTAAGCGCGGCGGACTGCCCGTCGCCGAGATAACGTTCCGGACGTCGGCTGCTGAGGAATCGATAAGGCGCGTGGCGGAATCGCTTCCGGACGTAATGCTAGGCGCGGGCACGGTTCTTTCGATCGATCAAGCGAAGCGCGCGGTGGCCGCAGGCGCGAAATACATAGTTTCGCCCGGCTTCAACCCCGGGGTCGTCGGCTGGTGCATAGAGCAGGACGTGCCGATACTGCCGGGGTGCTCGTCTCCTACGGATATAGAGGCCGCGCTGGAGTTTGGGCTGAAGGCGGTCAAGTTTTTCCCCGCCGAATCGATAGGCGGTTTGCCCGCTATAAAAGCGATGAGCGCGCCTTACGGCGATGTGCGCTTCGTGCCTACCGGCGGGATTAACGAGAAGAATCTGACGGAATATCTGGCGTTTCCGAAAATCCTGGCGTGCGGCGGCAGCTGGATGGTGAAGGACGAGCTGGTCGCCGCGAAGGACTGGGACGCGATCGCCGAGCTGACGCGAAGCGCGGTGTCGAAGATGCTCGGTTTTGATCTGGCGCATATAGGCATAAACGCAGAGGACGGCGGCGAGGCGCTGCTCGCGGCGCAGGCGTTTTCCGGCATGTTCGGCTGGGCGGTTAAGGATGGGAACAGCAGCGCGTTCGCGGGGCCGTATATCGAAATGATGAAAGGCGCCGGGCGCGGCAGCAGGGGGCATATCGCGGTGGGCGTGAACAGCGTGCTGCGCGCGCAGTCGTATCTGGAGGGGCTGGGCGTCAAATTCCTGGAAGCCGCGCCGGGCGCGAAGGCGGTATATCTGCAGGATGAAATCGCGGGGTTCGCGATCCACCTTCTGCAAAAGAGCTGAGTTATATATATGATGTGTAAATAAATGGCTGGCGCGGCAGCGGGTATAGTTTAACGCCCGCGCCGCGAGGAGGAGCGATATAATTGAAACCGTTTATGGATCAGAACTTTCTGCTGAACACGCCTACCGCGCGCGAGCTTTTCTTTAATATTGCGGCGGAGCTTCCGATATGCGATTTCCACTGCCATATACCGCCGCAGCAGATCGCGCAGAACAAGCCGTTCCGCTCTATTACCGAGGCGTGGCTGGGCGGGGATCATTATAAGTGGCGGATGATGCGCATCGCGGGAGTGCCGGAGCGCCGGATAACCGGCGACGCGTCCGACATTGAGAAATTCGAGGCGTACGCGTCCGCGCTTTCACGGGCGATCGGAAACCCGCTGTATCACTGGACGCATCTGGAACTGCAGCGATATTTTGGCGTCGAGGAGCCGCTTACGGGCGCTAACGCGGCGTCAATATTCGCCCGCTGCAACGCCGCGCTGGAGGACGGGATGCGCCCGCAGGAATTGATCGCGCGCAGCAATGTCAGGCTTGTGTGCACTACGGACGATCCGGCGGACGATCTTCGCTGGCACGAGGAGCTAGCCGTACGCAATGAAAGCGGCGCGCGCGTGCTGCCGGCGTTTAGGCCGGACAAAGCGCTTAATTTGGCCGCCGCAGGGTTTGCGGGGTATGTGGGCGAACTGGGCAAAGCCGCCGGGGTTGATATTGATAGTTATGAAACGCTGAAGCTGGCGATAGCGAAGCGGGTTGACTTTTTCCATGAGCATGGCTGCCGCTTGAGCGATCACGCGCTTGACGTTGTTCCGTGCGCCGTCTGCGACGGGGCGACGATCGAGAAGGTGTTCGGGGACGCGATGGCGGGAAAGGCGCTGACGTTTGAGGCGCAGTCGCAATACAGAACGGATTTGATGGCGTTTCTGGCTGGGCTATATCAGTCGCGCGGGTGGACGATGCAGCTGCACATTGGGGCGATACGGAATGTAAACGCGGATATGTTCGCGCGGCTTGGGCCTGATATCGGCTGCGACGCGATGAACGACCTTCCGATAGCGACGCCGCTCGCCGGGCTGCTTTCGGTGATCGCGAGCCGTGGGCCGATGCCGCGCATTATTTTGTTCAGTTTGCACGATAAAGATAACTATGCGTTATCAGTTATTGCCGGCGCGCTGCAAGCGGACGGAATATGCGCGCACGTATCGCAGGGACCGGCCTGGTGGTATCACGACCAGCGCGACGGGATGGTGAAGCATTTGCGGAACCTGGCGAACGTTTCGCCGCTAAGCGAATTCATTGGGATGACTACCGATTCGCGCAGCCTGCTTTCGTATACCCGCCATGAATACTTTAGGCGTATACTATGCAGCGTGATCGGCGATTGGGTAGAGAACGGGGAATTTCCCAACGACGCCGACGCGCTGGAGTCGATCGTGCGCAAGGTATGCTTTGAGAACGCGATGCGGCTGTTCGAATAAAGCGCCGTTTAAATGGCTTTTCCAAGGGATCGTCGATTCCTTGGAAAAGCAGGCCGGGAGGTTCGGGAGCCTTCCGGCAATATGAGCCGGTTTAATTGCCGTCGCTCGGAGCGGTCGGAATGGGCGGCCATGGATTCTGCGGGTCAATCGGCTGTTCGGTGTCCGGCGGAAGCGTTGCGCCGGGCTGACGCCGTCCGCCGCCGGGCTGCTGATTTGGCGCGCCGGGCATCATAAACCCGCCGCCCCAGCCTCCGCGCCCTCCGCCCTGCAATCCATACGCGCCGCCGCCTTCCGCCGCCGTGTTAACTGCGGTGCTCTCGCTTAGCGTTATATCCAGACGCTGCGCGCCGTCTATCCATACGGATACCGGCTGGCCGAGCGCAAGTTTTGGCGATGTGAACCCCGAGGTTGTGCACGCGGTCTCGCTGACATATGAAAGTATCGCCTCTCCAGTGGACGAGTCGCGCAGTTCGATAACGCTGCCAGCCGCGACGGATTCCGAATAACTTACGAGCAATACCGGCTGCGTAGAAGCGTTTGATGCCGACATCACGCTGCCAGCCGTTATCAGGCTGCCACCCGTTACCGTAAACGTTCCGTCGAAATCAACGGTTCCCTCCATGCCCATCGACATGCCGCTGAGATAAAGATCGCCGCCGGACATCTCAATATTCCCGTTGGCGTCCACCGTGTCGCCGCCGCCCGTCGCGCGAATTAAGCCTCCCGCTATCGTCATAGTAAGCCGCTCGCCGCTCGCGCCCATGCGCCCGCCGCGCGCGCCAGCGGTGCCGTCCGCCAGATTGATAGCGTCGTCGGACGCGATTATCGTATACTCCCCGCCTGTAAAATTGATCGAAGCTCCCTCCAGCCCTTCATAGCAAGCCGCAATGTTCACCGCGCCTCCCGCCAGAGTCAGCGCGCCGTCCGCGTGAACCGCGTCGTCGCCGGTTCGTATTTCATAGGAACCGCCGCCAATGAATATGTCGGCGTTCGAATGAATCGCGTCGTCCTGCGTATCAAACGTAAACGCGCCGCCAAGCAGCGTAACGAGGGTTCCCGCCTTCAATCCCTTTACGCTTATTTCAGGTTCCGGCTCCACCTCCGTTTCAGCTGGCGTCCCGCCGAAAAACCCATCCCAGCTCGCGTTCTGCCGCCTGTCCGCGCCCGCTTGGGAGGGGTCTCCGCCCCCGGCGCCCCCGAACAAAGCGGGTGCGCGCCCCGTGCTCGCCTGATCCATCGTCCCAGCTCCATCGCCGGTTATAATCTCATAATCGCCGCTGATTATCCGCAGCTCGGATTCCGCTTGAATCCCGTCGTTGCCAGCGGTTATGTTAAAATAACAATTCTCCAATTGCACAAATCCGACCGTCGGGTCGTCGGATTTTGTGGATTTCAATCCGTCTCCGCCGGATTTAATTATCGCAGACGCGTTTATCGCGGCGACGCCGTCGCTGCCGCGCATGCCTGTCTCCACAGCGTCTACATCCAACAAGCCGCCCGTGAGTATCAGCATGTCCTTCGCCCATATGCCATATCCCGCGCTTTGAACTGCGAGCGAGCCGCTGCCTGTTATTACAATATCGTTTTTAGCGAATATAACTGCCTGGTTTGCTTCCTCCTCTTCGTCCGGTTCCGCCGCGTCCTCGTCGATCGTGCAGCCTCCCGCGATATGGTTCTCGGTGCCATCTGGCAGTATCAGCACGATTCTGCCCGCCTTCATCCCGTATATCGCCGCGCCGCCGTCGTATGTAATCGAAGCGTTAGACAGCGCCAGGCGAACAATATCGTCCTTCTTCGCGTCTATCACAATCCGCAAACCTTGCGCCTCGCCGGTTAGGATATACGTGCCTGGCTGCGTGATCAATACCGCTTGATCGTTCGCCGCCGCTCCCGCGCCCTCTACAACGGCGGACGCGCCGTCCAGCAATATACGCGTAGCGTTCGTAGGAATCGTCGCGTCAAAATCCTCCGCCGCAAACGTATACGCGGCGGCGCTTTCGGCGGCGGATGGATTGTATTCGCCAGCCGCCGCAGTTAAAAGCAGCGATATTATGACCAGCGCGCCTATTGCCTTTGCGGCAAGGGCGGGCGGTTTCTCGCGGTTCGCGCGTACGCTAAATGCCCTGGCGTTATTTTTTATATTTTTCATATTGATTTAATACACCTTTCGTTTTCATAATATTTCTGTTGATGGCATTTCCCGGCTAAGCGATAGCGTTAAATTTCCGTTTCGAGTGCGCAGCGCGTCTAGAAACGATTTTGTGGACGCGCTGTCCTTCATCCGCACGCTGTAGGTTAATTCAAACAGGCTGCCCATATTTGTGGTTTTCACCTTGATCAGCTCCGGCTGCAGCGTATATTCCGCCAGCAGATCGTCAAACGCGCCCTCGTAATCCAGCGTTTCGGGTATCGTTACCTTCAATACGCGCAGCTGATCTCCCTTCCCTTGCGAGCGCGCGCTGATCAGCGCGGTCAGCGCCAGCTGGAACGCCGCTATTATAACGAGGGACGCGATAGAGTATATCAAATACCCCATGCCTACGATAAGCCCCAGCGCCATCGCGCAGAATATCGCGCCTATCTCCCGCGCGCCTCCCGGCAGAGAGCGGAAGCGAACCAGGCTGAACGTGCCTGCCACCGCCACGCCCGCGCCTAAATTTCCGTTCACCGCCATAATTACAAGCTGAACGAGAAGCGGCAGCGTCGCAAGCGTTACAAGGAAGCTCTGGCTGGCCTCTCCGCCGCGCCTGTGCAGCTCGGCGAGAGTCAGGCCTATCACGATCGCGCACAGCGCGCACAGCGCCACCGCAAGGGGCGTCAGCCCGTTCGCGAGAACGCTTTGGGTAATCGATAAAGATGAATCAGCTGGCAATATATGTCGCCGCCCTCTCAATATAATTACTACTCAAAACACTGATACCAGATAATAGTTTAGGCAATATATATTTAAGATACCCCTGTGCGTATTTCGAAAAGGACGTCGGGAATATTTCAAGCTCGCTGAGTGTGCGGCTCAGCCACAGCGGGAACGCGCCGGGGATTTTAATCTCCATAAGCCTGCACCCGCCGACGCCGAGCGGCTGGCCGTCCGCGTCGCGGTCGAGCCGCAGCGTATGAGTACGAAAGCGGATATTGTCATCGAAAGTCACGCGAAGCCCGGCGTCGATCGTTCCCGCAAACGCCGTTCGGTCGTACGCGATAAACGCTTTGGGCGAGACGGGGAAGCGCGCGCGGAACGCCTCTATCTCCCTTAAAATCTGCGCGCTTTGCGGCGGTATTCCCTCGCGAATCAAAATCATTGCCTGCGACAAAGTAAGATCCGCGCGCCGCTTGAACACCACTCCCTTATATTTTTTCTTTAGTTCGAGGAACACGGTCGAATCGTCGTTCGCCGTGCCATACGAACGGAGGCGCAGCTTTTCTTTATACGGCGGTTTCTCGATGGATGCGCGTATCAGATCGTACGCGTCCGTATCAAAATAAACGCTGCGTATCTCATAGCTGCCGAACGCGTCCGGCTCCAACCTGCTGCGGCTGATATCGATAAGCGCGTCCGCCTGCTCGCGCATAACCCAGTATTTGCTTTCTTTGCGTTCGAAAATATTTTGTATCATAAATACCTCCGCGCCCGCGATTTTATCCGCTCAAGCGTAGCAAGCGAGGCCGAAGGGCAGCGCGGCTAGCTGTAACGGATTGATAGCAAGTATATCAGCTAAATCTGAAATCGCTCTGAAGCGAATGTTTCAGGTTGATTTAGGCGATCCGTGTTAAAATAGATTGGAACGTTTATAACGATCGACGGGAGTTGGACCGCGTGCAGGTATTGATAGTGGAAGACGAGCGCCGTTTGTCGCAGGCGCTCGAGCAAATACTCAAGGGCGAGAAGATACAATCCGACGTAGTGGATAACGGCGCTGACGGGCTGGACTACGCGCGCATCGGTTCGTATGATCTTATGATACTCGACGTGATGCTGCCAAAGATGAACGGGTTTGACGTCGCAAGGCAGCTTCGCCAGGAGAAGAACGCGACGCCGATACTTATGCTGACCGCCCGCGACGACGTTCAAAATAAAGTGCGCGGCCTGGATTGCGGCGCGGACGATTATATGACAAAGCCGTTCGCGGCGGAGGAACTGCTCGCCCGAGTGCGCGCGCTGACGCGCCGACGCGGCGAAGTGGTGCTTGAGACGTGCGACTTCGCGGATCTCAGCCTGGGCATGACCACGAATATACTGCGCTGCGGCGCGCGATCGGTAAAGCTTGGCTTTAAGGAATTCGAGGTGCTGAAACTGCTGATGGCCGGCGGGGAGGCGATAACCCCAAAGGAAACGCTGCTCACCAGGGTATGGGGGGCGGAATCATCCGCAGAGGATAACAACGCCGAGGCATATATATCATTTCTCAGAAAGAAGCTGCATTTTCTGGATTCCGCAGTTGGCATAGAGACGGTGCGCAAAGTGGGCTACAGGCTGGAGGTGCGCGCGCGATGATCCGCACGCTGCGCCGAAAATATATGCTGGTAACAATGCTGCTTGCGTTTGTGCTGCTGGCGTTCGTATTCGGCGCGCTGTTTTTCGGAAGCCTGTATCGCGCGCGGGAGGAGACGCGCCTTGCGATGGTAGGCGCGCTCGACGCGCGAAACGATCGAAAGAGCGCGCATCGCATCGGCGAGCGCGTTGGGCAGGAGCAGCAGCTTTCGCAAATATCGCGAATCCCCGTGTTTACCGTAGCCGTATATCGCGATGGAACTACGGCGCTTCTTTGGGTGCAGAACGTGGATACCACGGCGGAAGGGTTTATCGAATCGCTGCCGGAATTGGCGCAAGCGGCGCTGAGCGCGGAATCCCCGCTGCAGGAAGAATCGTTTGGAATATTGGAGGAATATAATCTGAGCTATATTCGGGAGGTGGGCGCGCCGCCGGAGATAAGGCTCGGCAATATTCCCGATTCGACGGACGCGCCTAATTGGGGCGCATACGTCGCGCGGATTGCGTTTGCCGATATGTCCGTGGAGAGGCGCTCGATACGGTCTATGGCGTGGATATGCGCGCTGTCGTTTGCGGGAGCGATGGTTGGTTTCTTTATCATAAGTTTATTTTTGGCGCGATGGATGGTGCGTCCGGTAGAGCGCGCGTGGCTTACGCAGCAGCGATTTCTGGCCGACGCGTCGCACGAGCTAAAAACGCCTCTGACCGTGCTGCTGGCAAACATTGGCATATTGATGTCAAGCCCAGCCGAGACGATAGAGCGCCAGTGGAAGTGGGTGGAGAATTCGGAAGCGGAAGCGCGAAAGATGCGAAGGCTTGTCGATCAGATGCTATTTTTGGCGAAATCGGAGGACACGCGGGAGAGCATGGCGTTTGCGCCGGTGAATTTGAGCGACCTTGCGACGGGGGTTTGCCTTACGTTTGAGTCGGTGGCGTTTGAGAGGGAGATAGTGATCGACTCGCTGGGCATCGCGCCGAATTTGATCGTGCATGGCGACGGCGAGAGCCTGGAACGGATGATAGTGGTGCTGCTGGATAACGCGGTGAAGTACTCGCCGGAGCGGGAGACGGTGATCGTAACGCTTGCCGCGCGCGCCGGTGCGGCTACGCTCGCGGTGCGCAACGGAGGCGAGCCGCTCAGCGCGGAAACGCGCGCGCATTTGTTCGAGCGGTTTTATAGGGCGGACAGCGCGCGCGGGGGCGAAGGATACGGATTGGGGCTGGCGATCGCGCAAAGCATCGCGCAGGCGCACAAGGGAAACATTCGCGCGGAGAGCGACGCGAGGGGCGCGGCGTTTATCGTGACCCTGCCGCTGTGGTCGATAAAAAGAGGGGCATAATATTTCCTGGCAAAAATTCGGAAAATACTGCAAGCCTTTAAGTTGGAACTGAACAGATATGGAATTTGCTGATTTTGTAGGTTGTTAGTTGTTTGGTTTGGATGTCGCCCAATGGTTAGCGACATTTGTACGAGTTTACGCAATCTTTCCGTCAGCAATTGTGATAACACGCTCGCAAGCATTTGCGACAAACTCCTCGTGTGTGACAATAATAATCGTTGTTCCGAGTAAATTCAGCTTTTTAAATATATCCATAATCAAGGCTGAGTTTTCTTGGTCGAGTGCACCTGTAGGCTCGTCGGCTAAGATAATATCTGTATTATTGACTAGTGCGCGTGCGATCGCTACGCGTTGTTTCTCCCCGCCAGAGAGCTTTGAGACTTTCTGACCTGCTAAGTGGTCAATTCCAAGCTGGCGGAGCTTTTCCATCGACAAAGCGTCAACCTGCGAGAAAGGGGTTTTTGCAAATAACAACGGTACCGAAACATTCGCAAGCACGTTATCGTCTTCAACCAACGCGAAATGTTGCATGACAAAACCGAGTCTCTTATTTCGGATTTTTGACAGATTCGAAGATGATTCGTTTGTTATATCAACCCCGTTCAATCTATATATTCCACTTGTCGGTCTGTCAAGGCAGCCAAGAATATGCAGCAAAGTTGACTTTCCTGCGCCTGACGAGCCTTTCACCGCGACCATCTCGCCTTTTTCTATAGTTAGGTCGATACCCTTTAAAATCTTCGACACAGCGCTTACTTTACCGGTTTTGAAGACCTTTTCAATACCGATCATTTCAATTAACATCGATACTTACCTCACTCACTTTGCTGGAGTTCTTTTAGCGCCGCTGAAATATCCTCACGAACAAGTCTCACCAGAAACCGAACACCAATTGCTGCAAACGTAACAGTAATGTATAATAATACAATTCCATAGAATGTATACGCACTCCTCAGCGTCATCCATTGAAGCATTAGCAATCCGCTAGCACCAGCAATCAGGCAGAGCGACATTGTTATGATTATGAGTATAAGCATACGACAAATTTCTATTGCCACGCCTTTCCTCCACTCCATACCAAGCAAGTAAAAAACAGTAAAAAGTCTGCGATTGCGCATGCTTTGGGTCAAATAACTGCTCAGAACACTCGTTGCCGCTAAAGAAAGGAACACGATGAACATAAGACTTGCTCCACCGATTAGACTGTTCGTATCTTTGACATAGTTGGCGATCAACGAGGTCATCGGCGTCGTTTCTCCGTACTTACGCCACGCATCCGTCACCGCCTCGACGTCTGCGGCATTGGCGTCCCCATTAATGAAAACGAATAGGTTTCTGGCTGCCGGTTGTCCCAGTGCTGGTTCAAAAACAGACGTATCTGATAAGTCTGTATCGCGCATAATAACAACGGATTCAGGGCTTATTATCACTCTTGCCGAAAAATATTCAGGACTTGCGCTTCCTGATGGATATAGGTATTGGGTCGGTTCTTTGAGTACTCCTACAACAGTAACTTGGTATGCATCTCCATTTGGCAGTGACATATGGACTGTGTCGCCGGTTCGCAGTCCCATATCAAAGGATACCACAACTGGTATCGCGTTATTGTCAACCGATGGATTGTCAGACAGCCAGTTGCCGCTCGTTAGATTTGGAAAATAGTGTTTAATAATCGCATCGTTATATATAGCCAGATTAATTGACACATTGTTGTAGAAAAAAGTACCTGTATAAATTTTACCAACAGATTCGACCTCCGGAGTTGCCAGTATCTGTCTTGCCGCCTGTTCCATAGTGTAGTATTCAAACACACTAACAACAATTGTGTCACTTACAGGCAGTTCACTTACTGCTCGTACGCTGCTCCGATGGTCTGATACGAACACGAATAATTGCGCAAGCATGATGATCGAAAGTATGATCTGAACCACTATAGTGATATTAGTCAGCTTTCTCTTCCAGATAAGTCGAAACGCTATGAGCAGTACTCTCATGTTTTCCTCCGGCATGCTTTCATGATTCTATCATCTCTTCATGGAGTACAAGAGGGATTGCGCGAATACCCACTGCTAATATCGATAAAAATAATCCGCCAAAATAAATCATGATAAATATAAACCACGGTAGTGAAGATATTATTCCGACTGGAATGATTCCCCTAATTGCAAACATTACTAGGCAAGAACAGGCATAAGAAATTGTTACCAGCCATAGTATATTCAGCGATAGCAGATAACCAATTTGTCTCCCCTTAGCGCCGCAAATCATGTAGACTTTGTAGCGGACAAATTCCCCTCTTAACCAGTAGAGTATTACGCTTATAATGCTGAGCAACGAGAGTACTACCCCTAGCATATAAGGCGCTACTCCGCTCAAATAGTTGCTGATAGCAGACGCGTTGTACACCTCAGGCAAGTTTAATGAATGAATACTATTCGAAGGTAGTATCAAATCGGTCAGATGCGTAATCTGCGCATTCGTTAGCGGTTCCGCAAATACGCATCGCAATCTGTAAGGGCTAAGCCCTAGATTAAAATACGCTTTAAGAGGAACGACAATTGATGAGGGTATCGGTTCATATCTGTAAACCTCGTCGGGAGTGAATCCGACTTCCCAATTAAAGAAGAAATTACCAATAGCGTCAAACCTTGTATTGTTGATATCTATTCCTGTTTCCCATATGGAATCTATGTGTTCAATGTCGAGTTTACTAATGAAGTTTGTCCCCAACAAGGCTACGTTCGCGCCGGACATCATTTCCTCCACGCTGAAAAAACGCCCGTATGGCGTATACCAAACGGTTTCCGTTAATTCTCTATCCCAATGAATCCCCGCATATTTATCATCTGAAACCGTTACCACACTCATTGACGGCAATACTAGATCGGTCAACATTGTATCACATATATACTTTATCGCCGTACCGTCTCTGCTTTCGAAATATAGTGTCTGCGCTTTCAGCTCTCCCGCGATATTTTCATTATACACATAATAGCCTCGTTCTTGAATAAAAAGAAAACTAACAAACGCACACGTTAAGCACGAAAAAGTCAACAAAAACAGTAGTATGTTTCTTTGGCACAGTCGCAGGAAATGCTTGAACGCAAGTCGGGTCATTGCAACCTCCTTCTCTGTGCTATTGCAAACGCATATGGCGAATCTATAACGAATCGTCGCACCCCTCTTATCAGTTCCCAACGGAGGGAGAGATTATCATTATGCGCTCCCTCCATTATTCTGCAATGATCTTCGTTCTCTGAATCCTCTCACTATTATGCGCTAAATCGAGAGAGTGGGTTTTCAAAGCATTGAGACTTAATGTCAACCATGTTCAACCGTTATCCGACTTATGCGTGGTCTGTGTTAATTGTAAGCGCCAGCTGCGAATGACATACCAGATGTACCGCCATTCTCATGGTACTCACCGTATCCACTATTCGGCTTGACAGTACCACTGTTCGCAACCGCTGAATTATTTTCTGTAGCACTTGCTTCAGCGATTTTCGCCCCACTTGCATTCTTACTATATGCTGACGCGCCTCTATTAGTAGCAGTGCCACTGGAAGTATTCTGAGCCGCTGTACAATAATACCCAATCCCCAACACAGTTGGCTTGTTCGTCCATATATTACCAGTAAAATTTGCATCAAGCGTTGCAAGCGCTGTAATTGTCGACAGTGACAGCAACAAAACTGCACTGATGACGATAGCAAGAGTCTTTTTCATTCGAATTAACCTCCATTTATTTGTTCCCGTATAGTTCACCCGCACTCTATGCACCCTGAAACCTTAAAATAAATATAACATAATTTTCCTATAATGTCAAGAATTATTTTAAATTATTAAAAATTCTGTAAAACGTGCGATTGACGTAAAAAACTTAAAAAAGTCTATTGACAAGAGAGTGAAGACGTGGTAATCTAACGAAGCTGTCACGACAGCGGGGACCTTGAAAACGATACAGGGAGAAGAAGTAACGAACAGGTAGTAAATCCTAGAGTAATAAACGTTTACGGAAGCGAAGGCAAGGAAGCCGGAAGGCGGAGGAGGCGGAGCGAAGTAAGCGAGGGATGGATTAAACGGAAGAGTTTGATCCTGGCTCAGGACGAACGCTGGCGGCGTGCCTAACACATGCAAGTCGAGCGGACGAGGGAGAGATTTCTCGTTAGCGGCGGACGGGTGAGTAACGCGTGAACAATCTGTCCCATACAGGGGGATAACGAATGGAAACATTCGCTAATACCGCGTAAGACCACTAGGAGGCATCTTCTGGGGGTAAAAGGAGAGATCCGGTATGGGGTGAATTCGCGTCCCATTAGATAGTTGGTGAGGTAACGGCTCACCAAGTCGACGATGGGTAGCCGATCTGAGAGGATGACCGGCCACACTGGAACTGAGAGACGGTCCAGACTCCTACGGGAGGCAGCAGTGGGGAATATTGGGCAATGGGGGGAACCCTGACCCAGCGACGCCGCGTGAGGGAAGAAGGCCTTCGGGTCGTAAACCTCTGTCCCATGTGAAGAGAAGAAGACGGTAGCATGGGAGGAAGCCCCGGCTAACTACGTGCCAGCAGCCGCGGTAATACGTAGGGGGCGAGCGTTGTCCGGAATGACTGGGCGTAAAGGGCGCGTAGGCGGCTCTGTAAGTCT
Source organism: Oscillospiraceae bacterium (assembly GCA_031269355.1). GTDB lineage: Bacteria > Bacillota > Clostridia > Christensenellales > Aristaeellaceae > JAISZG01. Next base: position 168 of record JAISZG010000044.1, on the reverse strand, counting down.
GGAGTGGAAGTCCTTATTTCAAGTGAGGAATTGCTTCGGAGACTGTGGAGCTTGAGTGTGGGAGAGGATAGCGGAATTCCCGGTGTAGCGGTGAAATGCGTAGAGATCGGGAGGAACACCAGTGGCGAAGGCGGCTATCTGGACCAAGACTGACGCTGAGGCGCGAAA
>JAISZG010000089.1 GCA_031269355.1 Oscillospiraceae bacterium | reverse complement strand
GGTGGGTTTTTGCTTCTTTTTCCCCGGAGAAAAAGAAGAACCCCCCAAATAAAAAATCTACCCCTTTCACGAACCCCAAAAACCCCTTCTCCCCAACCCTAAGGCTCCCCCCGTCCCCCAACCCCCCCTCCCTATCCCTTTATACTCTCCCTATAAGCCCTCGGGCTCTTCCCAGTAGCCCCCTTAAAAGCTTTGCTGAAATAATAAAGAGAACTGAACCCCGATTCCTGCGCAACCGCCGTCACAAACATATCCGTCGTCGCCAGCAAATCCTTCGCCAACCGTATGCGCATATTAAGTAAATATTGCTTCGGCGACACACCGTACATCCGCCGGAATTGCTGGCGGAAATACGTCGGACACATCCCCGAAACCGGCGCCATCGACTCCACCGAAAACGCGGGCTGCTTTAAGTTCGATTCCAAATATTCAAGCGATTTCTCAAGCGACGCCTGCCGCGTGCTCGGAAGATCTACCCGCACGCACGCCTCTATCGTCATTGCCACCGCTTGATATATAAGAGACATGCAGCGCTCCGCCGCCCCCGGCTTCTGATGCATCCACGCGCTTTCAATAGACGTGAACAGCGTTTGCCACTTATTTATTTTTACTGGATTAAACACGAAGGGCTTCGTTTGCACTTCATCTTGCGTTACGAATTTGATCAGCACCCCGTCGCAATCGTCGCTGCACTCGGTTTTGTATACCCCACCTTGAGGTAGGAAAAAAACGCTCCCCGGCTTGCCAACTAGCCGCGCCCCGTTGGCCTGCACCGTGCGGCTTCCACGCATCATGAAAATTAAACTGTGCGCGTTCGCTCCAGCCCCCGCCTTTCCCTGCGAAGCGCGCTCCCCCGTGATCCTCGCCACATTTTCAATATGAGTCACTATAAAGGCTCCGCTAGTAAAACCGCGCATGCGCGCACCCCTCCTTGCATACAATTCACTTTTATCGTATTCACGTGTCTGGATTAGGTGCCGCGTCGCCCCCAAGCACGGATAAGCAATCCGGGAATCATCGGAATTATTTTTTATAAATATGATATTGCATCAGAGAATTGCGGCTCGATATAGCGCGTACGCACGCTGATCGCAATGCATACATATATCATAATGTATATGAATATCTGCGGGCGACCGCTACGGATACAGCACTCATTCGGAAAGGAAGAAGAATCGTGCCCTACATCACCGAGATAAACACCAACGCCACCGGAGCCTCAGCGTTTCCCGACCTGATCAGCAGCTCGGAAGACGGGGATACATATTACATATCCGGAGAGATCAACGCGATTGGTTATACATCTAGCCAAGTCTGGAATAAAAACAACATCACAATTGATGGGGACGTGAGCGGTACCGGCACACGCGCCGTTATAAAAAACCTGAAGGTGCCGCTGCTCAGCGCTGTCGGAGCGAACTTTACGTTTAAGAACCTGGTACTGCAGTATGTGTCCATTACTAACGCTATCAATAGTGAGTATTTAAACATGGGCGCTTTTCTAAGACAGCAACCGAATGATACGGGAACCCTTCGATTTATTAACTGCGAGGTGAGCGGCACTGTCAAAGGACGTAGCAATATAGGCGGTTTCGTAGGAAAGTGCGGAAATGCGGTATTTGAAAACTGCGTAAACAAAGCCGCTATAGAGGAATCGGAGGATGAGGGAATGATCGACGGTGGCGAGGATTATGATCCTTATGCAGAGTGGGAGTATATAGGCGGCATTGCAGGGAGCTTCGGCGGTGAAATGCGCGATTGCATAAACAACGGGCAAATATACTGTCAAAAAACAAACAAATGATGTTGGCGGAATTGCGGGAAATATGGTAAATGCAAATATAATTCGCTGCGTCAATAATTCGCGCGTGTATATGAGAGAAAAAAGCAATCACGTTGGCGGTATTGCGGGATATGCGGATCATACATATATAATTCACTGCGCCAATAATGGGGTTGTGATAACTGCGGAAAACAGCGCTAATAGCACTAACATTGGCGGAATCGCGGGATATGCGAAAGATACGGATATAATTAGCTGTGCCAATGATGCGGTTGTGGAAGCCGCAGTAAAAAGCGAATACGTAGGCGGTATTGCAGGTGTGCATAAAGGCGCATATTCGATTAGGGATTGCGTAAACCTGAAACCCGTGTTGATTCGCGGGGTCACAGATCTATTGACTCCTCCAAATAGTGATAACTATCTGGGCGGAATTGCCGGGAGCTTCGGTGAGAATGAGCCGTCTATAATAAACTGTGCAAATTGGGGACAAATAGGCGATAAAGCAAATCGATGTGTCGATGTCGGAGGTATCGTGGGAGGCGGCGACGGTATCGTCGCTTATTGTGCGAACAACGCTCCCGTATGGGGCGGTTCCAGGGTGGGCGGCATCGCAGGAAAATCCGACGGAAATATCGTTCACAACAAAAACGCCGCGCCGGTGAATTCCACATGGGCGCCTGCGGGCGGCGTCGCAGGTGCAGCCGGTTTAGAACATAGCGCACATATAGCAGATAACCACACTTGCGACGGCGCGACGGTTACGTCGTGCAGGGCGGCGGCAGATTACGAAGGCGTCGGCGGAATCGTTGGATATGTCGGCGAAGCTACAATAACCAACAACTACGCCGGCAGCGCGCATATCGACGCGTCGAAAAGCGTATACCGCGTTGCCATGCCCAATAATGACGAAGCCCCCACCGTCATTTATCAAAACAACCGCGCCCGATCGGATATGCGCCTAACCGGCGACAACAGCGCCACATTTTCCGACCCGGTTCCGCAGATATTGGCAAGCGATATAATAACGCCGCGCGATCAGGGATACGGCGCGAATATGGCGCACGGCGAAGATTTCGACTGTGCGGATCAAACCCATCCGGACGCAGGTTGCTTATACTGTGCTAACGATAAAGCGTGCGGAACGCTCGCACCTTCGCAATGCAAGGGCGGGATGCCGCGCTGGGTGGTCGGCGCGTATGTGGGCGTGGTTAATTCCGTAGCCTCCGTGAAAAACAGCATCGCGCGCCTGCTGAAAACGCAGAAAAGCGCGGCGTGCAAAACGCTGGAACTGGCCGACGCCCCCGGCGAAGCGGCGCGTGGCATCAACGATATGCTGGAAGGCGTCAGGCATATCGAAAGTAGCCTGTCGCAAAAGCTCTGCTGCAGCGCGTCCGTATTTAGCAAATGCGAGGAACCCGGCGAGCCTGCCTGTATATATTTTCACAAGCGGCTCGCGGTATCCGGGCAGCCCGTGAAGGGGGCGGTGTTCGAGCTAAATCTGGGCGACGGATTCGCCTCCTACGCCCCCGGCGGGGACTATCCGCGGCTTATAGAATCCGACGCCGACGGCCTGGTTCATATAGGCTATCTGCCGTATGGTCCATATAAGCTGACGGAGGTTCGACCCGCCCCCGGCTTCGTAGAACACCCGGAGTATCACTTTACCGTCGATCAAAGCGGAAGCGTCAATGTCACCGGCGTTTCCGTCGACGGAGCGCAAATGCCGCTCGACGATTATGTCGACCCGTCCGGCAATATATTATTTAATACAACAAATAATATTGATATAGATGAAATTATACGCGATTCCGCGAGCCGAACGCTCGGCGCGGATTGGCCTGTCGGCGCGTGGCGTAAGCAGGGCGAAGGCGCCATCCGGGAAAATATTCCGTTAATGCGAGGCGCTGCCCCGCCGCGCGAGCTGGACGCGGTATGCCCGGGGTCGGAAGTCACACCTTCGCAGGGCGATTGCATGCGCTGCCTTCCCACAGACGTGGCGCATGCGCTGGCGGGAGTAGTCCATTCCGTAGCCAACGCGGAAAATGCCTATTCTGATATAATGAAAATCCAAAGCGGCTACATGGATAAGGCGGTTCGATTGGCGGCGGACGAGCGCGCGTTCGGGGGCGGCGGCGCGGCGATAGAGCGGCTCAACGAGATCGCCCAATCGGCGGGAGATGCGGTGCGGACGATCGGCGACATTGAGCAAATGCAGGCGGACGCGCTTTGCTGCGTTATGGATTGCATCGCCGCAAAGGACGAACCCGCGCCGCCGCCAACGACATATTGCGCGGATTTCGACAAGGTGATCGAACCTGGTGATGTTCCGGCTGAGAACGCATACTTCAGGGTAATCGGAACGAATTTCCCCAATACGCTTTTCAGAACGGACGCAAACGGGCATCTGCGCCTGACGCACCTGACGCCCGGCGAGTACGCGATGGCGGAAGAAACTCCCCCGGAAGGCGTCGACGAACAGCCGGTATTTCGGTTTACCATATCTGAAAACGGCGAGCTGACCATTACGGGCGTTCAACTGAACGGCGAGGAAATGGAGATTGAATATTATTATGATAGCGACACAAACAAACTGATCAACCATTATCCGTCGCTGCCGGAGCAAGGCTGACAGGAACAATACAAACCCGCAGCGCAATAGCAAAGCTGCGGGTTTGTATTATATTTGGTATCGAGCATGGCAGGGGAGACGCGACTCGAACACGCAACCTGCGGTTTTGGAGACCGCTGCTCTACCATTGAGCCACTCCCCTAAAGGCAGATTGATTTTATCATTCGGCCGGTGGCTTGTCAAGCGGCGGCGGAAAAATCATTGCCGCTCGCCAACTCTCGTCGCCAGCGCGATTTCACTTTGCCTATCCATTTCGAACAGCCGTCTGGAGCGGTAGTGCGCTCGTTCAATGTCGTCCTTGCTGATTGTTAGTAGCAACTCGTCGGCCAATCCGATCTCCTCCCTTACGCGCCCCAGCGCTGTAATCATCGATCTGTAGCGCAGATCGTCCGCCTTCGCGAAAAAAACCGCGATCGCCTCAATCAGCGACATTTCGTCGACCGGTTTCTTCAGCACGTCTTCGAGCTTCGTCAGCTCCAGAAATATTATACCAACGTCTTCGACGAACAGTTGGCCGTCGTCAAAACGCAGCTGCACCCGGTTTATATAGCTTGGTCTGCTCGGGAGCAGCGTATACCCGCAGATTGTCGCCTGATAGCTGTGCAGCAGCGTGTCGTACGCCTTGCCGCGTCCGGGTTGAGATTTGTGCAAATCGCATAGATTGAACACCGATCGGCTCAGCATATTTTTATGCAAGTTAGCGATGCTGTCGTTCCGCATCGCCTCGGCTTGCATCTCGATTTCCATCTGATGCCCCGTGTCCGTCTTGCAGTTCACATCGAACTTCTCGCGCTTCTCGTCAATACCTGTCAAAACCGGTTCGACGTTCAGCACGGTGGCCTCGGTGACATTCACGCCCAGCAAGCCGGAAACGACCGAAAGCAGCACAGGCTTACCGCTGGGATGCGTGAGGATACGCTTGAACACGCCGTCCTCGCGCGGCGGCAGAATCTCCGGATAATCGTCCATGGTCCCCCCTCCTCCCATGGTTATTATATCATATGCTGCGACCGATTTCAATTGCCGCAATATCGCGGAAGCATCAAAAGTGAATATTGAATTGTAACAAATATCAAAATCGAGAATAGCATCTGATCTCGCGTATGAAGCATGCCATTTTGTGGCAACCTGTATTTGACGACTCGTTATTTTAGGCGGGGACATTGCCCCCCCGTCGAACTCGAACAAAGCGGGGCCGCGCCCGCTGACAGGAGGCTATTATGGCTGATCAACCGTTTGACCGCGTGCAGTCGCTTCAGGCGAACGCGGCGTACCAGCTGGCGAACGTCGTAAAGACGCGCCCACAGTTCGCACCCATCACGCCGCGCTGGGTTACAAAATTCATGGAATTCCGCGCCGTCGAGACCGGCGTATACAGAATCAACCGCGTGACCGAGGGCGAAACCCCGCTCGACGCGCTATGCAGCAAGGATGATCCCATGGGCACCGAGATCCCGCAGGGGTTCATCCAATATGACGAACACCCGCGCGAGCTGCGCCTGAACGCAATCTCAACAATCCTCAATGTCGACACGCGCATACAGGACGTGTTCTCCGCGCCGTACGATCAAACCGCCGAGCAGGTCGCACTCGCCGTAGAATCGCTTAAGGAGCGGCAGGAAAGCCAGCTGATCAACAACGTGGATTACGGGCTGCTGCCGCACGCCGCGCCCCATATGCGCATTAAACCCCGCAAAGGCGCACCCACGCCGGACGACCTGGACGACCTGCTGTCGCTTGTATGGAAGGAGCCGTCGTTCTTCCTCGCGCATCCGCGCGCGATAGCAGCGTTCGCTCGCGAGTGCACAAAGCGCGGAGTGCCGCCGGATACCGAAATAATACACGGCGGGCGCTTTTTGATGTGGCGCGGCGTGCCCATAATACCAACAGACAAGCTGTTCGTGGACGGCGAAAAAAACCCGAAAGCTCCCACGGGCAAAACATCCATACTACTTGTGCGCACGGGCGAGGCGAAGCGCGGCGCGATTGGCTTATATCAGGGAGGCATACCCAACGATCAGGCGCGCGGGCTGTCGCTGCGATTCAGGGGCATAAACGATCACGGCGTCGCGTCGTATCTGCTCAACCTATATTGCGCGGTCGCGATACTTGCCGACGACGCGGTGGCCGCGCTGGACGACGTGGAGGTCGGCATATATAACGATCCGCGATAAAATCAATAAAACGAATAATGTCGAGGGATGTCGTATGATATATGAAACCGGCGCGGCGGTCGCGGGTCGTGGTTCCGATTTGCTTGGGGATGTCGGTGGCGAGGCGCTCGCTCGACAGGGTGCGGGACGAAGTCCCGCTTCGTTTGGGGCGGCGGGGCAGAGCACCCCGTTATTGGAAAAGCTGGCGCGCTCATATTGGACGGAGCCGGCGGATTATGCGGGTGTGGGGCAGAGCCCCACCTCGTTCGGGGCGGCGGGGCAGAGCCCCGCGCTAATGGATTATACGGATCGCTCGGGCGAGCTGTCGCGGCGGGCAAGCGCCGCGCAGCCGACGCTCGGCGGAATATCCGTAGAATCAATCAGATCGGATTTTCCAATATTATCGGAACGCGTGGGCGGATATCCGCTTATATTCCTGGATAACGCGGCGACGACACAGCGCCCTAACTGCGTTATCGAGCGCATATCCAGGTATTATGGGCGGGAGCACTCCAACGTGCATCGCGGCGCGCATGAGCTGGCGTCGCGCGCGACGGACGCGTACGAGTCCGCGCGTTCGGCGGTCGCGCGGTTTATCGGCGCCGAGGACGCGGGCAGCATTATATTTGTGCGCGGCGCTACGGAGGGGATAAACCTTGTCGCGAATAGCTTCGCGCGCCCCACGCTGCGCCCGGGCGACGAGATAATACTCACTCAGCTGGAGCACCACGCGAACATAGTGCCGTGGCAGATGATAGCGAGCGAGCGCGGCGCGCGGCTTGTCGCGGCACCCGTGGACGACTGCGGCCAGATTATCCTATCGGAATATGAAAAGCTGTTTAACCCGCGCACGAGGTTCGCATCCATAGCGCATGTGTCGAACGCGCTGGGAACTGTCGCGCCGGTCGGGGAAATGATCGCGATAGCGCACCGCCGAGGCGTTCCGGTATGCGTGGACGGCGCGCAGTCCGCCGCGCATATGCCGGTGGATGTTCGCGCGATGGACGCGGATTTTTATGTATTCTCCGGCCACAAGGCGTGCGCGCCCACCGGAATAGGCGCGGTATACGGAAAGCCCGAGCTGCTCGAGCGCGGCGTTCCGTATCAGGGCGGCGGCAATATGATAGAGGACGTAACGCTGGAGCGCACAAGATATCAGCCGCCGCCCCGCAGATACGAAGCGGGCACTGGAAATATAGCGGGCGCGGCGGGTTTGGCGGAAGCGCTAGAATATCTTACGCGCATAGGCATGCGCGAAATCGAAAAATATGAGGATGCGCTTATGCTACGGCTGGTGAGCGCTCTCGCCGATATACCCGGCCTGCGCGTAATCGGCGGCTTGGACGCACGCCGCGTATGCGCCGTTTCTTTTGTTATGGCCGGGCGAACCCCGGAAGAGATAGGCAGGCGGCTGAACGAATATGGAATCGCGGTGAGGGCGGGGCACCACTGCGCGCAGCCGTGCCTGCGAAGGTTTGGATTGGAGGAGACGGTTCGCCCGTCGATAAGCTTTTATAATACGTTTAACGAGATAGACAGGCTGGCGGACGCGCTTCGCGTTATTTAATCGATCCACCGCCGCTCACGCCTTAACCCGCTTGGGAAAATTCAGCACCCGCATCGCGCGGACTACCTCGCCGCCCAGCCGTACTACGCCATGATTGTCCAAACGAATATCATATTGAACGGATAGGCCGCGCAGCTGTTCCGGAAAGGTAGTCTGTATAAGCCGATAAGCGCCCGCCGCAAGGCTCCCGAATGTCACGCGCCCGTCGGCGTCGGACTGAGATGAGCTTATGCGGCGATTATCTTTATATAAATCGAATCTAGCATTGCGTATGCCGATTCCGGTTTCCGCGTTGATTACGGTAAACGCCAAAGTTTGCGGCTGGGATTGGTTCCTTTGCAGCATCGTCGACACCTCTGTATGGTGTTATGTAAGGCGACGCGCCCCGCGTCGCTTCGCTCCTTTGAGAAGGAAACGCGTCGCTTCGCTCCTTTGAGAAGGGAACTGCGGTTCCCCTCCCAACCTCCACTCGGAGTTGGAACGGTGGAAGCGAATCCCGTTCCTTCGTTCCTCGTTCCAATCCCCAGGGGGAGGCCCAGAGGGGGATCGCAATCCCCTTCCCAAAGGAGCGAAGTGACGTCGCGCGCCTTCAAATCAAATACGCGATGCCGGTGGGATCGGGCTTGCGCAGAACCGTCATCAGCGTCGGCTGGAAGCAATCGATAACGCCCAACCGGCCTGTCAGCCTATCCATATAGCACGCCAGCCGCCCCGCAGGGGTTATCAAATCCGGCAGCCCCTGTACGTTGATGCGCCACCGAACCTCCCTGTGCTGAAGGTTCAGCATTGTCATAGCGTTCAGGTGCCCGACGATAAGCCCGTTCATGGCCATGCTGAAGCATGTGGGGATGCCGGGCAGCAGGAATAATCGTTCAAACTCGCCGGTTTTGGTATATACTCCAACCTGCGCGAACGGCTCGTAGTCGCCGGTCTCGCTCAATATAACAACACCGTCGATCGCGAAGAACGCGCCGACCGCCGGGCCGTCCACCGCGTATTCGGCCTGCTTTATAAGCGTGTCGGCCTCAAGCACCACCACCGTGCCGGTATCCCCTCCGGCGGCTATAAGGTATCGGCCGCTGCGATCCAGCCGCAGGTCGCGCGGGTGCGAGCCTACCGGCGCGCTCATCAGCCATTCGCCGGAATATGCGTCCATCATGAGAAGGGTATCTGCGCCGCCGAGCAGCGCCCAAAGCCGCGATCCATCATGTGATATAAGTATTCTTTCTATATCCTCGCCAGCCGCGTATTCGAAATCCGGCTGAAGCGTATCCCCGCGAAGCCGCGCTATTGCCGCGCCGTCGGCAATGTATACGCAGCCGTTGCGCGTATATATATAGCCAGGCCTGCCTTGCATCTGCACGCGATCTATCTCGGTCAGGTCGATCAGCGCGTGGGAAGTGAGCAGGCCGTCCGCCGCGTCGGATACTAACACACGTCCCTGCATCCTCTTCCCCCCTATCGGCGCCGTGCCGAAGCTTGTTGATATATTCTATGCCCGAGCCTCCCCATGGGTTCGGCATGCGCGGCTTTGAATTAACGTGAGGGAAATGTACATGCGCACAATTTGGTTAGAGTGTTAATTCGTCACGTGATTGTGCGCTAAACATACATATGGATAATGGATACATCCATGATCATAACAGAACTCGTATGCCATAACTCAATTATAATTATGATATCATAGCAAAGGCGATGAGAATATGCAGCGTAATTATCGGCAAGATCCCAATTTATACGGGGACTCCGCCCCCGACGCTCAACTAAGCTGGAGCGAAGCGCTTAATAATATAGAAGACTCCATAAACGATATAGACGAAGAAGTCGCCGCCGATCAGGACGACGAGGCGTTCCGCACGAAGGAAGCCGCAGATTTTCTGGCGATGTTTAACTCGGATGATATAGATCAATTCGATGGCGCGTGGAACACAACAGACGAACCAATGCCGCAGGACAGACATTTCCCCCCATATGCCCCTGGCTTCGGCGGGCATTATCCCCCGTACGCCCCCGGCTTCGGCGGGCATTATCCCCCGTACGCCCCTGGCCCCGGCGGGCATTATCCCCCGTACGCCCCTGGCCCCGGCGGGCATTATCCCCCGTACGCCCCTGGCCCCGGCGGGCATTATCCTCCGTACGCCCCTGGCCCCGGTGGGCATTATCCCCCGTATGTACCCGGCCCCGGCGGGCATTATCCCCCGCACGGCCCCGGCTCTGGTTCGCATCGCCCGCCGATGCCGCCGCCTGGCCCCGCGCCAAAACCCGATTGCCCGCGCGGATTCCACTTCAGCAAGGTGTGGGACGCGTGTATCCCCAACAACCCAGGCTTCGTATTTCCCAAGCCGCCGCCTCCTCCTCCGCCGCCCCCGCCTCCGCCGGATTGCTGCCCTTCTCCGAAGCCGCCCTGCCCGCCGTATCCCCCGATACCCGGCCCATGTCCGGAAGGGACGACCCGTCAGCCCGGAATCGGCTGCGTGCTGAACGCATATAAGCCCAAGCCCGGCATGTCCTGCCCGAACGGTTATCGCTGCGTAGCCGGAGAGTGCTACTGGAAATAATGGAAATACCATATAGCGCGAGGCTCTGACCCGCCGCTCCGAATGAAGCGGGGCTTTTGCCCTCGCCCCACACCCGTACGCCAGACAGGCATAGACCACAATAATTACCAGAAATTATGTTGCCGTTTTTGGCACAAACAGAAACAAATGATTTTCCGCGCATAATATAATACGGGAAGTCAGCGGCGGCGCGCGCTGCCAATTATTGGCCGCCATTTCAAATTATTAGCATATAAGCATACTGAACATTACTGACATTAATTGTTTATATCACAACAATTACGGATTTACCGCACCCGCGCGGACTTGCTTCCGCGCGCGAGAATACAATTGCCATTCTCCCACTACAATTACCCTTCTCCTACTACAATTCCATCACAATTCAATTATCTTCCTAACATCTTTTCGTCGAAAGGAAGTTTATATATGGCAGATTCCAACTACAAAATACGCGTAAGCGTCGAGCAGCCGGGCGCGGCGGCTCAAAATTTCACGATCGTTCCATCGCAATTATCAGCGGGCGCGGCGCAGCGTGCGCTGCAAAATTCCGCCGCAAGCGCGGCGTTTAACGCGGAGGTGCTCGCCGCCGCTCAATACGCGCAGGCTGATCCTTACGCGCAGGCTGATCCTTACGCGCAGGTCGATCCGTACGCGACGGGCGATCCATACGCGACGGCGGAGCCATACGCGTCGGTCGATCCGTACGCGGCGGCGGACGCGCTTCGCGGAATATACAGATGTCCGCCGGGCACCCATTTCAGCGAAACGGCCAATACTTGCGTACCCAACGGCTCATCGTCAGGCGTATGCCCGCCAAATATGCATTTCAACACGGCGCTGAACGGCTGCGTATATAATCAGGTTAACGGCGGCTGCCCGGAGGGAACCAAGACGGACGGAAACGGCGGCTGCGTTCGCAACCCTATCCCCGTATGCACCAGCGGCTGGAGATACGACGAATCCACCAACGGCTGTGTCCGCGCCGCGCTGAACCCGCCCTGCGGCGGTTCGCAAAGGCCGCCGTTCGTTCCCGGGTTTCCCGGTTATCCGGGCGGGCCAGGCTATCCGCCATTCCCGACGCCTCCGGGGCAGGTTCCGATTTGCCCGCCGGGCTATCACTATAACCCGCAGCTTAATGCCTGCCTGGTAAACGGTTCGTCGCCGCCTTCCGGATCGAATCCGCTTTGCCCGGCGGGGTATCACTTTATTCCGTCGCTCGGGCTTTGCATTTCCGAATCGCTTCTGTTTGGCATTATTCCGTTCAGGAGCACATCCTCCGGCTCGATGTACTCCGCCAGCGCTACCGGTGCGAACGCGCAGGCTCTCGGAGAAGTCGCGTCGGCGCTGACTGCCAGCGGCGCTCCGGCCACGGTGCAGCCCTATAGCGTTAGCCCGTTGAATTCCGCTGCGGCGCAGCAGACGAACAACGCTTCCGCCCAGGCGCAGCAGTACGACGCCAATATTGTGCCTCCCATATTCCAGAACTCCTATTAGACGGAGGCTCTGCCCCGACGCTCCCGAATTAAATGGGGCTGCGCCCAATACCCGCTTCCCCCCAACCAAACATCGTTCATCACGAACTCTGCAGCAGCTCCGCAAAGCGTTCCCTACGGCGCGCAATAACAGCGCCGCGCAATACGCGACCCCTTTGGCGGAAAGGAAGAATGTGAACAGCTATGGCATGTAAATATAATAATAAAAATATCGTTCCGCCGTCAGTTACGACGACGCAGACATACAGGAATAACGCTGCGGCGAGAAGTACGGCGGCAAGCCAATACTCGGTTTCATCTATTCCCAAGGCATCCACCCAATACGCGGCCTCATACGCCCCGGCCTATCAAAGCGCTTCGATCGCCCCGAGAAGCGCCGCCGTTCAGCAGGCGCTGGCTCCCGAGGCATATCAGCAAACGACGGCGGCGTTCAGCGGCTCGACAAATAACGCGATCAACGCTTCGACGAATATCGCGGCGAACATCTCGCCCAACGCTTCGACTAACATCGCGGCCAACGCCGCGAGTACGCGCGATGAAGCCGACGGGGATACCGGCTGCGCGTCCACGATGCCCGGCCCCCCCGTATATAACTGCCCTGTCGGCCAGCACTGGAGCGAGGAAAAGCAGGCGTGCGTGCCCGACGAATCCACAAACCGCCTATGTCCTACAGGCATGCACTACGACGACGCGCTGCACGGCTGCGTATATGATCAAAGCAGCGAAGGCTGTCCGGCAGGAACGCACGATTCCGGCGACGGTCTGGGCTGCATAGCTAACGCATCGAAGAGCTGCCCGCCCGGCTGGCGGTATGTGCAAAGCCTCGGCGGCTGCGTGCTGAACTCCGCGACAGGCATGTGCCCGCCAGGAATGGCGTTCAGCCCCCGATACGCGGGGTGCGTATATCTTATGGTTCCCGACGGATGCGGGGCGTCCTGTCCCGCCGGCACAACTACCATAACTGGAACGATGACCTGCTGCCGCAATCCGTCGCTGGCGTGCCCGCAGGGCTGGCGCTATAGCGAGACGGCTGATGGCTGCGTATATGATCCGCCGCGGAATAATTATCCGCCGATCGTTCCGCCGCCATATACGCCCCCGTTCGCGCCGCCCTATACCCCCCCTTACGCGCCGCCGTATATTCCGCCCTATGTTCCGCCGGCCGCACCTCCGGCGCTTCCCCCGCCGCTTCCGCCGCCGGTGCTGCCCTCGCCTCCTATGCCGGGATTCCCCGGTTTCCCCGGCTTTCCAGGATTCCCCGGGTTCCCAGGATTTCCAGGGTTACCAGGATTTCCAGGGTTCTCCGGCTATTCAGAAAATTTGAGCGCGTCGGGCGCTTCCGCCTCCAATGAAGCCCCTCTACAGGCGGAATATTCGACACAATCGCAGATCGTATGCCCGCCGGGTTTCTGGTTCAACCCTCAAACCCAAACATGCGTGCCATACACCCAGCCCTCGGCGTCGGATCAGAATGCCGCGCTGTAACGGGCTGAGCGCGGGCGTACAGAAATCCTAGAAAAAGGAGAACATTTATGGCTGAAGAAATTGTTATCCGAATAGTAGTCGATCCCGCGAGCACTGCGGCGACCGGAACCGGAACCGCTTCCGCAAACGCTGCGACCGTGAATAGCGCGGCCGCACGGGAAGCGACAGCAAGGGAAATAACCGCGAGCGATTGCAGAACCGGAACGCACTATGACGAAACCCTGAAAGCCTGCGTTAACGATAAGCCTGCGGACGGCTGCCCGCCGGGTTTCATGCAGACTGCCGCGAACGACGGCTGCCTAGGGGTGCCGCTGACGACATGCCCACCAGGCAGCCTCTACAGCGAACAGGCTAGAGGATGCGTAGCCGCGCCTAAGCGGAAGCCGCAGCGCCCGGGTCACGGGCACCATCGCCCGCCATTTGGCGGATATCCGAATTATCCCCACTACCCGGCTTTCCCCAATTATCCCGTGCGCTGCCCCGCCGGTTTCCACTATGATCCCAGATGGCACGCGTGCCTGCCCGCCGGCGTAGGCTCTCCCGGCTACGGAACGCCGGGTTGGGGCGGCGGTTGGGGCTATGGCGACGAGTGGGGTTCATGGGGTCGTCCGGGATGCGGAGGCGGAAACCATCGCCCAGGATACGGCTGGAATGGTTACGGTGCCGAAGAGTGGGGCGACGACTACACCGGCTGGTAAAAATAAAAAACAGAAGATGATTTATCTAGCAAACTTATTGATGATAATATATACGAACGCTTGTAATAAAATAAAAATAAATCCGGGGGCGATTCGCCTCCGGATTTATTGTGACTGAATTTATTGTTGGCATCGCCGATACGCGCGTCGAATTATCCACAAATGGTTCTAGTTATTATGTTATTATTTTTTTATAATATTTTATTAATGTGATTCCTGTTGACGCAGCGCAGTATATCGCCTGCCTCCACTCCTGCCGGAATAGGCAGCCGCGCGATGCGTTCCGGCACCACCGCGCATTCGGCGCGCACGCATTCGGTTTCGATCCACTCCACCGTGAACGATATGCATCCGTTTGGCGTCAGCGCGTCGAGATTGTCGCCGACATAAAATTTATTCTTGATAGTAACCTCCGCGATCCCGCCATCCACGGATTCCACGCGCGCGGCATATTCCATTTGCTGCGTCGGCGAACCGGCGCCGGTCGAGGGCGTAGGCGCGCCGTAATAAAAGCCGGTATTGGTTACGCGCTGGCTGATATTGCGAAGCGATCGAGCCGCTTCCGCCGCGCGCTCCGGATGATCGAGCGCCGTTCGATACGCGTGCACCAGCGCCGCGACCGAATATTCGTTCTTCATGCGCCCCTCTATCTTCAGCGTGGATACCCCCGCTTCGATCAGCTCGGGCAGATGCTCTATCATACATAGATCGGGCGCACTGAGTATGTACGCGCCCCTTTCCGTCGGTTCGATTTCGATCGAATCGTTTATGTCGTTTATGTTATCCGCTTTGCCGCGCGCGGGTTTCCACAGCCAGCGGCACGGCTGCGCGCACTCGCCGCGATTCGCGGAGCGCGCGGTCAGCGAAGCGCTTAGCAGGCATCGCCCCGATATTGCCGCGCACATCGCGCCGTGCACGAAGGCTTCGAGCTGCAGAGTGGGAGGCGTATTTTTGCGTATAACGCGTATTCGCTCCATGGATAGCTCGCGCGAAAGTATAATCCGCGACACGCCCTGCGAATGCCAGAACGACGCCGCGCGCGCGTTGGTGGTATTCGCCTGCGTGCTTAGGTGCAGCGGCAGCTCGGGGACTATTTCACGAAGCAGCGCGACCGCGCCGGGATCAGACACGATAGCCGCGTCCACGCCAAGGCGCGCCAGTTGCCGCGCGCTGTCCGCGAACGCGGTCAGTTCGTCGTCCCATAGGTACGCGTTGAGAGCGGCGTACAGCCGCCGCCCTTGGCGGTGTGTTAGCGCGACGGCATCGGCGAGCCGCGCGTCGTCGAAATTGGAGGCGCGCGCACGCAGGCCATATTTATCGATACCTACATAAACCGCGTCCGCGCCAAACCGCAGCGCGGCGGTTAGCTGCTGCATTCCGCCCGCTGGCGCGAGCAGCTCGACGGATCGATTACAGACCGCGGTTCCGGTCATATTCCTCCCACAGCGGCCGATAACGAGATACGGCGGCGTTATGCTCTTCAAGGGTTTTGGAGAAGTACAGCTCGCCGCTGGAGGGTTCCATACTGCAGAAATATAAATATTCTTCTGTTATAAATGTTGTATCCGGATTTAGGGCGGCTTCGATGGCGGCTTTTGATGGATTGCATATTGGGCCTACGGGGAGTCCTGTATTGGTGTATGTATTGTATGCGGATATAACGGAAAGCTCGCGATCGGTGAGCGCCATTTTTTCGGAGCCGGTGCTATATTGGACGGTGACGTCGGAACCGAGCGCCATATTTTTATCGAGCCTATTGTGGAACACGGCGGACACTTTCGCGAAATCCTGAGATTTCGCTTCTTTTTCTATCATCGAAGCGAGTGTGAGCGCTTGATCCATGGACAGGCCGAGCGCGGCGGCGCGTTCTCTATATGCTTCTGAGAACACGGTTTCGGTTTGGGAGAGCAGCTTGCGGATGATATCGTTCGGCGTAGCGTTTGTATATACTTGATAAGTATCCGGTGCGAGATATCCTTCGAGCGCGTAGAATCGCTGATTTACTTTGGGTGTGGCCATCACTTCTGCTATATAATAATAATCGCTGAACTCTTCGCCGGTTCTGCACATGCTAAGGAACGATTCGGCGTCGGGGATAACGCCGTCCGCCGCGAGGCTGTTTGCGATGGTTTGTATTGTCCAGCCGGGTATAACGGTTATGTTGCGTGTTAGCGGTTTGCCGTCGCCGGTGGTAAGCTGTTCGATTATTTCGGATATGCTCATCGCGCGGGACAGCTGATATTCGCCTGCTTGTATTTTTTGGCCAAGGCCTCGGAAATCCATTAGATATTTGAGCACGCTATGGCTGCGGATTATTCCTTGATTTTCGAGCTGCTGCGCGACGGAGGTTAGGGAGCTGCCGCTTTCGATTACGAATGAGATGGCGTTCGTATCATTGGTATCCATCGGCATGAGGTATAGCTGATACAACTTATTTATAGTGAACGCCAATCCGCCGAATATTATGAGGCCGGCGCAAATGAATATGATTGCGGGGCGGATGATGCGCCAGAGCCAATCGTACCAGAAGAAGCCGTAGGAGCGGCTATCGCGCAGCGACTGGGCGTCCCATTCCTGCGCGGAGTTTTTTTTGGGATGTTGCTTTTGATTATGGTTCTTCATTTATAAAGAAGTTTCCTCCTTTTGGGGTGGGGTGGGGTGGGGGGTTAGTGTTCGAGCCAATTGGAGAGTGGGAAGTCGGCGGCATCGGAGACAATTTGGATAATGGCGCCGATGGTTTGCTGAACGCGCATTTGCGAGAGCAGGAACGCCTGCGCGTGTGGGCTCATCATAAGCAGCGAGGCGATACGCTGGAAGCGCTGCATATCTTCATTGTCGGGTGGATCGCCGGTTAGCATTCCGCGCTGGAGCCGCAGTTGAAGCCGCTGGTACTCGACGAGCAGCCGCGCGTTGGTTTCATCTTCATAAGCGGCATCCTTAAGTCGTCGCATCTCGGCGATTTCCGCACTTTCGCCGATAGCCCGCGCCAATTCGCGCGCCTTACCCTCCAATATAGCATCCATCGCGATTCTCCTTTTTATGCACTTACTCTCCCACGCATCCACCTCGTCGCACTCCAAAGGGGCGCAGCCCCTTTGGCGGCTCCAATGGGAGGGCAACGCCCTCCCAACAGCTAATAACGCCTACCCCGGTACCCCGGGCGCCCTCCGCGCCCGGGGTACCACCGCCGCAACGGAAGGGGGATTCCAAAGGGGCCATGCCCCTTTGGCGGGTGGGTTTGGGAGGGCGGCGCCCTCCCAACGTAACCCCGTAACCCAGCGTACCCAGCGCAACCCAGCGCAACCCAACGCAACCCAGCGTACCCAGCGTACCCTCGTCCCCCGCGGCACACACCCAAACCAAAACCATAATGCAGAAATAAAACCCTTATATCTCCTATTCGAGTGTGTGCCGCAACTAACTCACGTCCCGCGCCCGAAGGCGCGGCAGCGTTTCGCCGCACGATACTTTGCATATCGAACGTTTCCGGTTACCGCCAGTCGCAGGGTTCCCCTCAATCGACGAGACGATATAGCGCAAGCGCCGCCGGAGGCTCTTGATAGCCAACAGTCGTCAAGTTTCGTCCGGCCAGCGATATCTATGGCGAAGCGGAGCGCTGCCGCGCCTCCGGGCGCGGTACGTGAGTTAGTTGCGGCACACACTCGAATAGGAGATATTAGGGTTTGATTTCTGCGTGAGGGTTTTGGTTTGGGTGTGTGCCGCAGGGGACGAAGGGTACGAGAGGGACGAAGGGTACGGGGGTTACGTTGGGAGGGCGCTGCCCTCCCAAACCCTCCCGCCAAAGGGGCCATGGGCCCCTTTGGAAACCCCTTCAAATAGCGGGTAGGTTTGACACGCCGGGCGCGGAGGGCGCCCGGCGCTAGCGGGTTTGGCGACGAGTGGCGTTATTGGGGGGCGGCGGGAGTGCGCCCGGCGCTATTGGGGAGGGACGAAAATGTTTATTTGCGGCTTGATGTTTAGTAGGGAGCGTCGGATGTTGAATCGGAGGAGTCGTCTGAGAGGGTGTAGGCGGTTTCATCTCCGAGAGATTCGCCCGGTATGTCGTCCGAATACATGAACGCCTCGTCCTCAAGTACCGCGCGAATGCTAAGACTGATCCGCTTCGCTTCGGAATCAACACTCAGTACCTTGACGCGAACAATCTGCCCAACCTCCACCGCGTCCTCAACCTTCGCTATCCGCGATAGCGCACACTGCGATATATGTACCAACCCGTCTAGCCCAGGCTCTAGCTCCACAAACGCTCCAAATGTGGTGATGCGCACCACCTTGCCCGAAACTATGCTGCCCGGCGGATACTTCTCCTCCGCTATCTCCCACGGGCGCGGCTGCGTCTGCTTGTACCCAAGCTGTATCCTGTCACGCTCCTGATCCAGCGATAATACCTTCACCTGTATCTCTTGATTGGGCTGCACTATCTCGCTAGGATGCTTCACCCGCCCCCAGCTCAAATCCGTTACGTGCACCAACCCGTCAACTCCACCTACATCCACAAACGCACCAAAATCTGTCAGCCGCCTAACTACCCCCGGCACAACCTCGCCAACCGCAAGCTTGTCCCACGCTTCCTTCTTCTTGGCAACCGCTTCTTCGGCTATAACTATTTTGCGCGAGCATACTATCCGCTTCTTCGATTTGTCCGCTTCGATAATCTTAAGCCGCATAGTCTTGCCCACGAAGTCCTCGATCTTCTCCACATAACGCTGGGATAGCTGCGACGCCGGTATGAACGCGCGAACTCCCATTACGTTTGCAATCAAGCCGCCCTTGACCGCTTCGCGTCCGACGCCCTCCACATACCCGCCCTCGTCGTACCGGGTCATGAGCGCGTCCCAGTTTTTGCGGCTTACAACGTTGCGCTGGGAAAGCAATACATTGCCTTCGCCATCGTTTACCTTCACAACCTCAACGTCTATCTCGTCGCCGACGTGGACGTCCTTGCTGACCAGGTCGCTGCGCTTGACCAACCCGTCGGATTTGTATCCGATGTTGACGCAGATTTCGTCCTCCGTAACCTGCACAACCGTCCCGGTGATGGTCTGCCCAGTGCGAATCGGTATCAGCGTCGCTTCGATATCCTTCATGAAGCTGGCGTTTTCGTTTTCCTGCGATTCGGTAGGCGCTAGCTGCGGAACCGGCGCGTTTTGTTCGATGTCGTTCATGCGGTTTACAACCTCCTTCAATACCCAATCCGGCGTGGACGCGCCAGCGGTTATCCCAATGTTATCTCTCGCGGGATCCAATCCCTCCGGCAGCTCCTCCGGTCCTTCAATGCGCAGCGAGCGCGGACACCGCTCTTTGCAGGTTTCGTATAGCTTTCGCGTATTCGCGCTGTCCCGCCCGCCTACCACTATCATCACGTCCGCCCAATCGGCAAGCTCCGTCGCTTCCCTCTGCCGACGCGATGTCGCCAAACATACAGTATCGTAAACGACGAGCCTCTTAACACGCTCGGCCAGCGCGTCTGTTATCGCCTTGTATTGCAGCGGCGGCAGCGTCGTCTGCGCGACGGCGGCGGCTTCATCCAGCAGCGGAACCCGCCCCGCAGATTCAATCGAATCCACTATGTATACGTCGCCCGCGCACCACCCGGCGGTTCCGCGCACCTCCGGATGATCAGCCTGTCCCACTATGCAAACCGGCATCCTCGCGGAAGCCTCCGCCGCCAAACGATGCAGCCGCACCACATACGCGCAGGTAGCGTCCGCTATCGTAAGCCCGCGCCGCTCGCAAAGCTCGATAACCTCGCGCGATACCCCGTGCGAACGAATCACCACCGTGCCCGACGATACCTCGTCCGGCGATTCAACTATCCGAACGCCCTTCTCCTCAAGCCGCGCCAACACCTGCGGATTGTGAATCAGCGGCCCCAAACACGCGCACGGCCGCGTTTGTGCGGCTTCCTCCGCTATGCGAACCGCCGCGCGAACCCCCGAGCAAAATCCGGCGCAGCGCCCGACACGTATTGGCATAACTTCACCGCGTAATCCGAACGGATATGATACCGGTAATTCTATCCATAAATAATTCTACGCCCTTCCGATTATTCCTCCTTGAATTATACCGATTTATCGTATTTTATATATAGAATCTTTCGCCGTATTTTAGGATAAATTTGCCATAATCCCCGTCAAACGATCCTTGATCTTCTCGATTGTGTCCGCATCCTTGGGCAGCCTGCGCAGATCGGCAAGCTCTACGGGCGCGCCAAAGCGTATGTGAATATGCTTGCGAAACCCATATTCACCGGAAACCTTCGCGGGCAGCAGCGGCACGCTTGTGTTCATTACCAGCATCGCCACTCCGCTTTCCATCCGCTCGATTTTTCCCGTTCGATATCTATGCCCCTCCGGGAATATGCCCAGCGCGCGCCCCTGCCGCACAACCTGCATCGCGCTTCGCATCGCCGCAAGGTTCGACCCGCCCCGCGCTATCCGTATCGCCCCCGCGCGCAGCATAGCCCACCTGAGCGGCGCAAACTTAAACAGGCTCTCCTTCGCGAGAAAATGAATCTGCCACTCCGAACATGCGGCGGCCAGCAATATCGAATCCCACGCGCTTATATGATTTGATAATAATATAAAGTTTCTATCCCTCGGAATATTCTCCCGCCCGTCCGCCGTCACGCGGAACAGCATGCGCGCTACGAACGCGCACAGCGAGCGCGCCGCCCTATAAAAAACCGTGCCCCCGGCGGGAACCGCCACCTCCGCCGCCGGGCGCGCCGCAGGAAGTTCCCGCTTAATTTGATCGGCGCGCGTCATATTATTCCGATCGCCCATAATACCCCTCCCGAAAAACCGCTCGGCATATATCCGCCATTCGTTCGACTACCTCCTCCAATGTGATGTCGGTTGTGTCGATCAGCACGGCGTCGGGTGCGGGGCGCAGCGGATCGACCGCGCGCGTGCCGTCCCGTTCGTCGCGGCGTTTGATTTCTTCCAATATTTCCTCATACGCCTGCGACACCCCCTCCGCGCGCTGCTGAAGCATGCGCCGACGCGCGCGCTCTTCCGGCGCCGCTGTAATATAAAATTTCACGGGCGCGTCCGGCAGCACTCGCGTGCCTATATCCCGCCCGTCTATAACGACGTCCGTTTCCCTGGCGATATCCCGCTGAAGCGCGAGCATCGCGTCGCGCACCCCCCGTACGGTCGCAACCTTGGACGCAGCCCGCGACGCGTCCGGCGTACGAATAACGTCCGTCACATCCTCGCCGTTCAGCCATGTGCGCTGACCGTCCGCCGCCAGCGTCACGCGTACGTCGCTTTGCGCGCATACCCGCGACGCTCCCTCCGCGTCGAGCGGATCGACTCCCGCGCGCGTCGCCGCAAGCCCCGCCGCCCTGTACATCGCGCCCGTATCCAAATATAATATGTTAAGCTCTTTCGCCAGCTCTTTCGCGGCGCTGCTTTTCCCCGCGCCGCTGGGTCCGTCTATCGCGATGTTTATCGGCATGCCGCATCCTCCACAATATATAATTATATATTATATGTTATATTTTATACATACATTAATCAGAATATTGCGTCCACAAACGCGTCCGCGTCGAACGGCTCCAGATCGTCCAGCCCCTCGCCGACGCCGACGTACCAAACGGGAAGTCCGAGCGTTTGCTGTATGGCGATAACGATCCCGCCCTTTGCCGTTCCGTCAAGCTTCGTCAATACAATCCCGTTAACCTGCGCGGTATCGAGGAACGCCTTCGCCTGCGCCAGCCCGTTCTGCCCGGTGGTGGCGTCCAGCACCAGCATCGTTCGTATATCGGCCTGCGGATAATCGCGCGCGAGAATGCGCCGTATCTTCGACAGCTCGTCCATCAGCGCGGCCTTGTTGTGCAGCCGCCCGGCGGTATCCACAATAAGCAGTTCCGCGCCGTGCGCTTTAGCGGAGGTTATCGCGTCATACACAACCGCCGCCGGATCGGCGCCCTCCGTGTGGCGCACTATCGGCACGCCCGCGCGCTCTGCCCATATAGCCAGCTGTTCCGAAGCGGCCGCGCGAAACGTATCCGCCGCGCACAGTATCACGCTGTGCTGCGCGGCTTTGAAGCGCGCCGCCAGCTTCCCGATAGTCGTAGTTTTGCCCACGCCGTTCACGCCCACTATCAGCATTACCATAGGCCACGCCAGCGGCGGGCGCTTCGATCGAATCTGTTCTTTCAATATATCCCGAAGCAGCGCGCGCGCGCGTTCGGGATCGTCCGTCCGCTCCCGCTTTACGCGCGCTTTCAGTTCCGCGATCACCTTCTCCGTCGCGGCCACTCCTACGTCCGCGAGTATCAGCACGTCCGCCAGCTCGTCGAAAAAATCGTCCTCCAGCGAACGATAGCTATGCACAAGCTGATCTACCTTCTGCGCCACATTCTCGCGCGAGCGCGACAGCCTATCGCGTATCTTCCCAAATATTCCCCGCTTCTCTTCCATAAGGGAACCGTCCTTTCGCGTCCTCGTCCAGATAAATATAATTATATTATTTATATATGATTATTGCCGCCGCTTCCGTGCGCGCGCGACTGCCTCGCATTACAGCATATTACCATATCATAATAAGGCGCGCAATCCGCCAACCGCAATCCATCCAAAACTTGAAAGCGTGCGGTTCGTGTGTTATTCTATTATTGCTTATTTCGGCGTATTTCGACCGCGCTCGCGAGTGCGCGAATTATCGTCGGTCGCTCCAACGGAGGTAATATGAAAATCGCGAACGGTCGCGTATTCGTCGACGGCGCGTTGCGCGCGAATACGGATATTACAATAAGAAACGGCGCGATTTGCGCGATAGGCGAGTATTTGCCCGCCGAAGAAACATACGACGCCACCGGCCTTATGATACTGCCGGGGTTCATCGACACCCATATTCACGGCTTCGCCGGCCGTGACACGATGGACGGCGCGGACGCGGTTCGCCATATGGCGCGCGAACTTATAAAGCACGGCACAACCTCGTTCGTCGCGACCACCATGACCGCGTCGCCGGAGGATACGCATTACGCGATCGTCGGCATCGCGAACGCTATGCACGCGCCAGCCGACGGCGCCGTCGTGCTGGGCTGCCATATGGAAGGCCCGTTCTTTTGCAAAAAGCGCAAGGGCGCGCAGCCCGCGCAGCATCTGCTCGATCCGTCTGTCGACGATTTCGAGACGATGGCGGGAGTGTTCGGCCAGTGCGTAAGACGCCTGGCGCTGGCTCCCGAGCTTCCGGGCGCGAACGAGCTTATCGGCGAGCTGGTAGGCCGCGGCATTCAGGTTTCATGCGGACATACGGACGCGTCGTACGAACAGGTGATGTCCGCCGTTTCCGCAGGCGCAAGCTCTGTCACGCACATTTATAACGCGATGACGCCGCTCGGGCACCGCGATCCGGGCGCAGTGGGCGCGGCGCTGGATAGCCGCCAGCTATACGCGGAGTTCATAGCCGATCTCGTGCACCTGCACCCCGCCGCGCTTCGCATTATGTATCAGGCGAAGGGTCCGGAGCTTTGCGTGGCCATAACGGACAGCATGATGGCCGGCGGCATGCCGGACGGCGAATATTCGCTGGGCGGTCAGAAGGTTATGGTATCCGGGGGCGCGGCAAGGCTGGCGGACGGAACGCTGGCGGGAAGCGTGCTGACGCTCCGCCAATCCCTTAAAAATATGGTAACTAAAGTTGGCGTTCCGCTCGACAGCGCGATACCCATGTATACCTCCACCCCGGCGCGCATGATAGGCGAAGCGCGGCGCGGCGAGCTAGCTCGCGGGTACGAGGCCGATATAATCGCGCTCGATTCGGATTTTGAGCTGCGCGCCGCGTGGGTCGGCGGAAGGCGGCTGGTATGAAATATATAAGCGAGCTGGCGCGCTCCCTTACCCCGTATGTCGCGGGGGAGCAGCCGAGCGGCGGCGATTGGATAAAGCTGAACACCAACGAAAGCCCGTTCCCGCCCGCCCCCGGGGTGGCGAACACTATCCGCTCGAGCGCCGTTATCGGCGAGAGGGGCGAGCTGCTTCGCCTATATCCCGACCCAGACGCGCGCGAGCTGCGCGAAGCGTTAGCTATATATCATAATATTTCGCCTGATAATTTATTTATAGGCAACGGCTCGGACGAGGTGCTGGCGTTCATATTCGCGGCTTTTTTCGCGGGTGCGCCTTACGCGACCCCCGCCGTAGGCTATTCGTTTTATCCAAGCTACGCAAGGCTGTTCCGCGCCGAAACGCGATTTTCCGCGATGGGCGAGGGTATGGCCGTTGATACGGAGGCGCTGCTAAGCCAGAACGCGCCGGTGATTCTCGCCAACCCCAACGCGCCTACCACGCGCGCGCTTAGCCGCGACGCGATACTCTCGATGCGAGAGGCGTTGGAATCGCGTGGCCGGATACTGGTTGTGGACGAGGCGTACGCGCCGTTCTCGGATTGCTCGGTTATCGACCGGTGCGCGGAATATGAAAATCTGCTGGTGGTGCGCACGTTCTCAAAGGCGCACGGGCTGGCTGGGCTGCGCGTAGGGTACGCGGCGGGAACTCGCGAATTGATCGGCTGCATAGCGCGCGTTCGCGACAGCTTCAATTCGTATCCGGTAGATAGCGTCGCTCAGGCGGCGGCGAAAGCTGCCGTCGAGGATGTTGCGTACGTAGAGGACTGCGTGAGCAAAACACGAGTTATCCGCGATAGATCGCGCGACGCGCTTGTCGAATTGGGATTCACGGTATTCCCATCGGAAACAAACTTCCTGTTCGTACGCCATCCCGGCATATCGGGCGGGGAGCTGTTCGCCGCGCTGAAGGAGCGGCGCATATTGGTTCGCCATTTCGGCACACCCGCGCTTACCGATTATCTTCGCATATCGATCGGCACGGACGAACAAATGACGCGCGCGCTGGACGCGATTCGGGAAATTATAACGGGACGTGACGCCTGACATGACGAACGCGGATGTGCTGCTGAATCTTCTTGCTGCGGCGATTAATTCCAAAACGCCTTGCGGCATGGGCGGCGATATCGATTGGCGAGCCGTATACCGGCTGGCGATAGAGCATCGCGTGGAGGGGCTGGCGCTATCCCCCGCGCTGGCGCTGCCGACGCCTCCTCCGGCCGATTTAATGGCCGCGTGGCAGGAGCGCGCGATGGTTGTAATGCTGACGCAAATTCAGATAACGGACGCGCTTCACTCACTTCTCGCGAAACTCGAGGAGGAATCGATTCGCGCGGTTGTGCTGAAGGGCGTAGTGCTGAAGGCGCTGTACCCGGAGCCGGATATGCGGGTGATGTCCGACGCCGATTTGCTCGTCGCGCCGGAGTCGTTCGAGCCGGGCTGTGAAGCGCTTCGGCGGAACGGGTTCATCGAGATGGCGGACGAATGCCACGACGATACGTTCGTATGCGCGCATCCCGACGGACTGCGCGTGGAGCTGCACAGGAGGCTGTTCGACCGAAAGCGGCAGGGGTTTTTGCGCGCGCTTAACGAATCGGAATTATTCCCGGCGTCGAAAGCGGTTCGAACGGAGGCATGCGGCGGGTCGGTTTGGTCGCTTCCGCCGACGGAGCACGCGCTGTTCCAGATACTGCACATGGCCAAGCATATGATCACGACGGGCTTTGGAATACGGCAGGTGTGCGACTTCGCGCTTTTCGCCGAGCGGTATCGCGATGTTATAGATTGGGAATGGTTCCGCCGCCAGTGCGAGCGCTTGTCGCTAAGCTCGTTCGCGCGCGCCGTTTTCTGGATATGCGAGGAACGGCTGGGCATGCCGCGCGCGAGCGGCGTAGTGGGCGGCGACGCTATGGCCGGCGAAGCGCTTTTGGAGGATGTGCTCGCTGCGGGGGTATTCGGGAAATCCAGCGACGAGCGAACCCGAAGCGCCGCCGTAGTATACCGCGCGTTCGACAGAACGGACGTGCGCTCGGAAAACCGCGTCAAGCGATTGCTGGCGGCGGTGTTCATCCGCGCGGACGAGATGCACGCGCCATATTTATACGCGAAGCGCCGCCCGTGGCTGCTGCCAGCCGCGTGGGCGCATCGCTTATTTCGGTATATATTCCTAAGAGACACGAATGTGATGCGGGAAACGTCGGAGGGCATGCGAATTGCGAGCGAGCGTATCGAGCTGCTGACACGGCTTGATATGTTGAGATAAAATATATATTGTAAAAAAAAAAAAAATAAAATAAAAATAAAATAAAAATAAAATATAATAAATAAAAAAAATAAAAGAAAATAAATATAAGTGAGGGTGGATTATGTCGTATGTATTAACATATTTGGAGCGCAAGCCGGGGTTTGTGGTTCGCAAGGTCGGCGACGCGTATATGGTGGTGCCGACCGGGCCGCGCATGAAGGAATATAGGGGAATGATAACTATTAACGAAACTGGGGCGTTTTTATTTGATCAAATAAAAACGCGGCGTTCCGCTGCGGAGCTGATCGAGGCGCTGCGGAAGGAATATGAAATCGACGAGGATACCGCGTTCGAGGCGATCAGCGCGTTTGTCGATCAGTGTTCGTTCGCGCAGCTTCTGGTATCGGAAACCGTGGACGAGCTTGACCCCACTATGCCATATTTCGTACCGGACGCGATCGCCGAGGAAGTGTTCCGCAACGTCGATCAACCGGAGGGCGGCCTGCTGTTCGCCGAAGAGCCGAACGGGGACGCGTCCGATGTCTGACGCTGTTCGCCCTGGCGACGCCAATTCGAGCGGCGCGCCAGACGCCTACGAAGAGCGCAAGCGTGCCGTAGAGGCGTGGAATGAAATGCAGCGCGTTATTCGCGCACACGCGTCCGCCAACCGGATTCCGTATAAGGGAACGTTTGAGCTGACCGCGCGCTGCAGCCTTAAATGCAAGATGTGCTATATGCGGCTTGATCAGGCCGATATAGCGGCGCAGGGGCGGGAGCTTACGGCGGCGGAGTGGATCCGAATGGGCGAGCTGGCGTTTGAGGCTGGCACGGTCGATCTGTTGCTGACGGGCGGCGAACCAATGCTGCGCCCTGATTTTCCCGAGATATATACCGCGCTGAGCGACATGGGGTTTATTCTTAGGGTATATACGAACGCGACGCTTGTGACGGACGAGATAGTCGCGCTTTTTGAAGAGCGTCCTCCGCAGGATGTGGAGATTTCGGTATATGGCGCATCGCGCGAAACCTACGCGCGGGTGGGCGGTTGGGCGGACGGATACGACAGGATGGTCGCCGGGCTGGACAGGCTTAGGCAGGTGGTTCCGTCAATCAAGCTGAAGACGACGATAATCCGCGATAATGCCGCCGATTACGACGCGATGACGCAGTTCGCGCACGAGCGCGGGCTGACGCTATCCACAACATCGCTGCCTATGCCGGCCATACGCGGCGCGCGGGCGGACGTGCGCTCGTGTCGGCTGAATCTACGTGAGCTGCTCACGTTTCATCATGATCACGCGTTCGAGGTTTTGAACGATGATTGCGCGCCTCCGCCGGCCTCCCGGCGAGCGGGGCTATACTGCGACGCTGGGCTGTCCTCCTATTCCGTATTATGGCACGGCGCGATGGTGGCGTGTATGACAGACGCGGACGCAAGGTGTGTAAAAGGCTACCCACTGGAGGAGGGTTTCGATGCCGCATGGGCGCGGCTGGTCGAGTTCCGCGAGGGCAAAGATTTGCCCGAGCCGTGCAAGACGTGCCCGGTATATCCAGTATGCAGCACCTGCGCGATACACCACCACGCCGAGACAGGCTCATACCTGCGCCACAGCGAGTATTGCTGCAATTTTTACCGTATACGCAAGGGTCTTCCACCCATCACCTGGGGCGCGGACGAAGCGCGTGGGGAATGAAAACGGAAACAATACCTACAATATTTCCAGCACTAAACCGCCGCCTCCCCCCGTCCCTCGCGACCCACACCCGCCAAAAAACCCTAATGCAAAAATCAAACCCTAATATCTCCAATTCGAGTGTGGGTCGCAACTAACTCACGTCCCGCGCACGGAGGCGCGGC
>JAISZG010000085.1 GCA_031269355.1 Oscillospiraceae bacterium | reverse complement strand
GCG
The DNA here is from genome assembly GCA_031269355.1 of Oscillospiraceae bacterium. GTDB lineage: Bacteria > Bacillota > Clostridia > Christensenellales > Aristaeellaceae > JAISZG01. The sequence goes on along the minus strand of JAISZG010000085.1, from coordinate 26,708 downwards.
CTGGAACGCATGCGAGAGGACGCCAAGAATAACGAGGCTGCGGCGCTTCATAACGCCGAGCAGCGCGGGATACAGATTGGTGAGCAGCGCGGGATACAGATTGGCGAGCAGCGCGGCGAGCAGCGCGGGATACAGATTGGTGAGCAGCGCGGTGAGCAGCGCGGGATACAGATTGGTGAGCAGCGCGGCGAGCAGCGCGGTCTAACGCTTGCCGCGATCAACGCAATTCGCGCGGGTATTACCAGCCCAATGGCTATCGCAGCTATCGCGGGGTTTAGCGAGGATCAAGCCGCCGCTTTAATCCAGGAGCACAAAAGAACCCCGTAGGGCAATCCCTGCGGGGTTTCATGAATCTTGGGGTTCGGGGGCAATTCTCCTATACTCTGCCGGACGGCGGAACACGCATCCTAGGCGGCAATCCAGAAGGCGCGGTCTTCGGCAAAACAATGCGCGGAACCGCCGGCACCGCCGGATGTATCTGCGGATATTCCCGCTGAACGGCGGCTTCGCCGCTTGCGCCATCCAACATGCCGTGGCCGCATACCGCGCCGGTCGTGTATTGCGGAGGAAGCGCGACGGGCACAACAGGCACGGGTGGCGGCTGAACGCGCGGCGACGGCGCTTTCGCAGCCCTCGCCGGTCGCTGCGACCGCCGACGGCTCTTCTTCGTCACGCGGCTTCGGCGCGCTCCCGGCTCCGATATGCCGCTTTCGCATGCCGCTTTGTCGTTCGCCCGCCGGACGCTTGCCGCAGCCTTCGATACGCTCGCCTTCCAATCCGCCCCCTCCGATATGGAATATACCGCGACCACTGCGGGCGGCGGCAGCACTTCCGTCGGTTCCTCATGCTCGGGCGCGGCTTCAACCGGTTCCTTATATTCGAGCGGCGCTTCCACTTCCGCTGCGGAAGCGTTTTCGTCCTCAACCCACTCCAATAAAGTTACCGGCCCGAATACGAACGCGTCCTCCGCAGGATCATACACCGGCTCGTATAGCGTCGCAGGTTCCGCGTCAACCTCCCGCGAATCGCCCGCCACCGCGTACTCGGCGACTTCGGCGATAGGCTCTTGATACGCTTCAGCGGGATGCGGCCCCATTTCATCCGGTTCGGCGGATCGCGCTCCCGCCGCTTCCTCCCAGGTGAGACACGCTTCCTCGCTCTCTTCCTCGTATTGTTCTATATATTCCGCGTCGTCCGCCGCTTCATATCTATATGATTCGCTGGCTTCGCTTTGGACGGCGGGCATGATAGTCTCCGCGACATCCGCGACATCCGCGACATCCGCGGCGACCGCAGCTTCTTTCCGATTAATAACTTCTTTTTTATATATTGTTTTATAAATAAAATCTTCGCGGCGAACATTTTCTTCAATTTGAACGCCTTTTGCATGCCGCGCGGTTTTATTGCTTTCGACAATTTTATCGACAGGCGGTGCGATATTCGGAGCGGGTATAAACATTTCCGGAAGCGGCGCCGCGATCGGAGCCGTTCTGGCTAGCTCGGTTGGGCGCGGCTTTTTCACATGATCATAGGCGGCTTTGCGAGCGGAACGATCGCTGCGCGCGGCCTTGTCCCGCCGCCTATCCTCTATAAACACAGGTGGCGGAGCGCTGGCGTCGCGCCACACATATTCGCGCGATCCGCTGGCGCGCGGCTGCGGCGCGGTGCGCGGCGGCAGGCTTGCGGCGCTGCGGCTGGCTTGAGTTACCGGCGCGGTTTCATACCACGCGGCCGCCGGAATTTGCTCCGCGCCAAACGCGGTTGGCTGCGGCGCGGTCATTCTTTTATTTGACGCGCGCGCGGACGCCGCGTTTTGCGGGAAGGACGGCTCCGTCGCGAACGTGGCGCGAACCCTTCGCCCGTCTCGCCTCAGAAGCGCCCTTCGCTCTCGCGCCTTCCTGCGCGCGTTAAAAGCGTCGGGCGGTTTTTTGTTCGCCGGCGTTTCGATAAAGCCCTTCGGATCATAAACATACGAATGCGTATCCCTGCCCGCGTCATCTGCAAAAGTATAAAAATCCGGCATTGTTATCCCTCCCGTTTGGAGCGGGGACTGCGCCCCGCCACCTTTGAATTGGCGGATTTTTCCTGTTAGACGGGGCTTTGCCCCCGTCGCCCCCGAACGAGACGGGGCTGCGCCCCGTACCCGCTTCGCCCATACGTGCGAACAGTCCGACGGTTGTTCGCTTACAGATATCACACCAACGTATGCGCGGCGATCGCAAACGTGTATGGCTGCGGCGGCGCGCTTTTTCTGTCGAACGATCCGCGCATTTTCGCGGCGCGTTTCGACCGCGCGCACGAGTCCGAGCTTCTATACTAGCTCCTATACTGTGAAAACAAACGAGTGACTTCGGGATTCGAATAAACCGGCGGTTGAATATGGGGAGCCCTCGCCTACTCTCCCGCGCCGGAGGAGGAGGGCGCTGCGGAAGGACAAAGCCATCGCATAAATATCATATGATTTCTATCGAATTGTTTTTTCTGCTTAACTCCTGTATGGACGCATGGTTGATATTGATCGCTATTCGCTGGTTGGACGCGGGTAAGGCGCGCCCGACGCGCGTCGCGGCGGCATCCGCGTTGGGCGGGATTTACGCGTGCGCCGCGTGGTCCCCTGCGGGACGCGTTCTGCTTGTTCCCCCGATTTCGCTGGCGGTCGCGTGGCTTGTAATAATAATCGCGCTGGGTCGCGTTCCGATTGCGACGTCTCTCAAAGGCGCTGGATATTTCATGGCGGCGGCGTTTCTAACCGGCGGCGTCGCGTACGCGCTCACAGGCGCGTTCCCAGGCGTCGGCGCACTGCTCGCGCTGTCCGCGAGCGCCGCAGCGGCCGGCGCGGCGGCCTGGGCGCTGGGTCGCAATAAACGCCGCGCGGCCTGGCGGTACGGAAGGATTACGCTGCGCTACCGCGAGCTGCAGTTCGCGTTCGACGCGGCAGTGGATTCCGGTAACCACGCGCTCGATCCATATACCGGACTGCCCGTGGTGATAGCGCCGCACGAACGGCTGCGCGGCGCGTTTCCAGCGCTGAAGATGGGCGGGCTGCCAGAGGGCATGCGCTTGATGCCGCTAAGCACTGTATCGGGAACCGCGCTGGTTCCCTGCTTTACGCCGGACGTAATCGCCTGGAAAGGCGAGGTTATACGCGCGTCGGTCGCCATCGCGCCGCCGCAGCGCATAAACGTGGCGCTCGCGCCGTCCTGCCTGGGGGAGAGTGCGTGCGCGGGGCGCGGTCCTGGCTCGTTCAGAGGCGTCGGCGGCGAAGCGTCCGTCTAAGCGTGCGCGGGGTGCAGCCCCGCGTCGTTCGGGGGTGGAGCCCCCGTCTAAAAGGAGGCTCGTATGATCGATACCACGATAAACGGCATATTACAAAAAATCATCCCGCATTGGCGCGAGTGGATGGAGAAAATTCGCCTGGTTATGGCGCGCTCCATATCGGGCGACGTGGAGTACATCGGCGGTTCCGACGTACTGCCCGCACCGCTCAGCCGGGAGGAAGAGGAGGCGCTAGTGCAAAACCTGCGCAGAGACGACGGAACGATACGCGCTCAGTTGATCGAACACAACCTCCGGTTGGTGGTGTATATCGCCCGGCGGTTCGAGAACACGGGCGTCGGCCTGGAGGATTTGATATCGATAGGCACTATCGGCCTGATCAAGGCGGTCAATACGTTCGACCCCGTAAAGCGGATCAAGCTGGCTACATACGCGTCCAGGTGCATTGAAAACGAAATACTTATGCACCTGCGAAGAACCAGCCGCCTTCGCCTGGAGGTTTCGTTCGACGAGCCGCTGAACACCGATTGGGACGGCAACGAGCTGCTGCTTTCCGATATATTGGGAACGGAAAGCGACATGGTGTATCGCCAGATAGAGGAAGGCGTGGAGAAGCAGCTACTCGAAACCGCGCTCACCAGGCTGAACCCGCGCGAGCAGCGCATAATGAAGCTGCGCTTCGGGCTGGGCGGCGCCAGCGAGCGAACCCAAAAAGAGGTCGCCGATATATTGGGTATATCTCAATCATATATATCAAGGCTTGAGAAACGGATATTGTTCCGCCTTAAAAAGGAATTGGCGCGGATGGCGTAGCGGTTTCCGCGTCTATTTAAAATATGTATATAATTATAGTTTATTTGCGTAGCATCCGTTCTATCAGCGCGGATACCGAGCTTGCGCTTGGCAATTCGCGGAAAAACTCAGCCCTGTTTGGATGCGCGACCGCGCTTGTGTTTATTACATAATTCCATGGAATCTTTCCTTTGTGCACGATTCGCCCGTCAATATTCTCATGCAGTTCGAGCAATCCTCGAAGCCCTCGCTGCGTGAGAGCTATGACGATATTGATTCCCTTGTCGTCGTCCAGATCCGGCGTAAACTCGCGCACATTCCAAAAATCGCCTGTCAGTAGGTCGCTGCCGCTGCGGTATCCTTTGAACTTGCATTGATGGCAGCATTCGCGAAGGTACAGGTTGGAGTGGAACCCCCGCACATATATATTTTTCCTGAGTATCTCGCTGCGGGCGGGTTTGCTGTTTATATCCATCCGCGTAAAATAATGTTTCCAGCTCTCCGACTTATCCCTAAATGAAATATTGGCGATGGGCGCGCCGTACAGCCGCTCCTGTTCCTTTATATATTTGGCGAGCACCCTCGGAGACGGAACGCCGTGGCATATGAGGTCTACGCACAGCAGTTCGCCAGGGAACGTTGCGCCGCCAAGAAACGATTTCAGACCCGCTATTTGGCAGGGCAGCCCCGTGTACAGCACGCGTCTGCCCTCGCGCAATAGAGAGCGCGCCTGTATGAACGTATCGCCGACGTCGCTTTGAACATATTTCGAGCCTTGCAGCGTAGATATAGCGGCCAGACTGTCGACCGCCGTGTGCCTCAGCTTCAGCTTATCGTCGAACGCGGCACCGAATGCGACGCCGCCGCGCCTGACCGCCGCCCTGGAAAGCAGCGCGCATATGCCGCCAGACGAGCTTTGCCGCCGAACCTTTTCGTTCGTCGACATCAACGCAAACGCGCTTATCGGCTTGGCGGCGCTTCGCTTTTGAAGGCAAGGGCAGCCGACGACGCACGCGCGGCATAGTCTGCACTTCGCCTTTTCTACCCTGGGATACAGAAACCCCTCCGCGTTTGGCTTCATGGCTATGCACCCGGCGGGACACTTCTGCGCGCAGCATCCGCACCCGGAGCAATCCTTCCTTAGCAAGCGTTCGATTTTATCGGGCGATAACGTCGAGTTACCATCTTTCATCTATACCCTCTATTCCCCACGATCGACGGCAGCCGCTCGCTTTAAATATTATTGTTCGTATTTATTTTATTTAACTTACTAACCCCCGCGTGCAACGCGTTTACAATGAACTCCGCCGACGAGTTTTGCATACGCTCGGTGATAGCCTCCAGCCGTGCGTAGTTTATATCCGGAACGCGCTCGATCTCCCTTAAGCCACCCTCGTCGGTAAGCACGGAGCTTTCGATTTTCCACATCGCTGTCAGCGATTTGACGCGCTCGCCCAGCGACGACCACTGGCCGGACATGCGGCGTTTGAATATATAAAATCGCCTTTGGAATATCGCGGAAAATATGGCGCCGTGAAAGCTGTCCGTGAATACGAATTCCGCGTGATCCATGAGCCACACCCACTGCGCGGGGTCGATATCGTACAGCCGCGCGTCGCCGAATCCATCGGCGTCTGCGCGGTACGTTACGCAGTGCGGAAGCGTGACTATAGGCAGCCGCTTCGAACGGGCGAACTCGACGACCTGCGCGCGCTGCCCCGGATTATCGCCAAGCATATATGCGAATATAAATTTGCCGTCGACCTTCGGCGACGATGCCGGGCGGCTCATCTGCCGCCAGGCTTCGGCGGGAACCAGCAGCGTTGGGTCGAGAGTGTGGCGCACGGGTTTTTCGCCGTCCAGCAGCCTTTCGAGGAATTCCCTGCTCGCGCTTTCGCGTACGGAGAGCGCGTCGAACGAGGAGGCGAAGCGGCGTATTTGTATCAGTTCGGGCACGCTCCAATCCTGAACGCGAAGGCTGGGCGCGTACGCTATTTTTATTTTTCTGCCGCCTGGCACGAAGTTCAGCCAATAGAACGAATGCTCGCTCAGACTTGAACGATTGCTCCAGATTACGTCGCTGCCGCATACGAACGCGTCGAACGAGTTCAGCGACGATAGAATATTAACGTTATTATAAACGATCGCCGATTGCGGAATAGTATCTATAAACCGCTGCATCGCGCGCTTGCGCTTTATAACGCCGTTCGCCGCGGCCATCCGGGCTTTGGACGCGCCGTCGCTCGGGGTGACGCGCGCTCCGTGATAGTTCTTTTGTTTGTCATACGCTATCTGCCTGCAGTTTGGCGCGAATAGCGAAAGAAACCGCTGCAGCGCGTAGGCCTGCAATATCGCGCCATAATTATAATTTTGGGTAAGCGTCGTCGCTATGCCTACGCGAAGCTGTTTGCAGGATATGCCCCGGCGTCCTGCGTCGGCGGAAAGCTTCTCGGATTTTTTAATCCACGATTCCCAGTGGCGGTAGAGCGGATCGTTCGCCGTGTTTCGAGGCTGCATATTCGAACCTCCGGATTCCTGGAGCGAATCCGCGCTCCGGATACGGCAGTATATTCAACCGCGCGCGGTGTTTATGATCTAACGTTGCGCCGCTTTATGGCCGCGCACCGCAAAAGATCGATATAACCGTAAGATTATGTCCTAAAAATCAAACGCGGCGCGCTTGCGTCCTCCGCGCGGCGTACGCTATAGTTATAATCGACGCGGAGACATTTTGTATATTTCAATATTCTACAATATTCTACATGAAAGGGCGCGCGAAAAGCATGAACGGCAAATCGAACGGCAAATTAGGCGGGGTCGCGCCCCGCACCCGATTGGAAATATTGGAGACGGCGCCCGTCGCGCAAAGCATATTGAGGCTCGCTCTGCCCACGATGCTAGGTATGGCCGTACAAATGCTGTACAACCTTACGGATACGTTCTTCATAGGCAAAACGAACAACCCGCTGCTGGTCGCGGGAATATCGATCGTATCCCCGATATTCTTTATCATACAGGGAATAGGCAACATGTTCGCGATAGGTTCCGCAAGCCTTATTTCCCGGCAGCTTGGCGCGAAGGAAAACGAGTCCGCACGGCGCACAAGTTCCGTCGCGTTCTATTCCACGCTTGCGCTGGGCGCGCTTATCACGCTGCTTCTGCTGGCGTTCAGAAGCCCGCTGCTGCAGCGCATAGGCACCAGCGCGGATACGCTTGCTCCCGCGAACGATTATCTAACAGTGATCGCGTGGTTCAGCCTGCCTATGGTGATAAACATAGCCTTCGCCGGACAGATGCGCAGCGAAGGCGCTACTATGCAGGCGACGATAAGCATGGCTATCGGGATCATCGTCAACATATTCCTCGATCCGCTGTTCATACTCGCGATGAACATGGGCGCGGCGGGCGCGGCGTGGGCTACTGTAATCGGGCACCTTTGCTCGCTGGTTTATAATCTTTATTATTTCACCAGCGGTCGCTCGATGTTGTCTATCCGCCCGAGGGACTGCAAGCCGAGCCTGCTGATATATTCGGAAACGCTGAAGATAGGCGCGCCCGCCGCGCTGTCGCAGGTGGTTATGTCCGCGTCGATGGTGCTGAGCAACGTGGTTGCGTCCGGCTTCGGCGACGCGCTGGTCGCGGGGATAGGGGTATATATGCGAGTGGGCGGGCTGTGCCTGTCGCTTCTGATGGGGCTTACGATGGGATATCAGCCGTTCGCCGGTTATCAGTACGGCGCGCGCACGTTCAAGCGGCTGCTGTCGGGGCTTAAGGTGACCACGCTTTACGCGACGGTGCTGTCGTGCCTGTTCGCGCTGATGTTTTATATTTGGGGCGAGCAGCTGATCCGCGTGTTTATTCAGGATCCGGATACCGTAGAGGCCGGAAGCATGCTGCTTCGCGCGCTGGTGTTCGCGATGCCGTTCGTCGGGCTGCAGCTAACGCTCGGCACCACATTCCAGGCGCTGGGTCAATCGGTGAACGCGATGATAATAACGCTTGGCAGGCAGTGCTTCTTCTATATTCCGCTGCTGTATACACTGCCGCGCTGGTTTGGCGTTACCGGGTTCGCGTTCGCGCAGCCGGTCGCGGATATACTGACCACGCTTATCGCAGTGCTGCTAGGCGCGCGGCTGCTGGGGCATATACGCGCAATTATGGCGGAGGACGAGCGGCAGCGCGCGTCCGTATAATGGCAATAGCGCCTATCCCGCCAAATCGTCGAGCAAGATTCTGAAGGATATGACTAAATTTTAATTATATCGGCCAACCTGGACAATGTTATACTTATAGTATACGGAAACGATCTGGAATACCATCGGAAGGTTATATGGGAGGAGGCGTTTCTTTGAAGGTTTCGATTGATGATCTCGACATTAGCGAGGTTCCGTTCAGCCGGAGGCTGTCGCGCCTGATGGCGCTCCATGGATACGAATCCATGGCGGAGGACGCCAAGCAAGCGTTCTTTATCGCGTATACAAATTCGGTAACCGACGGCTCGTCGCGCCACAACTTGATCCAGTGGATTCCCACCAGAGACGGAAAGCCAGTTCCCTATACATATAACTGCACGCCCGCGCGGCTGACCGTGCAGGCGGACGGCGGGAAAATCGAGCTGTGCTTCGACGGCACGGAGCGCATATTGATCCGCGCGTCCGGCGGGCTGGGCGTGCGATTCCTCATCCGGCTGGAGCCTCACGAACAGTTTATGGATCGCCTCGACGGAACGGTTTACGCCGCGTTCCCGACGATAGGCGCGTTCCTGTTTGAGCCGACGGTCGGCACGCAATCGCATAACGGGCGGTGGAACGCGCTCGCGATAAAGGCGGACGACACCACCATCGATTGGACGCCCGATTCCCGCGGCGACCTGTTCGGGTACGTTCAATACCACCTCACGCTGGCAGAGCGCCCCGATTCGCTGGGCGATTTCGATACGCGAGTTCGCCAGAACCGCGCGGATTTCGACGCGTGGTGCGCGAAATACGAGCCTGTGCCCCAGCGGTACGCGCATGTGCGGCTGTTCGCCATCTATATAATTTGGATAAGCTACCTCGCGCCGAAGACGGAATTGAAGGTTCCGATGATATACTTCATACGCATGGGTCCGCTGATGCGCGCGATGGGCTGGCACCAAAGCTACCACGCGATGGCGCTTTGGCAGGATATCGATTTGGCGGTCGATCTGCTATATTCGATGTTCACCCAGCAGGACGAATACGGCATGATACCCGACAGCGTAAGCGATAGGTACGTTACTATACTCGCGCCCAAGCCCGCGTTCCAGGGGTTCGCGCTGGAACATATACTGGAGCGGGCGGGCGTGGATTCACTCACCCAAACGCACTGCGAAAAGCTGTACGATCCGATGTGCCGGTGGGCGAACTACTGGCTTACGTTCCGGGATCGCGACGGCGACGGCCTGTGCGCGTACGTGCACGGCGACGAATCCGGCTGGGACGACGCGTCGATATTCTCAAAGGGAATGCCTGTTATCACGCCCGACCTCGCGGCGTTCCTGATACTTTTAATGGAGGGCTGCGGCAAGCTGGCCGCCAAGCTGGGCAAGGCGGAAGAATCGGAGGATTGGCTGCGGCGCTCGAAGGAAATGCTCGAACGGATGCTCCGTACGCTGTGGAACGGCGAGAAGTTTATATGCATAAAGGAAGATACGCGCGAGATAATCGACGTGGAGAGCATCGCCGTATATCAGCCCATTATACTGGGCAAGCGCCTGCCGCAGGAAATTCGGGACAAGATAGGCAAGGCGGTATTTAATCCGGATACGTTCTTTACGCCCGGCGGCATCGCCTCCGAGAGCCAGCTCAGCCCGCTGTACGACGTCACGTACGGATCGTTTATGCTGGGCATGATACTCGCGCCGGTGCAGCTGATGATGACGGTGGGGCTTTACAACGCCGGTCAGACGGAGGCCGCGCTGGCCAACGCCCGCAACATATGCGAGGCGTCGCTGGAGGTCGGCCCGCAGACGATATTCCGCAGCCCGCCGCAGCCCAATCCAAAGCCGACCGGCGCGCGCGCGGTGCTTCCCCCGTTCAAGCCCGGTCAGCGCATGCTGCCCGGCGGCTACGGCTCCTGGGGCGCGGGCGTGTTCATGGTGCTGGGCAATATGCTTTATCACGCTGAAGCAAATGCGGAGCGCGGTTCCGATCCAAAAGGAGGGGCGACGACATGACGCTGTTCGGCACGAATCATCCCTTTAACCTTACCGCCGTTCCTTTTTCGCGGAAGGGCGCGTTTCTGTCGATATATGAAAACCCCGGCGACGGGCAATTGTACTTCACCCACTGCCGCAGCGAGGGCGTGAGCATACTTCGCCCGAACCTAATACGCATCGCGTTCATGGACGGCTCCGTTCAACTGCCGTTTATATACGAGGCGGACGAGGCTAAGCTGACTGTCCGCACACCCAAGGGAACGGCCGAGTTTACGTACGACGGGCCGCAGATAATCCGCATGCGGCTGAAAGGCATTTCAACGCGGCTGTTCTACGAGCCTGAAATGCACGAGGGGGCGGATATCCGCGCGGCGAACGAGCTGGAGATAGGCATCAACTTCATGGGCAAGCTGCTGTTTAAGGGAATTGCGGGCGGGTTCACCACTACCGCGAAATGGAACTTCCGCGAGGTTCGCCCGTTCCCGTTCACAATTGATATATTCCCGACGGGAGAGGGCGCGGCGGAAGCCGCTGTTCACGAGTATGACACCAGCGGGCTGCCGCTGCCGACGTACCGCCCGTTCGAGGAAGCCGAGGCCGAAACCCGCGCGGATTTCGAAGCGTTCGCTAAAGCGTATCCTCCGGTTCCGGAGATATGGGCGGACGACGCGCGCCTCGCTGCATGGGTGGTGTGGATGTCCGCGATGGGTCCGCGCGGAAGCCTGAAGGAACCCGCGCTGTATATGCATAAGCTGCTGCTCGTGCGCACGTTCGTATGGCACCACGGATACGCGGCTATGTCGATGCGCGGCGACGCGCGGCAGGCGTGGCAATATCTTCTCACGTTCTTCCAGTTTCAGGATCCGAAATATGGCGGGCTGCCCGATAACGCTTCGGATAAAAATCAGGAGAACTGGGTTTCCACAAAGCCGCCGATATTCGGCTACGCGCTCTGCAATATATTGGATACGTTCGATCTCTCCTCGCTTACCCGCGAGGATTATCAGCGCGCGTATGACAAGCTGGTTCCATACCGTAAGTGGTGGTTCGTGCATCACGATCACGCGAAGAAGGGCTTCCCATCCTATTATCATGTGGACGAATCCGGCTACGACGAAGCGTCGCTGTTCGAGCGCGGACTGCCGCTGATGGCGCCCGATCTGATGGCGTATATGATCACGCTGGACGAAGCGCTCGCGAAGCTTGCGGAAAAGCTGGGCAAGCCGGAAGAGGCGCGGCGCTGGATGGCCGAATCGAAGCGAACGCTCGCGTTCCTGACGGAGGAATTATGGGACGGCGAGCAGTTCCGCGCAAAGGTGACGAAAACGGGCGAGCTGTTTAAATGCGGATGCGCCGCGCAGCTGCAGCCGATAATGCTGGGAAAACGCCTGCCGAAGGAAATCGTTCGGAAGATTCGCGATCGGGTGCTGGACGAATCCGAATTCCTAACGGAATACGGCGTAGCCTCGGAGAACAAAAAAAGCGAGCAGTTCCGCGCGATGTCGTTCACGCGGGGGCCCGTTATCGCGCCGGTCAATATGCAGATTATATCAGGCCTTTACGACGCCGGCGAGGCGGAAGCGGCGCGCGTTATAGCGATTCGCTACCTGCGCTCGCTCTCCCGGTTCGGCCCGGTGCTCGGCGCGCTGCCGTACCGCGTAGATCCAAACACATGGCAGGCTATGCAGCCGTACGATAAAAATCCAATCGGCAACCCTATGACTGCGTGGGCCGCGTCTATATTCCTTGCGATCGCGGGGAGGTTCTTCCCGGATTATCCCCAAAAGAATATAGTTTAGCTCGTTTGACCAAGCCGGAGAGCGCCAGGCGCATCCCGGATTATTTCGCGTCGCAGCGCCCATCGCGCGTGCGGAAAGGAACGAATATATGAAGATAGGTATCATTAGCGCCACGGGCAAGGCTGGTTCCCAAATCGCGGCGGAGGCCGCAAGGCGCGGTCACGCGGTAACGGCTATAGTCCGCGATCCCGCGAAGGTTGCGGACAAGGGCTGGCAGATAATCGCGAAGGATTTGTTCTCGCTCACGACGGCCGACGTCGCGGGCTTCGACGCGGTGGTCAGCGCGTTCGGCACCGCGTTCGACGAGGAGAGCGCGAAGGGGCACGTCGCAGCAGCGCGGCATTTGATCGGCGTATTCGAGAAAATTCCAAGCGTTAGGCTTCTGATAGTGGGCGGCGCGGCGAGCCTGTACACCGATCCGCTGAAGAAACATCAAATGATTGAAACACTTCCCAAGGAGTGGCTGCCGGTTCCGACGAATCAAGCGGCCGCGCTGGAGAAATATCGACAAAGTTCGGCAAACTGGACGTTCTTCTCACCGGCTGGATTCTTCGACGCCGAGGGCGAGCGCACGGGCACATACACGCCCGGAACGGACTTCGTGATTACGAACGGCGCGAACGAAAGCTATATAAGCTACGCCGATTACGCGGTCGCGATGGTGGACGAGATCGAAAACGGGTTCCATATCCGAGGACGGTTCACCGCCGTTTCCGAAAAAAAGCAGCCGCAGGCTGAAGATCCGGACGCGTACTACGGGCTTGAAAAGAAGAAGCCCGTGTTCGAGGGCGGCATCTCGCGATACCGCGCGCCGTTCAACTATGAATTGGCGGGCAAGCGGTTTTCGATATTGATGGATTTGGGCGAGGACATAGAGGTGAACTTCGTCTCCGGTTCCCGCCTGGAATGGACGCAGGGGGACGGGCCGTTATACAAGGAGTCGTATGAATGCGGGAAGGCTGAGGAGCTGGCGTATTTCGTAAACTTCGAATTGACCGGCGCTATGCCGCGCACGAACATAACGCTGATACTCGATTTGGAAACGCGCCTGGTTACGGTCGTAAAGTCGTTCACGCGATTCCATAAGCGGCATCCGTATCTGGTGGATTCTACGTACGATTTCGGCGCGATCGATCTGCCGGGATATCCGCTGCCTAAAAAGCGTCACGGGTTCACCACCGATCTGGTGGGCAAGCGCGTTCACTGGCACTACGCGCCGGAGTTCTCGATAGTCCACGTATATTATCACCCGAACTATATACGCGGTTATTTCCTGCCAGAAGCGCTCAAGAAGATGAAACCCCAACAGCCAGCGGACGTCGAGGCGTGGATGGAAAATCCCTACGACGAAAAGGGCGCGTTCATAAAGGTGCGCGACGGGCTGTATTTAGTAAACATAATCGAGCAAAGCATGGCGCGGCGCGGCAAGAACGGCAACAGCCTGCTGTTTTTGATGAACACCGTGCGCGTGCACGACGTCGGCCGTTCGTTTGGCCATTCCGACAAAATCGGCGCGGACGGATATTTGGCGCCGGAAAACTACATGCTTTCCGCTTACGGCGATTTTATCCATTCCGATGGGGAATATGAGAATAAGCCTCCTTTTTACGTGGTGTAAATGTGGTATAGCGGAAGGACGCATTGCGCGCAGGGTAGACTGCTGCTTTATATTAAGCGGAGGCCGCGCGCTCGAACAAGGCGGGGTTGCGACCCGCGTCCGCTATCCGCAGCCCTACGAACGGAAAAATGGCGACCTGTTAGTGGAGGGAATATAATTATGGATAATAAAGATTATTACGGCACCGAACCTCAGCCGCCGGTTTTCGAGGGCATGAGCCAATACCGGGAGCCGCTCTGCTTCGAGCTGGCCGGGGAACGTTATCGCCTTGTATTTGAGGACAAGCAATATTATGTCGAATTTAAAACCGGCGATGTGCTGTCGTGGGGCGAGCTAGGCGCGCCGGGACAAATCGAGCGGTATGATTGCGCGAAGGGCGCGGCGAGCGTATACTTCGTAAACTTTGAATTGACGGGCGCGTCTCCGCGAACGAACGTCACGCTGGTGATCGATACGGCGGAGCGCCTTGTCACGATGGTAAAAACTATAACCGGGTTCGACACTCGCTATCCGTTCCTGTGCGACGGCGAGTATTTCTTCGGCGCGATCGCGCTGCCGGGCGCGCGGCTTCCCGAAAAGCGTCACGGCTTTACCCGCGACCTTGTCGGCAAGCGGATACACTGGCACTACGCGCCGACGACCGAGATAATTCATATATATTATAGCGAAGATCATTGCCGCGTGAAAATGCCCGCAGGCACCAAATGGGGCGATATGCCTGCGGAGGAGTTCAACGCGATGCTCGAGCGCGAGCCGTACGACGAGAAGGCCGCTTATATAAAGATAAAGGAAAACCTATATCTCGTAAGCGTACTTGAACAAAATATGGCGAAGACCGGGTTCACTGGAAACTCGCTTCTATTCCTAATAGACACCCACCGCGTGCACGACGTGGGCCGCTCGTTTGGTCACGCGGGCTTGCGCGAGGGGAACCTGCACCCGGAAAACTATATATTCGGCGCGTTCGGAGATTTCGTAAAGCCAGATTAAAGGAGGAACGCCTATGGCGCGATATACCTATCCGCAGTTCACCGCTGCGGAAATAGGAGAGCTGGTCGCCGCTCGTTCGGATTATAACACCGGCGGGCTAGCGACCTCCCGTCCGCCGTTTTACGAGGGTTTGGCGGGCAAGCGGCTAAAGCTTGTATACGATGGCGGTCGCAAGCTTGATTATGACTTTCTCAGCGCGCACGAGCTGACCTGGAGCGACGGGCAGGGGAACCCGCGCGCCGAATACTACGAAGCGCTGTCGGCGGACGATTCGGTAATACTGCTGGTGCACACGGTGAAGGGCTCGTTTCCGCATGAAGCGTATATCACGACGCTTGAGCTGGACGCGCGCCGCGTGACCACGTTCTTCAGCAAAATCGGAAACGACGTGTCAACCCGCGAGGTTGACCGCGATATTGTATTTGGATATATCGACGACGAGGGCGATTCCCCGTCAACCCGCCACGAACTGACGGACGAGCTGGTCGGCAAGTCCATCATATGGACTTACGGGCCGGGCTTCTCTATCCAGCATATTTACGCGTCGAAATGGTACTCGGCGTTCGTCGATTTCAACACGTCCTACGGCGGACTGCTGCTCTCTTCGCCGTGTAATTATGTTAAGATAAACGATCATATGTATATCTATTCGTGGGTGGAAACCGAGGGCGCGGGTGTTCAGGGATTCGCGCTGATGAATCTGTGGACGCTGCACGACGTCGGCTGCTTCTTCGGAATAAACGGCTCGAGCCAATTCGAATGCTACACGTTCGGCGCGGTCGGCAAGATGGCCGGGCAATTGGCGAACCTAGCGATTCCCAACGACATGCGCGCGGATATGCCATGGCCGCCAGCTATGCCAGGCGAGGGCGAGGTTCCCGCGAAAGGAGGCGAGTCCGTTTGAGCACTCTGAACACGCTGCTGCGGCCTTATCGCGCGCGCGCGATAAATCCTGAAATGACGGAGGCCGAGGTATTCGATATCGCGAGCAAAACGTCGGAATATAATATCGGCGGCCTGATCGGGCGTCGTCCCGAGTTCTATGACAAGCTGCCCGAGCGGTTTCGCGATCAGACGATAACGCTGCGCTTTGATAACGGCGGCCCGGTTTTAACGCATCGGTTTATCGACGCGCACCGGCTGCTTTGGAGCGAGGGCGGTTCGGGCGTGGAGGCGTATCGGGAGGAGTATTATGAAGCGCTGCAGATCGATACGGACGTGTTTTTGCTGGCGTATTTGCGCAAGGGCAGCCGTCCCGTTACGTCGATTACGATAGCGCTTGATTTTGGAATGAACCTGACCACCGTAATAAAAGGCGCGATAGGCACGGAATTTTCCGCGAGGGATGTTTCCCAATATATAGGGCACGGCGTGATAGAGCGCGACGGAGCGCCGGTGCCGCTCGCGTGGAGGCACCAGCCCACGCGCGACCTGGTGGGGCGGTCGTTCGGCTGGTCGTACCGCGACGACATGACCAGCCAACATATATACGGCGCGCCAAGCTCGATCGCCTGGGTGATACTGCAAGGCCCCGGCTGCGGACTTCTTGGAACCGCGCCGTGCAAGTACTTCCGCCTTAACGAGCATCTGTACCTGTATACATGGGTGGAATCGATGGGCTCCGGCCAGCAGGGCGTGGTGCTGATGAACCTTCGCACAATGCACGACGTGGGCACGTTCTACGGATTCCCGGATACGAAAACGTTCGAATTCTACACCTACGGCGCTAAAGGTTACGATCTTGGCTCATACAACACCAGGGATTTATTCCCGTGGTAACGCTTGTTCCCCGCGCGCGCGTCGCTTCGCTCCTTTGGGAAGGGGAGAAAACTCCTGCGGAGTTTTTTGAGTAAGTGGAAGCTTTGCCGCACTGCGCCTTCGGCTTCGCTTGCTGCGCTTAAACTGCGCTTCCCCTCCCAACCTCCCCTCGGAGTTAGAACGAGGAGCGAGGAGACGCGGCGCACATACGCGGAAATAAGCCCGCAATATATTTTATGTGCGCGCCGCAGCTAACACCCATGCTAAACAAGCTACTGGCCGCTGGAATATACTGCATGCACGCCGCGCGGATTAAACGACGTTTCTTTAATAGAGAGGCATCGTTGCAGCGTGCGTCGGATTATGGCTATTTATATAATATTTTTAAATTAAAAACAATGCATTTACGACAGGATTTCAATAACAAGCGCAAATATTTGGTTGAAACAACCATATAAAATTCAGTTATAATGATATCGATCCACCGTCGCACAAAAAACAACGCGGGGAGTGAACAGCGTGCAGGAAAGTATAGTCCGGCTTAACAGGCCTTCGCTGTGGAAACGATTTATGCGCAGCGCGTGGAGCTCGAAGTTTCTGCTGCTTATGCTGCTGCCGTCGGTCGCGTACGTTATAATTTTCTCTTACCTGCCTATGGCCGGCATTGTGATCGCGTTCAAGAAATTCAGCTATCCAAAGGGCATATTCGCCAGCCCGTGGGTGGGGTTCAACAATTTCAAATTTCTTATGATGAGCAACAAGCTTGCGTTCCTAACGCGCAACACGCTGCTGTACAACCTGGCGTTCATAACCGTGGAAATGACCGTCGAAGTGTGCTTCGCGATATTGATAAACGAATTGATAAGCAAGAAGTTCAAGCGCATATTCCAGTCGTTTATGTTCCTGCCCTACTTTATATCGTGGGTGGTTGTCGCGGCGATAGTGCAAGCCGTGTTCGGATACGAGTACGGCATGATAAACGGCATCATCGAAGGGCTGGGAGGTTCGCGGATAAATATATACGCGAACTCGAACTACTGGCCGTTCCTGCTGGTGCTGTTCCGCGTATGGAAGATGGCGGGATACGGAACGGTGGTTTATCTCGCTACGATAACGGGAATCGATCCGCAGCTATATGAATCCTCGGCCATCGACGGCGCGAACGTTTGGCAGCGCGTTAGATATATAACAATACCGTCGCTGATTCCGACGATGATAATCATGTTCCTGCTCGCGCTGGGGCAGGTGTTCCGCGGCGACTTCGGGCTGTTCTACCAGCTTATCGGCAACAACGCCGCGCTGCTTCCCAAAACTGATATACTCGATCTGTTTATATACCGCGCGCTGGCGTCCACTAGCGATTTCGGAATGGCCGCCGCCGCCGGGCTGTATCAATCGGTGCTATGTTTTATCACAATTATGATTGTGAACGGTATTATCAAGAAGTGGCAGCCGGATTACTCGCTGTTCTGATTCCGACGCACTAAATCCGCCGTTTGGGCACGCGATAATAACTGGTGATGGAGGCGCGTCACATGCAGTCAAAAGGTGCAACTATCCGCATAGCGCGGCGGAATCGGATTGTCCGCACGGATCAGCGGGTGTTCAACGCGTTGGGATATACGCTGGTCACGCTGTTCGGACTGGCGTGCGTGCTGCCGTTTTTGCTGATCGCGATAAACAGCTTCACGAGTGAATCCGCGTTGATGCATAATGGTTATTCGTTTATCCTAAAAGAATTCTCATTGCAGGCGTACAGCCTGTCGTTCAAAAACCCGCAGCGCATACTTTGGGCGTACCGCAATACGGTTTGCGTGACGGTGCTTGGCACGGCTATCGCGGTGTTCATGGCGAGCATGACGGGGTACGTGCTGCAGCGGCGCGATTTTCCGGCTCGCAACGCATTCTCGCTCTTCTTCTTCTTTACCACGCTGTTCAACGGCGGCCTAGTGCCGTGGTATATCATGTGCACGAGATATCTTTCATTCCGCAATAACTATCATGCACTGCTGCTGCCGATGATGTTTTCGGTGTGGAACGTGATAATCGCGAAGAACTTCATGAAGAGCATTCCATATGAAATAACCGAATCCGCGAAGGTGGACGGCGCGAACGATCTTACGATATTCTTCCGGCTGATACTTCCGCTTTCAACGCCGCTGCTCGCGACGCTCGGCCTGTTTTCCGCGCTGGCATACTGGAACGACTGGTACAACTCTATGTTGTTCATCACAAAAGAAAATAAGATGAGCCTTCAATATTTCCTGCAGCAAATGATCAACAGCATCCAGGCGCTGAAGAATCTGGTTACGATGGGCGCGAGCGCGAGCGCGCTGAGCGGCATGGTTTCGCTTCCGCAGGAAACGCTCAAAATGGCGATGACGGTGATTACCACCGGCCCTATCATACTGCTGTATCCGCTGGTGCAGCGATACTTCGTGAAGGGGCTGACTATAGGCGCGGTAAAGGGTTGATTTGTTCGGATATAACGCGGGCTAAAGTCTGCGTGTTTTATCAAACGCCATCCAACGCCTCAGGGCGTAATCGCAATCAAAAACGCATATTTTAAAAGGAGGATGTCGCATGAAACGGTTTCTCTCAATCGCACTCGCGCTGATGCTGACTACGCTCGCGTTCGGCGCGGCTTCGCTGGCGGAGGGCGAAGCGAATCCATGGGCGGGGTTTGACACCTCGAAGGAAGTCAACCTTATTTTCTACGTGGTGGGAACGAAGGGCAACGATCACGAGCGCATCGTCGAGCTGGCGAACGAGCGCATGAAGCAATTGATCAACACCACGGTGGAGATAGAGGTTATCCCGCTGTCGGATTTCCAAACGAAGTATCCGCTGGTTCTCGCGGGCGGTGAGGATGTGGATATAATAATGACACATCCATACATAGGGCCGTTCCCGACACACGCGGATAATGGGGCGTTCCTGGAGCTGACCGAAGAATTCATGAACACATGGATGCCGGAAACGATGAAATCGCAAATTCCGGTAAGCTGGAATCAGGCAAAATATCGCGGCAAGCTGTATCAGATTCCGCGCAACGATTCCGACTACGAGCAGGCATACGGCGTGGTAGTTCGCAAGGACTTGCGCGAGAAGTACGGAATCCCCGAAATTACGACGTTTGACGATTTCGAAAAATATCTGCTGGCGGTCGCCGAAGGCGAAAAGGGAACGGGCATGTACGCGATGTACGCGAACCCGACCTCCCCTATGACGCTGACGTTCCTGAACGCCATCAACAGTTGGCAGACAGTGGGCACAGCGCTTTGGGATTCGGACGCGACGGACGGCGTGATCAATCCCGACGATCTCTTCTATATGGTTGAGACGCCCGAATACCGCGAATACGTGCTTCGCATGGCGAAATGGGCGGAGGCGGGAGTATGGCCGTCGAACGCTATCACAGGCGTTACGCACATTACCGATCTGTTCGCCGAGAGCAAGAGCGCGTCCGACATTTGCATGTACAAAGCCGCGAACAGCGATATCATCGAAATGGCGAAAAAGGGCATCGAAGTGGAATACTTCAACATAATGGAGCCTACCGCCCACACCCGCATCTCCCCATACAACTATGACGCGCTCGCGATCACGTCGTTCACCAAGAACGCGGAACGCGCCGCGCTCGCGATCGACGTGATGAAGAACGATTACATCATAAACAATCTGCTCCAGGGCGGCATAGAAGGGGAGCATTATATACTCGATCCGGAAACCAACACGCATTCAATCGGGCCGAACGCGGACGCTTATCCGTGGAGCGGTTGGGCGTGGTGCCTGCGCAGCCAGATGAACCCCGGCGAGGGCGGAATTCTGCCGCAGGTATCCGCGATCCGTGAGCAATATGATCAAGCGAACCTCGATCCGCTGCGCTTCCCCGTGGACGGCTTCAGCGTTGATAACAGCGCATTCGAAGCGGAAACCGCGCTGTTGAATTCGCTGAACCAGGAATGGGCCACCTCCTTTGATCTTGGCGTGTTCGGCAAGGATACCGAGGCGAAGCTGGACGAGTACATCTCGCTGCTAAAGCAGGCGGGAAGCGATCTCGTGCTTGAGCAGACGAAGCTTCAGCTGAAGGAATTCATCGCCGCGCAGCAATAATCATCAACAATACAAAAGATGAATAATTGAAATGATGCTTACCCAGTCGATTCCGGAACCAAGTCGATTCCAGCAGAGCCAAGCGGGTGTGGGGCGCAGCCCCACCTCGTTCGGGGCGGCGGGGCAGAGCCCCGCGCTATTGGAAAGCCGCCGTATCGGGTTCGCCCCGATACGGCGGCTTGCGTCGGCGGTTTCCAATCGCGCCTACGCGCCGTATATTCCGCTTAAATCTATGCTGCCCGCGCCGCGCGATTCCGCGCCGAACGTGTTGTATTCGAACATCTGGTCGTGCGTGATTCCAAAGCACACGCCGCAGTCGTGCATCGTTTTTGTATTGAACACGTAAGTTCCCTGCGTGCCCGCCGATCGACTTTCAATCCAGGACATCATATATACGCCGTCGCGTATTTTCACATATTTGCAAGGCGAGCTCCACATAGGCCCAGGTTCGCGCCCGTCCATTATAATAGACCAGGAATAGGATTCGGGCGTGGAATAGATATGCTGCGACACCATATTATCGTTGTACGTCCAGGTGAACGAGCGCCCGACAAGCTCCTTCGTAAAGCAATGCCGCTCTGCGGGGGCGGTTATGTTTGGAGCGGACGCGCCGTCCCCGTCGAATTCGATAACGCCGAACATCCACTCCTGCCTGGGTTCGCGGGGGCGCCGCTCGTTATCCAGTATAGAGCGAAGGCAGGTGGCTAAGCCGTTTTGCAGATCGATCGCATATATAAATATTTCCATTGGATATTTATTTGTGAGCGTATGTGTCATCATAACCAGCCGATCGTCCACCTCGAACGCCTCGTAGCGCTCCGTGCGCCAGCTGTTCTCGCCCGCCGCGAGAAGCCGCGTCTCGAACGATCCGAGAGTTTCGAATTTATATGATTTGCCACCGTCAAACCGCAGCGCGAATTTTTTGTTATTCAGCAAATCCGTATACGGCATCATCTTTTCGTTCTTGCCTTCCCCGGCAAACGCGCCTTCCCATTTGGGCGAAGCGGCCGCGAGAGCGTTCACCTCGTCCAGCGTCATCGGGTGCGTCATTTCAAACGCCCTGTATACCATCCGGAAGCCCTTTGGCGGCGGCGGCGCATCCTTGGGGATGGGAAACTCGAACGGCTTGTACTCGTACTTGCCAAACAAATTATATGCTGCGAATTGTCCTATAACCGCACCTTTCGCATTATATAATTTAAATTCCAAGCGGTCGTTCTCGTCGACGCCTACGCGCGCGCCTATCAAGCGCATCGTATACAGATCGAACACCTCGAGAACGAGCGCGCCGGAGAATTCCGCCTCCACGCGCGAATACAGATAATGGCGGCCGTCCAGCTCATAATAATCCGACGGCGCGGTAAACGTTTGCGCCGATCCATATGGGATAAATGACGACCACATGTGCGTGGCGTAAATCGTCAGCAGCTTTTCCGCGCCGTATTCCCATAGAACGGCCTTTCCCGTCAACCGTTTCGTCGGCTTATGGCGGCGCGGAACCCGTTCGCCGCCGGTGATTTCGCCGGTATAAATAATCCGATGCGCTTCCCTCGCCGGAACGCGCGCGCCAGCGAACTCTATCTCAGATGCGAACCGCGCCGCAACCACCGTCGCCAGTCGCGCGGCGAGATCGACTGCGACTATCCAAACATCCGTCGTCGCGGGAATTCGAAACGCGAGCAGTGCGATATCGTTCAGCTCCAGCAGCGCGTATTCCGTTTGAAAATCGAGCGCCCCGTCCAGCGTTCCGGTCACACCGACGAAGGCGCTATCCGGAGAGAATTCGAAGCGAAGCGTTCCTCCATCGTCGATTGCGATATCCAGCCGTTTGCCGGCGAGTTTCGCGGAATGCGCGCTCGTCTCGGGCGCGTTCGGTGCGCGGCCAAATATATCGCGGATATCGTTTGCCGACAGTTTCGTGTGCTCAAAAAAGAAGAGATCTTCCATATAAGCGTACCCCTTTTTTATGATTTGCCAACGGCGCTCGGATAGCGATCCGGAGCTTTTATGAGCTGTGAATATCTATGAATATCTGCAGTTTCCACATATTAATACTACATATGCTTATATTAATTGTCAATAAAATGATTAGCTAATTTGGCGGTTAGCGACAATATTCAGGTGGTTTCGCAATATTTTGCACGGATGAGCCGTCCGTAGGCGCAGCGCTTGCATCATGTCACTTTAGGTCGACTGCCGCCCGGGCGAAAATTTACTAAAACCGACTAAACTCCGCGCCGATCTATTGACAGATTTGCATACATATGATAATCTATACACATGAATCCATTGATTTTTTAAAAGGAAGGTATAGTTATGCACAAAAAACGAATGGCATGGATGCTCTGTTTGGTAATGCTGCTGGCGGCGTTCGCTCCGCTTGCGGCATCCGCCGAAGCGGTTGATCCGCTCGTGGTCACCGTGTTCATCGGAGACCCGTTCGACCAGCCCACCTCCGATAACAAAATATATAAATTAATTGAGGAAGAGCTGGGCATCACGTTCGAGTTCGAATTCCTTGCGGGAGACCTGGACGAAACGCTCGGCATCAAAATCGCCGGGGAAGATTACGCGGATTTGATCTGCGGCTCGAACAGCGCCGAGAAACTCATAGACGCGGGCGCATACATCGACCTGATGGAATACATAGATCCGGAAAGCACGCCCAACCTGTGGGCGCACTACGAACCATATTTCAAGCGCGTGCAAATGCCGGACGGCGGATTCTACGTTATGGCTAATTATGGCCGCATATATAACGACCCGATCGTCAACTACATAAACGGACCCGCGTTCTGGCTGCAGAAGAAGGTGCTTGAGTGGGACGGTTATCCTACCATAACCACGCTCGATCAATATTTCGATCTGATCGCACGCTACGCGGAGGCGCATCCCACCACGGATGAAGGGCTGCCCACGTCCGGCTTCGAAATACTGTGCGACGGCTGGCGCAATTTCTGCCTGCTGAATCCCGTGCAGCATCTGATCGGCCACCCCAACGACGGCGGAGTGTTCGTACATTGGGACGATAACTACCGCGTGGACGTATTCCATAATAAAGATTATTCGAAAACATATTATCAGAAACTGAACGAAGTGTTCAACGCCGGGCTTATCGAGCAGGATACGTTCGTGCAGAACTTCGATCAGTATATCGCCAAGCTGTCCAGCGGGCGGGTGCTGGGCATGTTCGATCAATACTGGAACTTCCAGAACGCGACGGACGCGCTCGTAGCCGCGCAAAAATATGAGGACACATATATCGGGCTGCCGCTGGTATATGATGAATCGATCACCGAACATTATCTTGATCAAACAATAATAAACATCAACCGCGGCTTCGGCATTTCAGTAAACTGCAAGAATCCGGAGCGGTTGGTGCAGATGTTCGAAACGTTCCTGAGCGACCGCTGGCAAACGATATTCCATTGGGGCATCGAGGGCGAGGACTATTACGTGGACGAGAACGGCCGCTACCTGCGCACCGACGAGCAAAAGGCGAACGCGGACGACCCGATCTGGGTGAACGCGAACAAGGCGAAGCAGCTGTTCTACAACGCGCCTAAAAAAGAAGGCACGATGGATAACGGAAACTCGTGGGATCCGGGGCTGCAGCCGGAGATGTACTTCGATAAGATGAGCGAGTACGATAAAAATTTCCTCACCCAATACGGCATGAACACGCCCGCTGAATTCGCGAACCCCGCGCCGCCGAATCAGCCATACTACGCGGCGTGGCAGATCGACCTGTCCGCCTACCCCGATATACTGGATATCGGAACGAAGCTGGTCGATATCCAGGCGCGCGATCTGCCACAGATTATAATGAGCAAGCCCGAGGAATTCGAGCAAAAATGGGAAGCGTTCTCCGCGACTCACCAGGCGGCCGGTCAGGCTGAGTACGAGGAATTCATGCAAGGGATCATACTGGAAATGAACGAACGGCTTCGCTGATCGTCAATCTAATCGAACGGGGCGACGCCCCGCATCCCCGGAAGGCGTATCCGCGCCTTCCGGGTTCTTCTCCGATTATGGCCCGCGACAGCGGTCATACGCGTATCACCGCTACGAGGAGGCGACGCCATGGTTTCAGTTACCGAACGAAACAAACCGCGAAATAATGCGGGCGCGCGTACGGCCTTGCGCACACTTCTGCGTCAGCGGCAGCTGATGCTGATGAGCGTACCAATGCTGCTTTATGTGCTGCTGTTCAACTATGCGCCGCTTTGGGGCTGGATCACCGCGTTCATGGATTACAAGCCCTCGCGCGCGTTGTTCGACAACCCATGGGTGGGGTTCGCGAATTTCGAGTGGCTGTTCCACCAGCCGGAGTTTTATCTGGCGATCCGCAACACGATGGCGATGAGCGCGATTAATCTGGTGTTCGGAACCGCGTCGTCTATAGTGCTCGCGCTGTTTCTCAACGAAATAAGGTTTACGCCGTTCAAGCGTACTGTGCAAACCGTCACGTACCTGCCTCACTTTCTGTCGTGGGTTATAGTGGTCGGGCTGGCGCAGAGCATGTTCGCTACCGACGGCGTTGTAAATCATGCGCTTATGGCGCTGCACGTAATTCAAAAGCCCGCGTTCTGGCTGGGCGAGGGACGCTATTTCTGGTGGCTGGTGGGCGTTATCAACGTATGGAAGGAAGTAGGCTGGAACTCGATTATTTATCTGGCCGCCATAGCGTCGATTGATCCCACGCTGTACGAGGCCGCCTCGATAGACGGGGCGGGGCGATTCCGGAAGATGATAAGCGTAACTCTGCCGGGCGTCCGCGCGACATTCTTCGTGCTGCTTATAATGAATATCGGGCACTTGATGGAAGCGGGATTCGAGATACAATATCTTATGGGCCAGAACCTGCTGGTCGATTGGTCTCAAACCATCGATATATACGTGCTTAAATACGGCATTACGCAGGGCCGATACGCGCGCGCCACGGCCGCCGGTATATTCAAGAGCGTAGTTTCGATCGTGCTGCTGTACGGCGCGAACCGCATAGCCAAGCGCATGGACGAAACAACGTTGATGTGAGGGGGCGTTCTTATGACCAGCGGAGCCAGAATCCACCGCCCGAACCGGCGCAAGCTTCGATTGGGCGAAACGCTCTTTCATACGCTGAACGCGCTTGCAATGGTTATACTTATGATAATAACCCTATACCCGGTGCTGAACACGCTCGCGCTGTCGTTCAACGACGGCACGGACGCGCTTCGCGGTGGAATAGCGCTGTGGCCGCGCGTGTTCTCGCTGCGAAGCTATCAGGGCGTGCTCGCGGACGAATCCGTATTCAACGCGTTTTATATATCGGTAGCGCGCACCGCGATTACTACGGTTCTGAACATCGCGCTTACCTCCATGCTTTCGTTCGCGCTATCCCGCAAGGAGTACGTGCTGCGTAAATTTATCACCACCGTGTTCGTGCTTACGATGTACGTAAACGCGGGACTGATCCCGAATTATTTGTTGATAAGCAGAACTCTGAACCTGGCTAAATCCTTCTGGGTATATATTATACCTACAATGATCTCGTGCTTCAACATCATCGTTATTAGAACATATATACTTGGATTGCCTGAGGCGATGGTCGAATCCGCGCGTATCGACGGGGCGGGCGATTTTTACCTTTTCTGGCGGATTATATTCCCGCTGTGCATGCCCGTGCTGGCGACGGTAGCGCTGTTCGTGGCGGTAGGCGCGTGGAACAGCTGGTTCGATACGCATTTATACAACGCTGGAAAACCCAAATTGCACACGCTTCAATATTTATTAAAGATGAAGCTTGCGACAACTCAGGCTAGCACCAACGCCGCTATGTCGTCTACAACCGCGCTGTCGGAAAGAACGGCTACGACGCCTGTCACCATACGCGCCGCGATAACGGTTATATCCGCAGTGCCAATTTTGGTTATATATCCATTCCTTCAGAAGTACTTCGTGGTGGGATTAAACGTGGGCAGCGTAAAGGAATAAGGCGCGCGCGCGTCGCTTCGCTCCTTTGGGAAGGGGATTGCGATCCCCCTCCCAACCTCCCCCTGGGGATTGGGACGAAGGAACGACGGAACGAGGAACGATGGAACGAGGAACGATGGAACGAGGAACGATGGAACGAGGAACGATGGAACGAGGAACGATGGAACGAGGAACGATGGAACGAGGAACGATGGAACGAGGAACG
>JAISZG010000076.1 GCA_031269355.1 Oscillospiraceae bacterium | reverse complement strand
TTCAGGAGGGATTCCACGTGCGCAATCATGCGAATGTAATCCTACACGCCCAAACGATACGAGCGATACGTCGGCTGATTATATGCGCGCTCTGCGCGTTTACAGCCATATTCTGCCCGCTTGCCGCGCGCGCGGACTCCATACCTCTCGTAGTTCGAAGCGCGAAGGAAAGCGGCATGGTTCGCGTCAGGCTGGATTCCATAGGCTCTCCGGGCACATATACGCTGTCCATAACCGGCGCATACCGCGCGGGCGACACAACGGTGCCGTCCGGCTCAAGCGTCACCGTGCGAGCGAGCGGCGGCGAATTTACGATGTCGCTGAAGGGCACCTCCTACAATATGGGAAGCTCGTTCTGGCTTACGCGGGCGGAGGGAACCGGCAGCGTAAAGATAGCGCAGGCTGTCGCCCCGGCGAACGCGTACCCTGGCGATCTGCGCTTTACATATCAGGGCGGAACGGCGTACGTAATATGCAACGTGTTTATCGAGGATTATCTTCCCGGCGTCGTCGGCTATGAAATGAGCGATTCGTTCCCGCTGGAGGCGCTGAAGGCGCAGGCGATTTCCGCGCGCACATACGCGATGCGCAAGGCTTCCGTATCCTCAAGTACATATTATGATCTGCGCGATACCACCGCAGATCAGGTATACCGCGGAACTCCCAGCGGAAAGACGAACGTTAAGTCTGCGGTGGAGGGCACCGCCGGTATGACTCTGATGTACAATAACGAATATTGTCAGGTGTATTATTCTTCGTCAAACGGCGGGCAGACGGAAACGAACAGCCACGCATGGGGCGGAGCGCTTCTTCCTTATTACCATGTGCAGGACGATCCATACGATCTTGCCAATACAAGCGCGACCGCGCGCAAGGGAACGATATACGGCGAATATTCGAAGAACAACAGTTCCGTGCAGGCGCTTATATCGCAGGCGATCGGCTCGTCCTCGATATCGGCAATCGAATCCCTTGAACCAGCCACACCTCGGTACGACGCGCCTAGCCGCTTGTACACGCAAATGCGAGTGCGCGTGCGCATGAACGACGGCTCGTCGAAGGAAGGGCTTGTCGCGCTGTTCTCGGGGCTTGACGGTGCGCTGGGCTTGAGCATGAGCGGCTCCAAGAACGAGTTGTTCTATGTAGAGACAATCTCAGGGGGATTCCGCGTGACGGCGCGCCGCTACGGGCACAGCGTGGGGCTTAGCCAATATGGCGCGCAGCAGATGGCGAATTCAGGATATGATTATCTTAACATCATGGGTTTTTATTTCAAAGGCGCGTCGCTGGTGCGGCACAGCTATACTTCGTCCGCAGCGTCCGGCGGTTCAGTTGCGGTTCCTGAAGCGACCGCCGCATCCGACGCGTCGGCTTTGGCGCAATCCATATCCGCTCGGGTCGTACTCGACGACCCCACGGCGCGGCTGAACCTGCGCCGCAGTCCGGACGAAGGTTCGACAATCCTCGCCAAAATACCCAACGGCAGTTCGATCAATGTCGAAAGCGCCGACGCGAAGGGCTGGATCCGCGCTTCCTACGGCGGGGAAATCGGATACGTCGTATCAAAGTATGTGCAGATCGCCGCGCCCGACGCGATTCTGCTTCCCTCGCCCGCCGCCGCGCAGGCTGCGCAGATAGACAACGCGGTATCCGCGCGGGTATCCGCCAGTGGCGGCTCCGGCTCGCTTAATCTGCGCGAATCGCCCAGCCTGGAGGCAAGGATAATCACGCGCATCCCGGCAAACGCGGAGGTTAAGCTTCGCGCGGCGGACGCGGCCTCCGTCGCCGAGTGGGTGATCGTAGCATATGATGGTATGTCCGGTTATGTGATGAAGCAATATTTATCGATAGGCGGCTCCGCGCCGATCGCGAACGCGCCGGTCTCTGCGGT
The DNA here is from genome assembly GCA_031269355.1 of Oscillospiraceae bacterium. GTDB lineage: Bacteria > Bacillota > Clostridia > Christensenellales > Aristaeellaceae > JAISZG01. The sequence continues at coordinate 19,260 of JAISZG010000076.1, read as the reverse complement.
TGATACGTCCAGCGCGCCGCCCGCCGTTTCGCAGATGCTGGGCGCGGGACGCGTAGCGGTGGAGAAGGCGGACGGGCATCTCAACCTGAGGGAAGCGCCCGATTCATCCGCGCGAATTCTGACGCAGATTCCGCAGGGCGCGTCGGTCGACGTATACGCCACTAACGGCGCGTGGAGCGAAATACGCTATCAAGGCGCGTACGGATACGCGGCGGCTCAATACATACTCATGAATGGCGCGTCGACCGCGCAAGCCGCAGCAAACGCGCTTCAAGCGACTACGGCTGCTACGGCGGCCACGACCACGACATCAAGCGCTGCCGCGACTGCGAGCGCAGCTTCAGCCGCTTCGAGCGGCGCCGGAGGCACCGGATGGATAGCGACGGCATCGGGAGCGGGCAACGTGAATCTGCGAGCGAAGGCCAGCTCAAGCGCGACGATACGCGATCGCGTGCCGCACGGAAGCGCCGTGGAAATCCTGGACACTAGCGGAGAATGGGCGCACATAAAATATAACGGAAGAACCGGATACGTTCTCGCGGAATATATACTGACATTCAAGCCCGCCGCGCTCGTGGTGCAAACGCCGCAAGCCGCGCCTACTCAGGTCGCCGCGCAAAAGTCCGCTTCAGCGGATTTATATGGCTCCGCAATAAACACGGCGAAGGTAAAGCTGGATTCATCAGGTTCGACGCTCAACATGCGCGACAGCGCAAGCTCCGGCGCGGCTAGCGTCGCGAAGATACCCAACGGCGCGTCGGTCGATATACTTGGATATGTAAACGGCGGCGAGTGGGCGCTCGCGCGGTATAACAATATTGTCGGGTTCCTCGCGCTGGATTATCTTAAGCTTACCTACCCTACCGCGACGGTAGCGCTTGGCGGTTCCGGAGAAACTGTCAGCATACGACGCGAACCAGCGGCGGACGGCGCGTTCATTACGTCGGTTCGATCAGGCGCGATGCTTACCGTGATCGAACGCGGATCGGAATGGTCGCAGGTTTGCGCCGACGACGGCTCAAAGGGTTATATACTAACAAGCGCGCTGAAATGACGCGCTTTATTCAAAGCGGAGAACGGAGGGGAGCGTCCGTGGATCGAATAATTAAATATGCTAAATATATAAAGTATGCGTTAAAGTTTTGCCTGGCATGCACGTTGATGGCGGCGCTCGCCTTCGTGGCCAGCGCGCACGCCTCCATAACGGCTATGCGTCCCGGAGACGAGGGAACCGCCGTAGAACTGCTGCAGCAAGCGCTGCAGGATAAGGGGTATTATAGTTATCCGCAGATAACCGGTTATTACGGAGCCGAGACGGAGGTGGCGGTCACCAACTTTCAGCTGCACGCGAAGCTTGGCCGCGATGGCGTCGCGGGAAAATATACGCTGCGCGCGCTGTTTGGATCGTCTCTGGAGAGCGTGATGAAAAACGCATCGCTTCAGCCGGGTTCGCCTTCGCTTGCGGAAGCCGCGCAGCGGGAAGAGGCGAGCGCGCATATCGATTCCGCGCCGACGATAAGCGCTCCGACGATAAGCGTTCCCGCGCCTACCGCAAATAACGTTGTATATAATTCCGACACCACCGTGCTCAAGAATGGCATGAAGGGCGAAGCCGTGCTGGCGGTTCAGCGGCGCCTGGTTTCATTGGGCTATTTATCGTCGGCCGACGGCGATTTCGGAAGCCAAACGGAGCAGGCGCTGCGGAGGTTTCAATCGGCGTCGGGTATATTATCCGACGGGGAGGCGGGACCGATAACCGTCGCCGCGCTCAGCGCCCGCGACGCGATTCCATACGCGCTGGTCGCGTCGAAGGTTTCATCGGGAAGCGGCGGCGCTAAGGGCGCGGCGATAGTCGAATACGCAAAACAGTTCCTGGGCGTTAAATATGTATACGCAACCGCAGGGCCGAACACGTTCGACTGCTCTGGTCTAACACTATATGTATATAAGAACTTTGGAATATCGCTGCCGCACACGTCGAGGCTGCAGGGCGAAATGGGAACCTACCTAACAAAAGATGACCTACAAATCGGCGATCTTGTATTTTTTGACACGGTAGTGGGGAATGGTTTACAATATGATCACGTTGGAATATATATCGCGGATGGTTCGTTCATCCACGCCGCGTCGGGGAGCGCGGGAAAGGTGACGATAAGCAGCTTGAGCAGCGGATATTACCAAAATACTTTTGTATGCGGAAGACGATTGCTCTAGCCTTCGTTTAATGTGTAAGGGGGTTCATGCAAATGATCGACAGACTAAGAGTTTCAAATATATTGATTTTGTTGCTTTTGACGTTTCTATTTTTCGCGGCTCCAACGCTTGCGTCAGCTGAAATGCCTGCCGTCGGCGAGGAGGATTTTATTCCGGAGGAAAACGCCGCGTATATAGAAGCGCCACCGGAAGCGCCTATCGAAACGCCGCCGGGGGGCGAGTCGTCCCCTGCCGCGAATATTCTTGAGGATTCGAGCGAGTACACGAATAGTATCTTCAACCCGACCATGCCGCCCGAAAATGCGGCGGACGTTCCGTATGTGCAGCCGTCCGCATCCGTATTGCCAGCCGCGACTGGTTACGCGGTGGGCGATATCGCCAGCGCGGAGCCTGCCATAACATATAGCCGCGACGAAGTGCTGCAGTATATGCACGACGAAACCGCGCCAAATTTCTCGCTTCAAACCACTTCCGGTTCGTGGCTCCAGTTATCCGACTGTTCCGGCCGCACGGTGCTTCTTATATTTTGGACGAGTTTAACATCCGACAGCCTGGATAGTTTGGAGCAGCTGCGTTCAGTTTCATCTCGTTATCCAAACGTACAGATTATTACAGTCAATTCATTGCCGGAGGAAAACAATCACGCGCAGTGGACCGAGCAGGCGTTCTTCGAGCATATCGCCTGGATCAACGGATATTTTAACGAAAGAGGCTACAGATTTCCCGTGCTGCTGGATGTGAACGGCGAGGTTTCCAATATGTCGGCATATCGCGCCGACCGCTTGCCGATGACGTTCTTTATAGACGGCGAGGGCGTGATTCGCATACCCTGGACGGGGCGGTTGACGAGCGAAACTTTGGATACCCTTCTTTCCATGATGACCGCTTTGGACGGCTGATAGTGGAGACTATCCTTGAGGATGAACGGCTCGACGATTTAAAATGCGCCGGGCTGTTTCTGTTACAAAAAAAACACGGCTTCCGCTTTGGTATGGACAGCGTTCTTCTCGTGGCGTTCGCGGCTGAAAAGCGAGCCGCGCGCGTATTCGATATAGGCGCGGGATCGGGCGTGATACCGATACTTATGTCCGCCAGACTGCCTAGCGCGAGCTTTGACGCAGCGGAGATTCAACAGGACATAGCGGACATGGCACGGCGCAGCGTCCATATGAATCGCCTGGACGAGCGCGTAAACATACGATGCGCGGATGCCCGCGATCTGCCGGAAGGCATACCGCTTGGCGTTTATGATTTAGTAACATGTAATCCGCCATATCAGTCGCTCGGCAGCGCGCTGCTCGCGCCAGACCACTCCGTGCGCGCATCCCGCGCGGCTATTTCATTGACGCTTCCGGATGTCGCCCAAGCTGCGGCAAAGCTGCTGCGCACCGCCGGGCGTTTGTGCGTAGTAGTGCCCGCGCACAAATTTCTGGAATGCTGCGACGCTATGCGAGAGCGGCGCATCGAGCCAAAGCGCGTTCGCCTTGTATGCGACCGCGCGGAGAAACCGCCGTATCTAGCGCTGATCGAAGGTATGCGTTCCGTGCGCCCAGGATTGGCGTTTCTGCCGCCGCTGATCGCGCACGAATCGGACGGCTCGCCGACGGCGGCTCTTATGAAATGCTACGAGAATTAGATTATTAAATAATATTCGTTGTTCTATCGCGCCTATCGGCGCAAATCATTTGCCGCATCCTCTCCCGCCAGGCGGCATCGCGCTTCTCGGCGTCGTCTCATCGGCTACGCCGTTGCGAGCCGTGCACATTACGGACTTCTGCATGACCATTCCCGCCGACGCATACCTTCCCACAGGGGAGGCGGGAACTATGGGCGATGTCAAAAGGGAGAGCGCGCTTGAATACGCGCTTGCAATTCTGGCGACGGCGATAGGCGCCGGTTTCGCGTCCGGGCGTGAAACGGTTGTGTTCTTCAGCCGGTTTGGATCTTATTCCTGGCTGGGTATCGCGATCACGTCGGCGATATTCGGCGGCTTAATCGCCGGGTTAATGCGGTTATGCGCTCATTTTAAAAGCGGCGCGTTCTCCGAATTGGCCGCCCGTGCGCTGGGTCGCGTCGGCGGAACGATATGCTCCGCGATGTACGCGGTTATGCTGCTTATCACTGCGGGCGCGATGGCGTCTGGAATATCGGAAGTCGCGTCCGTTACGCTCGCCGTTCCGTTCGCGCGGGAAATAGGGCTTGCGCTGGGAGTGGCGGTATGCGCTGTTTGCGCGGCGCGCGGAGTGAAGGCGCTCGCCGCAGGCGGATCGTTCCTGCTGCCGATATGCGCGCTGCTATATATATCCATCGCGAGACACGCGCCGCATTCTTCCGCTATCGCCTCAGCGCCGCCCGCAGACGCGCGGTTGTCCATACCGTTCGCTATCGGCTACGCCTGCCTTAACGTTACGCTTTGCTGCGGCGTGCTCAGCGAGATAGGCGCTCGCGTGAACTGCGGCCAGCGCAAACGTATCGCCTTATATTTTGTTCCACTTATCTCCGCTTTGCTGGGCGCGTCGAACGCCGCGATACTTCCGCACGCCGCGAGGCTTTTCAACGAGCCGCTGCCCATAATACAGCTTTCGCGGGGATCGACCGCCGCCGCGCTGCTTGCGATCGCCGCGCTTCTTCTTGCGATGGCTACCACGCTTACAGCGCTTCTGCGTTCAATTTCGCGCATGATGCCCGCGCGGTTCCCCGGATGGCTGTCGCTGACGCTATGCGCGGCAGGCGCGGCCGCGTGCGGCGCGATCGGCTTTAACAGCATTATCGGCATGGCATATCCGATAATGGGCTGGGCAGGCGCGCTCGCGCTGCTTGCGATATTAATCGTCGGCGGAAGAAAAGCAAGAATACAAACAGGAAAATCAAATATAAAATCAAATAATAAATAGGCGCATATATTCGAACGATATACGGAGGCGTAAATGGATATCGACGCGCAAACGCTGCTGGCGATAAGGATGCGCCGTCTTCACATAATCGATCGCGCTACATCCCATCAAATCACGTCGGATTTGATGGGGATGCAGGCGCAGTTCGCGAATAATCCCAAGAACGCGCTGCGAATCCGCGCGACGGATTATCACGCCGAGCGATGGTCGGATTCGCTCGTGAAGATATGGTCGTTCCGCCACACTCTGCACGACGTGCTGTCGAGCGAAGTCGGGCTGTATCTGTCAGCGCGCGGCAAACCTGAAACTTGGGAGAATAGCTGGGGCATTCCCGCCGATCGAATGCGCGATCACGCGGCGCGATTTATGGACATGCTTGAAGAGGGCGTATCGACTCGCTCCGCGTTAAAACGGCGGTTCGCGCAAGCTGGCGTTGAGCGAGATGAGCTGGAGCGCGTATTCTACGGATGGGGCGGCCTGCTGTACGAGATGAACCAGCGCGGCATGATAGCTATGCATCCGGATACGGAGAAACGCTTCGTTCCCCTGGAGAACGTCGAATGGATGGATAAATATAAGGCGCGGGCTATCCTGTTCCGCCGCTACTTTCAAACATATGGTCCCGCGTCGGTTTATGATCTCGCCGCGTTTATGGGGCTTCGCATGTCCGAGGTGAACGAAACCCTGCGCGCCGACTTCCCGCCGCTAGAATCCGTAGAGTATAACGGGCAAACCCTTTATTATTTAGGAGACATTATGTCGAATGGCGAATCTCCCTCGCCGCCCGACTGCCGCTTTCTTACCGGATTCGACGCGATAATAATGGGATATAAAGATCGATCTTTTATAATTGACGAGCGCAATAAGCGCGATCTCATCACAAACACCGGCATCGTATTCCCTTCGGTTCTGCTTAACGGACGCTTGCGCGCGCGCTGGAAGCTATCGGGCGACACGCTGAACATAACGCCGTTTGACAAACTTACTAAAACGCAGCGCGCCCGAATCGAACGCGCCGCGCGAAAGGCGTTCATGCCAAAGCGCCGTCCAAAGTGTGAAGACAGGTTCAAGATTATTTATCTATCTTAAATATTCGTTACTCATATATCCTGTAATTCCATAATAGTTTACCTTAGACCAGTATTTAAGGCTGCTGACCACCTGCACCGTTGCGCCTGCCGGAACCTTCGCGACGACCTGCCCTTCTCCGGCGGACATTCGAAGATTAACATATGTGCCATGATTGTTTACGACAACGCGCGAAACTCCAGACGATCCGCCGGACGAACCGCCGGAACTTCCTATGGTTACGTTCGATGCCTTCATATAACCGGATTTTCCAAATACCGTGACGCGGTACCATGAGCCGGTTTTTCCTTGAACGCCTACCTTCACGCCGTCAAGATACCGCCCAAGAACCGCCGAGGATTCGCTTGCCTTGGCATACAGCCTTGCCGCGTTGTTTCCGGATATGGTCACATACCCGGTTTGCGTCGACGAATAAGACGAGGACGATGATGAGGAAGACTGCGAACTCCCCGGCTTCGAGGACGACAGATACGCGCCGTACATGTAGCCGGTATACCCGGCGGCCTTTACGCGGTACCACGACCCCGACCTGGACAAATAAACGACCGCCTGCCTATACGGAAACGACGCGATAATCCGCCCGCTTGTGCTTGCCGTTTTGCGCATGTGAAGCACATTTTGGCTGGGCGTGTTCACATACAGCGTCTGACCGTTTGACAGCGCCAACGCGCGCGTAGCCAACAACGTCGGCGCGCACGCGAGCAGGAGCGCGAGCGCGGCGATGATTCCAGCGCGAACTCTTCTTTCGCGAAATAGACATTGCATCAATACGCGCCTCCAATCCGGCATATCAAATTGTTTTCCTTATCAGCTCCCGAGCGTCCGTTTATTTTATATTCAATAATAGAACGTTTTACCATTAACCCGCCGTGCAATATTTGAAAAATATGGAAAAATCAATTTCGAATCAATCCCTTGTTTATTTCTATATAATTGTTCAATACCGCAAGCGTTTTTTCCGGATCGTTTGTTATTATCGAGGCTGCGCCGCTTTTAGCCGCTTGGATTATCCGCCCGGCATCGTCCAGCGTCCAGACGCTGATTAACAATTTCGCGGTCTGGCAACGTTCAATAAACGCTTTGTACCGCAGCCGCGACGCGGGAACGTGCACCGCTTCGGCTCTCAATAGCTTCGCCGCTTCCCAGGGAACACGCCGCCCGACGCCAACCAATATTCCGATTCGAGCGTCGCCGCTCGCGCTGCGAATCGCGCCAAGCAGATTCAACCTGAACGACGAATATACAACTCGTTCCGCCATCCCGAACTCGCTGACGATTCCCAGCACGGCCGGAACCAATCCCATATCGAGCGGGCGCTTCGATTTTAATTCTATATTTATATGCATCCGGCTGCTGCGAACGATATCGAGCGTTTCCTCCAGCGTCGCGATCCGCGCCGGTTTATTCAGCGAAAATCCGCGCGAAAAATCAAGCTCACGCAATTTATCCAGCGTCATATCGCCGATTTTGCCCGATCCGTTCGAGCGCCTCCCGACCGTCGCGTCGTGCGATATTACGACATGGCCGTCCTTTGATCGGCGCACATCCAATTCTATTCCGTCGGCGCCGCATGAAATCGCCCGCTCAAACGCGATCAGCGTATTCTCAGGCGCGTGCGCGCTGTCGCCGCGATGCGCAAAAACCTGTGGTCGGCTTCGCATGGCCGTTCCCTTTCCGGCTCTGTTTTGAGCACGCGCTAACGCGCTACATATGTATTGTACACCAGATGCGTAAACTAGCAAGTTATTTTTAGTTGACGCATTTCGTCCGATCTGATATACTCGGCGCGAGGTGATGATATGCCGCTGCCAGTTTTTAGTGCGGGTCGCGCTAATCAAGTTGCGCCGCGACGCCTGTCCGCCGTGCGGCTTGCGCGCGCGGCGGTATGCGCGGCGATGCTTGCCGCCTCTGCTATGCTGCGGTTCCAGTTTGGCGCGCTGCCCGCGATGACCACGGCGCAGGTATATATGGTGCTGCTCATCGGGTTGACCCTCGGCGCGAAGGACGGCGCGGTTTCCGTCGCGTTATATTTATTGATCGGATTAATCGGAATTCCCGTGTTTTCAAAAGGAGGCGGCATGCAAACGCTGTTCCAGCCGGAAGGCGGATACCTTTTGGGCTTTGTCGCCGCAGCCGCCGTAGCCGGTGCGCTTAGGCAGTCTGCCGCAGGCGTGGGCACGGGATATCGCGCGCATCCAATATGGGACGGAATAGCGGCGTTCGCGGGATTGGCTGCTCTGTACGCGGTCGCGCTTCCTTATATTGCGGTTTCGCAATGGGCGCTTGGAAGCCCCGTCGCAGCGGGAAAGCTGGTCGCGGCGTATGGCATGGCGTTTTGGCCGTTAGACGCGGTTAAGGCGATTCTGGCCGCGCTTACAGCCAGGGAACTTTTGCGCGCGCATCCGGCGCTGTTCTCCAGGAAAACCGCGATATAATGTAGTTGTAATCAATCATATAAAAGCTATGCATTGCGAAGAAATTGCTGTTAATATATTAGCATAATAATGTTTATAAAATAAGAAATGCTAAACGCCATCATAAAACCAAGACGGGGCGGTCTTCCGCCCCTCTCCGTGTTTCCTACGCCCGTTTCGCAAACAACCGCAGGATCCCCCTTAAAAACCAAGGCGCATGGAAACATACCAACCTAACTTTCATGAAGATCCTCCTTACCGTGTCCGGAGTCCGCGCGGCGACATGCGCCGGACTACTCCTTGCTAATAAAGTGCATGCCGACCAAGATAAGCGCGACGCCTAACCCGATCACCCATATCCACATAGGAGCGAACAAGAACAGCATCAGCACTCCCAGCATCACCAACCAGTGGCCAACTTTGTTATCCGGATACGTCTTACTTGCGGGACACACGCGTTTTGCTTTGCGCGCGTCGCGCGGATAGTAAGGCAAACGGTTCCGGTAACCCTTTTTTGAATTGGGTCTTCCTTCTTGCATCGGATCACCCCGCCCTCCATTGTATGCCTAAGCGGCGCAAATGTTGTCAATTTCGCTGAAAATGATAATAGCCTCTCCCAACCGGTTCGGCACTGCATATTCGTTATATATTTCTAACGATATTCGATTTCACAAATATACACATACAGTCTTTTTGTTTTTCAATAATACCGGCACAGACGGCAGGCTTGATCATACGAATGCTAGTGTGCGGATGATCGCGGATCAAATATGGTTCGAGGCCCACGGATAAACTCCGCGCGCGAATGCTCCTGATTAACCGGCGTATGCGCGCTTGACCGGAGGGAACCCGAACCAAATTTGTCTTCTCACAAGATCCGCGGCGCGGAACCTTAAGAGGGGCTTGTATTCGATCTGGTTGCAGTATTGGTATGGTTATCAAAGACGAGTATGTTCGATTGTTATCTATAAAAATATCGAAACACACCATCCAGATACCGTACATATCCTATTGATGAATCCTGAACCAGAAGGAATGTACCAACATCGAAACCTGAGGTGAGAAAAAATGGCGTCATATAAGCTGAAAAAAATCAGCGGCACGGGCTCGCGCAGCACTGGCGCGCCGTTTCAGGTTTTGCACCCGCAAAACAAAGCTCGCTTGTCCGGATTGGAAACAATATACGGACTTGGAATACCTGGCGGGTTCTTGTCGTTTCTGATCGACGGAAGAGTGCAACGCACAGGCGTTGTTTCGCCGAGCGGAACCTGGTGCCTAATACTGAACGGCCCGCTGCGCACGGGCTATCATACCGTGCGAATCACGCACCATTCCTACATTGGTTTGCAGACCCTCATACTCCGCTTCATAATTGTGCACAAGAAAGGATCGAAGGCGCCCATGTATGGATACGAACAATCTTTTTATGGAAACTGCTCTAACTTTGGAGGCATGACTCCTCCGAACTGCAGCCCCCTTATACCCCCCGCGCAAGATCCAAACGGCTGTTCGAACCAGCCGTACTGCCCCCCCTGCATATCTGGCGGGTCGTCTCAGCCTTCGTGGCCGACTCCAGGCGATGATAGCAATTATCCTCCGTTCTATTGCCCACCACCTCCACCTCCGGTCAACTGGCCGCCGCTGATTCCTCCGGCTCAGGACGACAACGGCTGCTCAACACAGCCATATTGCCCGCCCTGCCCGCAGAATCCGCCTATTTATTATCCTCCGTTCCCGGACGTTCCGGGCGATTTCCTGCCCCCAAGCTCCCCGCCGCCGTTCTTCCCGCCTCCGCAGCCGCCGAAGCCTGAAAAGCCTGCGAAGCCAGAACCTCCGGCACCGCCTCCGCCGCCTCCGCCGCCGTGTCCGGCGCCGCCCCCGCAGGGAGTGTGTCCGCCGCCGTTCTTCCCGTATCCTTGTCCGCCGTTCTTTCCGCCTTGGGCAATCAAGCCGGAAGAAGACGAAGACGAAGATGAATATGAAGAAGAACCGGTCGTAATCAAAAAGAAGCGCAAAAAGAAAGCGCAGCAGCCGACGCGCACCATCATAAAGAAAGTGCGCAAGCCGCATCCAGGCAAAGGCGCGCAGCAGCCTGCCTATCCCGCATACCCGCCGTATCCTGTCTGCCCGCCGTACTATGCGCAGTATCCGACGAACTACTGCCCGCCGTTCTATGGAGCGAATCAGGGCGTTTGCGAACAGAACACAACATCACAACCCAGCTGGACTAATCACGCGCAATGCGGCTATGGATCGGAAAATGTGAACGCCGCGACCGGAACCAGCTATGCGAGCGGCAGCTCTTACGGCACTTACCCGTATGGCGGCAGCTATGGCATCCCGAATGCGAACGGAATGATTACAAGTATAAATGGTATGAACTTTATTGATTGTTAATTCCAACAAACCGTGAACAAGTGGTATCATCCTGTATTGTGAATCGTGACATACAAAATTTTTCTCGCATTAACTTATGGCATTACCCCCCGCGCCGACGCCCGTACGTCGGCGCGGGGTTCTTTGTTTGGATTCCCCGCGCATATGCGAAGCCGCGCGTGCATACGCTCGTGTGGAGGTGCGCATATATGATGAAGGATCCCTTGGCGGAGGAAAAGCGCAAAACGCGTTCGCATTCTATAGTAATGGAAAACCGCAGGAAAGCGTCGCTGACCGGCGTAAACGATGTTGCAAGCTTCCACGAGCAGGAAGTGGTTCTGCGCACCGACGACGGGGAGATAACAATAGTGGGCGACCAACTGCACATTTCCCAGCTCAGCCTGGAAGAAGGCCGGCTTATAGTAGAAGGGTTGATAGGCGGACTTGAATACGCCGATATGCCCCAGGCAAAGCAGGCGGGCTTCTTCTCGCGCCTGTTCCACTGATATGTTCGAAACTGCCGGGCAGGCGCATATCTTCCTCGCGACTGTATACGGCGGGCTGATCGTCGGTTTTTTGTACGACGTATTCACGCTGATACGCCGCGCGTTTCGATTAAGCCTTAGCATGACCGGTGCGCTGGATTTTCTGTTCTGGCTGATCGCGGCGGGCGTGCTGGTTATCGTGCTTGCGATTTCAGGCGGGGATGGCCTGCGCGCGTATATGCTGATGGGTTTCGCGTCGGGCACGCTGCTATACGCTGCAGGCGTACATTTTATACTAAAAAACGTGTTCGATATGTTTAGGCGCGCGGGTAACGTCATATTTTGCAGAACGAAAAAGGCTGGATAAACTCCGTCGCGATAAAGGGATTTTATACTGTATCGGCGAATAGGACAATATCGAACGATACAGAACATAATCTTTATTTATCATGGTTGATGGAGGTTTATCCTGTGAAAACGGCGTCCGCAAAAAAACCGCCGCTGATTCGTCCGCAGCTGATACTCTGCGTGTTTCTTGGGCTATCGCTGGCTCTGACGGTTACATTGGCGCGCACATTAGGCGACCTGCATAGCTCCAAAACAAAGGCGGCAAGTCTGCGAGCGCAGGTTGAAACGGCGCGCGCTCAAGGCGAGGCGCTCCGGCGTCAGCGTACTTTTATGGAAACTGATTCGTATATAGAGCGCGAGGCGCGGGTTGAATATGGATTGAGCATGCCGGGAACGATTCGGTTTGTCGCCGAAACGCAGCCGTCGGCAGATCAGCCCCCTTACGGGACTGCGGTCGAAGTATTCTCCGCGTCCGACGAGGGGATAACCCCGTGACGGCGGCCCGCACATGCCGCGCCGTCATTGGCATAGGATCGAATTCTATTCGTATGCTTGTAGCCGAAGATACTCCGGAAGGCGTGCGCAGCGCGACGCGTTTTCGTGAGGATGTCCGCCCGTTTGCCGGTTTGACGCCGGATGGACTTTCAGAGGATTCGATCGACCGTATAGTAGCGTCTGTCGAGAAACTGCTGGCGCTGGCAAAATCATGCGGCTCGATAAGCGCGTGTTTGGTGGCGACAAGCGCCGTTCGCGACGCCGCGAACGCAGATGCTTTTTCCTTTCGAATACTGGATCGTACGGGGCTTCGGCTGCGTGTGCTAAGCGGGGAGGAGGAAGCGCGGCTGAGCTTGAAGGGATGCTCGTCGAGCGATTCGGACGGAGTGATCGATATCGGCGGCGGGTCGACGGAGATTGCGGTTGAACGCGGCGGAGAGACGACTGCGGTCAGCCTGCAGATTGGCGCGGTGCGCCTGGCGCGCAAAACAAACGGGCTGAATAAATATGAATATATATCTATGCGCGCGGCGATCGAGCGCGATATCCGAAACGCGGCGCATAAATTCACGATCGATCCGCCTGTCAGGTGGGTTGGCGTAGGCGGAACGTGCACGACGATCGCGCGAATCGACGCGAATGGCGAGCGAGCTATCGAAGGTCGGGCGCTTGAACGCGGCGCTGTCGAGCGGATATCGGACATGCTCTCCAATATGAACGCGACCGAACGCGCGCAAGTTCCCGGTTTGTCGGCCAAACGGGTGGACGTAATCGTGCCCGGCGCCTGGATTATGGTCGCATGCATGCGCGCGCTTAATATCAAGCGTTTGATCGTTACCGAACGAGGCAATCTGGACGGCGTGCTCGCCGATCCGCCGCCGGGATTAGCGCCGCTGCGGCTTGGTTAGTGCGCGACTATCCACTATATCTTTCCTTTTATAGTTCTTCAGTCGCGGACGCTTTCTTCAAGGCGTACTTCGCGGCTTCGACAAATGGATCGCAGGCGAACGCAACGCCGGAAATCGAGAGCGCCTCTTCGATTGATTTAACCTGCGCGTAAGCCCGCCGCCTGTTGCGGATGAAGGCGGATTTACGCGCGCGGCGCCGCGACGGATAAAAAGAACAGTACATACAGACCGAGAGATTTTTCGAACATGCCCTACTTACAATAGCCTACACTAGGGCGTGTTCGAAAAATATCTCGAGGCTGAATGTGCTGGATTTTGATGAGGCGCAAGGAGCCATGAGGGAGGCGTAGCTCCGCTACGTCGACTGCGCGTAAACCCGCCGCCGCCTGTGGCGGATGAAGGCGGGTTTACGCGCGCGACGCCGCGATGGATAAAAAGACAGTGCATTCAGACCGAGAGATTTTTCGAACACGCCCTAGCAATGGAAGAAATTGGAAACCAATATGGAAGGGAGGAATTGCGAAAAATACTGTATCGGCTGGCGGGCTTCAAACCAAATTATCTTTTATTCATGAAGAAGTACATCGCGCCGTTTACAAACAATCAAGCGGAACGTGCTTTACGCTCATGTAAAGGCAAGCAAAAAGTATCCGGCTGTCATCGCAGCTGGGCTGGTCTTGTTGCGTTTACTCGGATTCGCAGCTTCCTTTCGACTATTCGCAAGCGTGCTCTCAATGCTCTGGAATCTATCACACTCGTTTTCGCCGGGTTTTCTGTGCTGCCTTTTTCAGGGGGGACGTGAGTAGTAACATATTCCGGCTTCGGCTCAGCATGGAAGCGTCCTGAGCGCGTAAAATTCATTAATGCCTTCTTATCATACATAAACATTACAGTTGCATCATGATGCATAACAAAAAATACGGATAATATACATTATTCTCAACCGATAAATGCATAATATGCATCGCGGCGTTTCCTGCTGAGCTGTAACAGATAAACTACTAGTTGCTGTATAATGGTTTCCATGGCAGGTCGCCTCATCGTCGATGATGTGTGTCGCTACACATCTTAGACGCATCAGGCGACCTGTCGTTTCAGCTCTTCCATATACATCCTCCATAAATTCTCCAAGAGCTGTTTTACACCGTGTTTACATATAGTTATGTTGACATATGCGATTGAAGAAATGCGCGGCGAGCCTCGTCAAGCGAAGCTCGGCCGCGACATTAACGATCTACGACTCTTTGGGGTAAAGCGTTGTCGCTTGCATCTGCGCTTTGATGCTCAGCTCCGCCGCCTTAAACGCGTGATCCTGTGTCATCGCGTTTTCCGTGCGGTTCAGGCAATCCAATATCAGCTGACCAAAGAAGGGATACCCCACTTTATTGTGGACGTCGTAGTGAACCTGCTGATCCTGGTTCACCAGGTATAGTTGTCCGGGGCCATCCTCCGTGCCAATATTGATGTACTTACGCTGTTCGATGTACCCGTCCGTTCCCAATATGAACACCCGTCCGTCGCCGAACGCGCGTTTCAGCCCTGCCGGGGTAAACCAATCCACGCGGAAATATCCCGTCGCGCCATTATCAAGCGCGAGCGTCGCGTCTCCGAAATCGTCCAGCTCCGGATATTCGGGATGGTTGTAGTTGGCGATCTGGCTGCTAACGACGGTTCCATCCTTCGCGCCTGTGTAATATAAAATCTGCTCGACGTTGTGGCTGCCTATATCGCACAGTATGCCGCCGTATTTCGCCTTTTCAAAAAACCATTTTGGGCGCATGGCTGGCGATAGGTTATGCGGACCCAGCGCGATAACCTGAAGCACGCGCCCTATCGCGCCATCCGCGATAAGCTGCCCCGCGAATACGGCGGTCTCCACGTGCACGCGTTCGCTATAGTAAACGGCGTATTTCCGACCAGTCCGAGCGCAGGCGGCTCTCGCGGCTTCCAGTTGCTCGAGGGAAATCAACGGGGCCTTGTCTGTGAAATAATCCTTTCCGGCATCAATCACGCGCAATCCAAGCGCGCAGCGCAGATGCGTTTCATCAGCGCCTGCTATCAGGCGCACGCTTGGATCGGATAGCACTTCGTCCTCGCTGCGCGCCCTTTGAACGTTTGGGAACTGTTTGCAGAAATCATCCAAATACGCGGGATTCGGATCGTACGCCCATTTCAGCCGCGCTCCGGCCTCGATTAACCCGTTGCACATTCCGCGAATGTGACCGTGATATAATCCAACGGCGGCAAACGTAAACGCGCCCGGTTCCACGACAGGCGCGGAACGCCCTACCGGCGCGTATCTCATGCCATGCATTTCCTGCATAGTGAAACTTCCTTTCGAACATTGTATTGCCAATGTATTGCGAGATGTTTCTCGCAAGGGTTCTCGGCGGAGAGAGTCTCAAAGCCGCGCCGCGTAATCGCTGCCCGTAGTGATATCGCCCTCCAGGGATTCGAGCGACACGGTTTTCTCAAAGAAACGGGGTGCGTTCGCGAGTATGCCCTCCACCGTATAAAATGGATCGTCCTGTTTCAGCGGCAACGAAATGGGGACATGGAAGCTTCCCGCCTTATATATGGCGGTGATCAATTCGAGCGTTCTTCTCCCGCTGTTGCCGTCGATCAGCGGCCTGCCCGACGTTTCGATAGCGCTCAAAAGGTCGTCGATTTCTCCCGCGTGCCCTTCGTGCTCCAAGCTTGGAATGGCTTCGTATTGCCGGTTCAACTCCCGTTCGAGTTCTTCGTTTGGGTCGGGGAAACCGTTTGGTTTAACGATCGACGAGGAAACGCGCCACGGCACTGACACGCGCGCCTTCTCGCACTGGAACACAAGCTGCTGCTCGGAATCGCCTCCATAGTGTATGACGGAGCTTGTGACCTGCGCTATCGAGCCTTGCGGATACTCCAGCACCGCTACGGAGACATCCTCCACTTCCGCGTTATCGTGCGTCGCGTTCGAAAGAACCGCCGTCACCGTATGCGGAAGACCCATCATCCAAATCAGCATATCAATATGATGAACCGCGTGGTTAAGCGTGCATCCTCCGCCCTCTTTATCCCAGCGACCGCGCCACCACAAATCGTAGTAGTTGTGCCCGCGCCACCAGAACGAATCCACCTGCGCGTGCAGAATACGCCCTGGCGAGCCGGAATCCAAAACGGCTTTAAGAGAGCGCACTGGAGTGCGGAACCGATTCTGCGCGACAATGCCCAATATTTTTCCGCTTTCCTTTTCTGCCGCTAGCATCGCGTCGCATTCCGCGAGGCTTGCGGCCATTGGCTTTTCAACAAGCGCGTTGCAGCCCGCTTTAAGGCTGTCGATTGCGATCTCGGCGTGGCAATATGGCGGAGTACATACGCTCACCAAATCTATTTCATCCGACATAGCGCTTAGCATATCCGTATGGGAAGCGAACGCGCGGGCTTGAGGCAGCTTCAGCCGTTCAATCGCGCCGAAAGCGCGTTCCGGAATAATATCGGCGAACGCGACAATCTTGCAGCGATCCGGAAATGTTTGATAAGCCTCGATGTGCAACCTGGAAATCGTTCCCACGCCCACGATGGCTACGCGTATCATATGCGCATCCTCCTGTCTGTTATCTGACAACCCCAAACAAAATGTTCCAAACAATGAACGATATACACGCCGATTTTGTCCCGATTTTTTATTGGGGGTCAGGGCGTATCGAAAGGCGAATTATATCGATTCCAGCCGCTACAGCCGCCTTTAACCGCCTTCCCGGCGGAGTGAAGACCATCGACAAAAATATGTTGACAAACGAGTTTGAACGGTAGTATACTTCAACAATCGATTTCATATTATTCAGATATGAAATACGTAATAAGATGTGGAGGGGTTTACATGCGGAATACGGGGAAGACGCTTCACGGGACGCTCGGAATTAGAACTTTGGCGATATGCGTGTGCTGCGTTATGCTATTTGCGGGATGCGCGTGGGCGGAACAGCCCGTGACGCAGATTTTGCTTGGCAACAGCGGCGCACCGAAGCCGTACGCCTATTTGAACGAGGACAACGAACTGACAGGATATGAAGTCGACCTAATAAACGCGATAGACGAACTTCTGCCCCAGTATGAATTCAAGTTCGAACAAACGGAATTCGTAAGCATATTCGCCGGCATCGACGCCGGACGCTATCAGATGGGGACGAACAATTTTACAAAGAAGCCGGAGCGCGAAGAGAAATATCTGTTCGCGAACGAGTACTTCGTTTATAACTATACGATCGCCGTGGTCAAAAAGGGGCGCACGGATATCGCGACGCTCGACGATTTGGGCGGCAAGAAAACCTACGTCGGAGACGGCGGCGGATTCTCACAGATATTCTTTGATGGATATAACGCGCAAAATCCCGACAATCCGATAGAAACTATATATTCGGGAGCGGATACCCTCAAGGTGTTCCAGGATATCAGCGCGGGGTTGATTGATTTTACATTCATGGAAACCGTAATGCTCGATAACTACTTTAAGGAATTCCCGGAGCTTGCGCCGCTGCTTGATCCGGTCGCGTTCTCCCAGGAAGAAACGCAAAAGATTCAGGATCCGTACGCGTGGTTCATATATCCCAAATCGGAAGCGGGCGAAAAGCTTCGCGACGACGTAGACGCGGCGCTTCTGCAGCTTGTTGAAAATGGTACGCTGCTTGAACTATCGCTAAAATATTTTGGGTTTGACGCTACCGGGCGGTAAGCGGAACGCCAAATGGTGCGGGTACGGGGCTCTGCCCCGCTCTAATGGATGCGCGGGAACGGCGGCGAACCGTTCCTGGCGCTTCATCCAATATTTAGGGGGATGGTGCGCATGGCGGTGCTTTTCGACATAAAGCTGGTGTTCACCCAAATTCCGAAGATCGTTAAATACCTGCCGGTAACGCTTGAAATAGCGGTCGCGTCCACGTTTTTCAGTTTGATAATCGGCTTTCTGGTCGCGATGGTGCGAATTAAGAAAACGCGCGTTCTTTCGCAAATCGTGTCGTTTTATGTATCATTTGCGCGGGGAACGCCCGTCCTCGTGCAGCTTTATACAACGTATTACGGCTTGCCGATGCTGCTGAACTACCTCAACGCGCGCTTTGGGTTTAGCCTTAACGTGAACGGCGTGCCGCCTATCGTGTTCGCGCTGGTCGCGCTCGCGCTGAACGACGGCGCCTATTCGTCCGAGAGCATACGCGCGGCGATTCAATCCGTCGATAAGGGGCAGATGGAAGCCGCTCAATCTATCGGCATGAGCACGTGGCAGACGCTGCGGCGCATCGTTATTCCTGAAGCGCTGGTAGTCGCGCTGCCGTCGCTTGGCAACGGATTCATAGGGATGATCAAGGGAACGTCGCTCGTATTCACAACGGCCGTCGTCGAAATGACCGCCGCCGGACGAATGATGGCGGCGCGCAATTTCCGATATTTTGAGATGTACGTATCTCTTGCGATTATTTATTGGATGATCACAATGATTGTCTCACGCCTGCTCGCCGTATGGGAGAAGCGGTTAAAATGCAACGAAAGGCAGGTGCCGGGCATTGATCCAGGTGCGGGGATTAAAGAAATGGTATAGCGCGCATCAGGCGCTTAAAGGTGTTGACCTTGCCGTGAACGACGGCGAAGTCGTTGGAATTATTGGAGCGTCGGGCTCTGGAAAATCCACGCTGCTGCGGTGCATCGACTTTTTGGAAACGCCAAGCGACGGACACATCACGCTGGACGACGTTAGCTTCGACGTGAAGAGCGCGCGGAAGCAGCAGATCCAATATATGCGGCGCAACACCGCAATGGTGTTTCAGCTGTTTAACCTGTTCAAATATAAAACCGCACGCGAAAACGTAACGGAGGGTCTGATCACCGTTCGCAAAACGCCCGCCGCTCAGGCGAAGCAGCTTGCCGAGTATCACCTGGAGCAGGTAGGGCTGAAGGATCGAATGGATTATTACCCCAACCAGCTTTCCGGCGGCCAGCAGCAGCGCGTGGCGATAGCGCGTTCGCTCGCGCTCGATCCCAAGGTGCTGCTTTTAGACGAGCC
>JAISZG010000053.1 GCA_031269355.1 Oscillospiraceae bacterium | reverse complement strand
CCCAGACCGCTTCCTCACCGGCGAATCGGTCGCTCCCTAAATACGTATCAATATACAGTAATAAGTCTTCTTTATATATTAAATCATGCGAGCGAGGCCGCGATGGCGCGGCTTCCGCGCCCTTTCCGGCATATGTGGCGCGTTTCGCGCGCAGCAGAAAATCAATCATGCACATCTCCCCGCAATCTGTTAAAACATCCGCTTGCGCCACAGCACGATCGCGGAAATCAGTGCGAGTATAAACGATACGGCGACTACGATATAAAAGCCATGCGCGGTATCCTGAAACGGAACGGTAACATTCATCCCCCATAACGAAGCGATAAGCGTCGGTATGGAAAGCACAAGCGTTAACGATGTTAAAATTTTCATTACTATATTAAGATTATTTGATATAACCGAAGCGAACGCGTCCATCGTCCCGGACAGTATATCCCGATATATGCCGCACATCTCGATCGCCTGACGATTTTCGATTATTACATCCTCAAGCAGATCGGTATCTTCCGGATATTTTTCTATGCGCTCGTGGCGCATCATCCGTTCTAGCACCAGTTCGTTGCCCTTGAGAGACGTAGAAAAAAATACCAGAGACTTCTCAAGTTTTAGCATCTGAACAAGCTCTTTATTTTTCATCGACTCGATCAGCGCGTTTTCCACCCGCATAGACGCCTTATCCACCTGCTTTAGATAGGCGAGGAATTTACTCGTTATGCGGCTTAAAATCTGCAATATGAATCGCGTTCTTTTTGCGGTTGAGAAACTGCGCACCCGCTGATCAAGGAAATCCGAGAGCACGGGAATTTCCCGCGTGCAAATGGTAATAAGTATCTCGGACGTAAGGAGTATTCCGATTGGCAGTGTGGAATAAACGTACGCTTGACTTTCCGCTTCGACGATCGGCGTATCCACGACAAGCAGCGTACACCCATCCTCATGATCGATACGCGCGCTTTCTTCTTCGTCCAACGCCGCTTGCATGAAGTGAATCGGGATATCGTATTTCTCATTCATCTGCTGGATTTCGTCCATATTGGGAGCGACCATATACACCCAGCATCCCGTTTGCGGCTGGTTTAATTCCGTCAGCTGTTCGCCGACAGTGCGAAAATAGCGAATCATATGAATACCGCCTGCCTCTCCAAAATCCGAAGCGCGCGGGCGGCGGATAGGTACTGCTAAAAAGGCGAGCGGATGCGCAAACGGATCGCTTTCGCCAATCCGATTGTCATTCGTTCGATTTCACATACCAAATCCCGACCATCCCGCAAGCCGCAGTGCGTTTATCAATAAGCGGACTACACGCGTATGGGTCGCCTTCCATGAAAGCTTCTCCCTCCCGTTATGCGATACGCGATGATTTATCTCGCCCTAGCATAATATTACCAAGCGGTCGATATTGTCAATAACGGATTTGCATATGGACGAAGCGACGAATGAAAAGTCCGGCAAAAAATCGCGTTCTTGTTTTCCTGCCGTCCGTTTCATTATGAATCGAGCGGCAGTAACCCGGCGAACGCTTCTTCCATTTGGTTTAGTGCGCGTTCCAGCGTCGCGCGGGGGCAACCATAGTTCAGCCGCACATATCCCGGTACACCGAACATGCGTCCGTCGCTTATGATAACTCGCGCCTTTTCCAGAAGGAACGCGGCGGGATCGGTCAGTCCATACGCGGTGAAGTCGATCCACTGAAGGTACGTGCCTTCCACTTGCGGATATCGCGCTTTGGGAAATCGTGCGAACAACGTTTTAGCGAGCCAGTCGCGATTCCCGCGAAGATACTCGATTAGCTCGTCCCGCCATGCCCCCGCCTCGCTGTATGCGGCTTCGGCGGCGGCATATGAAAACGCGCCCGGCATGCTCATACCGTAATTGATTTTATTGAACCGCGCGCGCAGCTCCGCGTTGGGGATAACCGCGAACGCGAAAGGTATTCCCGGAAGGTTATACGTTTTCCCGGGACTGTAGAATGTCACGGAATGTTCGCGCGCGTATTCGCCGATTGTCCAAAATGGAATATGCGCCTTCTCGTATATAAGCTCGCAGTGTATTTCATCCGATATTACCGTCCAACCGCGCGCCGCAGATAATCGACTGAGCGCTTCCAATTCGCTCCGATCGTACACGCGACCCACCGGATTATGCGGATTGCACAAAAAGAACAGCGTGGCGTCCGACGGCGCGAGCGAATCCAGCGCGTTAAAATCAATCGTATATTGTTCGTCCTTATTGGTAAGTGGAACGGCGGTGAACGGATGTTCCGTGGCGCCTTCATCCTCCTTGCCGGATCGCTTCACGGCGTGAAGGATCATCGGGTAGTTAGGCGTATTCGCGACGACTCCGCCCCTATCAAGGCGAGTAGAAACGCCGAGCGCAGGCACTATGCCGGACAAAGGGACTATCCAGTCGGGATCTGCCTCCGCCTGGTAACGTTCATTCAGCCAGCCGACGAGGGAGGCGATCAGAGT
Organism: Oscillospiraceae bacterium; assembly: GCA_031269355.1. Classification (GTDB taxonomy): domain Bacteria; phylum Bacillota; class Clostridia; order Christensenellales; family Aristaeellaceae; genus JAISZG01. Next base: position 609 of record JAISZG010000053.1, on the reverse strand, counting down.
CTTGGGCGGAAACGTATATCCATATAACGGATATTGCGCGCGCTCCCGCAGCGCGGCCGTGATGGCTGGCGCGGAAGCGAAATCCATATCCGCCATGCCCATGGCGATAGCGCCCTCCGGAATATGCGCCCACTTGATGCTGCTGCTTTCCCGACGATCATAAACGGAATCAAAATCGAAAGGCATATATATCTCCTTATAAACAAAAATAAGGTGAAGGCGCGTCTCAGGTCGCTATATTATATAATTGTTCGATAGATTAACCTTTGAGATAAACTGCCTCGTGCGCTCGTTTTTCGGCGCGGAGAATACGTCGAACGGCGCGCCCTCTTCCAGCGCCAGCCCATCGTCAAGAAACACTACCTTATCGGAAATGTCATATATAAAATTCATCTCGTGCGAAACAATTATCATAGTGCGCCCGGCCTTCGCTACGTTTTTTATCACCTGGAGCACCTCCGCGATCATCTCGGGATCGAGTGCGGATGTTGGCTCGTCTAAAAGCAGCACCTTGGGATCGAGCGCGAGCGAACGCGCTATCGCCACGCGCTGCTGCTGGCCGCCGGAAAGCTGGTTGGGGTAATAATCCATTCGATCCTTCAGCCCTAC
>JAISZG010000028.1 GCA_031269355.1 Oscillospiraceae bacterium | reverse complement strand
GACATTATCTCGCCAATGCGGTGCTTGTCGTAGAACGTATGGCTCTGCGCCTGAAAGCGCGCGAACAGATCGGTGCGCAGCGTATACACGGTATCCTGGGACACGCGCTCGAATATTATGCCGCGCGCGTACAGTAACACAGCGCGCACGGCGGTAAGCGCTATCAGCAGCGCGCCAAGCTTCCACATCAGCGCGAAATCGCGGGTCGGGATAACGTCGTTAACCACGCTCCGGGTGATCAGCGGCAAAAACATGCGCAGCGTCTGCGTGACGATAATCATCAGCGCGCCCAGCGCTATCTTCTTTCGATATGGCCGCAGCCGCCCGAACACCCGCCAAAGCGTGCCCTGCGGCTTGGGAAAGCGCAAGCTTGCGAACCGGCGTCGCGCAGTCCCTCCCGAATGGATATTCATGTGGTCACCTCGCTGAAGCTTCCCTCCGCCAATCCGGAAAGCTTATATTCTATCGCGTCCGTAAGCGCGGTCCAGCAAGCTTCGATTATATTGCGGGACACGCCCACCGTTCCCCACACGCTTTTCCCGTCCGTAGATTCGATCGTTACGCGAACGGTAGATCCAGTGCCGCCGCCGTCTATCACGCGCACCTTGAAATCCACCAGCCGTACGCCGCTCAGCTGCGGATAGAATACGCACAGCGCCTTGCGAAGCGCGCGGTCGAGCGCGTTGACAGGCCCGTCGCCCTCCGCCGCCGTGATTTCGATCTGATCGTTCGCGCGAATTTTTATATACGCCTGCGCCGAATCGTCCGCCCACGGCTTGGACGCGAACACCCGGAAGTCCAGCGCCTCAAAATGCGGGAGCGCGCGCCCCAGCATTCGCAGCGCCATCAGCCGGAACGAACCCTCCGCGCCTTCATATACATAGCCGAACCGCTCGCGCTGCTTTAATTGATCGGCTATCGCCGCTAGAATTGGATCGTCCCGCGTCATGTCCGGCGCGAGGTCGGCCAGCTTGTCCAGCAGCGCGGATCGCCCGGCCTGATCGCTTATCAGCAGCCGCCGCTCGTTTCCCACCAGCGCGGGATCGATATGCTCAAAGCTGCGCCGGTTCTTTCGCATTCCGTCCACGTGCATGCCGCCCTTATGCGTGAACGCGCTCAGTCCGACATATGGCGCGCGGCGGGGGATCTCAAGGTTCGCGATATCCGCGATTGTTCTGGCCGCGCTTGTAAGGCGCGCGAGCCGGGGGGCGCAGCCGGTTTCAAGCCCCATCTTCAGCGACAGCGCGGGCAGCACCGCGCATAGGTCGGCGTTGCCGCAGCGCTCCCCAACTCCGCCCATCGTGCCGTGCACGAACGACGCGCCGGACTCCACCGCGTACAGCGTGCTCGCGACGGCCATGCCGCCGTCGTCGTGGAAATGCGCGCCGACGGGCAGGCCGAGCTCTCGAACCATCCGCCCGGTTATCATCCCCGCCGCCCACGGCAGCGCGCCGCCGTTCGTATCGCACAGCGTTACGGTGCGCGCGCCCCCCCGCGCCGCCGCCCGCGCGGTTTCAATCGCGTAATCGGCGTCCTCCCCGAATCCGTCGAAGAAGTGCTCGGCGTCAAAGTGGACGGTTCTGCCTGCCGCCGCAAGCCGCGCGATAGATTCCTCTATCATAGCGAGGTTGCGCCCCGGCTCCACGCGCAGCACCTCGTCGACGTGAAACCGCGACGATTTGCCAAACAGCACTATCGTATCCGTTTTGGCCGCGAGAAGCGCGGATAATCCGGCGTCCGAGGCGGCGTCGGAATCCGCGCGCCGCGTCGCTCCGAACGCCGCGAACGACGCGCGTTTCAGCCTGGGCGGATCGTCGAACAGCGCGCGATCCTTTGGATTTCCGGCGGGGTTGCCGCCCTCCACTATATCCACGCCCAGCCGATCCAGCTCCAGCGCTATCCTGCGCTTGTCCTCTGCGGAGAAGCTTACGCCCTCCGTTTGCGCGCCGTCGCGCAGAGTCGTATCAAGCACCGTTATTCGACGCATCCAGCACTTCCTCCAGAAACCCTACCGCGCTGCGTATCAGCATATCGCACGGCCTTTTATCCGCAGGCGGGAACGGTTCGTCGCGCCCGCTCAGCCCAAGCAGCTCGCCGCAGCGCATGGACCCCGCGCCGCGCTCGAACCGCTCCGCGATATTCCGCGTCGCCTGGTATATCGCCCGCTTGTTTTCCGGCGACGGCTCGCTCTCCGCCTGCAGCAGCCCGAGCACTATCGTCATGCCGGTAACCGCGCCGCAAATCTCCCGCAGCTGTCCGACACCCCCGCCAAGCCCGGCGGACAGCCTGGCCGCCTGCGCCTGCGTCAGCCCGCTTTCCCGCTCGAACGCTAGCACCACCGACTGCGCGCAGTTATATCCCATATGATGATACTCGATAGCCTGATCCGCCCGGCTCATAATACCTCCATCAAAATTATTATTTATTATGTAAATGCGCTAAGCTGGACAAGCGCAGCGCGCTTGCCCAGCCACATTCGAAAATGAGTTGCGAATTATTATATTACATTAATAATTCTGCGCCTCTATTTGGAAATACGCCTGCGCATGCGCGCAAACCGGGCACGCGGCCGGCGCGCTGGTTCCGTGATGCACATGCCCGCAGTTCATGCAAATCCACGTTTGCTCGTCCGGGCGCTGGAATACCACTCCGTTTTTGATATTATCCAGCAGCTTCTGGTAGCGCTCCTCGTGCAGCTTTTCAATAGCCGCCACGCCTTCCATCTGCTTGGCTATTTTTTCATAACCTTCCTCGCGCGCTGTCTTCGCGAACCCGTCGTACATTTCCGTCCACTCGTAGTGTTCGCCCGCAATGCCGTCCGCCAGGTTAACGTCGGTTTTGGGTATCGCGTTGCCGTGCAAATACTTAAACCATAGCTCGGCGTGTTCTTTTTCGTTGCCTGCAGTCTGCGCGAAGAAATCCGATATCTGGTTTAATCCGTCCTTCTTCGCCTGCGACGCGTAATACGAATACTTCGTATATGCCTGCGCCTCGCCGGAGAACGCCGCCATCAGGTTCGCCCAGGTTCGCGAATCCTTAAATTCCGCCATTTCGTATTCCTCCTCCATTTGTTACGTTACTTTTGATTTTCCCCGGGGATGGTGCGCGCGATGAACCATTCATATCGTACATATGTCAAGCCCGCGTATATTATACCCATCCGTATCACCGTCTAAGCGGATATCGCGCCTACTCCATGCTATATCGTATCACATACCTGCCCCGCGCCGAGGCGCGCTTTTCCGTAAGCAGCAGCCTGTACAGGCATGGACGCGCCCACGCGGCCTGCAGCCGCTGATCCGGAATCGGCAGCTCCTCCAACCGCGCGCCGAACTGGTCGGCATCGTATTCCATTAACAGCGCGCGCCTGCCGGGTATGAGTACGCGCCCCCGCTCGAGCGTCGGCTTCGCGGCCAATATTATAGGCAATACGATATTTTCGATCGATTCGGCAAGCTCCGCGTCGTCCGTCACCTCGATAACGCCCGCCGCGCGGTCAAGCTCTATCTTCCGTACGTACGAAACGACGCGCGCTTCCCGCCCGTACGCGCCCGCCATATCCAGCGTAAACTCAGTTTTGCCGCCTTCCGAGCTAAAGCTCGCGCCGCGCGCGGCGTATTCGCGGCCATATTCCTGGTCGCAGCCGTTTATAATCGCGGTGTTATGGTATTTCGACTGCATAGTCCAAATTTCGTACCGCAGCGGGCCGAACGTTTTTTTCGTATATGTTTCAACGCCTATGTCCGCGACCATCGGCTCTCCGTCCAGATATATCACGTAGTTTCCGATATCGTTATGGTTGTGGCTCTCGTCGTTCGTTCCGCCCTTGGCCGCCAGGAATAATCCGCCCTCCCGCGCGATTGCGAGCTGTATTCCGGCGAAGTAATGTTCGCGCGGCGGAGTATACGCGCGACGCCCGATCTGCGCCGGGGAATCGCCCGAATCGTCCGGCGTATCAAACAAATCGCACAGCTGGCGGTACGCGTGATATTTGCGCGGCTCGTATGGAATCTCCGACGCGCCGACGGCCAGCAGATGATCGGCGAACGATCGCACCAGCCCGCTTCCGACGGCGGCGCCCGCTCGCCCCAGCATTGCCGCGTCGTGCGGCACGCGCATGTCCGCGTCCGCGAAGTTGATGTACATCGCTCCGGCGATATGCGCGTGGGCGATATATTCCGCCATATTCCGGAACAGCGGCTGGTCGTATATTTGTATCGCGCCGTTCGTCGCGGCGTTAAGCAGCGATAGCGCGTCGAACATCGCGCCGCCCGCCATACCGAAATATGTGGAGCCTTCGTCGCAGCCGCCGTCCTCGGCATAAAACGACAGGAACCGATCGAGGCTGCGGCATATTTTTTCGACGATCCGCGCGCGCCTTCCGTCGTCCGGCTCTATTATAAGCGCGGCGGCCAGCAGATTCGCGTTGATCCACGGGTTCCAGTTGTTTACGGGATTGCCATGGTTCAAGCCCATCCAGTGGAAATTTTTATATAGCAAGAAAGGATCAAGCGCGCGCCTTTCGATTTCATACGCGATGCGCTTTGGAATAAGCGGGCTTGCCTCCGCGAGCTTAGCGCCCGCAAGATAATATGTCCACGCAAGGAACGACGCGGTTTCCGCAGCGAACAAATCGATGTACATGGGCGCTTCCGCGTCCGCCACCGCGCCGCCGAACGAGCCGTAATCCGGGCGCGCGACGTGCGCGGGCACAACCCACGTGCTCTCCTCGCATATCGCCCAAACTATGTTTGCCAGATCGTCCACGTCCTTTGGATCGCCGCCGCCCGAAACGCACAGCCCGAGCGTTCGCGAAAGCAGCATCTTCCTGCGCGCGAAATAGGCGCTCTCGAACCGCTCGCGCACTCCCTCGCGCGCGTATTCCATATACAGCGACGCGCTCATAGCGGGCGGCTCGACACCCTCGTACGCGCCCGCGACCGAGCGGATCAGCGCCTTCGCCTCCAATGGAAGCGCTTCCCACGCGTAGCGCTCCTCGATCGTCGGAAACGGATGGAATTTATTCTGCGGCAAAAGTACGCCGGTTAGATCGACGGATTTCAATTTCGACTCGAGCATGCCTTCGAGCATATTATATATCCATCCTAAATTTATTTAATAATTAGTTCCTGGTTTTATTACGCATCATATTTTACACCAGCGCACGTTAGTATGCAATCGCTTTATCTGCGGAGCTTTGTCGCGGAAAAGGAGGCGCGCGATTGATGAAAAGCCGTCGGCGGCAAACGAAAACACGCCCGGGTTTTTCGCGAGATATTCGCGAACGATTATAACCCGGGCGCGTTTATTTATTTTATATTATTACGCGGCGGTTCCAGCGGACGCGCTCCGCTCGGTCTTTCTGCCCAGCAGCATCTTGACGCCCTGCCCGGCCACGCACACGCCAAGCCCGAGCACCAGAACGGCGAACACAAGCTGCAGCCCGTTGCCGAACGCGCTGGCGCCGGTATGCTGCGCGAGCGCCTGTATCAGCTGCACTATCTTTATGATAAGCGCGGTAAACGTTACCGCTATCATAAAGAATATCGGGATGATCATGTTCCTGTACATGCGCTCGGTTTTCTTCAGGAACACCGCGCAGGCGATAAGCGCGAGCGCGGACAGCAGCTGGTTCGCGGAACCGAACAGCGGCCATATAGCGGTGTATCCGGCCTTGGCGAGCAGGTACGCGAACAGCAGCGTCGCGACCGTCGCTACATATTTGTTTGTGAAGAAGCTCGCGACTACGCCGGGCTGCTCGGCATCATCCTGGAAGAATTCCTGGAACGCCAGCCGTCCGACACGCGCGACCGAATCCAGCGAGGTTAGCGCAAACGCGGAAACCGACAGATTGATTAGTGTAAATATAAAGTTATGCGGCAATCCTATTTTTGTGAGGAAGCTCGCGACGCCACCGGCGAACTGCTGCGGCGGGGTGAGGTATCCCAGCTCCTGCGCGGACTGCACGGACGCAAACGAGGCGATGGCTATCAGCGAGATAACCGCGAGCAGGCTTTCCAGCAGCATTCCGCCGAACGATATCGGCAGCATATGCCGTTCGTTGGTTATCTGTTTGGACGCTGTGCCGGAGGATACCAGCGAGTGGAACCCGGAAACCGCGCCGCACGCGATGGTTACGAACATCATGGGAAACAGTGACTGACCGCCCACGTTAAAGGTGGTAAACGCGGGCAGATTGATCGAGGGGTTCGCGACGAACACCCCTATTACCGAGGCCGCGATCATCGCCACCAGCAGATACGAATTCAGATAATCGCGCGGCTGAAGCAGCAACCATATCGGCACTACCGACGCCACCAGCACATATAGGAATATGATGATATGCCACGCGCTCTGCGACACGTACATAGGCGCCGCAAGCCCTATAGCTATCGCGGCGGCGAGCATCGCCACAGCGGCGATAACGCCCTGCCACTTCGCCAGCTTTGCGTAGCGGATGACAAGCCCCAGCGCGAGCGCGAATATGATGAATATCATAGACGTCGTGGCGACGGACCCGTTAGTGGCGATTCGCGCCGCGACCCCGTCCACCGACGCGCCGAAGCCGTTGAACGTTCCCGCGACCACGTCCGCAAACGCGGCCACCACCAATATGGAGAACAGCCAGCAGAACGCAAGGAACAGCTTCTTCCCGGCTTTTCCGATATATTGCTCGATTATATAGCCGATCGTTCTTCCCTTATTGCGAACGGACGCGAACATCGAGGAGAAATCCTGCACCGCCCCAATGAACACGCCCCCGATAAGAATCCACAGCAGCACGGGCACCCACCCGAATATCGCGGCCTGAATCGGCCCGTTTATTGGCCCCGCGCCCGCGATCGACGCGAACTGATGCCCGAACACAACGTGGCTGTCGGACGGAACGTAGTCCACGCCGTCGTTGATTTCGACCGCCGGCGTTTTTCTGTCCGGATCGACGCCCCACTTCTTGGCTAGCCATCCGCCGTAGAGCAGGTAGGCTCCGCCAAGGACGACGATCGCGATCGCCATCATCAGGATACCGTTCATTTTACCACTCCTCAGCAATATTAGACGGGGCGCGCCCGCCAGCCGAGCCGCTCGCGCACGCGCTTGAATTGCGAAAATTGTATACTGTCGGACACGCTGTGTCAAATGGTTTTTTTTATTTTATTTTGCATATTCGACCGCAGTAAGTTCTGTTTCAGAAACGATTATCCCAAAAGTAGCTGTGTGCAAATCGATTGCAGTAGTCATAATAATATATTCAATAATTATATTATTGCTAAACATATAAACTCAGCGTACCGTTAACCTGTGTATACCATATTAACAAAATTTGGAAAATTTTACATATATTTAAAAATGTGGTAATTGCCTTATTCGACATAATATGTTATTATCCGCAGTGAAGTGCTTCAACCGCTCATAATTATACTGCCGATTATAAGATATACTTCAGATGCGAAATATACGGCGGATGGATTATTTGCCGTTCAATAAATTTGCTGGATCAAAAGAAAATTTGAGGAGGAAACCTATATTATGCTGAATGCGAATAAGCGCGTCGCGGCTCTGTTTCTATTGCTCGTTATGGTGATGTCCTCGTTCGGCGTCACGGCGGGGGCTTTTTCAATTATCAAACCCCAGAATACAAACCTCAATGGAAGCTTCCCTCAATTTTACGTTCAGGTAGGCAGTAATCTTAACCTGCAGGTGGACATGAATACCACTACGGACGGGCTGAGCTTTTCAGCCACCTCCTCGTCGTCTATTGTTAGCCTTAAAGTGGTAAATAAGACCTTGACGATTTCAGGGCTCAAAGTGGGTAACGCAAGAATTAAGCTAAAATCAACCTACGGCAAGACGCTCGAATTTGGAATTGAGGTAGAGCCCAAACCTATCACCCTAACCGCTACGTTGGGGGAGGTGGGTGCCTTCGTGAAAATCAATAGCGCAATTTATTTGGCTGTTTCTACCAACGCTTCCGCCGCCGGTACCAAGGTAAAATCTGTGCAGCCTATGTACAGAGAAGGGAGCGGTCCGGATAAAAAACTGGGATCTCCTGTTACTTCGAAGTTTACCGGATTTTACGCGACCGCTAAATTTACAACCGCAGGCGTGAAAACCGTGTGGGTTGTAGTTACCTTTACTAATGGAAAAACAGCTAAATCCAATACGCGAACCACAACTGTTAAGCCTTGATGATCTGTAAACACCGCAGCTTTCGTTTAGTAGATATAACAATATAGAATAGCGCATCGCCGGGGCAGTGATTGGGAATCATTGCTTCGGCGGTTCGTTCGTTATGATCACATATAATTAAGATCGAATCTATTGCAGGCGAAACGCTCCCATATATCCATACTACCGTTTCGCCGCTAACAAAACTGCCTCGCATAGGGACGAGATCGCGCCCGCACAGCGTTTTATTAACATATGGGAGGGATTGTATTGCCGACCCGTGTGTCCGCGCAGGAGCGGGCGGATCGCCGCAGGCTGCGCTTTCGAGTGGCGGCCGGTATGCTTGATTTTTTAGGCATCGCCTGCTGCACGTTTCTCATACTCGCGTTGTTCGCGCTGCTCGTCAATCTTTTTGGCTGGCTTCAAACCGACCTCGCGAAGACGTTCGCGGGGCTTACCCGCAATGTCACCGACGCAGTTATAATAGGTAAATAATTATATTTTAATTTTATCAGGCGGAGGCTCTGCACTCAAGCAAGGAGGAGCCGCCATATGCGAACATCGTGGGAAGATCTGCTGGATCGCATCGACCGCTGCGAAGCATGCGCGCTGCACGCGAACAGAACGCGCGCGGTGCCGGGCGAGGGCGACCCGCGCGCGCGGCTGATGTTCATAGGCGAAGGCCCGGGCGCGACGGAGGACGAACTTGGTCGGCCTTTCGTAGGCGCCGCTGGTGCGCTGCTTACGAAAATGATAGAAGCTGCGGGCATGAGGCGCGAGGAAACGTACATAGCGAACGTGGTGAAATGCCGCCCGCCGGGTAATCGCGCGCCGCTTCAGGAAGAAACGGACGCGTGTTTGCCATATTTGCGCGAGCAGTTCGCGCTGGTCAGGCCGAGGGTGATAATGCTGCTCGGTGCGACGGCGGTGCAAGCCGTGTTGGGAAGCGAATACCGGGTGACGCGGGATCGCGGGCGTTTCATCGAACGGCGCGGCGTTTTCTTTATGCCGACGTTCCATCCGGCGGCGCTGCTGCGCGACGAAACAAAAAAACGTCCGGCGTGGGAGGATTTTTGCGCCGTTCGGGAAAGACTTAATCTGTTGCGGTCTGTTTAAGCGGCCTGTTTAAGCGGTCTGTTTAAGCGGTCTGTTTAAATCGATCTTAAATTTATCGCCGCAATTGGGTTGGCGCGAATAAATACGAATATATACGAATAAGTGCGAATGAGTGCGAAAAGTTTTCCGGGGGCGGTGAGCGGCATGACGGCGGCTTGGAATCGGTTGAAAAAAGAATGCGCGGATTTTTTCCGGCAGATATATGTCGGGGAAGATCGCGTGCTGGTGTTCGGCGAGGGCGACGAGAACGCCCGTTGGATGCTGGTGGGCGAAGCGCCGGGCGAGAAGGAAGCGCTCGCGGGTCGTCCGTTCGTGGGCAAGGCGGGCGAGCAGCTGGACGCTTTTTTGCAGGCGTTCGAGCTGCGGCGCGAAGAATTGTATGTGACCAACGCGGTAAAGTTTCGCCCGACACGGGTGAGCGCCGCAGGCCGCACTGTCAACCGCACGCCTACCCAGGAGGAAATCGCACTGTGGAGGCCTTGGCTGCAAAGGGAAATCGAGCTGATCAAGCCTAAGATGGTTATCACCATGGGTAATACCGCCCTTCGCGCGGCGACCGGCGCGCAGCTAATGATAGGCGACGTGCACGGGCAAACGCTGCCCGACTACTCGCCGCCGATATTTCCGCTGTATCATCCCGCGTCCGTGATATATCGCAAGGCGCTTCATGAAACATATCTGAACGACCTAACGGAGCTGAAAGCCGTTATTGAGAATGTTGATTAAATATAATATTTATATATTTTGATAAACATCGAGCGATTCGAGCGATACTTCCGACTTGCGAGGCGACAATTGGGCGGTGCTGACGTATAGTTTGGCGAGCGGCCATTGATATTGCGCGCGCATTGGCGTAATATATCGCTGATGGTATGTCGTTGAAATTGGGAGGGATTCCATGCTTGATATAATTTTATTGAATCTGCCGATTTTGCTGTGCGTGCTGATCGGCATGGCGCTGCTTATCGTCGAGATGTTTCTGCCCGGATTTGGCGTGCCGGGTATTTCCGGCATAGCGCTGCTGTTCGTGGGAGTGTTTATGACGTGGATGAACGCCGGGCCGCTCGCGGCGTTGGGACTGTTCGTTATGATCGTGGCGCTTACCGCGATAGCCCTTACGCTTGTGCTGCGGAGCACGTCGCGCGGCGCGCTTTCAACATCGTCGCTCGTGCTGCGCGAGCAATCGAACCCCAGCTACGCGACGAATTCCGATTTGAACGTGTTGGTGGGAAAAACCGGCAGCACGCTTACGCCGCTGCGCCCTGCGGGCATGGCGGATATCGAGGGCGTGCGGATCAACGTGGTATCGGAGGGCGATTTCATCCCGAAGGGAAAGGGCGTATCGATCGATCGAATCGAGGGGAGCCGCGTAATAGTAAAGAGTGTATAATTATTGAACCTATCTTATGAGCATCCGCTCGCGGGCGGCGGGCTGATCGGTTATGTTTCGGCGGATATGGGGCGCGGCTCCATCCAATTCGGGGCTGCGGAGCTCTCGTCTACACGTCCATCGCGTCTATAATGAAAGGAGCGTTTATTATGCCGACAATTTTCGTGTTCCTTATGGTGGTGGTAATCGCCATAATAGTGCTGTCTACCCTATTCACGTTTGTGCCGTTTCCTCTATGGATTTCGGCGATAGCGTCCGGGCTGAACATTTCGATCGGCGCGCTGGTTGGAATGAGGATCCGCCGCATCGCGCCTTCCCGGATAGTGAATCCTATGATAAAGGCGACGAAGGCGGGACTGAATTTAAGCATCAGCAAGATCGAAGCGCACTACCTCGCGGGCGGAAATATCGACAGGGTAATAGACGCGCTGATAGCGGCTCAAGGCGCGAACATCCCGCTCGAGTTTGACAAGGCGCGCGCGATAGATCTTGCGGGGCGCGACGTGCTGCAGGCGGTGCAGATGAGCGTAAACCCGCGAGTGATCGAAACGCCGATCGTCGCGGCCATAGCGAAAAACGGGATCGAGCTGCGCGCGAAGGCGCGGGTGACGGTTCGGGCGAATATTGAGCGGCTGGTTGGCGGAGCGGGCGAGGAAACGATTATCGCGCGCGTTGGCGAGGGCATAGTCACGACGGTAGGCTCTTCGGAAACGCACGAGCTTGTGCTGGAGAATCCGGATCTTATAAGCCGAACGGTGCTCAACAAGGGGCTGGATGCGGGCACTGCGTTTGAGATTTTATCGATTGATATTGCGGATGTGGACGTAGGTCGCAACATAGGCGCGCAGCTGCAGATGGATCAGGCGGAAGCTGACAAGCGCATAGCGCAGGCGCAGGCTGAAAAGCGCCGCGCGATGGCCGTCGCGCACGAGCAGGAAATGAAGGCCGCCGTGCAGGAGATGCGCGCGAAGGTGGTGGAGGCGGAGGCGGAAGTTCCGCGTGCTATGGCCGCCGCGCTGCGCGAGGGCAAGCTGGGCGTAATGGATTATTACCATATGCAGAACACAATTTCCGACACTGCGATGCGGGAGAGCATTTCCCAGGCTGCGAGGCCGAGTTCGTCCCGCGAGCAGCCCAATAAGCAGGGCTGACGCATATGCGGCTTTATGAAAGGGGGTGACGCGCGGTGGGGGAGCTTATCAACGGCGTTATATGGGTATTCATAATAGTCGGGTTGATTTCATCCATGGCGAGAAAAGCGAAGCAAGCCAAGGATGTGCAAGCCAAGCGCGCAGCCGCTCCGGATCGACGGCAGCGCGAGCGGCCTATTGAGGCGAGCGTTCGTCAAGCGGCTCAGCCAGATCGGATGCGCAGCGAAATGAAGCCGCGCACGCGGGTTCGCGTCGTGCCTCAAACAGGGACGCTGCCCATACCGATAGAGCATCCGCAGAAATACGATACGTTTGAGAGTGCGGAGGGCAGCGCATATGACAGTGGCGAATACGTTTCGCCCGAGGGCGTATGCGACACGCACGACACGCACGATCGCCAGCCGCCACGCGAGTCAGTACCGGAGCATACTGATTTCGAACTCCCGCTCAGCGGCGAATCGATGATTCAGGCAATAATATTCAACGAGATACTAGGCAAGCCAAATAGCATGCGCCCGGTTACAACTTACTGCCAAGCCCTCTCACACACATCCCCCGCGCCTCCTTAACGTCACAAGTCGCCAAACCCGTCCGCGCCGGGCGCCCTCCGCGCCCGGCACGGCAACCCAAACCCGCTACCGGAAGGGGGATTCCAAAGGGGCCATGCCCCTTTGGCGGGAGGGTTTGGGAGGGCGGCGCCCTCCC
>JAISZG010000012.1 GCA_031269355.1 Oscillospiraceae bacterium | reverse complement strand
TCCTGGGTTGTTCGCGAGCGGCGTATTTTACCCACATTTCAACAAATGGAGTCCGGGTCGTTTGGCGGATGCCATGCCCCCCGTTCCGGAACGGCCAGGGGAAGGCAGCAAGTCTCGCGCAGGGCACCGACCTGCCAAGGAGGCGGGTGAAAAATTCGTCGCGGACGGCATTCTGGGAGGTTATAAGCGCTCGCCTGTAACGCGTGTACGCGTTGCGCGGCGGGCGCTTTTTCGATTACGTTTATAAGATCTGGTTAATATGATTAAATAAATATGATTGCGGCGGCGCCGCTTCGTTCGGGGCGGCGGGGCAGAGTCGGTGAAATATGGTGCCGCCCATGCCCTCGAATCCGATGCGGCCAGCCGCCGAGCGGCGTCGATTGCCGCGCTTAAATTGCAATTCCAGGCTAAATCCTGTATACTTAAATTATGTTTGGTTCCTCGACGAAAGGCGCGCGCCTGCGCTTTCATATGCCGGGTCATAAAGGCAAGCCGCTTCCGTATGGGCTTGGGATAGAATCCGATCTTACGGAGCTGCCAAATACCGACGATCTGTACGCTCCGTCCGGCGCGATTGCCGAGGCGCAGCAGGCGGCAGCGCGATCGGCTCATGCCGCGAATACGATTCTGCTGACCAACGGCGCGACCGCCGGTATCCTGACTATGCTTCTCTACGCCGTTCCGCCGGGCGGCAAGGTTATAATGCCGCGCGGCGCGCATATCAGCGCGGCCTCGGCTTGCGCGCTGGGCGACCTGCGCCCGGTGTTCGCAAATGAAACGCGCAGGCGCGACGGATTGATAATCCCCGACGAATCGACATGGCTCGACGCGATTCGCGAGCATCCGGACGCGTCCGCCGTGTTTGTCGTCTCGCCGCTGTACGACGGGCTTGCGCTGCCGCTCGAACGAATCGCCAGCGCGGCGCGGCTTGCCGGAATGCGGCTGCTGGTGGATCAAGCGCATGGCGCGCATTGGAATTGGTGGGAAAGCCCTGCGGACGCCGGGCGCTGCGGCGCGTCGCTCTGGGTGCAAAGCGCTCATAAGACGCTGCCTGTCCCAACGCAAGGCGCGTGGCTGCACCTTGAGGAGCGGGAAGACGCGAACAGGGCGCGCTCGATACTGCGCATGACGCAAACATCAAGCCCGTCGTTCATGTTGATGGAGGCTTTGCACAAGGTGCGCGCGTGGATGGACGAGAACGGCGCGCGGGAACTCTCGCGCCTGCTTGCGCGAATACCCGCGCCGCCGCAGGACGGCATATTCGATCCACGCGTTTCAACCATCGCGGCTCCCTGTCCCGTAGCCCCGAACGAAGCGGGGCTGCGCCGCGCATCCGCCGTAGCGCCGTTCGATCGGACGCGCATTGTGCTGGATGTCAGCGGGCGCGGATATACCGGATTCGAAGCGGCGCGGCGACTGGCCGCGCTTGGAATCGACGTTGAAGCGTCGGACGATCGGCGGCTGATATTGATAGCGACCATAGCCGACGACGCGGAAGATTTCGCCAGGTTAACGCGCGCTCTCGAAGAGCTGCGCCCGCAGAAGTCCGCGCGCTCAGCGCTTCCTCCAATGCCGGACGCGCGCCCGCAAACCGCCCTGTCTCCGAGGGCGGCGACGTTCGCCCGATCGGAATATGCGCCGCCGGAGCTTGCGGCGGGACGAGTCGCGGCCTGCCCGTTCGGCGCGTACCCGCCGGGCGCGCCTATAGCGTGGCCGGGCGAGATAATCACCGCAGAGGCGATTGATTGGATGCTCGATATGCGCGGGCGCGGTATGAGCTGGTTTGGCGCGGACGCGCAAGGTTTGCGAGTGGTATGTAATATATAATCAGGCATTTTGTATGTCGCCGATATGGAGGAATATTAATGGATACGTCGCCCCGCTATGATACGGTGCTATTCGATTTGGACGGTACGATAACGGATTCAGGTCCGGGAATCGCGCAATCGGTACGGCATGTAATAGATACGTTTGGACTGGAACCGCTCGACGACGCGGAACTGCAAAAGTTTTTCGGGCCGTCGCTGCACGAATCGTTCTCGCGGCATTTGCGGCTGGAGGAGTCGGATATCGAGCGGGCGATAACAGTATACAGGGACGAGTTCTCGTCGCGCGGCATACTAAACAACCGCGTGTATAAGGGACTTCCCAATCTGCTGACTCTGCTTAAATCGCAAGGCGCGTCGATCATTCTGGCTACCGCGAAGCCGACCGCGTACGCGCGGCGCATATTGGTAAACTTTGGGCTGATCGGGCTGTTCGACTCGATCGTGGGCGTTCCGCTGGACGCCAGGGATCACGATAAGGCGGATATCGTGCGGCAAGCGCTGCCCGCCCGCTATCGCCGCGCCGTGCTTGTGGGCGACAGGCACTACGACGTGCGCGCGGCCAAGGCGAACAACATAGATTCCATCGGCGTTACATACGGCTATGGCTCCGAGCAGGAGATTATCAGCGCAGGCGCGGATTTCATCGCGCGGGATGTACCTGCGCTTACTCGCCTGCTGTGCGGGGACGCGCCTCCGCCGCAGGGTTTGTTTATAACGATGGAAGGGTTGGACGCGGCCGGAAAAACTACGCAGGTTCCGCTGCTTAAGGATCACCTGGAGCGCATGGGATGGGACGTGCTGGACACCCGCGAGCCGGGCGGGTGCGCGCTGTCGGAGCGAATAAGGGAGCTGCTCGCCGATCCCGACAACCGCGATATGACGCCGGAGGCGGAGGCATACCTGTTCGCCGCAAGCCGCGCGCAGCACGTGCGCAGCGTTATCGCTCCCGCTCTCGCTCAGGGGAGGATCGTTCTTAGCGACAGGTTCGTCGATTCTAGCGTAGCGTATCAGGGGGGCGGGCGCGAGCTTGGCTTTGAAAGGATTCAGCGGCTTAACGAGATGGCGGTCGGCGCGTGCGTTCCGGATTTGGTTATGCTGCTCATGGTCGATTTGAAAACCGCGCTGCTGCGTAGGGAAAGCGCGACGCGGTTGGACAGGATAGAACGCGCCGGCGAGGTTTTCTTCCAGCGCGTGTACAACGCGTTCCTTATGCTGGCGAAAGCGGAACCGGACCGCGTGCATTGCGTCGACGCCAGCCAGCCTGTTGAGGTAGTAAAGGAACGCCTGTTCCAGCTGGCGGACGCGGCGCTCAGAGCGCATATAAACGGCTGCGCCACGCGCGCGGCGGAGGGCTGAGGTTGGATTGATAGTGGTCGGCATGTCCGGCGGGGTAGACTCCGCAGTAGCGGCGTATTTGCTGCGACGCGAGGGCTTCGACGTGCTGGGCGTATTCATGAAAAATTGGGACGAAAAGGACGGCGAAGGGCGCTGCACATCCGACGGCGATTGGGACGACGTGCGCGCGGTATGCGATAATATCGGTATCCCATATTATGCCGTTAATTTCGCGCGCGAATATTGGGACGATGTGTTCGCGCTGTGCCTTGACGAGTACTCGAAGGGACGCACGCCAAACCCGGACGTATTGTGCAACCGTGAGATAAAGTTCAAGGCGTTCCTTAATTTCGCGATCAAGCTAGGCGCGGAGGGTATAGCGACAGGGCATTTCTGCCGCACAAACGGCGAGGGCGACCTGCTGAAGGGTATTGACTTATCAAAGGATCAAAGTTATTTTTTATATATGCTAAAGCAGGCGCAGCTTCGCAGAACGCGTTTCCCCGTCGGAGATATGACGAAGTCGCAAGTGCGCGAAATCGCGAAGGACGCCGGCCTGCCGGTTTTTGACAAGAAGGATTCTACCGGCGTATGCTTTATCGGCGAGCGGCGGTTCAAGCCGTTTCTCCAGCAATATATACCCGCTCAACCTGGCGACATACGCGCGCGGTCGGGCGAGATTGTGGGCAGGCACGACGGGCTGATGTTCTATACGCTGGGTCAGCGGCGGGGGCTGGGGATCGGTGGGCGCGGCACCGGCGAGCGATGGTTCGTGGTGAGCAAGGATTTGCAAACCAACACGCTGTGGGTGGATCAAGGCGCGGACTCGCCGGAGCTGTACGCGTCAAAGGCGCTGTGCGAGGACGCGAGTTGGATCGCCGGAGAACCGCCCGTCGAAGCCGGAGAGAGCTTCGAATGTACGGCGAGGTTCCGGCATAGGCAAGCGGATCAGTATGTTGATATAACTATATATGAAAACGAGCTGCTCGTTCAATCGCGGGAAGCACAGCGCGCGCTCACTCCCGGACAGGCTGTCGTGTTTTATCAGGGTGACAAATGCCTGGGCGGCGCGACGCTGCGCGATATCGTCAAATAGATATAATCAAATAAAAAATTTCGGTGCAAGGAGGTGCGGATATGGACGACATGGAAAACGTCCCTTCAGCGAACGTCTCCCCGGCAGACGTTTCTTCGGCAGACGTCTTCACGGCGGGCGCCTCTTCGGCAGACGTCTCCCCGGCAGACGTTTCTTCGGCAGACGTCTCCCCGGCGGGCGCCTCTTCGATAGACGTCTTTCCGATTAAGCTTGAGGAAGCGCTGCGCTATTCGTTCCAGGATGAATCTCTTATTGAAACGGCGCTGACGCATCCGTCCGCGCTTAAGCCGGACGGCGCGCAAGATAATCAGCGGCTGGAGTTTCTTGGGGACGCGGTGCTGGAATTATGCGCGAGCCGCGCGCTGTACGATAGATATCCGGAAGCCAGGGAGGGCGAGCTGACTCGCATGCGAATCGCGCTGGTTCGCGAGGAAACCCTGTGCGACGCCGCGCGGCGACTGGGGCTGGGCGAATATATAAATATGGCTTGCGGCGATCGAATCGCAGGCGCGCATAAACGCCCGTCCGTACTCGCGGACACGTTCGAGGCCGTGCTGGCCGCCGTTTATCTGGACGGCGGGCTGGAAGCGGCGTACGAGCTGGCGCAGCGGTCGCTGGCGGATTTCAACCCGGACGTTCCTCTATCCTCTTCCATAAATTGGAAAAGCCTGCTGCAGGAGCTGGTTCAAGGGCGAGGCGAGCCGACGCCTTCATATCGAGTAATAAAACAAACGGGACCGGCGCATGCGCCGCAATTTACCGTCGCCGCGATTTGCGGCGAAAAAATATTAGCGCAAGGCATAGGCGGCAGCAAAAAGGAAGCCGAGCAGAACGCCGCCCAAGCCGCGCTGTCGCGCGAGGAAATATCAGGCTCGCAGCGCGGCGCGGATGAAGAAGCGCTGGAGGGCGTTTGAAGCTAAAGAAACTTGAGGTATACGGGTTCAAATCGTTCGCGGATAGAACGGAGATAGATTTTGAGTCCGGCATAACGGGAATCGTCGGCCCGAACGGCAGCGGAAAATCAAACCTATCCGACGCCGTCAAGTGGGCGCTTGGCGAGCAAAGCGCGAAACAGCTGCGCGGCGCGCGGATGGAGGACGTAATATTCAACGGTTCGGAACGGCGCAAACCCCTGCCGTGGTGCGAAGTAACCGTCGTGCTCGATAACGAAAATCATACGCTTTCGATGGATGCGGCCGAAGTGGCGCTGACGCGGCGCGTGTATCGAAGCGGGGTAAGCGAAGTTACGCTCAACCGCGCGCCCTGCCGAATGAAGGATATAGCGGAACTGCTTCGCGATACGGGCATAGGGCGCGAGGGTTATTCGCTTATCGGGCAGGGGCGTATCGACGAAATACTCTCCGCGCGCCCGGAGGAGCGCCGCGCGGTATTCGAGGAAGCGGCTGGCATCGTTACTTACCGCGCGCGAAAAGCCGAGGCGGAGCGCCATATCGAGCATACGCGCCAGAATTTGGAGCGCGTCACCGATATGCTCGACGCAATGGGCGAGCAGCTATCCGCGCTTGAGGAGCAAAGCAAAACGGCGCGCGCGTATCTGGCGGCGCAGGAACGATTGCGATCCCTTGAACTGAACGCGTTTCTGACCGAGGAGGACAAGGCTCGCGCGCGGCTGGACGCGCTCGATGAAAATATGCGCGCGATCGAGGAAGCCGCAGACGGGCTGGATAGGGAAGCCCAATCGTCCGAAGCGCAGAAGGAGGCGGACGAAACGCGTCTGCGCGCGATAGAAGAACAAGCGTCGCGCCTTCGCGCCGAGATGCTTGAACGCTCGCGCGAGTTCGAGCGGCTGGAAGGCGAGCTTGATACGCTGCGCGTTCAATCCGAACACGCGCGAGCCGACGCCGACCGCGCCGTCAAAACAGAGCGGGAGCTGGAGGAGCGCGCGGCGGATCTTGATAAATCCATATCGGCGGAAAAATCGCATGGCGAAGCGCTGGCGCAAAATCTGGAATTGACGAACGATCGTCGCGAGCGCTCGGAGCGAGCGCTGGAGGCCGCTCGCGCGGAAGAGTCCGCTCGCTCCGAGGAGTTGGAAGCGCACAAGGAGCGAACTCTTGAGGCGCTCAGCAGGCTGTCCGATCTGCGTTCGGCAGGTGCTCGCTTATCCGCAATGCGGCAAACGCTCGGCGAGCGTATCGAGCAGATCAGCGGCGAGCGCGCCGCGATGGCCGCGCGGCGCGAGCAGCTGGAGCTGGAGATTATAAACGCGCAGTCGTCGGGTGAGGCGGCCGCCATTGAACTGGAACAGGCAGCGGCGGAAAAGGCGCGTCTGAACCAGCGCGAACGGGAGACTGCGCGAGAGGCGGAAGCGCTTCGCCAGCGGCTGAAGGCGCTGTCGGATAAAGCGCGTACGATTGAAACGCGCCTGTCGATGCTGCGCGAACTTGCGGACGCGTACGAGGGATATCCAAACGCCGTGCGGCAGATACTCCGATTTTCAAAGAATGCGGCGGAGGGCGGAGTATGCGGCGTCGTCGCCGATCTTATACACGTGCCTGAGAAATATGAAACCGCGATAGAAATGGCGCTTGGCGCCGCTATGCAGAATATCGTAACGGAGGACGAGCAGGCCGCCAAGCGATTGATCGAATATTTGCGGCAGGGCAGGTACGGTCGCGCGACATTTCTGCCGCTCACAACTGTGCGCGGGCGAACCGTAAATCCGCAGGAGCGCGCTGCGCTGTCAACGCCGGGCTGCCTGGGCGCGGCGAGCGAATTGATATCGTTTGAGCCCAGATACCGCGATATCATGGAATCCCTGCTGGGGCGCACGGCGCTGGCGG
Organism: Oscillospiraceae bacterium; assembly: GCA_031269355.1. Classification (GTDB taxonomy): domain Bacteria; phylum Bacillota; class Clostridia; order Christensenellales; family Aristaeellaceae; genus JAISZG01. Next base: position 28,952 of record JAISZG010000012.1, on the reverse strand, counting down.
AAACGATGGACGCCGGGCTAGAAGTGATGCGCCGCTGCCGCCATTCGCTGCGCGCGGTAACGCTGCTGGGAGATATACTGCATCCAGGCGGATCGATGACTGGCGGAAGCGCGCAGGGCCGCGCGGCGAACCTTCTTTCTCGATCCCGGGAAATCGAAACAAACGCCGCCGAGCTGACGCGCGCTCGCGCCGATTTATCAGTTATGGAAGAAGAAGCAAAACGCGCCGCGAACGCTCAGGCGCGCCGCGCGCTTGAGGCGGAAACGCTTGCCGAACGCACGCGCCGGGCGGAGTTGGCTGCGGCGCGTGAAAACGCGCGGCTGTGCGCTGCGCGTTCCGCGCTGGACGCGCTGGCCGCTCAAGAAGCGGAATTGAACAAACGAGCCGCGCAGGCCGCCGACACGCTCGCGGATATAGAAAATCAGATAGCGCGCGCCGATAATCCTGAGGAGCCGGAATCGCTGGATCAACTGGCGCTTCAGCGTGAAACGCTCAGACTAACCGACTTGCGCGTTAACGCGCGGCAAGCGGTGGAAGAATTGCAGGAGGCGCTTTCGTCGATCCGCGCCGAGCTGGCCGCGCTGGAGCGCGAGAATATCGCGCACAAGCGAGATTTAGCCAGGTTGAAAACGGAACGGGAGAATTGCGAGGCTGCGCGCGCTCGCGCCAGGCTTGAACTTGAAAACTCAACAGCGCTCGGCGAGAGGACGGAGGAGGCCAAGCGAGAGAGAGAGACCGCGCGGGCGAATACGCAGCGCGCTGTGGAAACTCTGACCGCGCGGCTTGCGGAAGCGGACGACCGCCGCGTAAAGGCGCGCGCCGATCTGGACGCGCGTTCGCAGCGGGAAGCGGCGCTGCGGGCGCGGCAAATGCAGCTGCTCGAGCGGGCGCACCGCGCGCAGATATCGCGCGCCCGGCTTGAAGAGGAACGGAAGGCGCGCCAGGATAGAATATGGAACGCGTATGAGCTTACATACGCGGGCGCGCTGGAGTATCGCCGCAAGGATTTTTCGTATGAAGGCGCGCAGGCGCAAATCGAAGAGTGCCGCGCGGAGATTCGGTCGATGGGAACGGTCAACGCGCGCGCTGTCGAGGAATACCAAAATTTAAAAGAGCGCTTTGATTTGCTTGGCGCGCAGCGGGACGATCTGGTTAAGGCGCAGGCCGATCTGCAAGATATAATACATGGCTTGCTGCTTAAGATGCATAAGCGGTTTATCGAGCAGTTCTCGCTGCTGAACGGCTTTTTTGGCGAGACGTTCGCCGTGCTTTTCGGAGGAGGGCAAGCGTCGCTTTCGCTGCAGGAAGAAGCCAACGCGCTGGAATGCGGGATAGACGTGGTAGTGCAGCCGCCGGGAAAGCGCGCGCAGCTCCTTTCATTGTTATCCGGAGGCGAGCGCGCGCTTACCGCTATCGCGATATTGTTCGCTATGCTGAAGCTTAAGCCGACGCCGTTTTGTATATTGGATGAAATTGATTCCGCGCTGGACGAGGCGAACGTGGCGCACTTCGCGAACGCGATGGCGGGCTACGCGCGCGATACTCAGTTTGTTGTGCTGACCCACCGCAAGGGAACGATGGAGCGGTGCCAGGCGCTGTTTGGCGTTACTATGGCGGAGAAGGGCGTGTCGCGCATGGTATCGGTGCGGCTGGACGAGGCGGTATAAAAAATACCGATCCGCAATTCGAATCGGTATTTAATAATATATTTTATATATTAATATGTTATTACGCGCTCAATCTTCCAGCCATCATCGCCGGTTCGCCCAACAAAGCCGACCGCGCGAACCAGCGCGACCTGCGGCGCGACCAGCGATAGCGCGCCCCATTCCACAGGCGCAAGCCCCGGCACGGGATATTTAAGCGCGACGACCTGATCGAACGCGCCTACCAAAGCGGCAAATCGCTGCTGATACGCGGGATGCGCGAGATATCTAGCGCCTTCGCTATGCGCGCAGTCGCGCACGGTTTCGAGCCACGCGCGCGCGACGTCCGTCGGCGAGGCGTGCGATGGACGCGCTGAGCCGTCGAACGACCAATCCATCGGTCTGCCCTGTATACACTGCATAATTTGGGGCGGGTTATCAAGGCGAATCACAATGGTGAACGAACCTTGATCGCCCTGCCCGCAGAGCGCTACAAGAGGCATGGTAGGGTGCGGCTGAGTGCGCATCGTCAGATCTGAGAACGGCCCGTCGACGGGCAGTTCGGTCGCTTCCGCGCCTTCGTATCCTATCGAAAGCGTTCCGCGCCGCTCTACGAGCGCTAGAACCCCGTACGGCGTTTTCATCTGAGCGTGCGGGACGGGCGCGTCGAAATCCGCGTCGCTGCGGAATTCAAGCTCCAATACCCCGCCGGGCCACTGAACCGCGTATACATCCTGAGGAAGCCCGTCGGTGATCAATCCGCCCTTTAGCGCGAGGCGCAGCGCGACGCCGCCGCCCCAGCGGTCGAACGGTCGATACTCGATATACGCCGCGCCGTCTCTCGCAAGGGGCGTAACGGCGCTGCCAGCCTCGCCCAGAAAACGACCGTTCACATACAGCAGACCAGGCGGCGCTTGCACCATAAGCATCGGATGCACCCGGGACACCTCGCTTTCGCCCGCGCTCCGTCCCGATATATATGGGTGGAGGCTCTCGGTAAGAAAGCATATGCCAAACGCTCGGAACATAGAAGAGGATGGAATGGAATTGAGCGCGTTACATCTCGGAATGCGCCCGCCAGTTGCAGGTCATTATTTCTTTATTTCCCCGCGATCGACAGCCTGCCCGCCCATACCGACGGACTGCCCGTCGACCCCGTCGGGAAAACCAGATCGTTCGCGAACGCCTTAATCTGCTTGAGCAGCGTATAAAAATTCCCCGCTACCGTTATCTGGTCGACAGCCTCCGCCTTCTTTCCGCCGCGCACTCTATACCCCTTCGCTGGCAGCGAGAAATCTCCCGACACCGCGTCCGCGCCGGAATGCAGCCCCGCCAATTCGGTAAGCGTCAGCCCGTCGCCCATCCTCTCCATAAGCGCGTCCAGCGTATCGTCGCCCGGCACAAAGTAAAAATTGCTGGGAGCGACGCGGACGGGCGAGGCATACCCGGCCTTGGCCGCGTTCCCCGTAGATTCGACGCCGTCCTTTTTCGCGGTTTTTAGATTATGCAAAAGCGTAGTCAGCCGCCCGTTTTCTATCACGTTCTTGCGGCGCGCCGCGACGCCTTCATCGTCGAACGGGCGGGTCGAGACGCCGCGCGGCAGCAGCGGATCATCCGCTAGCGTCACAACCGCAGAGGCTATTTCTTCCCCCACCTTGCCTTTTAACATAGATAAATCTTTTTGGGTATTCTCCGCGCTGAACACTCCGCTGAACGTTCCAAGCAGCGCGCTCATCGCGTCGCAATTAAATATTATATCATAAGTACCGCTCTCGCATGGCCGTGCGTCCAGCTGAAATACCGCCGTGTCGATCGCCTCGCGCACCATTTCATCCGTCGGAATATCCGCCAGTTCGCGCCCGATTCTAAAGCATGTCGCGTCCCTTGCGATATCGTCCCGCTTAGCCACTACCGATATGATCGCCACCAACGTATCCGCCGCGTGATATAAGTTTAACCCGTTCGTTCCAACTATACGAACTTCGCTGCGCTCCGATTCAACGCCAGTAGTATGCCCAAGCTTTTTTACCAGCGGATGCATCGACAGCGCGCGCCGCTCCAAATCGCAGGAGTATTCGATCTTTTCGGCTTCCGAGCCGCCGCCAGGCGTGCTGGCGAGCGTGTCGACCCGTTCGTACGATGGGCTGCCCTCGAACAGGAACTGCTCGTCGGGATCCTCGATAAGCGCGGCGCTTTCGAGCACGCGCTCGATAAGCATGCCTATCGCCTCCTCGTCGAAAGCCTCGGTATACGCGATGCCCATCTTGCCGCCCACAAGCCCCCGAAGCGCAAGCCCGCCGGACGAATGCACCTCGTACTCATATATTTCGCCGTTTTCCACAAGCGATTTGAATGATTCGCCGCGGCTGCTGTACGCCTCCGCGCGCTCTATTCCCGAAGCCTTCGCGCGCTCTAGCAGCGCGCGGATGAAGTCGTCCAATTTATCGTTTGGGCCGTTATGTTCACGCGCCATATCTATTCCTCCTCAGCGTCCGCCGACGGTCATCGACGAGATGCGGATCATCGGCTGCCCGACGTTCGTCGGCACGCTGCCGCTGAACGACCCGCACATGCCCTGTCCCATCGCCATTTCTCTGCCGACGCGGTCTATTTTCATCAATATCTCGCTTCCGCGCCCTATCAGCGACGCGCCGCGCACAGGCTCCGCAATCTTGCCGCCGCGCACAAGATATCCCTCGTCCACCGCGAAATTGAATTCGCCCGTCGTCGGGTTTACCGATCCGCCGCCCATCTTCTTCGCGTACAGCCCGTCGTCCATTGAGGATATAATCTCGTCCGGATCGTCCTCGCCCGGCGCGATAAACGTGTTGCGCATTCGCGAAGTAGGCGCGTACATATATCCCTCGCGGCGTCCGCTGCCCGTGATCGGCATATTTATGCGCCGCGCGTTGAACTTATCCACCATATAATTTTTAAGTATGCCGTTTTCAATTAGCGTCAGGCGGGTTGTGGGCGTGCCCTCGTCGTCTATGTTCAGCGAACCCCATTCGCCCGGTATGGTTCCGTCGTCTATCGCGGTAACCTTGTCTGTCGCGATACGCTGACCGAGCTTGCCGCAGAATTCCGACAGCTCGCGCCCTATGAACGAAGCCTCGAGCGAATGGCCGCAGGCTTCGTGGAACACCACGCCGCCAAACGCCTTATCTATTATTACGGGCATTTGACCGGCGGGGCATACGCGCGCATGCAGCATTTTTACTGCGGTTTCAGCCGCGTCCCGGGATATGCCGTCGATATCCAGATTATCGGCAAATTCAGCGCCACGCATCGCGCCAGGTCCGTTGAAGCCGGTCTGGCTTTCAGTTCCGTTCGACGCTACGGCGGAGCAGGCGACGCGCGAATACACGCGGCGATCGCTTACGAACAATCCGTCGCTGTTCGCTATAGTCACCCGCTGATCGCTGTCGGCATAGCGAAGCGTAGTTTGCTTTATTTCGGCGCTTACCGCCGACATTGCCGCGTGCCCCGAGCGCAGCCGCTCCGTTCGCCACGCGTTTTTAACGTCGCCGGGCAGCCTGCGGATAGGATGGATGTTCGCGGCGATCGAGCCGGTCAGCGTTATCTCCCGTATTTGCGGAGCGTACTCCAGAGCGGACGCCGCGCGGCTCGCGCACTCCAGCAGCCCCGCTTCTTCGAAATCGTTCGTATACGCGTACACGCTGCGCAGCCCCTTAAACAGGCGCACGCCCGCGCCATGCTGCCGCCCGGAGTTGATATCCTCCACCTTGCCGCCGCGCAGAACCACCGTGTTGTTCACCCTATCCTCGAAGAACAGCTCCGCGAAATCCCCGCCCGTACTCAGCGCTTTCATTAGCGCCAATTCCGCCAAACTCCTTTTTACCAAGCGCGCTCCTCCTTCCTTTGCACCCGCGATGTCGTATATATGCCATATGGATTCAATCCCGCCTGCGGCTTCCGACGCCCGCTAGCGCGAGAAGCCGCAGCAGCTGAAGCACGGCGGTAAGCGCGCTTGCGACATATGTCCACGCGGCGGCTTTAAGCACCCGACCGGCGTCCCTATCCTCCAGATAATCCAAATACCCGCCCTGTTCAAGCGCGGCAAGCGCTCTGGCGGATGCGTTCAGTTCTACCGGCAGCGATATAAGAGAGAACACCACCGCCAGCGCGAACACCGCGATGCCAAGCCACATCAATCCAGGCAAACTTAATATCATGCCCAATATAAACAGGGGCACCGCAGCGTGCGAACCTATATTCGCCGCAGGCACTATGGCGTTTCTAAGACCCAGCGGCGCGTAACGTTCGTAGTGCTGGAACGCGTGACCGACCTCGTGTGCGGCCACGCCCAGCGCGGCTATCGACGTGGAGCCGTATACCGAATCGGACAGCCTCAGCGTTCCGGTTCTGGGGTCATAATGATCTGACAGCGAACCCGCCACCCGCTCGACGACCACGTCCAACCCGCCTCGGCTTAGCATATCCTCCGCCATCGCCGCCGCCGTCCACCCGCGTTTGGACGCGACTTTCGAATATTTCGCGAATGTCCCGGAAACTTTCATCTGCGCGATAAGCGCGAGTATCAAGCCCGGAAGTATGATGAGCATCGTCGGATCAAGGCCGTAATAGAACATTCCGCTCCTCCTCCCTACCGATATTATTTATAGGGTTATTTTACCGGAAATTCCCCAAGCAATACCCGATAACCTTCGAACTCCTCTATTCCGCCCATTACCCAGCTGCCGAGCGCTTCGAGCGGATACCAGCCCAGCGCGCACGCCTCGCGCATAATAGACACGCACTTCTCCAAATCGCCGGACGCGTACTCCATCTCGGCGCTCGTTATCAAAAGCGCGATTCGCGTCGCGCGCTCAATCGCGGGAGCCAGCGCCGCTTCCTCAATAGCGGCATCGCCGTCCGCGAGAAGCCGCGACGCTTCGTCGATATCTCCCGCCAATATGTTGACGAAAGCCGCGTCGCCATAATCCGCCGGCGACGTCGGCGGGTGCTCCGCGAGTATTGATATCGCCTCTTCAGCACGACCCTGAAGCGCCAGCAGCGCCGCGCCTGTTCGCGCGCCGCGATCGGCCATATACGGGAATATCCGCTCGATCTCCTCGAATATTGCGAACGCCCGCTCGATATCGCCCTCCGCTATCAGCGTTTGCATTTCTATCCTCAGCGTTTGATACTGGCCGGGATAAATCCTTTTCATTTCCTCAACAACAGTCCGCGCGTCGACTTCGCGCCCCTGCGCGAGGAACAGAAGCGCCAGCTCTTCGAGAGGACTCGCGTCCTCGTCCGTCCAATCTGCGGCGAGCGCATACGCGTCGGCGGCGGCCGACCAGTTTCCCATGCGCTCATAAATTGCGGCGAGGATTCGCTGCGCGTCGACGTTTTCATTCGATATAACAGAAGCGGCGTCCAGATCGGCGCGCGCGGCTTCCGCGTCGTCCTCCCTGTAAAGCGCAAGCATCGCGCGGTATATATAACCGGCGGGATCGTCCGGGTGCGCGTTTATATATTCGGTTATGTTCGCCCTGCTTTGCGAAAGTTCCCCGGCGTACATTTGCGCGATGCCAAGCATCAGCGGTCCGGCGGAGGGCACAAGCTCCGCAAGCGCGTTAGCGTCCGCGATAGCGCCTTCAAATTCCTCCGCCCACAACCGCGCGAACAATCGCAGGTGGTACGCTTCCGCGAGTTTCGGGTTTTGGCTGATCAGCGCGTTCAGATCTTTCAAAGCCGCGTCGGGATCAAACAGATCCCAAAGGCGATAAGCGGCGCGCTTGAGAAATAAATCCTCCGCGCCGACCTCCGAAATAACGCGATCCAGCGCCCGCGACGCTTCCTCAAAGCGCCCGGCGCGACTTGCTGTAAGGAAAAGATGATAATATGTAAAGCTTGTATCATCATCATTGTTACGTTCTATCTCGACCGCGCGGCGCATCGAGTCGATCGCCTCGTCGAATCTGAAAACCTGCTCCAGCGTCCAGCCGCGTATTATCCACAAATCGGACGAATCGGGGAACTTCGCGAGAGAATCGTCAAGCGCGGCAAGCGCTTCCTCGGGGGCGGCGTATTCATATAGAGCCTGCGCCTGATCGACGCGGGCGTCCACATCCTCAGGAGAGCGGGATATGCGCTCGTCCAGCATGCGCTTCGCCTCGTCCGTTTGCCCCATCAGGAACAGCATAACCACAAGCGGATATCTCTCTGCGTCAAGCGCGGGTCGATCAAGCGCGGCGACAGCCTGCAAAAGCGCGAGCATAGGCTCGTCTGAAAAATCGGCGTTCGACCACGCCCAATTCAGGCATTCGCGTATCAATTCGTTGGATACGTCGGGAGCGCTTACAATTTCAATCAGCAGCGCGAGCGCGGATTGCGGATCGTCCGCATTTTGCGCAAGCTCAAATTTATCCGAAAGATCATCCGGAATTATTTCCTTGGCTGATACCGGCAGCGCGGGAATAGACGCGCGCGCGGGTTCCGCGAGCGCGCGATCGCCGCAGGGTGCGGCGATAATGGACGAAAGGATAATTACGACGGCGAAGCGCGGCCACCCATGCGTCATCAAAACCTCCGGCAAACGGCGGCCGATTGATAATGAACCGGCCGCGTATTTCATTTGTAGCGTACCCATAGGTTCGGGAAACGTACGGGGTTTTCCTTCATGATAAATTAAAAAACCGCGCGGATCGTAAGCCGCGCGGCAGAGATGCGCCCATCAGCGCGGGGCGCTTGATTGCGAGTGCCTTTTATTCGGCGGGCACGCCTTTTTTTCGGGCGGACAGCAGCAGATTAAGAGCGATTCCAAATATTGCCGCCGACGCGATCGCGGGCATTTTACCGCCGAATATCGGAATCATGCCGCCGGGGAATCCAAACGATCCGCCAAGCCCTATAATTAGTATGGTTGAAATTACCGCGAGATTGCGCGCGTCGAACATGTCCACCTTTTTGTTGATCATAATCGCGATACCCTGGGCGGCGATTACTCCAAACAAGAATATGCACGCGCCGTTGATAACCGCCGAGGGGACGGTGTTGATCAAGTTCGACAGCGGCGTGAAGAACGATAGGATCATCGCGATTACGGCTGCGACCGCAAGCATCGCGCAGGAAAAGTTGCGGGTAATTGCCATAGTAGAAATATTCTCTCCGTAATTCGTTCCGGCGGGGCCGCCGAACAAGCTGGATACTATATCGCCCACGCCGTCGCCTATAAGGTTCAGGCCAAGTTTATCGGCGATATTATATTTGCCCTTTCCCTTGCGCCTGGCCAAATCGTTCACATAAATATCAAGCTGGAACAGGTGGGCGGTGGATTCGGGAATTGTCGCGATCGCTATCGGCATTATAGCCAGCGCCGCAGCGCCGCTTACCTTTGGAAGCGTGAAGTGGGGAACGGCGATGAGCGAGCCGGAGAACAGGCCTGTGAAATCGATTAGCCCAAGCGGGATGCTCACGGCATATCCGGTTAGTATGCCCAGAAGAATCGGAAGCTGGCTCCATACTCCTTTAAGGTATACGGAGAAGACGATAGTGGCTAGGAGAGTAACCAGCGCGGCGATCCACATATTGGAGGACGCGGCGTCCAACGCGCCGCGCGTATAAACCGCGTCCGCGACTACGCCGATCTGCGAGGAGGAGTAACCGGCGACGGAGGTCATAGCGGTACCCGCGAGCGATATGCCTATTACAAGCGCGATCGAACCGGTGATGGTAGGCGGCAGCACTTTTTCGATCGATTCAATTCCGAAGAACGAAACGATTATGCCTGCGACGATAGATACCAGGCCGGAACAAATGATTCCGAACTGCGCCTGGCTGATCAGGTTATCCGCGACGGTTACGCCAAACTGGGACGCGCCTGTAATTCCGACTATCGCGGCGATATATGAAAAGCTCGATCCATAATATAGGGGGATTTTTCCGCGTGTGATGAGAAGGAAGCACAGTGTCGCGAGCCCGCTTGCGAAAATTGTCGTCGATACGTGGAAGCCTGTCAGAAGCGCGACGGTGACCGTCGCCGGAAACATAACGAGCACTTGCTGAAACGCGAACACGAGAAGCTTTCCGATGGATGGCGTTTCGTCCGGCAGGTAACCGATTTCGGCGGGGGTACGGGAGTTGTGCTGCATTTCCGTCACCTCATAAATATATTCGTTTGGAAACTCGCCACGCGATATTATAGAAAATTTTGTCAGGAAATACAATGGAGAGGGGGCGGCATTTTTAAATTATATCGCGAATGACCGCCGCCAAAAGGCCGATACTGCCAACGCGCGGCACGCCGGGCGATTTCTGCGCCAGGTGTGCTGCGGATTGATAGTATCGGCCAATTAACCGCTCCGGTTTAAACTCATCTTCCTTGGAGAGCTGTAGTAGTAAAGATTGCCTACCGACGAATCATTCGCCTTTATATATAACTATTTCAAACGGGGACACGCGGAGCCGCTCGCCGTACGCTATGCGCATCATACATCGCGCGAGGCGGTCGCCTATCACCTGCTTGCCCTGCGGATGCAAATCGTTATGTTCGCCCAGATCGAACGCCGCCGCCATCGCGGTATGAGGGACGTTCAGGCAGCGCCTCTGCTGCGCGCGCAGCGCGTCCCAATTTTCGCCTTCCTCCCAATGAGGAAGCTCGACAAACGCAATCGGAAAATCGCAGCCCCAATCGGCGCGCCAGCCTTGCGCCAGTGCGGCGAATTGTTCCGCGTACCGTTCCGGCGAATGGGTATCCGATTCGCCCTGATACCAAATCATCCCTTTTACGGCGCTGCGCGCCAATGGCGCTATCATGCCGTTATACAGGCCGGTCGGCTCGTAATGCAGCGGCTTCTCGCCTGGCGAAGGTTCCGCGCCCTCCGCCTGCGGTACGGGCGGCGTTCCGGATCCGCCGGTATGAAATCGCCAGTCTCCATCCAAAAACAGCGATCCCTCCCGGGTGGAGAGAATATATTGCTTCCCTCGTATGAACCGCCCGCCGTTTATGCTGATTACGCGCATCGCGATTGTAAGCCGTCCGTCTGGCAGCGATGGAATTTTATATTCGCGAAGAGGATAGCGATTCGTCGTTCCGCCCAGCATTTTGCCGTTCGCATAGGTATAATCAATATCGATCACCGACCCTAGAAACAGCGTCGCCGGTTTGCCCGCCAATCCTGAAGGAACGGCTACGGTTTTCCGAAACCAAACCGATCCCGTCCCCTCCCATGGCGTCATGAGCGAACGCGTCTCCCACGCGCCGTCGTCATAATCGGGATCAAACCAGCGCTCCGACAAGCCCGGATCGCCGCGATCTATCGAGCGAACAAACTCCGCAGAAACATCCTGCTGCCGCGAGCGCGTGTTCTCGACGAGCGAGGCGTCCACAAATCGATCCGCCCGCGCGAGCTTTTCGGGAAAATCCTTGAGCGCGTCGCGGCTCATCCACGCTTCGATGGGCGAACCGCCGACCGCCGCGACGATAATTCCAATAGGCATCCTGTATTTCTCATACAGGCGCTTCGCGAAAAAATACGCGGCGCTCGAAAAAAACGGCAGCGTTTCCGGAGACGCGCCTATCCAGCCGCCTCCGGCAAGCTCCCGCTCCGGGCGTTCAAACGCGGTTCGCAGCGGAACCGTGAACTGGCGGATAAACGGGTTGCTCGCGCGCAATTCCTCGGGATACATATGGCACGCGCTCGCCAGCGTCATCTCCATGTTCGACTGCCCGGAGCATAGAAACACGTCCCCGACATATACGTCGGTTATTATTTGATCATTAATTGATAAAGCGTACGGTCCGCCGTACGGCAGCGGCTTAAGCGCGATTTCCCAGAAACCATCCGCGTATGGCTCGGCCGCAGCGCGTTGATCCAGAAACGATACGGCGACCGCTTCATCGGACACGCCCCATAATCTGATGGGCGCGTCCCGCTGAATCACCATTCCGTCGGATATTATCGGCGGCAATGATACGCTCATATGTATATCCTCCCATAAGTTCGCGGCCGGCCGGAGCAATGCGGGGTATCTCCCCGGCCGCCGACGCTTTGCTATTCCTATTCTGCCGCCGTTACGTCCTCCGCGCCTTCAAACGCTTCCGGCAGGCTGATGCCAAGTTTCTGCGCGACCAGGCCGTTATACGCGGGCGTAACGTCGCTTACAAGCAGCACCGGCGTTGTTTCCGGAGAAGCGTCGCCGTTTAATATTTCAGCGGCGATTTTTCCGGCCGCGCGTCCGACCTCGACATAATCGATTCCCTGCGTGGCGAGGCAGCCGTTTACTACCTGCTCGACTTCGGAGCCAAACACGGGGATTCCCGCTTCATCCGCTGCGCGAAGCACTTGCGACAGATTATCCACCACGTTATTATCAACGAAGTTGTTTATTAAGTCAACGCGCGGAGCTAGAACCGCCGCGGCTGCGGCGACTTCAGACGGCCCTGTCACGCCGATCGCGTCCACTTCAAACCCATACTGCGGCGCGAGCTCGCGCAATTGTTCCAGATGGGTTATCGAGTTTGGCTCGCTTGTAGTATATAATATGCCGATCGTTTTTGATTCCGGAAGAAACGCGCGAATCAATTCAAGCTGCTTCTCCAGGTTAAGCACGTCCGACACGCCGGTAGCGTTCGTATTTGGAGCTTCGTTAGTTTCGACGATCCCGGCCGCCACGGCGTCGGAAACCGCGACGAACACATTGGGAATTCCTGATTCCTTCGTAGCCGCGTATGCGCTCATGGCGGCCGGCGTCGCTACGCCGACGAGCAGAGCCTCGCCTTTGGCGACCATGTTCTTCGCCTGCATATCGCTGCTGCCCATATCGCCCATCGCGTTTTGGAAATCAATTTCCACCGTCTCACCCTCTATATAGCCGCCCTCGGCAAGCCCGAGTATAAACCCGGTCGTGCAGTTGTCAAGCGAGGGATGCGGGGCAAACTGTATGATTCCGACAGTGGGAACATCTGCGGCCAGCGCGCGGCTATCGAATATAAACGAGCTAAGCAGAAGCATCGCGCACAGCGCGAGGGCAAACAATTTGCGCAGTTTCAAACTATTTTTCATGATTTAATTCTCCTCCAATAATTTTAATCGTTAATTGTTAGCTGTCAATCAATAAGTCGCTCAATGCTAGCGCCATCGTTTGCTCCGCGTCATCGTCGTTCGCTCCTTTCGATTGGCCTCTTGCTTAGCGCCTGGAGCGAGGCTTCACGCCCCGCCTTCCCCGCGATGGGATGAGGCGCCCCATGCCCGCGCATTACAGCAGCGATGTGATATATAATAAAAAAACCCTCGCCCCTCCACATTCGAGGGACAAGAGCTGCTGCTCCTGCGGTACCACCCACATTGTCGTTTCCGACCGCTTAACCGCGTACAATCATACGCGCTCCCCAATAACGGAGGGAACACCGTCGAACGCTACTTGAGCATATTCCGCCCGTTCACGCCGCCCTCGGAAGTCCATTCGCCCGATCGATTCTCACCGCAATCGCACCGCCTGCGGCTCTCTTAGGGAACGTTGCCGGACTACTCGTCTTCCTCGCTGGTTTATGTATATGTGAATTATATCGCGCGGCGCGGGAATTGTCAAGCATATTTTTATATTATAATTTAATATATTATATATTTAAACATATAAATGATTTCGCATTATCAAGCCCTCTTCTCTCGCGAGGATTGACAACCGGCGCAAAACACGATAAATTGATTGCGCCGCATATACCGGTTATATCCTATCGCCATGCTCAAGGAGAATTATAAATGGATATTAAAAGCCAACTCGCTCAAGCGCTTGTCGAGCTTATCGATAATATATCCGGCGCCAAATTATTCAACGCGCAGGATATCGCGGCTATGCTGGAAATTCCGCCCGATCCCGCGATGGGCGACGCCGCGCTGCCATGCTTCCGTTTCGCCAAGCATCTGCGCAAAGCCCCGCCGGTTATCGCGCAAACTATCGCCCAAGGCTGGACGCGCTCCGATTTGGCGGACGCGCGCTCCATATCCGGTTATGTGAATTTTTTTTATAACCGCGCGGCTTTCGCGCGCGGCACGCTGCAAAAAATGATCGCCGAAGGCGAGCGATACGGCTCCGGCGACGAAGGCGCGGGCAAGACCATCTGCATTGATTATAGCTCAATAAATATAGCCAAGCGCTTTCATATAGGGCATTTGTCCACTACTATGATAGGCCATTCCCTAAAGCGCATATACGATTTCCTCGGCTACCGCACGGTGGGTATAAATCACCTGGGCGACTGGGGCACCCAATTCGGCAAGATGATAAGCGCATACAAGCGCTGGGGCTCGCGTGAGGAGGTGGAATGCGGCGGCGTGCAGGCGCTGGTAGATCTGTACGTGCGTTTCCACCAGGAGGCGAAGGATAATCCAGAGTTGGAAGAAGAAGGAAGGAGATGGTTCCTGCGCATAGAGCAAGGCGATTCGGAGGCGGTCGATATATTCGACTGGTTTAAAGAGCTGACGCTGCGCGACGTTCAAAACGTATATGATCTGCTCGGCGTAACGTTCGACGCTTATACTGGCGAAAGCTTCTATAATGATAAGATGGAGCCGATAGTGCAGCTGCTGCGCGATAAAGGGCTGCTTCAGGAAAGCAACGGCGCGTGGATAGTCGACCTTACGGACGACAACATGCCGCCGTGCCTGATACTAAAAAGCGACGGCGCGACGCTTTACGCCACGCGCGATCTTGCCGCCGCAGTTTACCGCGCGGACACCTACCATTTCGATCAATCGTTATATGTCGTTGCGTATCAGCAGGATTTGCATTTCCGTCAGCTGTTTCGGGTGCTTGAGAAAATGGGGTATCCATGGGCGAAAAATCTAACGCATGTATCGTTTGGAATGGTGGGTTACGAAGGCAGCTCGCTTTCCACGCGCTCCGGGCACATAGTGTATCTTGAGGATGTACTGGATCGCGCGATAGAAAAATCGCTGGCGATACTGGAGGAAAAATCGCCCGAGCTTCCAGATAAACCTACGGTCGCCAGGATGGTAGGCGTCGGCGCGGTGGTCCACGCGTTCCTTAGCGCGGGGCGTATAAAGGACGTTGATTTCTGGTGGGATCGCGTGCTAAACTTCGATGGCGAAACCGGACCGTACGCTCAGTATACCCACGCGCGCTGCTGCTCGCTTCTCGCGAAGGCGAAGGAGGCGGGAATCGATACGCGCGGCGAGGCGCTTTGGAACGCCGAGGCGCTGACCGACGACGAAGCGCAGGCCGTTCTGCGCGTTCTTGAGCGCTTCCCGGAAGCGATCAGGGATGCCGCGCGCAAATACGAGCCGTCAATATTGACGCGCTATATCACCCAGTTGGCGCAGGCTTACAATAAATATTATTATGATCATCGCATATTGGAGGGAGCCGAGTTGGATCAGTCGGCTCGCGTCGAGCTGACCGACGCCGTGCGGCAAACGCTTAGTACGGGATTGTATTTAATCGGCATCGAATCTCCGGTCAAAATGTAGGAGGTTTGCATATGAAAATAGTAAAAACACATCAAGAAAAATTCTCTGATTCTACTTTTATCGGCAAGCGTTATAAGGACGCGGACAGGATCAACGGATCGTTTGGCCATTTATGGAGCCTATGGTTTAAGAGCGGTTGGTTCAAAATCCTGGAAGATCAGCTTGAATCCATTCGACCGAATTTGGAACCGGACGCGGTAACCGACGGTTCATATTTGGGCTGGATGCACGCTTGCCCAAATTTCGAATATTGGATAGGCATGCTGTTCCCCGCAGGAACAAAAGCTCCGGACGGCTTTGAGGCGGTCGATATACCAAGCGCGGCATACGCGATCAGCTGGCTGTACGGCAGGGAGGACACCGGCGAATTGTTTGGAATGGACGCGCACAACCGCTCAGTAGAAGCTGCCGCCGCGCTCGGCTTGAAGGTTTGCGAATCCGACGCTGTTGCGTTTGAACGCTATCAATGCCCAAGATATACAACTCCTGATGAAAACGGAAACGTTATACTTGATTACGGCATAAAGCTCGCCGATACCAGCTTGCGTATTTAGGTGCGGATTGAGCGTCCGCGCGGCATACAAGCTTCGTAAAATTCTCCCCGTTTCCCGGAAGATAGCCCCTTTACATTTGTTTGGGGTTTAGATACCATATATGTACTGGGATTTATGGCGATCTATACAAACAAAACTGGCAAGCTGTTCTGTTTGTCGTCTCGCCGATATTCCGAAAAACGTGGGAGGTAACTTATTTATGAAGAAACTGATCGCTCTGGCTCTGTCGCTCGTTATGGTGCTGGCCGTGTCGAACGCGTTCGCGCTGACCGTCGGCTTCTCGCAGATCGGACAGGAATCCGACTGGCGCACGGCTAACACCGACGACATCCTCGCCGCCGTCGCGGCCGAAGGCTGGGACATGGTTTACGACGACGCGCAGCAAAAGCAGGAGAACCAGGTAAAAGCGCTGCGCAACTTCATCTCTCAGGGCGTCGATTACATTCTGTTCACCGGCGTTGTTACGACCGGCTGGGACGAAGTTCTTAAGGAAGTAAACGAAGCTGAGATTCCGCTGCTTCTGCTTGACCGCATTCCGGATTGCATCGACGATATCGAATACGTCGCGGCGTTCGGCGGAGACTTCGTAGAAGAAGGACGCCGCATGGCGTACTGGACGGAAAACTATCTGCAAAGCATTGGCCGCGGTGAAGAGGAAATCAACATCGTTATGCTCGAAGGCACCACCGGCTCCGATGCCGCCACCGGGCGCACCAACGGCATCCTGGAAGTGCTTCCACAGTATCCTCACCTGAAGCTGGTAGCGCAGCAAACCGGTAACTTCACCCGCGCCGAAGGCCAGGCCGTTATGGAAAGCTTCCTCAAATCCCAGGAAAAGATAGACGTTCTCCTCGCGCAGAACGACGACATGGCGCTTGGCGCGGTCGACGCGATCAAGGCCGCCGGTAAAGTTCCGGGCAAAGATATCATCATCGTGGGCTGCGACTCCGTTAAAGCCGCGTTCGACGCGATCGTCGCCGGAGACATCAACGCGACAATCGAGTGCACGCCTCTCTATTCAGCGTTCGTCATCCCGATGATCAAAGAACTGGAAGCGGGCGCGGAAATCAATCGCACAGTCGTTCACCCGGCCGAGCAGGCGTTTGATACGGATGGCGGCATCGTGTACAACGAAGCCGGCGATCTGTCGATCAAAGCAGCCGACGTCATCGCCGAGCGCAAATATTGATCGACAATAAACGTCTCCGATCAATATAGTTCACCGTTTATAACCAACGTAATAATCGTAGGGGCGAATAATCTTCGCCCCTATATTCAAATGGCGAATATTCCATTTTCCTATATTATACGTTTATACTAAACCATAACGCGTCCGTTTAATAACGCGGCTTTGCTTCTGAAGGCGACGCGCTCGCGCGAGCCGGTCGCCGCGATAGGGGGTTGATTTCATTTGGAACCGGATGTAATCCTGTCTATGCGCGGAATTGAGATACAGTTCCCAGGCGTAAAAGCTCTTGATAAGGTGGATTTTACACTGCGCCGCGGAGAGGTGCACGCGCTGCTGGGAGAGAACGGCGCCGGCAAATCCACCCTCATCAAATGCCTTACCGGCGTGCATCACATGGACGCTGGAGAAATACTGCTCGACGGCGCGGAGATTCGCCCGACGACTCCGCAGCACGCGATGGAAATGGGCATATCCACCGTATTTCAGGAAATCAATCTATGCCCAAACTTAACCGTGGCCGAGAACATATTCGTTGGCCGCCAGCCGATGCGATACGGGCAAATAAACTGGAAAGAAATCAACAGGCGCGCGTCGGAGCTGCTCGAGCGGTTCAGCATTCAAATAGACGTAACGCGCCCGTTGTCGTATTATTCCACTGCTATACAGCAGATGGTTTCAATCGCGCGCGCGGTGGACGTGCGCGCGAAGCTGCTCATACTGGACGAACCTACATCCTCGCTGGATGATAACGAGGTAAAGCGCCTGTTCAAGGTGATGCGGGATTTGCGCGCGCAGGGGCTGGGCATTATATTCATCACGCATTTTCTCGACCAGGTGTTTAAGATAAGCGATCGGATAACGGTGCTGCGCAACGGTCGGATGATCGGAGAATTCGACGTTCGGCAAATAAGCAAGCTCGACCTTGTCTCCCGAATGATCGGAAAGGACATGAACGAAATATTCAACCTAAAGCGCGCCGAACAAAAGCGCGGCGCGAGCGTCGCGATGTCCGCCGAGCATATCGGGATTCCAGGCAAGGTGGAGGATAATTCGTTTGAAATAAAGGAAGGCGAGCTGCTGGGATTCGCGGGGCTGCTTGGCTCTGGCCGCACGGAAACGGCGGAAATACTGTTCGGGGTGACGAAGCCCGCGCACGGAACCGTGAAAGTGAAAGGCGAGACCGTGCGCTTCAACGCGCCGCTGGACGCGATAAATCGCAAGCTGGCGTTCTGCCCGGAGGATCGCAAGAAGGACGGCGTAATAGCGGATTTGACGATCCGTGAGAATATCGCGCTGGCCGTGCAGGCAAAGCGCGGATATCTAAAGCCGCTTTCCCGAAAAGAGATGGACTCGCTCGCGGACAAATATATAAAGCTGCTATCCATAGCGACGCCCGACGCGGATAAGCGGGTAGGCGAGCTTTCGGGCGGCAATCAGCAAAAGGTGATCCTCGCCCGCTGGATGGCAACCGAGCCTGACATTCTCATACTCGACGAGCCGACGCGCGGCATAGACGTCGGCGCGAAAGCGGAAATTCAGCGGCTGATGCTAGAGATGTGCGGCGGAGGAATGGCCGTAATATTCATCAGCTCCGAGCTGGACGAAATCATTAGATGCAGCAACCGAATTCTCATAATGCGCGACGGCGTAAAGGCGGGAGAGCTGCCGGGCGAAAATTGCACGCAGCCGGATATAATGCGCATCATCGCGGGAGAGGCGGTCGAATCGGCATGAAGCGACGAGAATCGATATTTAAATCCAAACTGATATGGGCGATTATCGCGGAAATCCTGATTCTTCTGGTTTGCCTGCTTATGCGGCCTGATTTTTTCAAAATCGAATATCAGCCGCAAACGCACATGTGGTACGGTTCGCTGATCGACATCATCAACCGCTCGGCGGAAATCACCATAATCGCGATGGGCATGACGCTGGTAATAGCGACCGGCGGCACCGATCTTTCGGTAGGCGCGCTGGTCGCCGTCGCCGGAGCGCTCGCGCTAAAGCTGCTCCGCTGGGACGTCACCGTCTACAACACTCCGGGCGACTATACCGTTCAGCCATTCATACTCGTGCTTTTCGTGCCTATGCTCGTGTGCCTGGCGATGGGAATGTTCAACGGAGTGCTAATTGCCAAATTCAAGATGCAGCCGATCATAGCGACGCTCGTGCTTATGGTAGCAGGGCGCGGCATAGCGCAGATCGCGACGAACGGCAAGCAGTTCACTACTCTGTACGCGCCGTTCCGCTTTATCGGGCAGGGAAGCTTGCTTGCGCTGCCTATGCCGATCATCATAAGCGCCGTGGCCGTTCTGGGCGTGTCGCTGTTTACGCGGCTCACGTCGTACGGAATGTTCATCGAATCGGTCGGCATTAACAGAAACGCAAGCCGGGTATCCGGCATTAAATCGGATACTATAATATTGATAGCGTACGCGCTAACCGGCTTTTTGTCCGGCGTGGCGGGCTTGATATACGCGAGCCGCATCTCGTCGTGCGATTCCAACAACGCGGGCCTTAATTATGAGCTGGACGCGATTCTGGCGGTCGTAATAGGCGGTACGAACATGTCCGGCGGAAAGTTCAGCTTGGCAGGTACCGTGGTCGGATCGATCATCATCCGCACTATCACAACCTTCGTTTATTATTTTGGAATCGTGTCGGAATCGATAATGGCGTTCAAGGCGCTGATCATCGCGGTAGTAATAGTGCTGCAATCGGAACCCGTGCGCAAATGGATGTCGAGCCGCAAAAACACCGGCGCCGACAGGATTGGGGGCGGAGTACATGCTTAATGCGCAGCGCAGGCGAAGAAGCCCGCTCAGCTCTCTTGCAAATCCCAAATACATAATGGTATACGCCACGATCGGCATATTCCTGCTGATTTATCTGGCCGGCGCGGCGGCGTACGGAAGCAAGGGATTCCGCTCCGTACGAACGTTTATGCTGATGTTCATAGATAACGCTTATATAGGTATATCGGCTGTCGGCATGACGATGGTGCTGATCACCGGCGGCATCGACCTGTCGGTAGGCGCTGTCGCGTCGCTCACAGGCATGATCATCGCGTATGGCAACAGCGTGCTTGGAGTACACCCGCTGATGTGCATAGCGATAGCGCTGGTCGTCGGCGTGGGGCTTGGCCTGACGATGGGCGCGATGATCCAATATCTAAACGTTCCGCCGTTCATAGCCACGCTTGCCGGCATGTTCCTCGCGCGCGGCGTAACCTCTCTAATCAGCCGCGAGTCGATATCGATCAGCAACTCTATGATCGACGCGTGGGCGGGCTGGAAAAAGTACTTCGTAAAGCTGCAGGATGGCGAGTGGGTGAAAATCAAACCCGTCGCGTATATCAACTTGAATGTCGTTCTGTTTCTTGTTATGATCGTGCTGGGCGCGCTGATACTCCAGCGCACGCGCTTTGGGCGCAACGTTTATGCGATAGGCGGCAGCGAGCAGTCCGCGAAGCTGATGGGGCTTCCAGTCGCCAGAACCAAGATATTAGTATATGGATTTAATGGGCTGTGCTCCGTTCTTGCCGGGCTGGCCTACGCGCTGTATGTGAAATCCGGCTGGAATCTCGCCCTTCAGGGGGCGGAGCTGGATGTTATATCTGCGGCGGTAATAGGCGGCGTGCTGCTGACGGGCGGCGCGGGCTATATGATAGGCACGCTGTTCGGAGTGATGCTGAAGGCGACGATCCCCGCGCTGATCACGTTTAACGGTTCGCTGTCCTCCTGGTGGGGGAAGATAGCTACCGGCGCGCTGCTGCTGATATTCATCGGCCTGCAGAGAATCGTCGTCGTATCGACTGAACGGCGAAGCAAGCAGGGAGGGAAATAACCTTGGCGAAGGTTGCGATCGGCGTCGATTTTGGCACGCTCTCCGGGCGCGCCCTTGTTGTGGATGTTGAAACCGGCGCGGAGCTGGCGTCGGCGGCGCTGGAATACCGGCACGGCGTAATGGACGAAAGCCTGCCGGGCGGTAAAAAGCTTGGACTGGACTGGGCTCTTCAGTATCCGCTGGATTATATGGAGGTATTGGAGAAAACCGTTCCGGAAGCGCTGCGCTTGTCGGGCGTATCGGCGGACGATGTGATCGGGCTGGGTATCGATTTTACCGCGTGCACGCTTATGCCCGTGAAGGCGGACGGCAAGCCGCTGTGCCTGATGCCGGAATACGCGGATAACCCGCACGCGTACGTCAAACTATGGAAGCATCACGCGGCGCAGGCGCAGGCGAATCGAATAAATGCGCTGGCCGCTGAGCGCGGCGAACCGTGGCTCAAGCGATACGGCGGCAAGATTTCCTCCGAGTGGGCGTTTCCGAAAATATTGCAGACTCTGGAGGAAGCGCCTGAAATTTACGCGGCGGCCGATTACTTCATCGAAGCGGCGGATTGGGTGATCTGGCGGCTTACCGGCAAGCAGACGCGCAACGCGTGCACCGCCGGATACAAGGCGATTTATCATAAGAGAGACGGATATCCGTCAAAGGCGTTCTTTAAGGCGCTTGATCCGAGGCTGGAGAATGTAGTAGAGGACAAGATGAGCTGCGCCATATCCCCGCTTGGAACGAAAGCGGGCGAGCTGGGCGACGGCGCGCGCCTGATCGGCTTGAATCCCGGAACGGCGGTCGCCGTCGCGAACGTGGACGCGCATGTGACGATGCCCGCAGTCAAGGGTGAACCCGGCGCGCTGCTGGCGATTATGGGCACCTCCACCTGCCACATACTCGTAAGCAAGGAGGAGAGGGCCGTGCCCGGCATGTGCGGCGTGGTGGAGGACGGAGTGTATCCTGGTTACTTCGGATACGAGGCCGGTCAAAGCTGCGTGGGCGATCACTTCGCATGGGTTGTGGAGAACTGCGCGCCTGCCGCGTACGTGGAGGAAGCGCGGGTTAAGGGCGTAAATCTCCATTCGCTTTTAACGGAGAAGGCTGAAAAGCTTGCGCCCGGCGAAAGCGGCCTGGTGGCGCTGGACTGGTGGAACGGGAACCGCTCCGTGCTGGTGGACGTTGACCTAACCGGTTTGATTTTGGGGATGACTCTTCAAACCAAACCCGAGGAAATCTACCGCGCGCTGATCGAAGCGACTGCGTACGGCACGCGAAAGATCATAGAAACGTTCCGCGCGGCGGGCGTGGCGGTGGAATCGTTCATCGCATCCGGCGGCATCGCGCTTAAAAATCCGATGCTGATGCAGATATACGCGGACGTGCTTCGCATGCCGATACGCCTTGCGGGCAGCGCGCAGGGTCCTGCCCTTGGAAGCGCGATATTCGGCGCGGTGGCCGCAGGGCAAGCGCGCGGCGGATATGACAGCGTGTTCGACGCGGCTCGCGCGATGGGCAAGCTGAAGGATACCGTATATCGTCCGAACGAACGCAGCGCCGATATATACGACAAGCTATACGCGGAATATTCAATTCTGCACGATACGTTTGGCACAGGTGTCAACGACGTGATGAAGCGGCTGAAGGCCATCAAACGCTCCGCCGTTTAACGGGTTCGGCGGTAGTAATATGAGGTTATGCGAGAGATTGCTATACGGGAGATTGCAATGAAGAATATAAACGAATATAAGTTCTGGTTCGTCGTCGGCTCGCAGCATTTGTACGGAGACGAAACGCTGCGGCAGGTGGACGCGCACTCGCGCGCGATTGTCGATGGGTTGAACGCCGCGCGGCAGCTGCCGTGCCCCATCGAATGGCGGCCGGTCGTCAAAACGCCGGACGAGATAACAAGCCTGATGCGCCTGGCGAACGCGGACGAATCGTGCGCGGGCGTAATCGCGTGGATGCACACGTTTTCTCCGTCCAAGATGTGGATAGCGGGGCTATCTATACTGAATAAGCCCTACTGTCATTTGCATACGCAATTCAATCGCAGCATCCCCGATAAAGAAATCGACATGGACTTTATGAACCTGAATCAATCCGCGCACGGAGACCGCGAGCATGGGTTCATAGGCGCCCGCATGCGCATTCCGCGCAAGGTGATCGTAGGCTATTGGGACGACGCGCCGACGCGCGCGCAGCTCGGTTCGTGGATGCGCAGCGCTATCGGCGCGCTGGTTAGCCGGAGCCTGCGCGTGATGCGGTTCGGCGACAACATGCGGCAGGTAGCGGTTACGGAAGGCGACAAGGTTGAGGCGCAGATGCGGCTTGGATGGCAGGTGAACACCTGGCCCGTAGGCGATCTCGTGAAGGTGATGCAATCGGTAACGGACGCCGACGTTGACGAGCAAACAGCCATATACGCCAAGCGGTACGCGGTCGACACTCCGCATATTGACGCGGTTCGCTATCAGGCGGCGGAAGAAATCGCGATCCGGCGTATGCTTGAAGCCGAAGGGTGTTCCGCGTTCACAAATACATTTGAGGATTTACACGGAATGGAGCAGCTGCCAGGCCTGGCCACGCAGGATCTGATGGCGGAGGGTATAGGCTACGGCGGCGAGGGCGACTGGAAAACCGCCGCGATGGTTCGAATAGTAAAGGCTATGACCGAAGGGCTGAGCGGCGGCACAAGCTTCATGGAGGATTATACATACGACCTCAAGGCCGGGGAGGAGCTGTCGCTAGGCGCGCATATGCTGGAGGTTTGTCCGACGATCGCCGAGGGCAGGCCTAGGATTCAGGTGCACGCGCTGGGCATCGGCGACCGGAACCCGCCCGCGCGGCTTGTGTTCGAAGGGCATCCCGGAAGCGCGACCGCCGCGTCGCTGGTAGATATGGGCGGGCGATTCCGCTTGATCGTGCAGGAGGTAGAGGCTGTAAAGCCCATATACGAAATGCCAAACCTGCCCGTCGCGCGCGTTATGTGGAAGGGCTTGCCAAGCTTCATCGAAGGTACCAAATGCTGGATACTGGCGGGAGGCGCGCATCACACGGTGTTCAGCTACGACGCGACATACGAAATGCTCGCCGATTGGGCGGAAATCATCGGGATCGAGTGCGTGCGCATTGGCGCTGGAACCAGCGCCGAATCGTTTAAGCGCGATCTGTTCCTCGCCGACCTGGCGTGGAAGCTTAGGTAATCGACCGGAGCTTTGCGTTTAATGACGCCCTCCGTTTAACCGGGATTTTGTATTCGCCGCGAGCGTCAAATACGCCGCTCGCGGCTTTGTCAAATTGAAAATTCCGGATATATTGACACAAATAAATACCCCTGCTATGATACAGACCAATTCATTCGCGCATAATATATAGCGTGTGGGGGGTAGTGAATAGTGAAAAAGTATCGCGCGGCCGTTATTGGCGCGACCGGTATGGTCGGTCAGCGCTTT
The DNA here is from genome assembly GCA_031269355.1 of Oscillospiraceae bacterium. Classification (GTDB taxonomy): domain Bacteria; phylum Bacillota; class Clostridia; order Christensenellales; family Aristaeellaceae; genus JAISZG01. The sequence goes on along the minus strand of JAISZG010000012.1, from coordinate 4,814 downwards.
TTAATGCTGTTGGAAAATCATCCCTGGTTTCAGGTAACCGCCGTTGCGGCGTCGAAAAGTTCGGCGGGAAAATCATATGAGGAATCCGTAGCGGGCAGATGGAAGATGAGCAAGCCCATGCCGGAAGCCGTGGCGAAGCTGATCGTCGAGGACGCGTCCAATATCGAGCGGATAGCAGGCGCGGTAGATTTCGCGTTCTGCGCGGTCGATCTTCCGAAGGATCAAACGCTCGCGCTGGAAGAAGCGTACGCGCGCGCCGAAACTCCCGTGATATCCTGCAATTCCGCCGGACGAATGGTACCTGATATACCTATGATTATTCCCGAACTAAATCCGCATCATGCGGCTATCATCGACCGGCAGCGCGAGCGGCTTGGCACAAAAAGCGGATTCATCGCGGTCAAGCCGAATTGTTCAATCCAAAGCTATACGCCCGCGCTGCATCCGCTTTTGGAGTTCCGCCCGGAGAAGGTTTTCGCGTGCACGTATCAGGCGGTATCCGGCGCGGGGAAAACCCTCGAAAGCTGGCCAGAAATGGCGGACAACGTCAACCCGCTGATTCCCGGCGAGGAGGAGAAGAGCGCGCTGGAGCCGCTTAAAATCTGGGGCGTAATAACGGAGCGGGGTATTAAACCGGCGATCGCGCCTACGTTTGGCGTGCAGTGCGTGCGCGTGCCCGTCACCGACGGACATATGGCGGCGGTGTCCGTATCGTTCGCAAAAAAACCATCTAAAGAAGAAATTCTGGAGAGATGGAAAACGTTCGAGCCGCTTCCGCAGCGCTGGAATTTACCGAGCGCGCCGAAGCCGTTCTTGAAATATTTCGACGAACCGGATCGGCCTCAAACCCGCCTCGACCGTGATTTTGAAAACGGCATGGGCGTTACGATAGGCCGCCTGCGCCCGGACCCCATATTCGATTGGCGGTTCGTGTCGCTGTCCCACAACACGCTGCGCGGAGCCGCCGGCGGCGCGGTGCTTACGGCGGAACTTCTTTGCCGGGAAGGATATATAATAAATAAGTAAACCCGCCACGCAGGGGGAATTTTGATGAGCCGTATAAAGCAAAAGATCGTTCCGTTCACAGGATGCGCGACGGCGCTGATTACGCCGTTTACAAAAGACGGGGTCGACGAGCCGGCTTTCGAGCGCTTGATCGAGCGCCAGATAGCGGCGGGCGTTGCCGCGCTGGTAGTGCTCGGCACCACGGGAGAGCCGCCTACTCTATCCGCCCGCGAAAAAGCGAAGTTGGTTCGCGCCGCAGTCAAAACGGCGGCGGGGCGCGTCAAGATCATCGCTGGCGTGGGCGGCAACGACACTGCGAACTCGGTCGAATCGTGCCGGATAATGCGGGACGAAGGCGCGGACGGACTGCTCGCGGTTACGCCCTATTATAACAAAACAAGTCCGTCCGGTTTGATAGCGCATTTCACCGCGCTTGCCGACTCCGCCGATATTCCGCTTATCGTGTATAACGTGCCAGGGCGCACGGGCTTGAATCTGTCCGCAGATACGATGAGCGTGCTCGCGGATCATCCGCGTGTCGCCGCGCTGAAGGAGGCCAGCTCGAATATCGAACAGATAATCGAGCTGTTCGTTCGCTGCCACGATCGCATCGCTATATACGGAGGCAGCGACGATCAGAATTTCGTGTACCTCGCGCTGGGCGGTGAGGGCGTGATCTCCGTGCTTTCCAACCTCGCGCCAAAGCCAGTAGCGCAAATGATAGAGCGATTTCAAAAAGGCGACCTGTCCGGCGCGCGTGCGGACGCCGCGCTGCTTCACCCGCTGGCCAAAGCGCTGTTCTGCGAGGTTAGCCCTATTCCGCTGAAAGCGGCTCTCGCGCATATCGGATTGTGCGAGGAAACGCTGAGGCTGCCGCTCGTTCCGATACGAGAGGATCTCAGGGAAAAACTCCTGTCGATTGTGGATGCGTATCCCCGACCGTTCGCGTAAACGATCACGCCGCGAACGTAAATTGCGTACGGCGCGGACAGTTCGTTCGAACCACTCGATCGCATTGGTATAAATTCCCGGTAATTATATGTCCTAACAATCGCTCCCGATGGTCAAAATAGGATCAAAGGGGGCGTTTTTGTGTCCATCGAAGCGATCGGATTTTCCGGCCCGCACAAATTAAACATAATACGCAGTATAATTGCCGCGAGGCTCCGCCTTGCCGACGAATCCGCTCCGCCGGACGGCGCGGCGACGGACGTTCCCGCGAACGAAACCGACCCGCCTTCCGCGCCTGAGGCGCATGGCGGCGGCAAACGCCGCGGAAGAGGTAAGGGCGGCAATGCTAGATCGGGGGGGGAACCGCCTAATAAGCGGAGTTCCCGTTCAATAGGAAAAACGCTGCTCAAGCTGTTCCTGTTCTTTATTATCGCGGGCGTTGGCGTCGGCTGGGAAGTGTTCGACGTCAACAATTGGCAGAAGCTGGATACGTCCAGGATAGTCAATGTGCAGCAGACATCAGTTATTTATGATAAAAATGGAGACGTAATAACTACACTGCAGGGCGGCGAGAATCGTACGGTCGTGCCATTGGAATCAATTCCGCAGCATGTGCGCGACGCGTTCATTGCGGCGGAAGATCTCCGCTTCTACACCCACTGGGGATTCGATCCCATACGCATAGCGGGCTCGGTAATCGCGAACATACGCAACCGCTCGTACAGCGAAGGCGCGAGCACCATCACTCAGCAGCTTATCAAGCTAAGTCACCTTACCGCCGAGAAGACGATATCCCGAAAGCTTCAGGAGGTGTGGCTGTCGTGGAACCTCGAGCGCCAATATACGAAAGATGAAATACTTGAGATGTACCTCAACTTCATCTATTTCGGAAACCGCGCGTACGGCATTGAGCAGGCCGCGCTTGAATATTTCCATAAACACGCGGACGAATTGACGGTGTCGGAAGGCGCGATGCTGGCCGCCGCAATCAAGGCGCCCTCCTACTACGCGCCCCATATTCAACCCGACAACAACCGCGCGCGTAGAGATTATGTGCTAAAAACGATGCTCGAAAACGAGATGATAGATCAGGAATCGTACGAGGCCGCCGTAGCGGAAAAGCCGGAGGTGTTCACCGCGTCGCTGCCGGAGGTGCCATATGGCTGGTTCGTCGACCAGGCGCTGACTGAATCGGAAAAATTGCTCGGCGTGAATTCCGAAAAGCTGCTCGGCGGCGGGTATCAAATATATACCACGCTGGATCCGAAGCTTCAGAAGGACGCGGATAGTTTATATTCAAATAAGAATAACTTTCCGACAAATGCGTCGGACGGCACGCCCGTTCAAAGCGCGATGGCCGTGGTCGATTCGAAAACAGGCGCGGTGCTGGCGCTCGAGGGCGGGCGCGAATACACGGTTAGGCGCGGGCTAAACCGCGCTACGATGATGCGCCGCTCGCCGGGTTCGGCGATAAAGCCGCTTGCCGTATACGCGCCGGCCGTTAAGCTCGGCTATAGCACCGCAAGCATATTGCTGGACGAGCCGGGGAATTTCAACGGCTATTCGCCGCGCAATTCCGGGAATTTATATTACGGCCCGACTACCATGCGAAACGCGCTGGCGCATTCGCTGAACGTAGCGACGGTTAGGCTGATGCAGGAGATAGGCGTTTCCGCCGCGCGGGATTTTCTGACGCAGGTGGGCATTCCGGTAGACGATAAGGATTGGAACCTATCGCTCGCGCTAGGTTCGATGACCAACGGCGTGACGCCGCTCGAGCTTGCGAGCGCGTACGCGATGTTCTCCAACAACGGCGTATACAACGCGCCGTATACCGTCGAGCGGATCGTCGCCCCGGATCAGACTATCGCGTACGCTCACGAAGCCGCGCCGCGCCGCGTGCTAAACGAACAGAACGCTTACCTTATGACTTCTCTGCTGCAGTCCGTTACAAGTTGGGGAACCGGCAGCCGCCTTCAGGGCGCGGGAATTCCCGTCGCGGGCAAAACCGGGACGAACTCGATAGGCGGTTCGGGCGAGGGCAACCGCGATATTTGGATGGCTACATACACAGCCGATATCGCGACCGCCGTGTGGATGGGCTTTGATATAACGGACGAAACCCACCGCCTGCCCAGCTGGAACTCCGGCGGCGACGCCCCGGCTTCGCTTACGACGGCGTTTTACAAAAAGGCGTACAGCGACCGCAAGGCGGGCAGCTTTCCGATTCCGGACGGGATCGTCGGTATGACGATAGACACAAAGGCGGTAACGCTGCGGGGCGAGATAATGCTCGCCAGCGACTTGACGCCCAAGAAATATCAGCAATGGGAAGTGTTTTTATCTACGAATCGCCCGACGAGAGTTAGCGACGTTTGGCAGGCGCCGCGCGCGCCAAGCCTGTATTATATCGAGATGGCGGAAGATGGTATGCCTAGGTTGGTGTTTACGCCGACGGATACCGCTACATTGCGCATTCAGCGATCCGACCCATGGGGCGGTTCTGTTGTGCTGACGGAAGTTTATGGCCGCGCGGGGCTGCTCCAAACGTATACCGACGAAACGGCGGCAAGAGGGGTACGCTATACGTATACGCTCGTGCCGATCCATTCGGAACTGCTGAATGAGGGCGTGCTGTTGGAAGGCAAACCGATCGCGCAATCGGCGCAGGCGTTTGCACAGTCCCCTGGATTGCTTGAGGATCTTGTAAACCTGTGGAACTAGGGCGTGTTTGAAAAATATCTCGAGGCTGAATGTGCTGGATTTTTATTCAGCGCAAGGAGCCATGAGGGAGGCGTAGTGGAGCTACGTCGACCGAATGCGCGACGCCGCGATGGATAAAAAGACAGTGCATTCAG
>JAISZG010000002.1 GCA_031269355.1 Oscillospiraceae bacterium | reverse complement strand
GACTGCGCGTAAACCCGCCGCCGCCTGTGGCGGATGAAGGCGGGTTGGAGCGCGCGACGCCGCGATGGATAAAAAGACAGTGCATTCAGACCGAGAGATTTTTCGAACACGCCCTAAGCAAGAATCTCCAAAGCGCGCAGCTTGGGCGTCTTGCCCGCCAGCTTGGGTTCGGCTCCGGTCAACCAACTGCCGGGGTAACACGTTGTGTCGGATAATCAACAGCCACCATATTCTTTATTACTATATCATTAACACAGGCTCATGTTGCGGCCTGTGTTTCTTTATCTGTCGTATTCCGACGGCTGTAAGCATATTATGCACCGCGTCGTTTTATCCGTACGCCTGGCTGTTTTGATATTCGATATTTTAATAATGGACAGACGGAGCGACGGAAACGTTGATCGAACGAATTCCGGGAGGTGACAAAATGCGGGACACGGCAAGCCTATCCTCGTCCGGCGGCAACTCCGACGACACGCTGGACACGTTGGCGGATGATTTACAGCAAGCGCTGCAGCTATCAATATCATGGGAGGGCGAGGGGGAGGAAGTCGCGCCGGTCGTGCGCGTAGTCGAGCAGGACGCAATGGCCGGTAAGATAGAAAACCCGGGCAAAAAGGGGGACGCTATTCGAGTTAATTGCGGCGGAGCGGCGCCTTTGTCACAGATTAATCAGGATATTCAAATTGATCAGCGCGAATTGGAGAAGATGATTCAATCTCAGTTAGGGGCGAAATTCGGCGCGTTCATCGACTTTGGCAAAGGGCCTCGCGGGAATGATTCGACTCCGAGCGATTCGTCCGTCAGTCCGCAAACGATCCGCATTCCGGCAGCGAACGCGGCAGGCGCGTCGTTCAAGTTGGAAGGCATGACCGATTATCATATATCAAGCGGCGGCAAACTGCGCCGCGAGAAGGTATCGCTGGACGCGGAAACGGATCCGGAAGGCGCGCTGACGTTTTCACTTCTGCCAGGATCATACACGCTCTCACAAACATCCGCACCGGAAGGATGCCTTGTAAATGAAAAAATAGTTGATATAGCCGTAGGCTCTCAGGGATACGCGATAGACGGCAATCAGGGTCAGGCATTCGCGGGGGTCGCCTCGCCGCGCGCCGCGCGCCGCTATCGGGCGATATTTCGCAAAGCGGACGGAGAGCCGATACCTAACGCGCATTGGCTGATAGAAGGCGACGCGGATATTGGCGGAAACGATTCGCTGCCATATGCGGCGCGCGCAATATCAAGCGCGTCTGGCGAGGCGCTGTTCGCGCTGCCGCTCGGAAGGTTCATAGTATCCGACGGAGAACCGCCAAACGAACCAATATTATCGATTGAGGTGACCGAGGCGAGCTCCGACGTAGACGCTATGGACGTGACGATAGACTCGCGTTAAGATCTTCTCGCCTATCACTACGCAGGTAGAATGTTAGGGCAGATTGTACATCCGCAGAGGGCGCCGCCGACAGCTTTTCGCCAAGCCGGGTCTCGCGTCGGGGCAGCGCTGCTATGCCGGTTCTTTCTGCCGGTTTGCTGCCGTGGAAAAAATCCCTGTACGAATCTTGTCCACGGCTGCGCAATCTGATCTAATCGTCAGATTGCGCGCATAGGATTTTCCGGCGGAATGTGCAACGATAGACAAAGGAGCGGTAAGGTTATGGCGGTAAAAATTACGAGCGCGCAGGATTTGGCATCTATGCAAAACGGTGGGGAATATGAACTGGACGGCGATATCGCTCTGACCGCGCCGTGGAAAACGCTTGAAGGAAAAAAGAGTATAACGATTTATGGCAACGGCCATAAGATTACAGGGCTGACCAATCCTATATTCGGGAATGTGGCCCATTCAAAGATAATGCATCTGCGCATAGAATGCGACATGCAGGAGAACGGTTCAAGAAACATCGGCGCGATATGCCGATATGGTTTGCAGCTGACGCTGACTGGCTGCACGATTTCCGGATATGTCGGCGGAAGCAAATACGTCGGCGGTTTGGCGGGAGATCTGAGCCAATCCAGCGTGACTTCGTGTACAAATATCGCGCACATCAAGGGCGAGGAATACGTCGGCGGCATGTGCGGCTGCGTATCGCATTCCAGCGTGACCGGCTGCAATAACAGCGGCGCGATTCGCGCGATTGGCCGCGCGCTGTACGGCGGCGGCATAATAGGGTACGCGATGGATCAGTCGTATATCGCCGATAACCTGAACGAAGGCTCATTGTCGGATTATCATTTCCATGGCTGCGGCGGCATAGCTGGTGGAATTCGCGAGGTGCGCGTATTTCAAGGGAACGTGAATAAGGGCATAATTAACGGCATGCGCTTTGTAGGCGGGATCGTGGGAATCGCGGATGAAAGCGCGATAATGAATAATGAAAATCTTATGCCTGTGAACGGGCTTGCGGACAACATTGGCGGAATCGTAGGATATGCGTTCACCCAGCCGCTGTTGGTTCGCGAGAATGTGAACGCAGGCGCGGTCGACGGCGAGCGCGAAAATGTCGGCGGCATTGTCGGCTGCGCGGGAGAAGGCGCTGTAATAGTCGACAACACGGTGTCCAGCCCGAGCATAAGAGGGAACGGAAACGTCGCGCGTGTGCTGGGAAAAGCGCATGGCGCCGTATATTTGAACAATACAAGGGTTTACGCGAACTGTTTGATAAAGGGCGGATCGCACGCGCGAGGAATATATGACGATCAAATTGTTATGCCCGATGATCCAAATCTTGGCGCGAATGAGTTGATGGGCGCCTCGTTTATTCCGCCGGATGGTTTCAAACCGGCGGGTATGCGGATGCATCTGGAGCCGACGGAAGTAATCGCCGACGATCGGGACGACGCGGCCAAGGCGGCGAGCACGATAGCGGCGGGGATAAAAGTTCTATCAAGCTCGTTTCAGCAGATTACCACCGCGCTTAGCATGGGCTTGACCGCGCTGTCGCGCGTATTCCAGGCGGACGCGGAATATATAAAGCCTTTGCTTCGCCAGGAAAAGGAAGCGATTCGCACGCTGCGGCTGCTGAACACGGCGCTTGGTTCATACGTTGAGTTTATGGATCGCATGGAGGAGCAGGCCGACGCCGAAACGCCTGAAGAGCGGTTAGCGACGGACGCTGAGAATCCGTACGGCGCTCCGCTGCTTACGGCGCATATTAACAGGGTTGTGCTGCGCATGGTTGCGGAAAACACCCAGCAGCCGCTGGCCGGCGCGAGGATAAAGCTTCACGGAAAGGGAGCCGAGCTAACGTTTGTGTCGGATGTGGAAGGCCGCGTCGTACTCGAAAAATTGCCCGAAGGCGAATATGAAGTAACGGAACAAACCGCGCCCGCAGGATATTTAAAGGATTCCGCCGTGCACCGCTTAAAGGCGAGCGCAGATGGTACCGTCGCGTGGGACGGAAGGCTGGGGCTGCGCTGGAACAACGAAATAATAGTGACCGTACCTCAGTCGCGAGACGACTCTGCGCTGTTTTTGTCGGGCGAAGCATGGGCCGCGCGGCCGGAAGCGTACGCGCTTGGCATTCCGCCCACCGAGGAGAAGCCGCTCGCGCAAGCCGGTAGAGAGGCCGCCGTGCAGAGCGTGCACGTTGAAGCGACCGAGCAGGGTCAATCGCCCAACGACAACGAATTGGAGCCTGACGCGGAAGCACGCGAACTTGCGATGAGCGCGCTTGAGACTATGCTCGCCGGCGATACCGCGCAAAACGGTGCTCAGGAAACTGAAGAACTGATCCAAAACGCCAAAAAAGGGGCTGACGCTTGATGCCTTGCACATGCGGTAACCATTCCGGGAAGACGTGCGGCTGCCATCGCCACGATCGTTCGCGGTGTGACGATCCATGCGCGAAGCATGCCCGCGTCGGCGAACCCTGCCGCCCCGATTCATGCGAAGATGCGGATATGATTGAGGAAGTTCAAGGCTGGTACGATTGCCGCCGCTGCGCGCCGTTTGAGCTGCGACGCAAGCGCTGTAAGCAGCATACGAAATCCAGCGAAGTGTTCACGTTTTTCAGCAGGCGATTTTGCCAGCCGATAACTGTTCGCGTATGGAGACCGTGCGACGCGTATCACCGCGCGCCGCGATCGATCGACGCATCCTATTGCTTTGATATTGAGCGGCCGATTCCATTGGTCAACCGGCCGGTCGACACCTCCAGACTGCCCGGCTGTTTCGCGGACGCCAAACCGAGGGAGGACGTAAACTACAATCGCTGCTGCGTAATCCCAAGAAAGAAGCGGAAACGGATACAGCTGAATCTTCCGGGAAGATTTGAATATACGGTGCCAGATAATAATAATATATATGAACGAGCGTGCCGCTGCAAGCAAAAGCCCGCGTGTCCGCCAAGATATGTAAGGATGAATCTTCCGGGATGCCTTAACGCTCCGCCATTCGACGGCGGGGGCGATTGGGGCGACGAAGAGCCGCCGTACGGGGACGATCCGGGTTACGAAATTCCGGAGGACGGCGATAACGGGGAATATGGCGACGAGCAGCCGGGCGATGAATACGATCCGGAAAATCCAGATGGAACATACCCCGGCGACGATCCTGATACATACGGTTGAATATAATAAAATGGCTGTCGCGGCGACGGGTTAACGCGACAGCCATTTTATTATAATATTTATTATTCAAAAACAGTTAACCGGCGCGCGCCAACGCATTGATAGCGTCGCGTATTTCATGATACACGGCATCCATGTTATCATGGAAATCTCCGTCGGGGAAGCGTATGGCGGCGCCCATGCGTATCTCCCGCGAGCGCGGCGAATAATGCAGCGGAACAAACGGCAGATGCTCGTTCGTTTTCGAATAATACAAACGCTCCAGCAGCAGGAATCCCTTATACATCTCGCCTATTTGTTCCTCGTCGCTGTCGTATCTCACGTCGGGATATATTATAAGATTTTCCTGCCGCGTAAGCGCGCCGATACTTTCCTGGAAAGTTTTACGCGCGAGCGCGGGATTAGCTTTTCTATAAACGCGGATAGCGCCCATCGATTTTATCATTGCTGAAACTGGGCCGCAGCAAATCGCTCCGGCAAGATTCGCCAGCGGTTTTGGCCAGCCGAAGCGCTCGCCGAACGTGTATCGCGCGAAGTGATCGCGCAATTCCTTGCGATCGAAAAACAGCGCGAGCGACCACGAATGCACCGGTACCGGCAGCCAAATCATAGTCGACAGAGGTCCGCGCATATTTTGGTGATGGCAAACGTATACGGCGGGCGATACGAACGAAGCCGCGTCCGGCGTCCTCACCTTAGGAAGAACTATATGCGCGCATGTTTTACAGATTAAATAAAAGCGTCCTTGAAATCGCATGATATACGAACTCCTGTTTGCGGAGCTTTTTTGTAACCTCCGCGTTTTAAACGGTCGCCGCGTTTTCTTCGTCCCCACGATCATATTCTATGTTCATCAATGTCAGCCCGTGCGCCGGCGCTGTTTGTCCAAGCAGCAGTCGATCGCGAGCGCGTATTGCGCGGCGAACCGCTCCCGGGCCGAGTTTCCCGAGCGAGGCGTCAACCAATGTTCCGGCGAATATACGCACCATATTATACAGGAAACCGTCGCCTGAAATCCATAGCTCAATTAACGCCGGGTCATAATTTGATCCATTTACTTCCGCGTCGAACACCGTTCGAACTGTTTGCTTTACGGCGGAGCCGGAAGCCGCAAACGCTGCGAAGTCGTGCTCGCCTATCATATAGCGCGCTTCCTCTCTCATCGCGTCGATATCGAGCGGAACGGGCACGTGCCAGCGATGCGAACGTTCGAGAACCGGCGCGCATCGCGAGTTGTGGATTTCATAGCGGTAACGCTTGCGCCGCGCGTGGAAGCGCGCGTGGAAGGTTGGAGCGACGGTCTGCGCGTTAATAGCGCGTATATCGGGCGGGAGTTTTGTATTGAGCGCCAACGGAAACTTTTCATCTGGGATAGACGAATCGATATCGAAATGCGCAACCTGTCCAAGCGCGTGCACGCCCGCGTCCGTTCTGCTCGCGCCTGTGATAGGCGCTGGCAAGCCGGTCAGCTTCGAAAGCGCGCGCTCAATCGTTTGCTGAACGGATACGCCGTTGATCTGGCTTTGCCAGCCCACATATGCGGAGCCGTCGTACGCTACTGTTAACTTGATACGGCGGGTCACCGGATCAATATCCTCTCAAGAAATATAAGCGCGAGCATTACGATCATCGAGGCGAACGCTATCGCGTCCGCGCGCGCATAACGCAGTTCCCTCATTCGCGTGCGACCCTCGCCTCCTTGATAGCAACGGGATTCCATCGCGAGCGCAAGATCGCCCGCACGGCGGAACGCGCTGATAAACAGCGGCGCGAGAAGCGGCGTTAGGGCTTTAGCCCGCTTGAGCAGCGAGCCAGACTCAAAGTCCGCGCCGCGAGAAGCTTGCGCTTTCATAATTTTATCTGTTTCCTCCGTAAGCGTGGGGATGAACCGAAGCGCGATGGACATCATCATCGCAAGCTCGTGAGCGGGAAATCGAATGCGCTCAAGCGGGCGCATCAGCGACTCCAGCGCGTCAGTCAGCGCGATGGGAGATGTCGTCAGCGTTAGCAAAGTTGTGCCAGTCACGAGAAATATCAACCTCAGCGCGAAGTAAGCGGCGAGGCGAAGTCCCTCGTCGGTAATACGAAACCGCCAAATCGATACGAGAGGCGAACCTGTGCGGGTAAAAAACAGATTCAACACGGCGGTCATGGCGATAAGCATAGTAAGCGAGCGCAAACTGCGTATCAAGAAACGTGGGCTGATGCCGGCAAGCGCGCACACCAGCGCGACGCATCCGACCGCCAAAGCATAGCCGAGCACGCCGCGCGTCGAGAATATCATAGTTACATAACCTATAGTAAGTATCAACTTTGTACGCGGGTCGAGCCTGTGCACTGCGGACACGCCGGGTATATACTGACCGATCACAAATCCGTTCATGTCGCCGCGCCTCCATTTTCGCCGATTCTGCCTCGCTTGTTCCATAGCGCGGCGAGAGCGCGGCGCATAGGCTCGTGCGTATACGCGTCCTCGGGCAAATCAATTCCGCGAGAGCGCAGCTGATCGCGAAGCCGCGCGATATCCGGAACATCAAGACCCAGCGCACGAAGCGAATCAGCTTGCGCAAAAATATCTCCGGGAGCGCCTTCCATCGCAAGAGCGCCCTTTGATAATACGAACACGTGCCGCGCGCGGTTTGCGACGTCCTCCATCGAGTGCGAAACAAGTACGATAGTCGCTCCCTGATGATGCAGCGCGTCTAGCAAATCAAGCAGTTCCCGCCGTCCGCGCGGATCCATTCCGGCGGTTGGTTCATCCAGTATAAGCGTTGACGGGCGCATTGCCAGCACGCCGGCCACGGCGACGCGCCGCATCTGTCCGCCGGACAGCTCGAACGGCGATCGCGCCGCGAATGTTTCATATTCCAACCCTACGCGAGACAGCGCTTCGCGAACGCGGGAATTGCATTCCGCTTCCGACAGCCCCAGATTTTTTGGGCCAAACGCTATATCCTTTCCGACTGTTTCTTCGAATAGCTGGTGTTCCGGATACTGGAAAACCATTCCCACGCTGCAGCGCACCGCCCGCTTATCGGCATGCGACCCGTTGATATCATTCCCGTCTATTAGCACCTGCCCGGAAGTAGGTTTTATCAGTCCGTTAAAGTGCTGAATCAGCGTAGTCTTTCCCGAGCCGGTTGCGCCTATTATCGCAGCGAAAGTTCCATCCGGAATTGTGAGGGAAATAGACCGAATCGCAGCCGACTCAAACGGAGAGCCTGGCTGATATGTATGCGATAGTTCGCGAGTCTCGATCATTATGAATCCTAACTATGTATATATATATTATACCCCGCGCAAGCGGGGAACTATGTTAATTATCGCATGAATTGAGGTTGGATGCAAGCGTGAGAAGGCGGACTTCGGGGCGACGCGTTGCTGACGCGATGCGGCGGGGGGTGCACATTCCGATGCTCCCACGCCAGGCCGCACGGCTTTCATACGCTGATATCAAGCTGGAAGCGGAACGAGGAACGGCAGCAATGGCTTATGCGGATATGTCTTTTTGAGCCGCTCTTGAACGACATCGGATAATACCTTAACCAGCTTTGGGAATCGCGGTTATCTCGTTTTCATTAAGCTTCGCCTTGATTTGGCTCGGCGATATGCCGTCTACTCTATACGCTGCCGACGCGGCAAGGCGACAGATATTCAGGATAAATTAATATAGATATATAGCAGTTGAAATTAGGGCGTGTTTGAAAAATATCTCGAGGCTGAATGTGCTGGATTTTTATTCAGCGCAAGGAGCCATGAGGGAGGCGTAGTGGAGCTACGTCGACCGAATGAGCGACGCCGCGATGGATAAAAAGACAGTGCATTCAGACCGAGAGATTTTTCGAACACGCCCAAATAAATTGAACACGATAATTTGGGATTGGAACGGCACGCTGCTCGACGACGCGGACATATGCGTGGAGGTTGAGAACTCGCTGCTGCGCGAGCGCGGTATCGAGCCGCTGCTGGATAAATCGCGATATCAGGAAATATTTGGGTTTCCCGTAATCGATTATTACAGGCGGGCGGGTCTGTCGTTTGAAACGGAATCATATCAAGCGATAGCCGATATTTATATAAATAGATATACCGAGCGTTCCCGCGCCTGCGGCTTGTTCCCGGACGCGCGCGCCGCGCTCGAATCGTTAAACGCGATGGGATTCCGCCAGGTGATAATATCCGCTTCGCATTCCGGGTTGCTGCTGGATCAAATTAGGCCGTTTCGAATAGAGAATTATTTTGATTATATAATAGGACAGGACGACGCCTACGCGCATGGCAAGAAGGAAGCCGCGCTTCGCTGGATGCGCGATTGCGGAATCGATAATAAAACCACCGTTCTGGTTGGCGACACTACGCATGATTATGAAGTTGCATGCGCGCTGGGCTGCGGGTGCGTGCTGGTGCGAAACGGACATCACAGCCGCGAGCGCCTTGAAAAATGCGGCTGCCACATTGCGGACAGTTTGACGGAAGCGGTGAACAATATCTCAAATCTTTGTCTGAAAAATACGTGATATTTGCCGCACTCTGCTTATTATACTATCATTATCTTTTTGAATTGCAGTTTGAGGTTTTATTTTCCTGCGAGAAGATGCGCTTATTTAATCGCGGCGTGTTGACGGATGGCGAAAAATGCAATATAATTTACAGAAAGATTCATTTGTCGCGCGCCTTTATTACGGCGGCGCGCTGAATTGGAGGAGGGCGCGCATGCGGACATATTACCTCAAGCGGTTGAGCATGGGCGCGCTGCTCATTTTTTCCGTATCAATACTTGTGTTTTCGATGATGCATATGATGCCCGGCGATCCGATCGACCTGATGGTAGACCGCCGCGTAAGCCAGGATCGCCGCGACGCGCTTCGCAAGGAGTACGGGCTGGATCGCCCGCTGATCACCCAATATGTGGACTGGGCTGGGAAGATACTTCTCCACGGAGACTTTGGAATCGCAATTCGAACAAAGCAGCCCGTAAACGATCAGCTGAGCCGCCGGATACCGATAAGCCTTAAACTATGCGGACTGATGTTTCTTTTCGAACTCATAATAGCGGTTCCGCTCGGCTTGATATGCGCATATAAAAAAGATTCATGGATAGATAGAATAATAACCAATATTTCACTTGTTATGACCGCCGTGCCAAACTTTTGGTTATGTGTAATATTAATTATTATTTTCTCCGTAAAGCTTAAGTGGCTGCCCATATCCGGATACGAACAGGCGCGCAACTGGGTGCTGCCCGTCGCCAGCGGAGTGCTGGGAGGAGTATCCGGGACGATCCGGCTGACGAGAAGCGAAACGATCGACGCAATGCGCCAGAAGTACGTGGTTACTGCGTACGCGAAGGGGCTGCCTCACCGCGCGGTAGTGGTTGGGCATGTGCTTCGAAACGCGCTGATACTTATAACGGTGCTCATGTGCATGTCGATACCATGGCTTATCTCCGGCGCGGTAATCACGGAGAGAATGTTCGGCATTCCCGGAATGGGTCATCTTCTTATAAACAGCATAGTGATGCAGGATTATTCCGTCGTGCAGGCGTGCGTGCTTATAATAACCACGCTTACCGTCGCGTTCAATATATTGGGAGATATTTTAATAGGGCTGCTTGATCCGCGCATTCGCATCGCGCAAACCGAAGGCGCGCAATAAAATTCCATCGGTCGAATAGATCGATGGCGGAAAGGAATGACGCATGTCAGACACTCCGGCAGGTTTGTTTTTATCCCGTTCGTTAAAGAATGTAAACTTTATGATAGGCTTTATAATATTGCTTAGCATCGTACTGACGGCGGTGTTCGCGCCGTCGATAGCGCCGTTCAATTATGACGAGCCGCATAAGGCGGATCGGTTTACCGCGCCGAATTCGACATACTGGTTTGGCACGGACGATTTTGGCCGCGATCAGTTCAGCCGCGTGGTATACGGCGCGCGCATCACGCTGCAGGTCGCCATAGTCGGAACGCTAATACAGGTGCTGCTCGGCGTAACGGTAGGGCTGTTGTGCGGGTTTTACGGCGGGGCTATCGATAGAATATTGATGTATCTAACGGACGTAACCTGGTGCGTGCCCGGAACGGTGCTCGCGCTGGCCGTCGTGACGGTGCTTGGGAAAAGCCTTATGAATTCGATAATCGCGATATCGCTGGTCAACTGGGCGGGCTACGCTCGCGTAGTACGCGCGAAGACGATGTCGCTGAAGAATATGCCGTTCATCGAAACGGCGGTTGCGTTCGGGGAGCGGCGTCCTATAATTATGCTGCGCTATATATTGCCGAACATGGTGCCTGCGTTGATAGTGCTTATATCCATGAATCTTCCCGGAACCATATTATCCACCGCGACGCTCAGCTTCCTTGGGCTAGGCTCGCAGCCGCCTTCCCCCGATTGGGGGCTTGCGATTTCGCAGGGTATGACATATGTCACGCGTTGCGTGTGGCTGGGAGTATTTCCGGGGCTTGCGCTTGTGTATACGGTCGTGGGCGTGAACCTTCTGGGCGAAGGGCTTCGCGATCTGCTCGATCCCAATATAGGCTAGGCGTAAAAGGAGATATTATGGAATCAACCGCCCGCGAGGAGCTGCTTCGCCTGGATAAGCTGAGCGTGGATTATCCCGTGCGCGGCGGCTGGCTGTCCGCCGTTAGCGAGCTATCGCTCACATTGTTCAAGGGCGAAATATACGCGCTTGTGGGCGAATCCGGCTGCGGCAAAAGCACAGTCGCATACGCGGTTACGCGCCTGCTTCCAGGCTCCGAGCGCGTCGACGGCGGAATCTATTTTGAAGGCGACGATCTGACGAAGCTGTCTGCATCAAAAATGGAGAAGGTGCGCGGGCGGCGCATAGGCATGATATTCCAAAATCCGCTGGATTCCCTCAACCCGGTATATACCGCGGGCAGGCAGATTTCAGAGGCGATAGCGCTGGACGGCGTATCCAGGCTGGACGCGCGGGATCGCGCGGTGCGGCTTCTGCGCGACGTTCGCATGCCCGACGCGGAAAAGCGTTCGCGCAGTTTTCCGCACGAGCTTTCGGGAGGAATGCGCCAACGCGTTATGATCGCCATGATGCTTTCGCGAGAGCCTGATCTGCTGATAGCGGATGAACCGACCACCGCGCTTGACGTTAGCATCGAAGCGCAGATACTGAGCATACTGCTGGATCAAAAGGAATCGCGCGGCGCGAGCGTTCTTCTTATAACCCATAACTTTGGAGTAGTCGCGGAGACGGCCGATCGAATAGGCGTAATGTACGCGGGCGAGCTTGTAGAGGAAGGCGGAGCGGAGGACGTGTTCGACAGACCGGCGCATCCATATACGCGCCTTCTTATGCGCGCGCTCCCCAGATCGTCGAAGAAGGCCGGACGCCTGGAGACAATCGAAGGCGCGGTGCCGCGATTTACGGATCGACCGCGCGGCTGCCGATTCAGAAACCGATGCCCCGGCGCGATGGATGTATGCGCGGTTCTCGCGCCCGAATATAAAACCGTAAACGATGGACATAGATACCGCTGCCATCTTGAGCGGACGGGGGAGGCGTGATATGGCGACGGCGGCCGTAGGCGAACCGGTAATCCAAATGGACGGGCTGTCAAAGCATTTCCGGTTGTCAAACAATTTGTTCTCATCAAATAAGCTTATTATACGCGCGGTGGATTCGGTATCGATGACTATCAACCGGGGCGAGATAGTGGGGCTTGTAGGCGAATCCGGCAGCGGCAAAACCACGCTTGCGCGCGTGATTCTCGGCCTTACGCCGCCCAGCGAATCAACCGTTTATGTGGATGGAATCGACGTGGCGAAAGCCAGCGCGAACGATCGCAAGCGGCTTCACCGGGAAGTCGCCGTCGTGTTTCAGGATCCATCGGGAAACCTGAACCCGCGCCAAACGGCGCTTGGCTCCATAATGCGCCCGCTGAGGCTGCACGGCGCGTCCAGGGCGAAGGCGAAGGAACGCGCTCGCGAGGTGATGGAGAGCATCCGCATGGACGATCGATATCTGCACAGTTTTCCGCATCAGCTTTCCGGCGGCCAATGCCAGCGCATAGCCATAGCCCGCGCGCTCGCGCTCAATCCAAAGATAATGATACTGGACGAACCGACCAGCGCGCTTGATATATCCGTTCAGGCGCAGATACTCAATCTGCTGCTTGATATTCAGGAGGCGCTGTCGCTGACATATCTCGTTATAACGCACGATCTGAACGTTATCCGCTACGTGTCGGACAGGATGGCGGTAATGTATTTGGGTCGTTTGATGGAATTTGGGCCAACCGACGAAATACTGCGAAATCCGCGCCATCCATATACGCAAGGCCTGCTCGCCGCGCTTCCCGTGATGAATCCAAAGGAGCGGGCGCGCGAGAAACCGCTGATGACGGGCGACCCCGGCAGCTTGATCGAGCTGCCGGAAGGATGCCGGTATCACCCCCGCTGCCCGCGCGCGCGGGATCAGTGTCGGCGCGAGACGCCGCCGGACGCCGCCATATCTCCGGATCACATCGCCGCATGCTTCTACCCCGCCGACTGACCCGACCGACCATCCAATAAGGAGGAACACAATGAATCGCAAAATTATCTCGCTGCTGCTGTCCCTGATGCTTGCCGCGACGCTGTTCGCGGGCGCCACGTTCGCCTCCGCCGAAGAGGCGCGCACTATTACTCTTTACGGCGACGAGTGGGAGGGCACCGACCTGTTCCACGTAAGCGGCTGGTATACCTCGCAAGGTTTAACGCAGGATACGTTCTTCACGCAGGGCGCGGACGATCCTACGGAAATACTGCCTATGATTTGCTCCGCGTATTCCTACAGCGACGACGGACTGACGCTGCGCCTTACGTTCCCTGAAGGCATGAAGTTCGCGGACGGCTCCGACGTTGGCCCCGAGGATTTTAAGGCGTCCATAGAATATGGCCTGGAAGACCTGGACGGCGACGGAGAGCCGGATTCCGATTGGGGATATGCTTATACAAGCATCATCGATATTCAAATCGACGGACGCGACGCGGTGTGCACGCTCAGCGAATATCGCGCGGATCTCGATTATTTCCTTGTGCAGCCGTTCATCGGGCTGATCCCCTCCGAGCAGATAGAGTCGATGACCCGCGACGAGCTGCTTTGGGGCGCGCTGCCGTATGGCATGTATTATCTGGACGAGTACGTGCCCGGCTCGCACGTAACGCTAAAACCAAACCCGTATTATTCCACGCTCAACCCGCTGGTTGAAAACAAAGGCCCCGCGAAGCTGGACTACATCACCGTAAAATTCACCGAGATGGAAAACTTCACGCTGACCCAGATGATAAAGGACGGCGAGCTTGATCTGCTGTTCGGCATAGATATGGAAATGTATCGCGAGCTGGAAGGCGCGCCCGGCATAACCGTTCTGGACGCGACTTACCCCAATATCGAGTTCATCGAATTCAACAAGGACAGCCGCGGTTTGGATGATTACAATGTGCGCAAGGCGATCGCGCTGACTCTCGACCGCGACGAGATGGTGTTCATGTGCGACGGCCTTATCAGAGCGGAATACGCTATGGCCACGCCGACGATGCTCAGCTTCAATCAGCGCCATTACGATTGGCTGAAGGAAAACCTCACCAATGATGTCGAGCAGGCGAAGGCGCTGCTGGCGGAATCCGGCTGGGTTGATACGAACGGAGACGGCTATGTGGATAAGGACGGGGAGAATCTCTCGTTCTCGTTCATGGCGCGCTCCACCGGATCGAGCGTCACCGTCGCGCAGGAAATGCAGCTGGAGCTGAAGGAAATCGGCATCGACATGGCGATCGAAACGCTCGACTGGAATTATCGTTATGAAAACATGACTAGCGACAACTATGACTCGGGCATACAATCGCTGAGCTGGGGCGAGCCGTTCCTGATACTGAATTACGCGCACTACGATCCCGACAACCTTGTCGGCGACGAGCTTGCGGAATTCCAGGCGTTGGTGGACGACGCGGTTACGGAGACGGATGAGGAACTGCGCGCGGAGAAGGTTGGCCTCGCCGAGGATTACCTGATGAACGATCTATCGATTCTTCCGGTGTATTCCGACGTGGAGTATACGGCGTACCGCACCGATCTGGAAGGCCTGGTGATTACGTCGGTAGCGAACTACTACTTTAACGATCTGGAATAAAATTTAAAGTAACGCGTATCAATCGCGTTATCGCGCGCGGCAAGGCTTGGGGAGATATATTTCCCCAAGCCTTTTTATAGTGTTGACAAGCGGAAGCATTCTTTTTCGCCCGCCGCCATATCTTTAACGAGCATGTTCGCCGCACGGAGCGCGGCGGGCTACTGCGCCGGAGGAATACGTATGTTGAAATTTAAAAGGCGCGCGATTCGCCACGCGCAGCAATTCGGCCTGCCGGAAGACGTGCTGCTGGGGCTGCCGCGGCTGGTTATGCATGGCAATACATCCCTTTCGCTGGAGAACCATAAGGGCGTATTGGAATATACGCCCACGCGCATCCGCCTGCGCACCGGGATAGGCACGCTCACGATACAAGGCGAGGGGATGTCGCTGGCTCAAATGGGGCGGCATGATATGCTGCTTCGCGGCGCGATTCAATCCGTCGGCTACGGAACGTAAGAAAGGCGGCGAGCGCATGCACACCGGTTCCGTACGGTTTATTATAGAGGGATTGTCGCTGGAAAGGCTGATAAATCAGTGCGTCGCGCACGGCATAATGCTGGAGTCGGTAGTGCGCCCGGGAGTCCGCTCGATATGCGCTACTGTGTCTAGCGCGGATTATCCTATCATCCGCGATTTCGCGAGCAGCCAGGGGTGGATGATATCAGTGCGCCGCATCACCGGATGGCCTAGCATACGTATGTTCGCGTGGCGGCGCGCGGCGCTGGTAACGGGGGTTATCGTATTTCTCGCGCTGGCGTGGTATACATGCAACTGTATATGGTCTATACAAATATATAATGCCGGCCCGTATATCGGCGAGGTGCGCGGCGTGCTTCGGGAGCGGGATGTGCGCATCGGGCGGTTTGGCATGTGGATAGACGTGGAGGATTTGCGGGTCGCGCTCGAGCGGCGGCTGACCGGGCTGTCGTGGGTTAGCGTTTCAAAGGACGGCGTGCGGCTTAAGGTGTACTGCGTGGTGGGCACTCCAGGCGTAGCCGGCGGCGGCGACGCGTCGCCGGGCGATATAGTGGCGGCTCGCGACGGCATAATAGAATCCGTGCGCGTAGCGGCGGGTACGGCCGCTGTAAAGCAGGGCGAGGCGGTTCGCAAAGGGCAGATGCTGATAAAGGGCGAGGAGCGCACCTGGCAAAACGAAACAAACGCGGTAAAAGCGCGCGGCGAGGTGATAGCGCGCGTATGGTACACCGCAGACGCGATAATCCCCGCAAACGAATTGATTACCGTGCCTACGGGAAACGCTGCCGAGCGCAAGGTATATGTAACGCCATGGCTGGAATGGTCGCCGGATTCGGTGCCTGCGTTTGAAAAAATGGACGTTTCCGTGCGAACGCTGCCCATCGGCGCCGTGCTGCCGTTGTGGGCGCGGCTGGAAAGTTATGAGGAAGTTACGTTTGAGGAGCGCGTTCGCGACGAAGCGTCGCTTCAGGCGGAAGCGGCGCTCGCCGCGCTGAGGCTGGCGAGGGAGGAAGCGGGGCTGGATAAGCCTATTGTTGACAAATGGGTAGAATATAGTATGATGGGAGATGGTATGAAGGCGCATGTTACGCTTGAATTAACAGAAGATATAGCGACGGCGCTTGATTAATTAAACTAATACATTAATATATTTATTATTATTTAACAATAGCGCGTCCCACCGGCGGGGAATCGTATGGCTGAATATTGTTTATACTACGCTCTGGGGAGGTACGGATTTGCAGGAAACTATTACGTTGTCCGTAGACGATCTTGGACAAGCGCTGGCAATGGTCGGCCCTTCCGATGAAAACCTTCGCACCATCGAACAGGAAACGGGCGCGCGTGTCGCGCTTCGCGGTGAAACGCTGTCGTTTGAGGGTACGGCGGAGCAAGTCGCCATAGCCTCGCAGGTGGCGGATAAAATGCTGGATTTGCTTCGCAAGCGGGAAAGCGTGGATAAGGCAAGAATCCGCTACGCGGTGTCGCTGGCGCGCGAAGGGCAGCTGGACAAGCTGGAGGAAATTCTAAGCGATATAATAGCGATTACATATAAAGGAAAACCCATCCAATGCAAAACGCTGGGGCAGCGGCAGTATGTCGCGTCGATGCGGGAAAATCACATGGTGTTCGCGATAGGTCCCGCCGGAACCGGCAAAACCTATCTTGCGATGGCGATGGCAACAAGGGCGCTGAAAAACCGCGAGGTCGAGCGGATAATATTGACGCGCCCCGCCGTGGAGGCGGGCGAAAAGCTCGGCTTCCTGCCCGGCGACCTGGCGCAAAAGGTCGATCCGTACCTGCGCCCGCTGTATGACGCTATGTACGATCTATTGGGTACGGACGCGTATCAGAAGCTGGTCGAGCGCGGCGCGGTGGAAGTGGCGCCTTTGGCGTATATGCGCGGTCGCACGCTGTCGGACGCGTTCGTGGTGCTGGACGAGGCGCAAAACACCACGTCCGAGCAGATGAAGATGTTCCTGACGCGAATGGGCTTTGGCTCGCGAATGGTTATAACAGGCGATGTAACGCAGATCGATCTGCCGCAGGGCAAAAGATCCGGGCTTGTAGAGGCGGTCGATGTTCTGCGCGGAATTAATGATATCGGCATAACAATATTGTCTCATCGAGACGTCGTTCGCCATGAATTGGTACAAGCGGTGGTCAAGGCGTACGAGCGGCACGAGCGAAGGCGAAGGGAGGGCTGAGCACGGCTTTTATAAAATCCCTTACGAAAGGCTTCCGCGGGAGCTTCTCGAAGGGCGCGGTAGGTTCGTCAGTATCGAAGCAGCAGTCGGCTTTGAAGGGAGCGGGAGGTGCGCGCGGATTTCATAAGAACCCCGCGTTCTTCAGCATAATTATCGCCGCCGCCGCGTATCTGACGCTGACCGCGATAATGACCATGACGCTGGCTCCCGAGCAGTACGACCTGCGCGCGGGGGATATCGCGCCTAAAACAATAGTCGCCACAAAGGATATCGTCGACGAATACACCACCCAGCACAACCGGGATACTGCGGCGTCCGCCGTCCAGCCCACTTATTCCGAGCGCGAAGGCGCGCGCGAACAGTCATTGGAATTGCTGGACTCGATATTTAACTCGCTGGAAAGCGCGCGCGCGCTGGGCGAAGCGCTTCGCACCGGAACAGGACGCCTCGCAAGCGCTAGCGATGACGGCCTGCGCCCGGCTGTGACCCGCGCTCCAAACGGGGTGATTACAAGGGATCAGTACGACATAGCGGCTTTGGGTATTCCGGAACTATCAATGAGCGCGTGGCAGATGACTATCCTTATGGGTCTGGATGAGGCGGCGCTTTCATCCGTTCGCGAAGTTACCAGCCGCGCGGTGCTGGACGCGATGGACGGCACTATAGTTGAAGGCCAGGTCGACGGCGTAATCAGCGCGATCCAGCGGCAGTTGATATCCAATATGTCGGCGGATCTTTGCTGGAATATCGCCGTGCCGGTGGTTCGCGCTTGCGTGATGCCAAATATGGTGGTAAATCAGGAAGCGACCGATCTGGAGCGAGATCGAATCCGCCGCGAAGTCGAGCCTGTGTATTATAAACAGGGGCAGAACATAGTAACCGCAGGCAACCGCATAACGGAGCAGCAGCTTGCGCTGATGAACAGCCTGGGTCTGATTCGCGGAAACGAATTCGATCGGGTATTGTTTGGCGGCGCGTGCATACTTGTCGCTTTGGTTATGATGATGTTCATAATCCACCTGTATGTATTTGAGCGCCATATACTTCAAGCGCCAAAATTTCAACTGCTGATGCTTGTTATCGCGCTGATAACAATCGGTTTGTCGTTCGCGTTTCAATCGGTGTCGCCATATCTCGCGCCGCTGTCGGTGGGCGCGCTGCTGGCCGTCGCTACGCTGCCCTCGTCCCTGGCGTGGACGTTCAACATAGTCACCGCGATACTCGTCGGATTCGTGTCAAAGGGATCCGGCACGTTTTCGCAGCAGATAATGCATGTGATCGTGCACGGCATAATGGGCGGAGCGATCGGCGTGTACGTGCTGTCGAATCATCCGCGCCGCCTGACTACTCTTCTGGCGGGTCTATATATCGCGCTGTTCAACCTGGTGAGCATGTTCGCGCTCGGATTTATAACCAACAGCAGCATGGAGAGCATACTGCAAGACGCGCTGTTTTCGTTCGGGGGCGGCGTGATTGCCGCTGTGCTGAGCATGGGCTTGCAGCCGGCGCTGGAATGGGCGTTCAATTTGGTAACTCCGGCGAAATTGCTTGAGCTGGCGAACCCCAACCACCCGCTGCTAAGGCGGATGATGCTTGAAACCCCCGGCACATATCAGCACTCGCTTATGGTCGCGAACCTTGCGGAAGCTGCGGCGGACGCGATAGGCGCGAACGCTCTGCTGGTGCGCGTGGGCGCGTATTACCACGACATAGGCAAACTTATCCGCCCTCAATTCTTCAAGGAAAATCAACTGGGCGAGAATCCGCACGACGCGCTTGAACCGCAAAAATCCGCGTCGATAGTGCTGGCGCACGTGACGGACGGGCTTGCGCTAGCTCAAAAGCATCGCCTGCCGCCCGTGATAAAAGATTTAATAGCCCAGCACCACGGAGATACCCCGGTGGTATATTTTTATAAGCAGGCGTGCAAGCTCAGCGCGGATGGCACCGCCGACATATCCAAGTTCCGCTATAACGAAAAACATCCGCAAACGGCGGAAGCGGCGATACTTATGCTGGCCGATTCCGTCGAAGCCGCAATTCGTTCTATGCCAGACCCTACGGGCGAAAAAATACAGCAGGGCATTAAATCTATCGTTCAGCAGAAAATGTCGGATGGGCAGCTTGACGACGCGCCTATCAACTTCCGCGATTTAAACGTTATCTGCAAGGCGTTTTCACAGGCGCTAAACGGCCTGTATCATCAGCGAATAGAATATCCAGCGTTCGATATACGCCAGGAAACGAACGCGCCGGATAGTTCGATACTGCTGTACGCGTCCATACAAAACAACCGCGACGGTATCGCCGCCGGTTCAATAACCGCCCCGGTTCGCCAGTCGTTCGCCGCTCCGCCAAAGGTCGGAGGGAAGGCGTGAGCGTGCTGGTTCGAGCGGAACAGGAGGAAGGCGCGCCGGACGGCAAGTCGATAGCCGCGTTTCAGGAAATAGCGAACGCGCTGGCAGCGCGCGAGCTTATGTCAGGCGAATATTTAATTGATTTAATTTATATGGAACCGGCGGATATGCGGCGAACCAATCTGCAGCACAGAGGCGTCGATAAAACTACGGACGTGCTTTCGTTCCCCGCATGCGCGTATCCGGGGGGGATCGCCCGCGATAATCCGGAAGCGGCGCGCGCCTGCTACGATTCGGACGAGGGACGTTGGTTTTTGGGGGATTTGATCATCTGCCCCAAGCGCGCCGCGCGTCAAGCCGCCGCGTTTGGCCACTCGCTTAACAGGGAGTTGTGCTATCTGTTCGCGCACGGGATGTGCCATCTGCTAGGTTATGATCACATAAGTAAAAAACAGAAAGCGGCGATGAGGGCTGCGGAGGAAAGCGCGCTGTCCGCGTTGTGCATCACGCGCGAATGAAAAAGCCGGAAGGTTGACGACATGATGGATAAACATGATGATTCAATACGAGATGAAATGGTTCGCATTGCGAGAGACGCGCGAGCGAACGCGTACGCTCCGTATTCCAATTACAGCGTAGGCGCGTGCGTAAGAACCGACGACGGCAGGCTGTACGCGGGCTGCAATGTGGAAAACGCTTCTTTTGGAATGACCATATGCGCGGAGCGAACCGCCGTTGTAAAGGCGGTATCGGAAGGCGCGAGACGATTTACCGCTATAGCGGTAGCCGCGGAGGGCGCGATGCCATATCCATGCGGCGCGTGCCGCCAGGTGCTCAGCGAATTCGCCGACGGCGGAATGATAGTTTGGATAACGGACGGCGACGCGATCGAGAGAACTGAGCTTGGCGCGCTTCTTCCATATAATTTTATAATAAATCATCAATAATATATATAACTAAAAAGCGATCGACCAGCACGCTCTTGTGAATGAACGCGGATATAAGCCGCCGTCGTATGGGCGCATACAATAAAACTCAGCGCACATGCGCGCTTATCCTGATTTTCCACAATAAAGCTATTGACAGCGCATGCGCCCGTATGATATATTCCAGCTATAAACCTTTGAGGCGAAAGTCAAACCGGTTGAGCGCCTGCAGAGAGCGGGGATTGCTGGGAACCCGCGGAATGCTGATCGGCAAATGGTTCGCTGAGGGCGAAGGGAAAGGCGCGTTTGCGCCGAGTATCGGAGACGTGTGTTCGCGTTAAGAATGGAGAATGTGTTGGCATTCTCGTTGAGCGATCTCCCGCGAAATATTTGCGTAGCCATACGCGGATAGGGCGGAAGATAATGAAGGTGGCGTCGCGGATTAAAACCCGCCCTTTGAATTGGGGCGGGTTTTTTGCGTGCCCGGGCGTGTTCGGCTCGAGAGATTTATCGAACGCGCGCCGATATGTTTTTGCTCGACGCATCGCCAACGGGCGCTTCTCCGGTAGTGCCGCAGTCGGTTGGACATAATAAATATTCGAGAGGAGCGATTTCCGATGGAAAAGAACATCCGCAATAACGCGAACCAACGAGCGAACGAAAACACGGGCGCGGCGCGCGGCTCCGCCCATTCAGGTGCGGCGGGGACAGGAGCGCCGCGACAGGCACAGAAGCGCGCCGTTCCCCAAACGCAGCTAACGGGGTTGAAGGACATCCGCAATTTGATTCTGCTCGGCGTGCTGCTCGCGGCGGGGGTAGTGCTCAAGATGGTGCTCGCGTCTTCTTTCCCTGTGATGAAGCCGAACTTCGTAATCGCGATGTACTGCCTGTCCGTGCTTTTAATTAGGCCTACGCTTGTCGAAGGCGCGGTAATAGGCGTGCTCGCGGGCGTGCTGTGCCAGTTTTTCCCAGGCGTCCCCTATATAAATTTGGTCAGCGAGCTTGTCGGCGGGGTGGTTATGACGCTGCTGCTCAGGGTGCCGCTGCGCGCGGACGCGTTCGATCTGCATCCCATCGTCGGCACGTTCCTATCCACGCTGGCTTCCGGATTCACGTATGTGGGCGTGATGTACCTAAGCTTTTACGCAGGCGCGGCCATCACGCCCACGCCGCTCGGCGCGTTCCTCGCCATCATATTCGGCACGGCGGCTATCAACGCGATTATCGTGCAGGTGCTCGAGATTCCGCTGCGCGCGGCGCTTAAGGGGAACAATCGCTCATGATACGCCTGGATAACATATCGTTTAAATATGCCGGCAGCGAAGCGTTCGCGCTGCGCGATATAAACATATCCGTCGGCGCCGGCGAGTTCGTGGGCGTAATCGGCCCGGCGGGCGCGGGTAAATCGACGCTTGCCCAGGCGCTGAGCGGCGTCGTTCCGCATGTAAGGCGCGGCGATTTCTACGGCGCCGCGTGGGTCGACGGCAGCGATACCGTCAATACGACGCCTGCGGAGCTGGCGCGCTCGGTAGGGTGCGTGTTTCAGGATGTCGAGTCGCAGTTCGCAACCACCATGGTGGAGGATGAAATTCTATACGCGCTGGAGAATTTCTCGGTTCCGCGCGAGGATATGCCGGAGCGAGTGAATCAGGCGCTGCTCGATATGGGCATAGGCGATCTGCGCGAGCGCAGCCTGTTTTCGCTCAGCGGCGGGCAGAAGCAGAAGGTCGCGCTAGCGGCGGTTATGGCGCTCGCGCCAAAGCTGCTAGTGCTGGACGAACCGACGGGCGAGCTGGATCCCAAATCGTCCGTGCAGGTGCTGCGCCTGCTACAGCTGATGAGGGAAAAGCGCGGTACGACAATCGTTATAGTCGAACAAAAAATTATGCTCCTTTGTGAATTCGCGGACAGGCTGATAGTGATGGATAAAGGGCGCATCGCGCTCGACGGGTCTGTCCGCGAGCTGCTCAATCAGCCGGATCAATTGCTGGAATTGGGCGTAAACTGCCC
Source organism: Oscillospiraceae bacterium (assembly GCA_031269355.1). GTDB lineage: Bacteria > Bacillota > Clostridia > Christensenellales > Aristaeellaceae > JAISZG01. The sequence goes on along the minus strand of JAISZG010000002.1, from coordinate 19,319 downwards.
CCGGGTGACATCGCTGGCCGCGCGCATGAAGGCGCGCGGCTGGACGAATCGCGAGCCGCCGATAAATATCCCGGAAGCGGAACGGATGGTGAGGGAGGCGATATCGTGATTCGATTGGAGAACGTCTCGTTCGAATTATCGAACCGACCGATAATAAACGACGTCGGCTTTCGGTTGGAGCCGGGCGCGTTCGCCGCGCTCGTCGGCGGAAACGGCGCGGGCAAATCTACGCTGCTGAAAATAATTATGGGATTATATCGTCCTGCTCGCGGCGCGGTATATATCGACGGCGAAGCGACGCGAGGCATGCGCGTAAGCGCGATCGCGAAGAAGGCGGGATTCCTGTTTCAAAATCCGGACAGGCAGATATTCGGAGCCACCGTGCGTGCCGAGCTTGCGTTTGGGCTTGCCGAGCTGGGCATATCTTCGGAGGAGGCGCGCAGACGCGTCGAGGGCACGCTCGAGCGGCTGGGGCTGGACGGCTCGCGCGCGCCTATGTCGCTTAGCCGGGGCGAGCGCCAGCGCGTCGCGCTCGCGGGATTGTTCGCGCGGCGTCCCAAGATACTGCTGCTGGACGAGCCTACCACCGGGCTTGACTATCGCGAGTGCATGCAGATGATGCGCTGCGTCGCGGAGTTAAACGAGGAGGGCGCGACTATCCTTATGGTAACGCACGATATGGAAGTGGCGCTCGACTTCGCTCCGCGCATGCTTATATTGGCGGACGGCCAATTGATGGCGCAAGGCCTCACTCGCGATTTGATGCGCGACGCGGAATTGCTTGAGCGCGCGTCGCTTATGCCCGCGCAGATTGTCGCGCTGTCCGCGAGATTGGGTATCGCTCCGGGAGAAGCGGACGACGTGGATTCGTTGACCGACTGGATAGCGGCGCGCAGAGCCGCAAAAGGAGGAACCGCGCGATGACGGGTTTGTTGGATTATCAGCCCGGCTCTTCGCCCCTTCATAAGGCGCATCCGCTGGTTAAGCTGCTGCTAGCGGTTGCGATTTGCGTATGCGGATTCCTCGCGGATTCAATATATATAAATATAATTATACTATTGCTGATTGTGTTATGCGGCGCGCGGTGCGGGTTAGCGCGTCAGATTCGAGCCACCCTAAAAGGGATGGGCGCGCTCTGCGCGATTTTATTTATATTGCAATTGCCGTTTATAGGAAGCGGGCGCGTGTGGATCGATCTGCCGCTGGGCATGACCGTAACCGATCAGGGGGTTCGTTTTTGCGCGCAGCTGTGCCTTAGGCTTATCGGCGCGACGCTGCCGCTTGTCATGCTGTTCGCGGTAACCCGTTTATCCGATTTGACCAACACGCTTGTCGCGCAGCTGGGCATCCCGTATCGATACGCGTTTGTGCTGACTACGGCGGTTCGATTTATACCCGTACTGCTGGGCGAAATGCGCGAGGTTATCGAAGCTCAAACCGCGCGGGGCGTAGAATTGGATGTGGGCGTTTTGCGGAAGATACGTTTGATTCCCCCGCTATGCGCGCCGCTTTTGGTATCTTGCGTGCAGCGCATGGAGAATAACGCGCTGGCGGCTGAACTGCGTGGGTTTTATCTGAGGAAGCGCGGCAGCGGCTATCGAAGGTATCCGCTCTCCGGCGTGGATTACGCATGGATCGTGTCATGCGTTATATTACTGACTATATCTATTATATTATAAATATTAATATGCCGGAGGAACAATCTGATGGAAGCGCGTACGATGAAATCACGTACGATGAAATCACTGCTATGGATGGGCAACGAAGCTATCGCGCACGGCGCGCTGCACGCGGGCATAACGCTTGCGAGCGGCTATCCGGGAACTCCGTCCACGGAAGCGCTGGAGACGATAGCGCGGCTGAAGCCGGAGGGCGTGCACGTCGAGTGGTCGGTTAACGAAAAGGTTGCGCTGGAGGTGGCCGCCGGGGCGTGTTACGCCGGAGCGCGCGCGCTGGTCACGATGAAGCAGGTAGGGCTGAACGTGGCGAGCGATCCTTTGATGAGCCTGAATTATATAGGCGTAAAGGGCGGCATGGTTATACTGGCAGCGGACGACCCCGGCCCGATATCGTCGCAGACCGAGCAGGATACGCGCCGGTTCGCGCAGTTCGCCAGGCTTCCCGTGCTCGACCCATCCAATCCCGAGGAAGCGTACGCGATGACCCGCGCGGCTTTCGATATATCGGAGGAGCTGCGCGTACCGGTAATCATTCGTCCTACTACGCGCGTATGCCACGCGTGCGCCTGCGTAGCGCCGTTCGAACCGCTGCCGCCAAAGCCGCCCGAGGGTTTTCGCAAAGGCCGCGAATGGGTTATATTCCCACGGCTTTCATACGAATCAAAAAAGCGGATCGTCGCGCGCGAACAAGCGCTGTCGGACGCGCTGGCGCGGTTTAACATTATCGAGGAACCGCCGGAGCCAACGGACTGCGGAATCGCCTGCGGCGGCATATCATACGCGTACGTAAAGGAAGCGCTTGAGCGAACGGGTCTGCAGTGCCGCGTGCTTAAAGTGGGCGCGCCAAATCCGTTCCCGAATGAAATCGCGGAGCGATTTCTGGACGGGCTGTCGCGCGTGATAGTCGCGGAGGAGCTTGATCCGGTAATAGAGGACGCGCTTCGTCCGCTGTGCGCCGCGCGTCGGATTCCCCTGCGCGGCAAGGCGGACGCCTCGCTTCCTAGCGCGGGCGAGTACAGCGTTGCGGCGCTTGCGGACGCGCTGCGTTTATTCGTGGGCGGCGTCAAGCTGGAATCGCCCGGCGCGCGTTCGGAAGCGCCTCCGAATCCGCCCGCGCGGCCGCCGGTGCTATGCGCGGGCTGTCCGCACAGAGCTAGCTTCTACGCGGTCAAACGCGCGGTGGGCGCGCGCCGGGCTATATATTGCGGCGATATCGGCTGCTATACGCTTGGCAACGCTCCGCCGCTGGATATGGTGGATACGTGCCTGTGCATGGGCGCGGGCATTACTATAGCGCAAGGGCTGCGCCGCACGGAGCGGGATACGCCCATATTCGCTTTCATAGGAGATTCTACCTTCTTCCATACGGGAATGCCAGGAGTATTAAACGCAGTATATAATAATTCAGATATTATAATATGTGTATTGGATAATCGTACGACCGGTATGACCGGCCAGCAGCCGCATCCCGGCATAGGCAAAACTGCGACGGGCGAACCGGCACCGGCGGCGGATATCGGAAATATTCTCAACGCGCTCGGCGTGGATAGCGTACGGCGAGTAAACGCGTTCGATTTGGATCAGGCCGAGCGGGCGGTTAGCGGGGCGATGGATGAGAGCGGCGTTCGCGCGATACTGTTCGAAGGTCCATGCATAGCCGTCGCCGCGCGAGTGAAACCGCAGGCGCGCAACGCAGACCCGCTTCGTTCGGGGGCGGAGCCGCCGCCTTATATGACAGTGCGGGAAAGCGAGTGCGTAGGGTGCAAAATATGCGTGCGAAAATTGGGTTGCCCTGCCATGTCCATAATACGGGACAAGCGTATCGCGGCGATCGATCCCGCGCTGTGCACGGGCTGCGGTCTGTGCGCCAAGGTATGCCCTGTAAACTGCATAGTTCACAGCACGAACGGCGGGGAGGCGGCAACGCGATGAGCACGATGAGTTGTTTATTATGCGGGGTGGGTGGACAAGGTACGGTGCTGGCGTCCAGGCTGATCGCGCAAACCGCGATGCGCCTGGGTTATTTCGCGCGCACCGCCGAGACCATCGGTATGGCGCAGCGCGGCGGAAGCGTGGTAAGCCACGTTCGCTGGTCGCGCGGGGAGGTGCATTCGCCGCTGATACCGCCGGGCGAAGCTGATGTTCTAATAGGCTTCGAACCCGGCGAGGCGGTTCGCTGCATCGATTATCTAAAGCCGAACGGCTTCGCGGTGGTAGGCGGCAGCCCGATTCCATCCGTGCTTGCGGCGCTGAGCGGCGAATCGTATGAAGCGGAGCCGTTCCTCGCGTATATTCGCGGGAGGGTGGATCGGCTGATAATAATAGACGGCGCGCGCGTCGCCGAAGCCAGCGGTTCGGCTAAATCGCTTAACATAGCGCTGATAGGGGCTGCGTGCGGCGCGCTTAAATTTAACGCAGACGATATAATAGTAACGTTAAAAGAAAGAATGACGGGAAATATATTGGATATGAACCGCCGCGCGTTTGAGATAGGCGCGTCCGCCGCCGCGCGCGGATATGGATATAAGGAAGGCTGAATCATTATGATATTGAAGGAAGACACGCTCTCTATAATCCGCGAGCAGATAAAGCGTATATTGGCGCACGGCGAGAATGGGGCGCAGCCCCATTCTTTCGGGAACGGCGATGCGCCGCTCCCCGCTCCAAGCGGATTTTACGCGCGCAAGCTTAGCGGGATAAACCCCGACGATATTCGAACTCGTGCGGATTTCGAGGCGCTGCCGTTTACGGATAAAGATAATCTCCGCGACGCCTACCCGCTGGGGCTGGCGGTCGTTCCCGAACTGGATATAGTGCGGATACATTCGTCAAGCGGCACGACGGGCACGCCCGTTATAATCCCCTATACCAGGCGCGATGTGGAGGATTGGGCGGTAATGTTCCGCCGCTGCTACGAAATCGCAGGGGTTACGCCTACGGATCGCGTGCACATCACGCCGGGTTACGGGCTGTGGACGGCGGGAATAGGCTTCCAGGCGGGCGCGGAGCTTCTCGGTGCGATGGTTATCCCGATGGGACCCGGCAATACGGATAAGCAGCTGCAGTTTATGCGTGATCTGCGCTCGACTGTGCTTTGCGCGACATCCTCATACGCGCTGCTGCTGGCGGAGGAAATAGAAAAGCGTGGTATGCGCGGGGATATACATCTTAAAAAAGCGCTCATCGGTTCCGAGCGCTGGGGCGAGAAAATGCGAAGACGCATAGCGGCGGAGCTTGGCGTATCGCTGTACGACATATACGGCCTTACGGAGGTGTACGGCCCCGGAATAGGCATAAGCTGCGATGCGGAAAACGGCATGCATATGTTCGACGATTATTTATATTGCGAGATTATCGATCCCAAAACCGGCGAAACCGTGCCGGACGGAACGCTCGGCGAGCTGGTTATAACTACGCTGCGCAAGGAAGGCGCCCCGCTGATCCGCTACCGCACGCACGACCTTACCCGCATTCTCGCCGGAGACTGCGCGTGCGGCTGCAAATATCCGCGTATTGATACGATACTTGGGCGCACGGACGATATGGTAAAGGTTAAGGGAGTGAATATATTCCCCGGACAGATAGACACCTTCCTGAAAGAAGTGGAGGGCGTGAGCAGCGAGTATCAGGCGATGATCGATCATTTCGAAGGGCGCGACCGGTTCACGCTGTTTTTCGAGACGGAACGTTTGGACGACGAGCGCAGGCTGCTGGAGAAGGAAGTCGCTCGCGTCGCGCACGCGCGGCTCGGCTTAACCGTTATGCCAAAGGCCGTTTCAATCGGCGAGCTTCCCCGAAGCGAGAAAAAGAGCACGCGCGTGTTCGATAATAGATATTGATATATGACTTCGGACGGATTGTATGATAATATGCTATCGTGCAATCTGCGGCCGCCAAAGCGGGCGCGGCGCGCGACCCGCTTTATTCGGAGCGCCGGGGCGGAAACCCCCGTCCATACGGAGGCGATACAATGGACGTGTTCATGCGGCTTCTGGTAAACGTGCTCGAGGAAGGCTTCATATACGGACTGATGACGATGGGCGTGTTCATCACATACAGCGTGCTGCACTTTCCGGATCTGTCGGTGGACGGCACATTCCCGCTTGGCGCGTGCCTTACCGCCGCGCTGATAAACGCCGGCGTCCACCCGCCGGCCGCGCTTGCGATTGCGTTCGCGGCAGGCTGCGCGGCGGGAGCCGTGACGGGCTTCCTGCACGTCAAGCTGCGGATTACCGACCTGCTGTCGGGTATACTCGTTATGACCGCGCTGTGGTCGGTTAACCTCGTGATACTCGGCGGACGTGCGGTGCTGCCGTTCTATAATAAGCCGACAGTATTCAACACGGGTATAGCGTCGTTATTATCCGGAGAACTTTATAAAAGGCGAGTATTGATAATCGTCGCCGCTATCGCAATCGCTATCAAGTTATTACTTGATATATATTATAAAACAAAATCCGGGTTGCTGCTGCGCGCGGTGGGAGACAATGCGCAGTTCGTATCCTCGCAGGGCGTCGATCCCGGCGGTATGAAGGCGCTGGGGCTGATGCTGGGCAATGGACTTGCCGCGCTTTCTGGAAGCGTGCTGGCGCAGCAGGCGGAAAGCGCGAACATACAAAGCGGCACGGGAATGGTGGTTATGGGGCTTGCGTCGGTTATAATCGGGACAAGCCTGCTCGGCGGCGTTCGCTGGATAAAGGCGACGACCGCCGTGCTGTTTGGGGCTATCATATATAAAGCCGCGCTGGTCGCCGCGATGCAGCTTGGGCTTCCAACGAACTATCTGAAACTGCTTATGTCGGTTCTGTTTGCAGCCGCGCTTATGGCGGGCAAAACGCTGGACGGGAGGCGCGCGCATGGAAAAGCCCGCAGATAAATATATAGCTGATAAATATATAAATGAAAATCCGATGGTGCGCATGGCGGGTATCCACAAAACATTCAACCGCGATTCGGTAAACGAGCGAATCGTATTCACGGATTTTAATCTATCGATACGCCGCGGCGAATTTCTGTCGGTGGTGGGTAGCAACGGCTCCGGAAAAACGACGATGCTCAACATATTATGCGGCACTATTCCGCAGGATGGCGGCGCGATAGAGGTTTCCGGCGCGAACATCGATCGGCTGAAGGAGTTTGAGCGAGCCAAATTTATCGGACGAGTATTTCAGGATCCGTCGAAGGGAACGTGCGCGTCGCTTACTATTCTTGAGAATATGGCGCTCGCGGATAATAAAGGACGTCCGTATCTACTTGGGCGCGGCGTGAATCGCAGCCGCGCGGGCGAGTATCGCGCTATGCTCGAGCCGCTGGGGCTGGGCCTTGAAAATCAAATGCACGTGACGGTCGGCAGCTTATCCGGCGGGCAGCGGCAGGCGCTCGCGCTGCTAATCTGCACGATGACGCCGATAGATTTGCTTATATTGGACGAGCATACCGCATCGCTCGACCCGCGCTCCAGCGAAACGGTGATGGCGCTTACGGAGCGCGTGGTGCTGGATAAAAAGCTTACCACGCTTATGGTTACGCACAACCTGCGCTTCGCGGTGGATTATGGCAGCCGGCTGCTGATGCTTCACCAGGGCGTTCCCGTTGTGGACGTTTCCGGCGCCGAGCGCAGCGCGTATTCGGTGGACGATCTGCTTCGCAAATTTAACGAGATCAGCATAGCGGACGGCAACGGGATATAATATCTTTTATGCGCGGCGAAGCGCGGCCAGGCTTTGTTCGGGCGCGTCGGAATCGGCGCCCCGTCTAATATTATGCTTCGTTTAAGCGGAGTTTAGTATTAGTATAGTATAGTAATAAAGATAAAAATGCTCGCTTGGCAGCGAGCAAAAGAGGGGGAGATGGATCGGGAATCCGGAACATACCGAGGGGGCTAGCATGTCCCAAACCCCACGCTTGTTTCCTCTGATAGTATAGCACACATGCGCTTTGCAGAAAAGAGAGTTTTACAAATTTCACACATTCGTAATAATTTTCTCCACGATTAGTTGCGTTCATTCGCGCACAAACTACCAGATATATGGTTTTCTGTCAAATCGCGCCTATTTCCGCGCGGAATTTGTAACAAATCACGGTTGAACCCTAAGCAGCAGATCAAACAGCGGAACAGGCGCGTCCGCGACGCTCTCCTCCTCCGGCATCGTCGCCTGGTTCGGCACATATTGCACGCCGGTAACCCTGCCGTAGCAAACCCATACGGAGCCTGTTTGAATCAGCTGTTCCTCCTCTATGGCGAAGCAAACCTCCTGCCGCGATTTTTTATCCGACGTCGCAAGCCTTATGAAGGTGGTGCCCTCCTCGTACACGGAATCCAGCACCTCTCCGGTGAAGCATACCACGGATCCCTTATATTTATCCGATTTCTCGACGAGATTCGCGTATGAAATATTCTTCGCCTGATCATCCAGATATTCCGCGTAGTCGTTCGTGTTCCATCGGCGGTCGAAGCGGTATGTGACAGTGCGGTCGCTCATGCCCTGCGCGCTCAGCGTCACGCGCACCGTCCGTTCGCCCTCCGGCTGCGGATTTAGCTTTATGTTAAACGTTCCCTCAGACGCGCGCTTTGTAAGCGTGTCCTCGCCGTCCTGAACGGTGATCTTAACGCCCGGCAATGTCGTGCCGATAAGGCGCGGCTGCGCGTCCCATATTTCTCCCTCCAGCGGCGTCGACAGGTTTATCGGTATCCGCGCGGAATTGCAGGATAGCGGCGATTCGATCCGCGTGGTGGAATATCCCTCGCATATGGACTCAAGCACCAGCGTCCACGTGCCCTCGCCCGGCAGCGTGATCGGCAGCGTGAACGCGCCGCTCGCCTTCGCCACCGCCTCGCCAATCTTGAACGGCGCCGATCCGCCTTGAACAAGGCTTGCGCTTACGACTGCGGCGGGGGCGGTTTTGCCCTTTATCTTAAGCTCCGTTGTAATCGTTTCCTGCGGCGGCGCGGCGTCGAACTCGAAGCCTGCGGGCAGCGGCGGCATCGTAAGCTCGGGCGTATATTTTGTATCGGCCAGCCATTCGTCGAACATCTTCAATTCCTTGGATGTCGGCTGCCGCCCCTCCACCTGAAGCTGCAGCGTGACCTCCCGGCCGTTGCGTACTGTGAACGCCATCACGCCGCGCGAAACTATCTCATCGCCCTCGCGGCGGTTATACGTAAGGCGCAGATACCGCCCCGCCGCCGACGTCTTTTTCCATTCGGCGGCCGTGAAGCGAAGCCCGGTCACCTTCCATATCGACGCGTCCAGATAATCCTCTTTAATGGCCGCGCGCATTTCGGGCGTATATCGTTCGATATCAAAGTAAACCCCAGCGTCCTCGGATTCGCTCATCCGCACTCGAAGCGCTGCGTCCTTCGCGGGCGAGAACGCGGCGACCACTATGTTGTCGGAGCGCATCAGCGTTTCCGCCAAATCCGCCGTGGTTCCGAGCATCGCCGCGTTGCGGGCTGCCGTCTCGGGGGTTACGATCAGCCAATCCGCCGGAAATTCGGACGATAGCTGCGCGTTCGGCAGAATTACGGTCTGCGCGCTCGCCGCCATAATCGGCAGAGCGCATAGCAGCGCGAGCAGCGCCAGCGCGCGGACAATGCGCGCGGCGGGCGCGTGCGCAAATAAATTCCGTTGATCCATAATAATTTTCTCCTTTGATTTATTCGTGTTATAGAAATATTATTCATACATCATTTGTGCCCGCACATGGCGCGCGGGTTATTTTAAATAAAACGCGCCGTCAAGCACGGGAATGTCTGCGCCGTCGTAGCGGTAAGTCTGCGCGCGGGTTACGCCGAGCACGGTCATGATATCGCCCTCCTCGAATTTAACCAAGGTGTCGCATAATATATATATAGGATCCCTCCATTCGCCCGCCCGCGGGTTGGCCGTATATAGCACGATGGCCGGATAGCCGTTTGATTCCGATACGCGCGCGATCCGCCCGCGCATCTCTACATTGCGCCCCGCGTAGTATGACGGATTATCCGCCAGCCGCCGATAGCTTATGTCTTGTACGATAGCGCGAAAATCGCCCGCCTGCTCTCCCGCGTCGGTCGAGCGGCGCAGCGTCGTTTCCGCGCGCCCGTCCAGATAGCCATCCAGCGTGGCGACAGCTTGATATAAATTCTCGCCGCCGCGTTTGATGCTGAGCGAAAAATAAACATATCCCGCGTCGTTCGCGCGCCCGCGCATCGTGCTGAACGGGGTAGTCAGCTCTACCATCGCGCCGGGCACGGAATACGCGTACAGGTCGAACGACCCGGACGCCACCCGCGCGTCGTCCGCGCGAAGCAGTATCGGCGTGGTTTGCCTCGCGAGCAATATTTCATATACGCGCTCTCCGGCGATGTCGCCCCGCGCGGCTTGCAGCCCCACGGTATGCGCGCCGTCGGAATCCTCAAATTGAAGCTCGAATTCGCATCTGCCGTCGGCGTCCGCCACCGCGAACGCCTGCGGCTCGCCGTCCGCCAGCGCCAGCACGTACGCGCCCGCTTCCGTGAATACGTCAAATTCCAGCGAGGTTTGATTCGTCCACGACGGCAGCGCGTCCGCGCGCACGGGCAGCGCGCCCGCCGATCGAATCGTTCGCGCTTGATCTCCCGCAGGTTCCGATATGTCGGAGGCGGATTCGCGATAGGTATACCGTTCTCCGAGAATAGTTACGCGCTCGCGAACCGAATCCGCAGCCGCTCGCGCCGCGCCTTCGCCCATGTTCGACGGCGCGTCCGCCGTATACGAATACATAACTCCGTTTTTCACCAGCACGTATATTACGCGCGCAGCCGCCCCGCCCTGCTTGTCCAGATACGACGCGGCGAGCGACAGCGTCTCATCGTCTATCCATTCGCGGGAGGAATAGAACGGCAGCTCGCCCCCGATAAGCGCCTGAAATTCGGCGCGCTGCTCGATAGTCATTTCCGCAGTATTATATATGTGTTCGTTTTTATATATGTTGTTTAAATATGTATCATCCGCCGATAGCGTGACGCGGACGCCGCCCTCCGTCGATATCTCGAAAACAATCTTATCCGATATGGTGCCGGGAAGCTCCGGGGAGTCCGATTGGTTATATGGCGTTTCCGGCGCGAGCAGGGTTTCACTCTCCGTCAGCGCAAACTTCACGCCTGCCGCCGGAAACACGTAGGTTTCCGCACGCGCGCCTATCGCTAGCGCGCATAGGAATAGCGCAAATCCAAATAGGCGTAGACGACGCACGCGATGATTCCCCCTTCTGTTGGTCGCTTGAGGTTTTGTCGGGCTGCGCTTCGCTGGCCCTTGATGCTGTTTTGGGGCTGCGCCCTGGCGGAGTACGTGGGAATACGTTGGGATACGGGGGATACGTTGGGAGGGCGCCGCCCTCCCAAACCCACCCGCCAAAGGGGCTAGTGCCCCTTTGGAAACCCCGCTAAGGATCAATTTATTATTTTCCGATTCCTTCTTCTCCCGGGCTTTCGGCCGTCGCTACCGCGCGGCCTGTCTTTTTTTCTTTTTGCCCTTGTTACCTTTTTTTATGTTTGGTGTTTTTCACTGAAGCTGCGGGATATAAGTATCGCCAATGTCGCGCCGCACGCTAGCAGCATAATATGCATGAGCCAACGCGCTACGAATACCTCCCACGAAAACACAAGCCAAACCGACCCTAATACAAACCCCATCACCACAAACGTACATTGGTTCGAAAACCTTCTAAACAGCCACTCCGCCGCCTTCACCAGCACAGCCGCCACAACTATTCCACCCGAAAGCGCAAACAGCAGCGGACGTATCCGCAGGTTCGCGATCGCGTCCATCATCGGCTGATATACCCCCAAAAACAACAGCAAAAACGAACTGCTGATGCCAGGTATAACCGTAGCGAACGCATACACCCCCCCGCTGATTATCGCCAAAACCCCGTCGAACGCGCGCGTCGCTCCCTCTACCTTAAATACCGTTTCCAATAACCCGAACGCAAACGTAAACGCGAACCCAGCCGCAAACAGCAGCGCCCGCCCTGCCCACGCGCGCGCGGCTCCCCCACGGCTAGCCTTCGCCGCCTGCTTCCATAAACCCGGCAAGCCTCCAAGCACAAGCCCAATAAACAAAACCGTGATCTCGGTTTCAGCCCGCGCCACCAGCGCACTCAGCGCGCGCGCGGTCAGCAGAATCCCCACCCCGCCGCCAATCGCTAGCGGCGCCAAAAAACGCGCGTTGCCGCGTACATCCTTGCCAAAATTAGAAAGCGCCGATAGTATCGGTTGATATAGTTCCATAGACATCGCCAGCACTCCGCCGCTTATCCCCGGCAGCACGCACGCGATCCCAAGAATAAATCCGGCCAGCGCCTGCCTCAGCCATATTGTCCACCCCATTTCAACCTCCATTCAAATATCTCAATAAATATTATATCTATCGCAACATCATTCCTGCCGCGCCGCAAGATCGATTCTTACAATATATTCATCCGCCATCACATCAATCGAAACCTCCCGCTCTCGCTCTCCGTCCTCGAACACCGCGCCTTCCGGCAGAATTGCACGGATGCCTATCCTATCGCTGCGGGGCGCTGTCATATAGAACGAACCCTCGCCGTCCGTTTGCGCGTCCGCCCTCTGATCAAAAGACGTATCGTTCCCTTCCAATCCTTCCCAATTAAGAATGATTTTAACATCTTCGATCAGCGGCTCGCCCGGATCGTACGCGCCGTTCCCGTCGTCGTCGCGCCAAACCATTCCGATTATCCCTATCGGCTCGCCGACCGACGGGCGCGCCATCGCCGCTACGTCGGCTGGCTCGCCGACTTCGGCTGTATATGTTCCGTCGTATATCATGCCGTTATCGGATACCGTCCATCCGCGCAGCCCGGCCTGCCGCGCGTCCACAAACCCTATATCCTGATTTCGCGCGTGCTGCGCCGAGCCCAGCAGGAACATCTCCGACACAATCCGCTCGCCCGTTCGGAACACCAGCTTGCTGTTTATTTCCGGCAGATCGGCAATAGGCTTCGCGGGGTATGCCCCTCCCGGCGCCTCGGCGATCAATCGATATGTGCCCGGGCGCACGGGCGAGAATTCATAATAACCGTTTCCGTCGGTAACGGTTTGCGCGGCGACCGCCCATTCACCATCCGCGCCGCGCTCCAGCGTTATCGCGATATTGGGCAGTCCCGGCTCTCCCTCATCCTGCAGGCCGTTAAAATTCTCGTCCATCCACGCGTAATCCCCTATAGCGCCCGAGCGAACGCCCCCGGCGGGTACGCGCGCCATTTCGCCCATACGCAGCTCGAACGGCGGCGTCGCGGATATATTCGAATCCAGCGCCTCGCACAGCGAGCCGTCCGCGCGCCTACGGGTAAACACATACGAATCCGGAAGTTCAACCCGAACGGTATATGTTCCCGGAAGCAGCCGCTCGAACAGCGCCGTTCCGTTCGCGTCGGCGGCGGCGGAAATTTCCCCGTCCGCGCTTATAAGCGTAACCGCCGCGCCTTCAATGGTATGATCCGCCGCCGTGAAATAGCCGTCGGAATCCACATCCTCAAACGCCACGCATTCTATCGCGGATGCGATCGCCGCGCCTGCGCGCACGTCGCCGCGCACACTGCCCATCTCCAGCTCTATGCTTCCGTCCGGCGGCGTCGTCTGAATAAGATTATTCGGCCATTCATATGATATGTTATAAGCGCCGGGACGCATTGATTCAAATCGATATTGCCCGTCCGCGCCGGACTGCGCGGTCAATTCGTTTCCATATAAATCATATAATTTAATTATTATGTTTTGGAGAGGAGCTTCGCCGACATCCTTGACGCCGTTCGCATTTGCGTCCAGATATATTTCGCCGTTTAAGCTGCCCGGCTCTATCGCCGCCGCGTGGCGATCCTCCGCCGCCTGTCCCGGCGCGACGCGGAACGGCGCGCTGAACGCCTGGCGCGCGTTGGCGGAAGGAGCTATGCTGCCGCCCTCCGCCTGTTCGGAGAATATCAATCCGCCGGGAAGCGCGAAATGCAATCGATATTCGCCCGGTCGTATGTCCGCCATGCGATATATTCCGTCCGTGCCCGTCTGCGCCTGCGCCGCTGCCTGATCCAATTCGTCCAGCAGCGTTACCAGCGCGCCGGACAGCGGCTGTTCGCCCATATCGAATAAACCGTTATATTGCGTATCCACCCACAGCCGCCCGGACACCGAGCCGCTTATAACCGCGCCTATGTCGTCAAGCTTCAGAGCTTCCCCCATATTCAGCGTGATCGGCGCGCTCGTGGCGGTACCCGCGTCAAGCCGCGCGCCCAGCCCCTCGAACAATCCCGCGTCCGCAAACAGCATATTATCCGGGAGCGCTGCGGTCAATTCGTATACGCCCGGCGCGAGCGCGTCGAACGAGAACGCGCCCGTATCGTCCAAATAAGCGGACGCGACGGCCTGTCTATCGCGGGAAAGAACTATCGACGCGCCCGTCAGCGAATCGTCGCGCTCAAGCCGACCGTCCGCGCCGCGATCGAGCAGTAGCTTTCCTGAAATCGAGCCCGGCCTATACGCGCCAAGCGAACCAAACCCAAACGACTCGCCTTCATCCAATTCCACAACCCACGCGGGATTATCGCCCGCGCTCCACCGCCAGCCGTCTGGCGGCTCGCCGCCGAGCGTATATACGCCGGGGCGAATATTGTCGAATCTGAAAACGCCGTCGCTGCCGCAGTCGGTTTGATATATTATATTACCAAATTGAGACAGCGTCATCGCCGCGCCGCCCAGCGCGATCTCTCCTGCGGCGCGCGCTCCGTCGCCGTTCGCGTCCGCGAACAACTCGCCCCTTAGCGAGGCCAGCGCGACCACCGCCGGTGCGAATCGATTTTGCGGCGCGCCGCTGCGCACGTCGACGGCTTCCTCCATATATGCGGCGTCGGAATCCGCGAACGCGTACGCGCCGTTCGGCAGCTCGTAGCGCAGCGTATACGCGCCTGGACGCACGCGCTCTATTCTGAACGCGCCGTCGATATCGGTAACGCTATACGCAAGCTCGCGCCCGTCCGGTGAAACGATCGACACACGCATCCCCGGCAGCGGCGCGCCGTCGGTGAGGCGCGCGAATCCCGGCAGCGCGCATAACGGCGCGAGTGCGAAATCGACGGACGCCGGTTCGCTTCGCCCGTTTGAGGGCGAAATCGCCGCGCTCAGCCGCGCTTCGAACGATATGGGTTCCGCCTGGTTAGTGACGGTGCCTTGCGTATTCTCATCGCGCGGCGGAGCGAATCCGTCCGGCACTGCTATCGCGGCCTGATAAACGCCCGGGCGAACGTTCTCGAACGAGTATCCGCCGGACGTGTCGGATATCGCCGCGCGAACGCGCGCTCCATCCTTATATAATATAATTTCCGCGCCCGAAATCGGCGGTTCCACCGCGTCGCGAGCGCCGTCGCCGTTCAAATCCTGCCATACCAAGCCCGCTATAACGCCCGCCCGAACCATGCCGATGCGCGAGGCGTCGAACGTTCGCCCGGGTTCCAGCGTAAACGCGCGGCTCAGCGCGCCGGAATAATCAATAGCTTCGAACAGCCTGTCCACGCCGCCGGGATTTTCAGCGAATACCATGCCGTCGGGAGCCTCTACGGACAGCCGCGCCTCGCCCGGCGGCAAACGATCCATTTGGAAAGCGCCCTCTGCGTCGCTGCGCGCTTCCGCCACCGTCCTACCCTGCGCGTCCAGCAGTATCAGCTCCGCGCCTTCGAGCGGTGCGTCGGCGTCCTGCCTTATATATCCGTCGTTATCCAAATCTATCCAAACGGAGCCGCTTACGCTTGCGGGGTAAAACGCCAGCCAGCTTAAATTCACCGTTTCGCCGGGCGCTGGCGATACGCGAGTCGCGCCGTCGTATAATATCATCCCCTCCGGAAAAGCGGGTTCGATCGTATAATCTCCGCGCGGAATCCCGTCGAACGCGAATTCGCCCGACGAATCGGTGAGCGATGTATATTCCGCGCCGTTGGCCGACCGGGCGTATACATATATTCCCGAAACCCCCTTCCCGGCGGAATCCTCCGCGCGGCCTTTGATCGATGACGCGCGCGCGATCGATATGCCCAGCTCCGTTCGCTCGCCTGCTATCAGCGCGGTCTCCGCGAAACCGGAATAATCCGCTGCCGAAATATAATCCGAAACCGGGATCATTCCTTCCGGAAGCCGCCACTCGACCGCATATATTCCCGGGCGAACGGTGCGCAGCTCCCACTCGCCCTGATCATTTGTTGTTGTTCCATAAACGATATCCCCGCCGACGCGCGTCAATATGATCGGAATGCCGACGATAGCGCTGGGATCGGCTCCCGCGTCCGCCGTATCGATCGACACGCGCCCGGACGCCACAGCAGCGCGCGTTATCGTAATCTGCTTATTGGCCGCGCCTGCGTATGGCAATACAACTTCCGGCAGATAATCATCCGAAAATATGAAGCCCTCCGGCAAATCGACGCGAATCTCATAAGCGCCTGAGGACAGGCCGCCCAGCTCGAACGAACCCAACCCGCTTATGAGCGTTTCGGCGACAACTTCGCCGTTGCGCAGCGCCGCAGCCATAACGGGATTCTCCCGCGCAGCGTCGTTGAATTCGGACGCGCCTTCGATTTCCAGCACAAGCGCGCTTTCCGGAACCACCGCTATTTCCGCGCCGCCGCGACCCCGCGCCGCGAATCGCGTTTCGGTTCGCAAATGAATCTCGTCGAACGACACATCATCCAATATAAAATTTAAATTATCATAATTATGAGCGGCAACAAACACGCCGCTCGCGTCCGACAAGGCCTCGCCGATTAAGTCTCCATCAGCGCTGCGCGCGGCGGCGCGGACATACGGAACGCCCGGCTCGTCCGCGTCGCGCGCGCCGTTTTCGTTCCGATCCTCGAACACGACGCCCGTCGCCGCGTTCGCGGGAACGACCGGCGCTATCATAGTTATATCCAACTGCGCGGCGTCAGTCGGAGACGCGGCGTATCTCCATTTATCCTCGCCCGTTCGAATGGGCACGACGGACAGCGCGCGCGCGGACGCGACCAACGTCGAGCTTCCTCCATATTCCGGATGGGCATATTGGGGAAGGACTCGAATCGAGGCCGAAATAGTATAATCATCCGGAAGGTCGAACGCGGGCGCGCCGCTAACCGCGCCGTTTTCGACCGTCGGCGCGTCCCCGTCTAATTGATCCGACAAACCTATAAACCTTTGTGTATATTCGCCAAAAAGTATTCGAACACGAGTGACGGGAACCAATATATCGTCGAATGATATTTCAGCGGGCAGCGAATGCGTGCCGCCGTCTATCCATTCATTGTTTATATATTTATATATTGTTGCCGTTTGAACGACACCTTCCGCACCGACGGCGGGTATTCGCAGCGACTCCACGGATATTCCGTTTTGCGCCCGGGACGCGGGTTCGTTTTCTGCGCCGGGCAAAAGCGCCAGCTCGACGCATTCGCCCTCGATCGGCAGCGGAATATTCGAAGGCTTTATATTTATTGTAAAGCTCCGCTCGCCATCCCGCGTTATCTCCGAAACGGACGCGTCGATCGCGGGCGGTTCGGGCGACGCGACGGCGGCGGGTATCGGCTCGCTTTCGAACGTATACGCCGCGTTTGGATCTGCGGGTGCACCGAGGCCGTCGAGCCACGGCTCGATCGTTATATCAATATATGTAGGATATACGGAAGGATCGGCCATCGCGCCGGGCGCGGCCTCTATCAGCGAAAGGCGGTACTCTCCCGGCGGCAGCGGCTGTTCCAGATTGAACAGCCCGCCGTCGTCGGCTATAAATTCATATGCAGCCGGTTGGTTTTGATCGAGCGCCTCCAGCAGGAACGCTCCGCCCGCGAGCGCGGCGCCGGAACCCCGCGCGATATGCCGCATCCGGAACAGACCCAGCTCGCTGTCGACGAACGCGTCCACCGATATAACGTCCCCCGGATACGCTACGATCGCGCGTATCTCTGGATCAGGCTGGTATCCGTCCGACGCGCGCGATTCGCGCAGGAAGTAGCTCGAGCCTTCCGGGAGCGCGGGAAGCGAAACGCCGGGCAGTGCGCCTATCAGCCTGCCCTCGGAATCAAACGCTTCGTACGCGGCGTCGAGCGAATCATATGAAGCGGCGTCGGAAACCGATCCGGTTTTTATATCGATTAACCGCCCGGCCTTCCGAACGGAAACCACCGCGTTTTTCGAGAACGCGGCGGATATGAACGTTTCCTCGCCGCCCTGAATCTCGATCGTCAGCTCGGAATCCAGCGCGGTATACCCCTCCGGCGCGAGCGCAGGCTTAAGCATGTATGCTCCCGCCGGCAAGCCGGACAGCCAAACCTGCCCGTCCTCTCGCGATTCAAGCAATGCGGGCGCGTTTTCAGTATCCGTCGACCCGCTCAGGCGTTCCAGTGTGAACCGCGCGCCCGCGAGAGGCGACAGCTCGTCCTTTCCAATATATGCGTCGGCGCGCACGCGAACCTGCCCGGTTCCGTCGTTCGCGACAATAGATCGTTCATATATGTCGTTCGCCCGAAGCTCGACGGCGGCGGGCGGTTCAAGGTTAGTTTGGATTGTATACGCACCCGGTTGAAATGCCGGCAGTCCGGATTCGCCCTCGCGCCGCGCGACGCCGTCGCTTCCGGTAACCAGCACTATCGGCTCCGCACCGTCGGTCGGCGAGAAAACGATTCGCTCGCCCTCGAGCGGACGCACGGCGCGCGAGCCGTCCGATTCAAACGATACGCTCCTTACATCGATCGACGCGCGGGGAAGCAGCTCGCCGACGAACGAGTATTCGGTAAGCGCGCCTTTGCGGATTTCAATTGAGGCGGGCGCAGGCGTTATATATCCGTTCGGCGCGGCGACGCCCAGCGTATATTCCCCGACGTCCAGAAGCTCGGATATTACGCCGCCCTTTTCCAGCGTGCCGGACGCGACGGACTCGCCGCGCGCGTCTGTCAGGCGGTAATCAATCCGCTGATCCGCGCGCAGGCGAAACAATCCGCCAGTCAGCTCGTTCTCGACGGTCAATATGCTTCCGAACGCCGCCGCGTCCGTCAGCGGCACGCGCTCGTCCGCCGGTTTATAACCGCGCGGCGCGGCGGTTTGCCTTAGATACAGCGCGGGGCCGATGGGCAGGCGCAGCGGAATTGGTATTCCTTTATATTCTATCAACCATGGTTGGCCGGGATTATCGGGATCGGGATAGGCGGTTTCAACGCCGTCGGCGGTCAGCGCGACCACAGTAAACAAAGCGCCGCGAAGCTGCGCGCCTGTTCCCACGGCGGAATCCGCCGTGCCGTCCGCAGTGTCGCCGTCCGCGCGCTGGCCGACGACGGACAGCCACAGCGTCGGCGCGGCCACATAGCGGCTGTCGCTCAGCGCGTATATCGTATCGCCGATTAGCGCGGCTTCTCCCGGCGTCAGGGGCGACAACTCAGCCGCCGCCAATCCGACGGCTGCCAGCGCTAATATAAACAGCGCGGTCGAAAGGAACCGTCGCATCCTGTTACCCCCAGATCGACTGACATATTCTGACACATAAACCTTAATATGGAAATTTAAATCCAATATTAGACAAAATTCCCATAGAATGGTAATTCGATTTTATCACTGTTCCGGAAAAATTACAAGGTGTGATTTTTATGTAAATT
>JAISZG010000102.1 GCA_031269355.1 Oscillospiraceae bacterium | reverse complement strand
TTTATATTTATTCGGCATCCGCATTGTTATTGTAATAGAAATCATCGCCGGGCATTTTACCGCCTATGGAAGCGGGATTCGCATCGAACAGAACTTTATACAGAGGCTCGACGCTTTGGCGAAGCTCCCGCCCGTATATGAACGTCAAGTTGGAACCGGGCAGCGCTTTTAACACCACCTCCGCGCTTGGCATAATGCCGACTTGCTGAGTGAGACGCGCGGTTTCTTCCGGCTGATCCTTAGCGAACGCGATCGATTCCGCGCAGGCATTTATGAACGCTTCGATCGTGTCAGGGTGTTCCTCTGCGAATGACGCGCGAGCGATCACGCATCCCATTGAAAGTATCGCGTCCGGCGAGTCCGAGGCAGCCGCATCAGAGAACAGCGCGGTTACGTCGAGGGCGTAGCGGAACGATGGGTTCTGCGTAACAAGGCTTGTCGCGAACGGCTCGGGGAGCATCACGAGATCGAGTTCGCCTGCCGCTGCGAGCGTCGCAAGCTCGGCGTGCTCCGCTTTATATTCAAGTGTAACATTTATACTATTCTGCTTTATTATATAATCCGTCACATATTCGGGCATGGCGCCTTGTCCGGAAAGCGCCAGCGTACGCCCGTCCAAATCCGATACGCTTTGGATGCTGTCTCCGTTTTCCAATATATGCAATACTCCAAGGGTATTAAGGGCGAGCAGGCGTACGTCGCCGTCCAGCTTATTATACAGCGTAGCGGCGAGGTTTGTAGGCGCCGCAGCTATGTCGGCGGAACCGCTTGCTATCGCGGCTACTATTTCATCAGGCGAACCGGCGAGCGTAAACGAGAACGGGCTGTTTTCGTCGGCCATCATTTTAGCCATACCGATGCCCGTCGGGCCTTTGAGCGCGACCACGCGAGCGGGATCGGGGGGGGCGGCGACCGCGCAGGCGGAGATTGAAAATACGAGAAGCGCCGCCGCGAAAATCGCGAGAACGCGATTCGTCAGCAGGCGTTGTGGATTGCGGCTTATCATTCAGGTTACCTTCTTTCCGGCGATTTTTGATCTTAGGCGGAGCGCGAACCCAGACGAGTTCCTGATAAGTTGGGGCTGCGCCTCACACCCGCTTACGATTTTTCAGGCACAACCTAAATATACCACAAGAAGCGGAAATGTAAACATCGTTTCGAGGCGCGATTTTTATTGTGATGAGTATGATTAGGCCTATCGTATTTTGGCAATACAAAAACCGGGAAACCAATAGGTTTCCCGGAAGGCTTAAACCGCCAAACCGTTTTACAGCATCTGATTCTTATGCTGCGTGCATTTATCCATAACCTGCTGCATGTCCTGCTGCTGCGCGGGTTGGGTTTGATACCATCCGCGCTGCTGCATCTGCTGGAATACGTTGAACTGATCCTGCGTCGTTTGTTCCAGATTGGACTGGAATACTTGCCGGATGGGCGTGGAGCTGCCCTCGCACAGGTTTTGGCTGTACGCGCTTACTATCTGCTTTTCCTGCACAAGCAGGTCGCCTATCATATCCTGATCGCTCCACTGCTGCTGATTGTTCGAATTATTCCACTGAGCGTTATTGGGGGTCCACTGATTGTTAGCCGCCATTTGTATTTCCTCCTTACTGTTTTCCGCCCAGGAAGCTGTACAGCGCGTCAAAACGCGTGCGGTGATGCTGCGCCAATGTGGATGCCAAGCCCTTCAGCGCGGGATCGGAAATGGTCTGTGCATACGCGGACGCTTTGCGATTCGCGCGAAACTCCGCGTCCATCTGTTCCTGCAGTACTGTCAGATCTTTGCTGGTAAGGTTTGCGTTGGATTGCTGCATTTCTTTTCCTCCTTGTGTCGTTTGTTTATAGTAACCGTTCACTCGGTTCGAACCTATTTTTCCCATAATTGATCGACCTATGCGCCATACAGGTGCGTTGCGCAATAATATATTGAAAAGGCTTTAAGGCGTATGAGAAGGCTTCAGCGGATGCGGCGCGCAGCCCCGCGTTGTTTGGAAGATGGGGGCGGAATCCACGTATAATATGAAAGGCAGGGCGAGGCATGTCACGCGTTACGGATATTCAAATCGACGGGCGGTGGGTTGTTATCGAGCGGGAGAATGCGGAACCGCTTCGCGTTCGTAAGGATATATTCAACCGCGCATTCAACCGCGCTTCCCCGGCGGCGGATGATATTGAGGATGATTCGCAGCTGCTAATAGATATAGCGAGCGCGGAGAAGGCGTCCGCGTTGGAAGCGGCGCTGAGATATCTTGCGTCTCGCGCGCGTACGACGCGGGAAATCGAAGCGCATCTGAATCGAGTAGGTTATCATGAAGAGGCAATCGCGCTCGCGATCGACCGCCTGATGCGAACGGATATCGTAAACGACGCGCGCTACGCGGAGGAATGGACGCGCGCGCGCACTAACAGAGCGATAGGCGCTTCGCGAATTCGGCAGGAGATGCGCCGCAAGGGTATACCCGAGGATATCATAAAAGCTGCGGAACTAAACGCGGATACTCATCAAGCCGCAAACGCCGCAGTTGAATTGGCGCGCAAAACATTGCGCCGTTTATCTTCGGACGAACCGTCCGCTCGTAAACGTAAAACGATACAAACACTCGCGCGTCGCGGATATAGCTGGGAACAAGCGGAAGAAGCATACGCGAACGCGGCGCGGGAAAGCGGCGCGCATGAATTTCATGAGGAATTTTAGATATATTTGCAACGCGCGTCGGGATACAAACGTTTATTATATGAGACCGATTCCGCACGTATAGCGCGGTCGTTATTTCGATCTATTTTGCGAGCCGTGTCTGCGGGTGCGAGGCGCAGTTCCGCTTTGCTCGGGGCGTCGGGGCGAAGTCCCCGTCTATGAGGAGGCAATTGTTTTTATGTATAGCGTTAGAACGAAATGGATCCAATTAGTCGCGCTGCTGCTGGCTGCGTTGATCGCGCTGTCCGGCTGCGGAATGCGGGGCGGCGAGGATGATGTTGAGCAGGACGCCATTGATACGGAACCCGTATCTGCCGACTTGCCTCTTAAAAACGATCCCACGCCTACGCCTACGCATGTGCCGGAGCAGACGATAACGCCGCGCCCAGTTGGCGAGGCGGTTGAAACGCCCGCGCCCAACTCTACGCCTACGCTTATCGATCCCATTGATAAACCCAAGCCTACGTTCGCGTTTGCTGAATACTCATCCGCTTCGCTTGGAATATCCTTTAACGTTCCTGAAACGTGGCAGCAGATAAGCCAGGACGATCAAACGATGTTGTTCACGGAGCCGGAATCCGAAGCGCTTGACGGATACGCCGCGATGCTGCGGGTTACGGTGATGCATCAGTCCGCTGATCTGGAGAGCGACGACGCGATAGCCAGCGTCGATACAATGCGCGATTCGCTAAAGGAAGAATTCCCGGGAATAGAAATATCATCGCGCGGCGATAGAAATCGCATGCTCAATGAATATGGATATTACTATAACTATAGGATCCCGGTTGAGGGAGGGAAGCCGGTTCGAGGGCGCATATTCGCGCTGGCTGTCAACCGGATGATGATACAAATTGAACTGCGCTGCCCCGCTTTATATAACGAAGATTACATGGAAATTTTCCGAGAGGTTCGCAACTCTGCGGAGATATATACCGGGGACGAGGAGTAATATATATTGTTAAGCCGCCGTGCTGGAATGCATGGCGGCTTTTTACTATTTCATAAATGATATGAGGATTAGACGAAGATGTCATGTTTATCCAGGCTTACAGAAGAATGCAAATCATCCCGCCGCCGCCTTCGTTAACTATCTTCGTTAGCGTATCTTGCACCTTCTCCTGCGCGTCAAGCGGCATATTCGAAAGCTTATTCGACAACCCTTCGCGTACCATCTCGTGCAGCGACTTCCCAAAGAAGTTCGTATCCCATATGCTCTCGGGATTCTGCTCAAACTCGGCAAGCAAATATTGTACAAGTTCTTCCGATTGCTGCTCTGTTCCTACTACAGGCGTTACCTCTGTCGTAATATCCGTGCGAATCAGATGCAGCGACGGAGCGCTCGCCTTAAGCTTCACGCCAAATCGATTGCCCTGTTTTACGATCTCAGGCGGTTGAAGCGTCAGCTCGGATACCGACGGCACGACCAGCCCGTATCCCGTTTGACGAACCGCCTGCAGCGCGTCCGCTATGCGATCGTACTCCTTTTTCGCGAACACCAATTCCTTAAGCAGCGAAAGCAAATGCGCGTCGCCTTTTATATCGGTGCCCGCTTCCTCGCCCAATATTCGGTTGAATAAACCTTCCTTCAGCGGGAGCGAATATGTTACCGAACCTTCGCCCAGCTTTGCGGATACGGGGACTACGCCGTCGGAGTACTCGTTTTTCCCGACGCTGCTCGCGAAATCTTTTTGATCTCGCATCAGCGGCGCCTCGATCTGCGCGTCGCGCGCGCTTGAGATAATCGACTGAAGCAGCCAGTGATTTTCATCCAGCGCCTGCGTCCAATTTGGCAGCTCCAACCGGAATTCGCGCATAGGGAACGCAAGCAGCAAATCCTTTAATATACCGGCTATCTCATCGCCGCCCATATTCTTGGCGTCCACGACGGATACGGGCACTTCGTAACGCGATTCAAGCGTTTTAGAAAGCTGCACGGTTTCCGCTTTGCCGGGCGTCGCGCTGTTTAGCACTACGATAAACGGTTTATTCAACTGCTTTAGCTCGCGAACGACGCGCTCTTCCGCTTCAACATATGAGGAGCGCGGCAGATCTGTAAAGCTGCCGTCTGTGGTAACAACCAATCCCAGGGTTGAATGATCGGCGATAACCTTGCGCGTGCCTATCTCCGCCGCGTCCTCAAACGGAATATCCTCGTCAAACCAGGGTGTGCGCACCATTCGCGCGGACTCGTTTTCCTGCGTGCCCAACGCGCCGGGCACAAGGTACCCAACGCAATCTACAAACCTAACGCTGGCGGTCGTATTATCCTGAAGCGAAACTTCCACGGCCTCGTCTGGTACGAACTTTGGACTTGTGGTCATGATAGTTTTGCCGCTTCCACCCTGAGGCATTTCGTCTAGCGCGCGCAGTTTCTTGTGCGGGTTTTCAATCAGCGGCAGCACCATCTGATCCATTAGTCTGGCGATGAATGTAGATTTACCGGTGCGAACGGGACCGACCACCCCGATGTATATGTCCCCGTTAGTCCGCTCCGCTATGTCGCGATAGAGGTCAAAGGATTCCATTCCGCTTCCTCCTTCATATCCGGCTGTGTGGCATGTTTATGTAAGGCATTGGGAAGTCATGTCTGATTTCATGATTTTCTCGATTCAATAAGATGAACGGCGCTTCTGAATTATTCCGGTTTCCGCGATAAAACTGTTCGCCTGGCGAAGGACTGTCCATTTATTAAATAAAGTTATCCGGAACTGCACACTGCCGGAAAAGGGCACATAGAATAAGACAAGGGGATTTCGCATGCGTGTTGAGGGGGATGCTTATGCCTGTCTATATAAAAGGCGCCATCGATTTTATTCAACAGTTTCAATCCGCAGGTGATAAGGACCTCATATTAACGCGCAACATTGTTCTCCCGAACGCGTGGCCTTCGCCCGCATGGAGCGGTAAGATTATATTAAGCGGACAAGATAAAATTATAACTACAAGCAAGCCGCTGTTCGCGTCGGTAGGCGAAGGTTCGCTGTTTGAGAAAGTAACATTGGATATCAAATATACGGGCGGCGAGCAGAATGCGGGGGGATTCCTCAAACGCCAAACGAAGAGAGTGACGTTCCGTTCCTGCACCATTATAGGCGAGATCAGGAATATATACGACCCTCTGTCGCTGGATCAGAGTACGGGGGCGTTCTGCGGAACTGTTAATTGCCCGGACCCGGCGGCGTTCGCGTTGTTCGAGGATTGTACGAATTACTGCAGGATATACGCGAATTCAAACGCGGGCGGAATAGTTGGCAAAGCGGAGAACTGTGTTTTCCGCAGATGCAAAAACGATGATGAAATAAACGACGCCGCGCTTCAGAACGTCAATCATAAAAAAAATCGCGTCGGAGGGATCGTCGGCTATTGCATCGGCGGATGCGCGATAAAGTGTGAGAACTCAGGGACGATAACCGGACGCGGCGCAGTGGGCGGCATAGCGGGGCAAACGGACAAATCTTTTATATATGAAAATATAAATTATGGAATCGTGACAAGCGTTAAGGAAGATAACTCATCGCATATTGGCGGCATAGCGGGGTATGCGGCCGCCAGCATAATAGCGCAATGCCGCAGCGAGGGGAAGCTGGTAGGGAATAGCGAATATACAGTGCGCATAGTCGGCGGCATTGTCGGACAATCCGACGGTTCATACGTCGTCGCAAACAGAAATACTGCTCCTATCAGCGACGGCAGCAATATGGCCTACCAGGCCTCAAGCGCGGAATTTGGAGCGGGAGGCATCGTCGGATCAATAAGAGATCCGCTGGAGGGTATATCGTCATGGGTTAAACATAACGTGCAGGATGCGGATGTTACGGGAGGGGTTTGCGTCGGAGGAATCGTTGGGAATATACATGATACGAATAACGGCTCGCCTACGTTAATCGAAAATAACACCGTAAACGCCAATAGATATATCGCGGGAAAACATGCGGTAGGCGGGGTGCTAGGCGGTATATGGTACAGCAAGACCGAGGCGTCCGCATCTTCCGGAGTTCCACTTGATGACGGCGGCGTGGCGGTTGAAATTCGAGGCAACCGCGTTGCTGCGGCGATGCTTACTGCGGATACGGACGTATTTCGCATTACGGGCGGATTTTATGATAGGGCGCCCGGGCATCAGCTTATAGCCATAACGCCGGAAACCAAGCTGACGCTGGATGATAATCTGGCGATGCGCTGGACGCGAATGACGGGAGCGGAGAACGATACGCTCGCCGGAAATGCTTACGCGTTTAGAGGCGAGGGAGTCACGCCGTTTATCGCGCCGTTTTGGTATGGCGCGAATAATAAAAATGGCGAGAACGCGCCGGATGCCCGGCCTATCGGAGATAATGCGGCGATGCGAAAGGAGAGTTTGAGCGAGTGCGCGAATGGAATTACGCCCACGATGCTGAAGCTTGATATAGTAAAAAACGATCGTATTGATCCGCGCTATATTCACCTGGGCGACGCGTATCCTACTGAAGACGGGGGAATAGGGACGAAGTTTCAAATCTCCGATTTTTATTGGAACCCGGACGCTAAGTACAATGTGAGCGTGCGGCTGCAGTCTGAATTAACATCGGTGGCTATTCCAAACGTAAAGTTTGAGTTGAACGGGGACGGCGTGAGCGAAGAGATAGCGAGTAATTATAACGGGGAATTGATTCTGTGCGGAATAAAGCCTGGAACGTACACCCTTACGCTGAACCCTTCATTCGCGGACGCCGGATGGCTAATATCGCCTGAGTATAAGCTGAACGTTCTTATAAATGGCAGACCTAATATCGATGGGAAATATACCGCGCTTATCGACGCGACAGTCGACCCAGCCTATTTTCCGGGATCAAGCGCGCTTCACACAAATGTGCAATCCTGCGCAGCGCTATAACAGAATACGATTATAGTGAAATATATATCTATATCTATAATATTTATTCTCCGCGAAGCAGCTTTCGCATAAATGGAATCACCGTTTTTGCGTCGCCGCTTGTGGCGAACGCGATGGTTCCCGCTTGACCGTTCGGCAGCGGCGGGCGCAGCAATCCGCGCTCTTTCAGCACGTGCGACACTTGACGCGCCGTGCCCTGGTTGCCGTCCACTATCGGGGTTCCCGTAGGAAAATGTTTGGCTATCGCCTTTCGAGCGAACACATAATGAGTGCATCCAAGCACAACCGCGCCGACACGGGTTCCGCGATAAGGAGCCAGTATTTTCCCCAGCAGTTCATGCAGCGCGGGGCTGTCGAACTCTCCTTGTTCGATTAGCTCGACCAAGCCCGGGCACGGCGTGGGAACCGCGCCTTCCCCGTATTGGCTCATAAGCGATTGAAATTTGGGCAGCCGAAGCGTCGTTTCGGTCGCCAGCACAAGTATAGCGCCGTATGATCGATATGCGGAAGCGGGCTTCAGCGCCGGTTCCATCCCGATTATCGGAAGCGCCAAGTGCTTTCTCAGAAAAGGAGCCGCCGCGCTGGTCGCGGTATTGCACGCGATTACAAGCGCCTTCACGTCGCGTTCCAGCATGTGCAGCACAACGCGCCAAGTCAGCGCGCGTATTTCCTTTTCCGTTCGCGTGCCGTAGGGCGCGTGTGCGTTGTCGCCAAAGTATGTAAAGTTTTCCCGGGGCAGCAGCGCGTGCGCGTCGCGCAGCACGCTGACGCCGCCAACGCCTGAATCAAACATACCGATTGGCCGTGCGGATTGGGGCTGCGCCATGGTTAATCTCCCATAACGATATCTATTGCTTCCGCAAGATACGGCATTGCCGCAAGCGCTTCCTCAAGCGTATTACGGTTGTTGCCAACTTCTATCAGCAGCGCGCGCGTGGATATATGTTGGTTATAACGATTGCCATTATATATTGTTACCTTGTCGCAAAGCGTAGGCGCGATCGCGTTAAGCCTGTCTGTAAGCGACTGGGCCAGCGCCAGATTTTCCGGCCATTCCGGCTTTTGCGCGTATCCTTCGCCTTTTCCTATCAGCATCATAATCCGCGCGACGTTTACCCCGCCTATCGTTACGGTATTCTCGGCGTGCTTTTTTGCGTAGGAATCGCGGTGAAGATCAATATACAGGTCAAATGTTTCGCCTCTGTCGGAATACCCCGCGAGCGTCTGAAGCGAACGCGTATACGCGGTGTCGAAGTTTGGCGGCTCGTGGTTGGTCAGGTCATGAGTTACGATCATGCCGTACTTTTCGACAAGTATTCGCGCTAGTTCGTTCCCGACCCGCGCCACGCTGCGCGCCTGGTTGGTAGTGTGCCAGGCGCCGTGCGGAATATACGAGTACTGCTCGGTCTGCTCATACGCTTCTTCCGTATGAGTATGGTATATGAGCACGCGCAGGGCGCCGTCCCGCTGGCGAGTGACGACGTTGAATTGGATATCCTCGTCCGGCGCGCGTTCATTTGTTTCGGGGGACAGATCCGGCAGCACGCTTTCTATATCCTCTGTGGGAGCGGCTTCTTCAAATAGATTGACTGTCACTTCGCGCGCGGGAGAGGCGATTGGCGAGAAGCCGACGGGTTCCGGATAGAGCGAATCGACGGAAGCTTGGTCACTCTGCGATACCGACGCGCTTTCCGCGCCGGAAGAAGAAATATATATCGATTCATCAGTTTTACCATCTACAAACGAAAGCCGATTAAAAGTAAGTATTCCTTGCTCTCGCAAATAAAACGTAACAACCGCCGCCGCGCATAACGCCGCCGCCGCGAGCAGCCGTAACACATCGCGTTTATTGAAAGGCTCGTATTGCATAGAGCACCTCAAAGCTTTTGAATGTATAGGGAATCGTCGCGAGTATTGAGACAAACGGCGCTTTTGTAAATCCTTCGCGTATCATACCATATATATGAGGGGTTATGCTATTTCATTCTGGAAATTTTTGGTAAATTATTTACCGGTAGAATATTAATAATTATTATTTTTAATATATTATGCAAACGAAATTGAGCGCGTCATATAAAATCGGCGCAACGCATCGTAATGGCGAACAGATTATTATATCATTAATCATATTAATACATAAATACAATGACTCGTGCGTGCAGAACCTATTTAATATGTCGACTTGCCCAATGAAATATAACCGCCGCTATCGCGTAAGCACTTGAAATTCATCATTGGATAATTGCGGCTGAAGCGCTCTATTCACGCCCAGCGCTATCGCGTCCGCGATGTTTTGCACGCGCTCGTCAACCTCCCTTGGAGTTACAACCATATCGCCCAACTGCTCCGCGACTACGCGGCTTACCAGCGCGTCCAGCGCGCTTGCGTGCTCCTCGCAGTCAAACCCAAGATCGCCCGCCAGAAGGCTGAGCGCATCGCGGGCGATGGTGGCCGCGTATACCACCATAGGCACGCCAAGCGCTATCACCGGCACGCCAAGCGTCTCGCGGTTTAGAGCCATGCGATGATTGCCTATGCCAGAGCCAGGATCAATTCCGGTATCGGCGATTTGAAGCGTTGTGCATATTCGCGCAGTCTCGCGCGCGGCGAGCGCGTCCACCGCTATAACCGCCGCCGGTCGTATATTCTCTACGATTCCGCGCACCACTTCCGCCGTTTCCATGCCCGTTACTCCAAGTACGCCGGGCGCGACCGCGCTAACAGAGCGCAGCCTTCCCTTAAGGGGAGGCGGCATCTGATCGCGCATGTGCCTCGTTACCAGCATTTTATCAACAACTTTAGGGCCAAGCGAATCAGCGGTCACTCGCCGGTTTCCAAGCCCCACCACAAGCACGTCTCCGCTTGCGGGCAGCATGCCGCATAGAGTAAGCCGAAGCCGCTCCACCAATACGGTTCGCGTTTGGCAATCGGGCAGGGGCATGTCTGCGCTGGCAAGCGTTACATACCGCCCAATAGCTCGCCCAAGGGCATGCGCGCCTCGCTCATCTAACACGTCTACGATCGTTTCCACCACGTCTTCATATACGCGCTGCGTCATTCTGATGCCTGACAACGCGCCGCTCGCGTTTTGCAATGCGCTGGATTCCAGCGCAAGATCTGTTCGCACGGATCGCATTATGAAACTCCCTTGTTCGGAGATTTTTAGGGCGTGTTCGAAAAATCTCTCGGTCTGAATGTACTGTCTTTTTATCCATCGCGGCGTCGCGCGCGTAAACCCCCGTCATCCGCCCCAGGCGGCGGCGGGGTTACGCGCAGTCGGCGTAGCTCCACTACGACTCCCTCATGGCTCCTTGCGCCTCATCAAAATCCAGCACATTCAGCCTCGAGATATTTTTCGAACACGCCCTAGTGCGGGGCTTTGCCCCGCCTTCCCGAACGAAGCGGGGTTTCGCCCCGCCTCCCCGCACACTGAGGCTTCCTTTTTTAAGAAGGAGATTCATCGTTATGTCGTTTTTATGCAGCCGCGCTGGCGGGAGACGCGCGCGATCCGGCGGATCATATTGCGTGAAATGTTTAAGGCTGCGCGTATTCGCGCTTA
>JAISZG010000101.1 GCA_031269355.1 Oscillospiraceae bacterium | reverse complement strand
GAAGCAGGCTTGCCTTGACGTTTATGCAGCTTCACCGCCCCGTGCGTTACGCCCATTCGCCCGGACGGGAGGTGGAGGGCGAGTGGCGAGTCGATGGCCATAGCGCCCATTCGCCCGCGTTCGTCCTCGTTCATTGAAATGGCTTATCTGACTCTGTGGTCTGGGGTGAACGATCGAGTCGCCGGGTGTGCGATCGAAGGAGGAGGCGCGCAGTAGATTCGGAGACCTGCAACGCGTGTAAAGGTGTCTTTTTTCGTAGAATTGTTATTTTGCATAAAGGAGCAACCAATGCATGTGAACGAATCCGATCGACAGAGGGAGTCGCTGTTCCAGGATGATAACAAAACATGGTGGAGAGTTCAACGAGAAGGCTGTGATAGCGCCCATGCAAGGATTCCAAGGAAACATTAAAGCCCTGACAGTGACGCGACTGTCTGAATCTGAAAATGAATGCGCGACGCCGCGATGGATAAAAAGACAGTGCATTCAGACCGAGAGATTTTTCGAACACGCCCTAGGGCAATTGAAACCGCAGAGCATCTATGGTAATATGTTCCTGAATCTGGAGGATGGTGTATTGTTGAACGAATGCCTGCGAATGTTATCGTCCGGCGTTGTCCGTGCGGATATTCGACTATATGAACCGCTTTCCCGCTGGACGACGTTTCGAGTGGGCGGATCGGCCGACGCGCTGTTCATACCCCGCGACGAAGCTGAATTGATAAAGGCGATACGCGCCGCGCGCGATACGAATACGCCGCTCACCGTGATAGGCAACGGCTCGAATCTGCTGGTTCGCGACGGCGGAATTCGTGGGCTTGTATTGCGCATAGGTCCGGAGTGCGAAGAGGCGCTGGGGAATACGCAAGAGCCGGTATGCGGGACGGAGCCTGGCGCGGATAATATTCGCCTTACCGTAGGCGCTGGCGTTACGCTGTCCCAAGCGGCGCGGGCAGCCCAGAGAGCGGGGCTTGCCGGAATGGAAGCGATCAGCGGGATACCCGGCTCCGTCGGCGGCGCGGCATGGATGAACGCGGGCGCGTATGACCGCGAGATGTCGAACATTGTCGAATCCGTAAGGGCGATAGGGCGCGACGGGGACGCGCTGGCGTTCGAGGGCGACGCGCTCGCCTTTCGCTATAGAGGCAGCGCTATGATGGACGCGGGCGTGGCGATTACTCGCGTAACGTTC
Organism: Oscillospiraceae bacterium; assembly: GCA_031269355.1. Classification (GTDB taxonomy): domain Bacteria; phylum Bacillota; class Clostridia; order Christensenellales; family Aristaeellaceae; genus JAISZG01. The sequence goes on along the minus strand of JAISZG010000101.1, from coordinate 1,362 downwards.
CGCTTAACGGAGGACGACCCGCGCGCTATCGAGGAGCGAACCGCGCAGTACACAGCGAAGCGGCGCGCGAAGCAGCCGCTGGCTGCGGCTAGCGCGGGCAGCTTCTTCAAGCGCCCTGCCGGGCATTTCGCGGGGAAGCTGATTGAGGATGCCGGGTTGAAGGGATTAACCGTCGGAGGCGCGCAGGTTTCACAAATGCACGCGGGGTTTATAATAAATAAAGGCGGCGCGTCGGCGGCGGATATTATTCGGTTGAAGGATGAAGTGATCGCGCGAGTGTTCGATAAGTTTGGCGTTCGCCTTGAGCCGGAGGTGCGCATATTGGGCGCCGACGCATGAGCGTTTCGTTTTCCGAGCGGGTTAAGGCGGAATTGGAACGCGCGCCGCTCGGCAAGCATTGCTGTAAAACGGCGGAACTGAGCGCTATTCTTTATTCGACGGCGAAGCTGTTCGTATCTGAGAATAACGAATTTATGCTGACGGTGGAGAATCGCAGGGCGTATGCGGTTAAACGGGCGCGCGCGCTGGCCGCAGAGCTGTTTGGTATACAGGGGGACGACAAAGCGGGTGCGGGACGAGGGCAAAAAGCCCCGCCTTTGTTCGGGGGCGTCGGGGGCGGAGCACCCGTCCCAGAAGATAAATTTGAAACGCGAGCGAACTGGCGGGATAAGGACGCTCTTCGTATTCTGTCGGCGTGCGGGCTGCTGAGCGATCCGGGTTGCGGGGCGGAGCCGCGCATAAAGGAATGGTTCGCGCTAACGGATGTGGAGCGCCCGGCGGTATCGCATAGATCGTGCTGTTCGAGGGCGTTTCTTAGGGGATCGTTCCTGGGCGCGGGTTCTGTTTCCGATCCCGGGAAGGAATATCATTTGGAGCTGGCGACCGGCGACGACACGCTGCGCGAGCTGTGGCTCGATCTATTTAATCGGTTCAGGTTGTCCGCGCGCCTGGCGCCGCGCAAAGGGGTGTCGGTTGTATATTTGAAGGAAGCGGAGCGCATCTCGCGGGCGCTGACGCTTATGGGCGCTGGCGCGGCGCGGTGCGAATATGAAAACGCGCGGATAATAAAGGATATGCGCAACCAGGCGAATCGCGCCGCGAACTGCGACAACGCGAATACCGATAAGGCGATAGACGCAGCGCAGCGGCAGATAGAGGCTATCGAGCTGCTCAAAAGAACAGTGGGGCTTAGTACGCTGCCCGATCCGCTGTTTGACGCGGCTAAGAAGCGGCTTGAGCATCCGGAATTATCGCTTGCCGATCTTGGGCGCTCGCTCCAGCCGCCGGTTGGGAAATCTGGCGCGAATCACCGATTGAAGCGGATCGAGGAAATCGCGAGGCATGGCGATATCTCGCGCGAGG
>JAISZG010000063.1 GCA_031269355.1 Oscillospiraceae bacterium | reverse complement strand
TTTTTTAAGAAGGAGATTCATCGTTATGTCGTTTTTATGCAGCCGCGCTGGCGGGAGACGCGCGCGATCCGGCGGATCATATTGCGTGAAATGTTTAAGGCTGCGCGTATTCGCGCTTATTTGCGCCTGCGTCGCCGCGCTTCCGGCGGCGGGCTTCTGCTCGGCGCTTCTATCTCCCGACGATTTGAAAACGATCAAGCCGCAGTACGAGCTGTTCCTAGGCGCGGCTGCGGAGCTGCTCGTTCAAAAAGGGCTGCTGGACGTTTCGGATCGATCGGATTGGATTGATTTTCAGCTGGCGGATTATATTCGAAACGGCGGATATGGAACCATAGAAATTATGTATAACCCCGATATACTCGCGTCTGTCGAAGAGGACGAGATGGCGCTGCGCATATCCGCCGACATACAAACCGGCTCTCTCAAGCTGGACACGCTTCGCGCGTTTAACCAGGGAGCGTCCAGCCTGCCCGGCCTGCCGCTGGACGCTGCGCTGATCACCGAAGACGGGGAGCCTGTCGAATGCGCGTTCAGGTGGAGCGCGACGGGCGGTATGTTCCTTATTTGGGATAGCTACAGCAGCTCGCCCATATCTATGGGAGCGTCTATTATAAGCGGCGGCGAGCTTGTATATTGGTCGGACGATCCCGCCGGAAGCGAGCGGGAAACGCTGACGATAGAGTTTGTATCGCTAGATACAAACGAAACGTTCGGGGCGTACAGCCTGGAACTGATCAGCGACGGCGCGCGATGGAGCGTCGGGGAGGATGCGCGATGACAATACTACCCCCTTTTCGCATGCTGCCCGCGTTTCGCCACGGCGCCGATACGCCCTGGGGCGGGGACGCGCTGCGCAAAATATTCGGGAAAGATATACCCGACGACCGCACGGGCGAAAGCCTCGAAGTTTCCGCGCTTCCAGGCCTTATAAGCCGGGATGAGACAGGCGCGGGATTGGACGAGCTGATCGCTCGGCACGGTCGCGCGCTGACAGGAAGCCGCGTCGGAGAGCCGTTTCCGCTGCTGCTGAAGCTCATCGACGCGCGCGACCGACTGTCCGTGCAAACCCATCCGGACGACGCGTACGCCGCTGCCCACGAAAACGGAAAGCTCGGCAAAACGGAGGCCTGGGTTATATTAGCGGCCAAACCGGGCGCGCGGCTCATCTACGGGCTTGCGCCGGACTGCGGCGTTCGCGAGCTTCGCGCCGCGCTCGATCGGGCGGGAGAGCAGGGCGCGGCGGAGCGCGTCGCCGCTTGCTTTAAATATGAAGAGGTTAAGCCGGGCGACGTGTTTTATATTCCGTCCGGAACTATTCACGCGATAGGCGAGGGTATTCTTCTATACGAAATTCAGCAGTCGAGCGACGTCACATACCGCCTGTGGGATTGGATGCGCACGGACGCGCGCGGCGGTATGAGGGATTTGCATATTGACCACGCGCTGGCGGTGCATAAACATTCAAGATACGGCGGAGCGCTTTCGGGGGCGGCTATGCCCTTTGGAACAGGCTCGCGCACGCTATATATCGCCGACGATAATTTCGCGCTGGAACGGCTGACGATCAGCGGCGGCATGCGCCAGCATCCGGATGGTTCGTCGTTCTCGCTGCTGACCCCTCTCGGAAACGGCAGGCTGATATGGGAGAACGGCTCGCTGCCGTTCGCCCCAGGCGACACGCTGTTTATACCGGCAAGCGCGCCGATATTTGACATTCAAGGAAACTTGGATATACTTAAAAGCTACGTACCCGATCGCCCCGCTCTGCGCGCGGAGCTAGGCGCGCTCGCAGAGCGGGTGGCGGGACTTATGGACGACGTTTGATTTTATTGCCGGAGGCGCTATGTCGCGAAACGTTTACGAGGGAGTAGCGAATATCCTCAAATTTGTTTATATGGCGCTCGCAGCTCTGATCGCGATATGCGGCGCTCAATGGCTGCGCGCCGATCGCAGCGAGCGAAGGCGCGCTATACGTGAAACTCCGGATACTCAAAGCGTGGGCGAGCTGGTTGTGGTGGGCGGGGCGTCCGCTCAGCTCGCGCTCGAGCAGTCGATAGAGCTGCCAAGGGAAGGAACTATCGGCAGATCGCGTTCGTGCGACGTATGCGTTCGTCATAGGGATATGCCGCTTCGAGCGGCGCAGATCGAGCTTGGATCGGAAGGCGTAATATTCTCGCCCTCGCGCTGGGAGAACCTTACCGTCAACGGTCGGGTATACGACAAGTCCGTCGCCGTTGTGAACGGAAGCCGCCTGCAATGGGGAGATTTAACGCTGCGGCTGCTAATTAAAGAAGGCGCCACCGATATGGTGAGCGCGCGCGGCGATTACGGCGTACCCGTAGCGCTTCCTCCGATCAGGCGCGTGCGCAAAGAGCGCGCGGAGCCGGACGCCGGGCAGGCGGATAGTTCGCGGAATATGACTCGCTCGCCGCGCAAGCGAGTTCTGCGCACGCTGGACGTATCGCCCCGAGAGGACGATTCTCGCAGGGATCGCCAATCTCATGAAGATTCATAACGTTTATCATAATGATTATTCGTTATTATCCGTTATTGCACGAGGTAAATTATGCGGCGTTGGGACCTTAGCCAAAGATTAACCGCGCTCGTCATAGCGTTCATAGTAAGCGTGGGGGCGCTGCTTATGCTGCGCATGCAGGAGCCGGACATTAAGGCGGCGCTGCTAATCGTCGCGCTTGCCACGTCCACGCTAGTTTGCGCGCTCGCGCTGCCGCGCTGGGGGCTTGTCGATCCTTTTCTCGTCACGCTAATGAATTTCCTTTGCTCGCTGGGTGTTCTATTCCAGTACAGCCTGAACCAAACGATGGGCGGGCTGTCGCACGCGTGGTTCTATCTGGCGGGCATGCTGGCGCTTCTCGTCGCGTCATTCGTAATTCGCTTGACGCACTCGTTCAAGCGCTACCGCCTTGCGCTGTTTATCGGAGCGATAGCGCTGCTTGGAGTTACGCTTACCCACCCGGTGTTCAGATATAACGGCTCGAGCAGCTGGATTCCCCTTCGCCGCAGCAGCGAGGGCGTTATGCTGATGTCGATTCAGCCGAGCGAATTTGTAAAGCTCATACTCATCGTGCTTCTCGCGGATATATTATCCGATCAAACCATCGGCCGCGCGAAGCGTCTATTGATGTCCGTGTGCATCTCAATCGCGTTCGTCGGTTTGATATGTTTGCAAAACGATTTTGGCACAGCTTTGTTATATTTCCTCACCGCGCTATGTTTAATATATATAGGCCTGTCGGATATCCGCATACTCATAAGCGGCTGCGCGGCGGGCGTGGGCGCGGCATTGGTAATATACAGGATAAGCACTACCGTTCAGGATAGGGTGCGGGTGCTGATCGATCCGTTCAAGGAAGCGGCGGATAAGGGCTTTCAGTTGGTGCAATCGCTGATAGCTATCGCGAACGGCGGCACTACCGGCATGGGGCTGGGGCTGGGCAGAGCGGGCACAATCCCGCTATACGACACGGACTTTGTATTTTCCGCAATATGCGAGCAGTTTGGCATTGTGTTTGGCCTGTGCGTGATGTTCATATATGTGCTAATGTTTATGCGCGGCATGCGCATGGCGGCGCGCGCTACGCGCCGGTTTCACGCGCTGCTGGCGGCGGGGTGTTCGTCGATGCTGGCGGTGCAGACGTTTGTTATTATCGGCGGCGTGATAAAAATGATTCCGCTGACGGGTGTAACGCTACCTTTCCTCAGCCTCGGCGGCTCGTCGATGATATCGTGCATGGCGCAGATAGGCATACTGTGCGGAGTGCACGCGTGTGTCGAGCGGGATTTCGCGCGCAGCCGCCGCGCAGTAGAACCGATAGCGCTCCGGGAAGGGCTTAGCGTATGAAGCAGCTGCGCAAAAGCGTTCGAGTGACGACCGCCATACTGGCGCTGATGTTCATAAGTATCGGGATATATTTCCCGTACAGCGTATATTTCTTTGGCGGCAGGTGGTTCGCCAGGCAATATAATCCGCTTATAAAATATCCGGGAGCCGTTATACGCGGCGATATACTCGATCGCAAACAGACAGTACTCGCCACGACCGTGGACGGAAATCGCGCGTACGCAGCGGACGAATCCATCCGCCTTGCCGTCGCGCATGTGCTAGGCGACGAAGCGCGCAATGTGAAGAGCGGCGTCGAAACGTTTATGGCGTCATATCTTCTTGGACTTAATACTAATTTTATAACTAAAATCGCGCAGGCTTTTTCGATTGAACCGAGGCGCGGCGACGACGTATTCCTTACCATCGACGCCGAGCTTACCGCCTATATCGCCGGATTATTCCCGTCGGGAGCTAAAGGCGCCGCCGTTATGATAGATTACAGCACGGGTCAGATACGCGCGCTAACGTCGCTGCCGAGCTTTGATCTTACGCGCGGTGCCAGCGGTTTGACGGGCGACGTACTGCTTAATCGCGCGACAGGGCGGCTGTACGCGCCGGGGTCCGTGTTTAAGGTGATCACGTACGCGGCGGCGCTGGAAAATATTCCGAACGCGGCCGAGCTGGAGTTTATGTGCACCGGATTTCTGCCCGTTGAGAACAGCACGATAGTCGAAGCAGGCGGCGCGACGCACGGGCTTGTAGACATACGCCGCGCTTTTGAGTTAAGCTGCAATACTACTTTCTCCGCGCTCGCGCTGGATCTGAATTATAACAATATAGAGAAAACGGCGCGCGCTTTTGGCTTTAACGAAAAAACGCTTTTCCGCGACCTGATGATGGAGGACGGCATATATCCCGTGAGCCACCCGGATCGCGGGCTGGACAACCTCGCTCAATCCGGCATCGGCCAGGGCAGCGTGCAGACCACGCCGCTTCAAATGGCGCTCGCTGCCTGCGCGATAGCCAACGGCGGCGTGATGATGGAGCCGCGCCTGCTATGGTTCGCAAAGCAGCCCAATCAAGGAAACTTTCCGCTGGGGTCGTCTATATATAAACGAGTGATGTCCAGCCAAAACGCGGCGATAATAAAAGATGCGATGATAGGCGCGGTGCAGGATGGCACGGCTTCGCGATTCGCCATTCCGGGATACGTGGTAGGCGGAAAGACGGGCAGCGCGGAAACCTCCGAAGATAAATCGGTACCGACTCACTCGTGGTTCATAGGGTTTATAGATGATATGAACCACCCTCTCGCCATTTGCGTGCTGGTTGAAAACGGCGGCGCGGGAAGTCTCGTCGCCGCTCCTATAGCGCAGCAGGCGATGGTCGAGGCGCTTCGCCTTGGATATTAAAAAATAATGATTATAGTCGGACTAACGGGCGGCATAGCGAGCGGAAAGTCGACGATCAGCGCGGCGCTGCGCAAGCTTGGCGCGCCGGTAATAGACGCGGACGAAATCTCGCGCGGGTTAACGGCGAGCGGCGGCGGCGCGCTGGAAGCGATACGGAACAGGTTTGGACCGGAAGTGTTTGACGAAGCGGGCGGATTGATACGCGCAAGGCTTGCGGCGCGCATATTCAGCGATCCAGTCGAACGAGCCGCGCTGGATGATATAGTTCATCCTATTGTGATTCAGCAGAGCCTTTCGCGGCTGGACGAGCTGCGGCGCGGCGGCGCGGCGGCGGCTGTGCTTGAAGCGCCGCTGCTGATTGAAGCGGGCATGGATCGATATGTAGACGAGGTTTGGGTTACGTATCTGCCGCGAGAGGAACAGCTCGCGCGGCTGATCGCGCGGGACGGATTGACGGACGAGCAGGCGCGCGCGAGGGTGAGCAGCCAATCGTCGTTCGCGCGCAAGGCGCGGGTCGCTTCGGTGATAATCCCGACGACAGGCGCGATGGAGCGCGCGCGGGCGAAAGCCGCCGCGCAGTGGTCGCGGCTGCTAAACGCAAACGCAGGCGCTCCATATTCCCCCAAACAAAAAACAGGCGGATCCTTTGCAGAGCATTCAAAGGAGCGCCCCCTGCAGGAGGGATCTCTTGATAATAATAGGCAAAGAAAATAATAAAACAACCCGTAAAATAATGGCGGGAGAAGCGCCAGGCGCGGCGTACGGCTGGCGCGGCATTGATCCGCTCACAGCGCGCAGAAAATTCGAAGCCCGCCGCCGCGCACGCAGAATGCGCCGCCGATTTATGCTTTGCGTTTTCCTCGCCGGAATTATCGCGGCGGGCGCGTGGTTCGCCCTCGTGTGGATGCCGGACTATCGAGCGCAAATCGCCGAGCGGCTTCGCCAGGCGCAGTGGGCGCTGGAGGAAGCGCAGCATCCGTTTGCGTACCGTTCGCTTGTGGAGGGATACGCGGAAACGCACGAGCTTGATCCCGCGCTGGTCGCCGCCGTGATACTGAACGAAAGCAGCTATAACCCGCGAGCGGAATCATATCTTGGCGCTCGCGGATTGATGCAGCTTATGCCGGAAACGGCGGAGTGGGTGGCGCATAAGCTGAGGGAATCGTACGACGCGGAAACGCTGTTTGATCCCGAGACAAACATCCGCTTTGGCTGCTGGTTCCTGGGATATCTTTCCGACCGCTTCGACGGCGATCCGGTAAAGATGGCGGCGGGCTACCACGCCGGAGCGGGTCAGGTGGATACATGGCTTTCCAATCCCGAATACAGCGCGGACGGCGCACTGAACGTGATACCGTTTAAAGATACTAATCGTTATGTTAATAAGGTGATGAGTGCTTATGAAGTTTATCAAAGGCATTATTATACAAACGAGAATGAATCCGCCGGAGCGGGCGCGTAGGCGTGCGCTTTGCGCCGCGCTGGCGCTATCGCTTCTCATATGCGTGATAGCGGCGCCTACCGCTGCGTCGGCGGCTGCGACTAGCTCGCTGGAGGTGGCGATGGTTTGCGCCGCAGATATGCGGCTGCTGCCGCTTGAGATAGTCGACCGTTCGCCGCAGTCGCTGCTTGGGCTTGTGTATGAATCGCTTGTATATCTGGACGACGAGCGCAACCCCCAGCCGCTGCTTGCGGAAAAGTGGGAAGCGGTTGGCGGCTCGATATGGGAATTCACGCTTCGCAGCGGCATAATGTTCCACGACGGAAGCGAGCTGACGGCGCAGGACGTAGTGGCCACGCTTAACGCGATAAGCGCGCTCGCGCAGCAAGGGATAGGGCTGTACCAGCAAACGGTGTCCATGCTTGCGGATTGGGAAGCGAAGAGCACGTACGTGGTGCGCGTTAAGGCGCGCACTCCCTCGTTTGCAACCTTATACTCTATGACGTTCCCCGTGCTTCCGGAAGGCTCTACGACCGTTGAGTGCCCTCCTGGCACCGGTCCTTACAGTATTGATTATTATCAGCCGGGCAGCCAGCTGCTGCTGTCCGTCAGCGGAACATGGTGGCAGCGCGCGCCGTCGGTTCGCCTGATAACGGGGCGATGGTACAAAACGGACGCGGACGCTTTGGCCGCGTTTCAAATAGAGGCGGTGAACGTGCTGGCGACCCGCTCGCAGCAGGCGACGAGATACCGTGGGATCATAGGGAGCACCGTAACATCCATGCAGTATTCTACGCGTCAGCTCGAGCTGCTGCTGTTCAACAACAGCGCAAGCAAACTGAAGGACGTGGAGATGCGCCGCGCTATCAGCCACGCGATAGACCGCGGGCGGCTGGCGTCGTCCGTATATCAAAATGTGGTTACCGCTACGGATACGCTCGCTATGCCGGGCAGCTCGCTATACAACTCGAACGCGCCCGCGTACTATTACAACCCGGATTACGCGAACCGGCTGCTGGACGCGCTGGGATATTCAAAGCGCAATGGGGAAGGCTTCCGCACGAACGAGGACGGAACGGTTACGCTGTCGCTGCGCCTGTTTTATTATGACGAGGAGGGCAGCACGCTGCGCCACGACGCGGCGTTTCTTATTGATAATATGCTCGCGCAAGTCGGCATCGACGTTGTGATAACATACTATCAGTTCGAGAATGGGAAGGCTAAGCTGGAGATAGGCGATTACGATATGTTCCTGTGCGGAATAAATTTCGGCATGGTGCCCGATCCGACGTTCCTGCTGGCGCGAAACTCGGAAACGAACTATACGCGGTATCGCGGCGAATCGGTAAATAGCGGCGAGGACGACGAGCAGCTTTCCCAATCGTCCCAGCCCTCGATAAAGGATCTCCTTCAACAGCTTTCAAACGCAAGCACCCAGGAAGCGTTCCAGGCGGTTTGGATGGATATTCAGGATAGGATGGGTACCGACCAGCCGATGCTCCCGCTATACTGGCGCGGCGGCATGCTGCTTATGCGCGGCGTATACCTATCCGCCCGCGATATCAGAGAATACGAGACGCTGCGGACGTTCGCGGAATCCAATCGATAGTTATTTATGCATAATAAATTCGCATACGCCTGATACGCACGGGCTGATGAACGCGGGGTTGAGTATCAGAACGACCGCCCCATCCGCGTTCAGATAGAAGCTGGTGTCGGATAAATACATCGCCACGGCGTTTTCGTCCACGTTCTCATAATATCCCCAGGGATCGTCGCTGCGGCGCGCCTCGTCTATCTGCCGCGCGATTTCCTTCGCGGCGGCTTCGTACGCGGATTCGCCCGACGAGATCACGTCCTCGAGCGTTAACGCGCGCCCTTCGTCAAACGAATACGTTTCGGCGTAATACGTTTCGCCATATTGATCTCCGACCAGCGTTCCTTCTACAAATAGAATGCTGATGATTTTACCGTCGTTATATTTTACGTCGTAATCAAAATAAAGCTCCAGCGTTTGCGAGGCGTCGGGGTTCTCCAGCAGCGACGCCGCGTCCTCGGCGAACATCGGCGCGAAATCATCCTGATAGTAGCGAAGCGTTTCAGCGTATTCGTCGTTCAGCGCGGCGGCGCGGGGATCGTTTATGTTGGGCACGCGCAGCGAATAATCGAGGGGGATGGCCGCTTGCGACGCGTCTTCCCGCTCTGCGCCCGCGATCGAGCCGGACGCTTCCACAGGTTCGATCGGGATGAACGCGCCCGCAGGCGTCGGAGTGGGCGCCGGTTCAATTGTTTGAAGCGAGTCCGGAGGAGGCGTCGGCTCATCCAACGGATCCGCGCCGGACGACGCGGGTGTCGCCGGCGAGCAGGCCGCCAGCGATAGCGCGCATAGAACCACCGCGCACAGCGGTCGCAGCGCGCGGATAAGGCGGTAAAACGAATAATTTGTTTTTGACTTCATAATTATTACCCTTCAATCCATATTTGTTATGCGTTGGTAAACAATCAAACCGATCTATTATTCCTCTATGATATAACGATTCATAAGCCGCGCCGCGTGCCGTTCGCGCGGATTTACAGCGCCGACGTGCAGGGATGGCGGGAAGCGCGGCGAATTATCATATATGTCGCGGCGCGAAAGGTGGTTACAAGGGCGTGTTCGAAAAATATCTCGAGGCTGAATGTGCTGGATTTTTATTCAGCGCAAGGAGCCATGAGGGAGGCGTAGTGGAGCTACGTCGACCGAATGAGCGACGCCGCGATGGATAAAAAGACAG
>JAISZG010000019.1 GCA_031269355.1 Oscillospiraceae bacterium | reverse complement strand
TTGGGGGGTTCTTCTTTTTCTCCGGGGAAAAAGAAGCAAAAACCCACCGGGAGGGGGGAAAGGGCCCTGCCCTCTCCCCCCTCCCGGACCCACCCCTCTCTCTCGAAGTCTCATTCGTGCACGGGCTATCCTTATTGTTGGACTACGGGGCTCTGGAATAGGCAGCTCCTTTCGACAGGCTGTTGCTCTTGTCCCTGAAAGTCCGCGCGCGCCTAAGGGCACGCACGGACTTCCAAGGTTAGGCATGCGGCGGTTGCTTCATCTATTTATAGCGTTATTTATAATTATCTTGATGGTTGCGCATTTGAATTGTAATTCGTATAAACGCACGATGTCTATATAACGGTGTGGTTCTACAATTATAAGATGATGCCGCATCTATATCGGGTTGGCTTCATAAACAACTGTAAGATAGCGCCGCCACCATACCGGGTTGGCTTCATAAACAATTATAAGATGCCGTCATAAACAGGCGAAGCGACCGCCGCATGCTAAACCTTGGAAGTCCGCGCGCGCCCTTAGGCGCGCACGGACTTTCAGGGACAAGAGCAACTGCCCTGTCGAAAGGAGATGCCTATTCTAGAGCCCCGTAGTCCAACAATAAGGACTTCCCGTGCACGAGTAAGACTTCGAGAGAGAGGGGAGGGTCCGGGAGGGGGGAGAGGGCAGGGCCCTTTCCCCCCTCCCGGTGGGTTTTTGCTTCTTTTTCCCCGGAGAAAAAGAAGACCCCCCCAACTAACAAATCTACCATATTTCCAAAACCCTAAAACCCCTTCTCCCCTACCATAAGGCTCCCCCCGTCCCCTCTCTCCTATTCGGCGATATATCTGGCGAAGCGGTTCGCTGCCGCGCCTCCGGGCGCGGTACGTAAGTTAGTTGCGGCACACACTTGAATAGGAGATATTAGGGTTTGATTTCTTTATTAGGGTTTTGGGTTGGGTGTGTGCCGCGGGGGACGGGAGGGTGTGCGTTGGGGGTGGGGTGCGAGGATACGAGGATACGTTGGGAGGGCGCCGCCCTCCCAAACCCTCCCGCCAAAGGGGCACGGCCCCTTTGGAAACCCCTTCCGTTGTGGCGGTAGGTCCACCGGGCGCGGAGGGCGCCCGGCGTACCATGGCGTGTGAGTTGAGTATCTAATGTTTGGGAGGGTGTACGGTGGGATACGGCGGGCTCCGGCGGTAGGAAATGCCCCGGCTTTAATTGAACCGCGCCATCGTTTGGCGTAGCGTTTGAAGCGCATAGTCAAGGGAGGCTGAACTGGGATTGGAATATAGCGTTTGCTCGGCGGTCAGTATCGCGTTCGCAAACGCGCGATACTCTTCCGTGGATAATGTGTAGCCGTACGCCGCCAGCGTCTCATATGCCTGCGATATCAACGCGCGCGCGTCCTCTACCTGCGTTTCGGCCGGCGGCGTCCCCTCAATATAAGGCAACGCGTATATCGTCTGCTGCGGCGATGTGTGCACCGTGCACTGCATCCCGTTAAGTACCGCGTCACGCTCGTTCGCCCCACCCCCTATATTTAACGTCGCGAATTTCCCAAGATACTTCTGTATCGTCGATGAATATGACTTCGTATACTGATATAACGGATGCCCGTACGGTATGAATACCGCGCTCGCCGTCTTCCGCGACGGACAGTACGGCCCCGCTATCAAACCCGTCTCAGTGCATATCTCATACTGCTGATGCATCGGACAATATACAGTCGGCTGCGTCCCCTGTAACCAATAATCCGTTACAGTTTTATATCCATTAATATCGCTCTTGCAGGCGTCGGTCGCGAGCAGGCCGGAAACTCCGCAGGTAGTAACCTTTATTAATCCAAGCGATTCAGGCGCGGCATCGATTATCGCGCGATCGTCCAAGCCCTTCTGCTCGTGAATCTGCGTCATAAACGCCTTCCATAGCGGCGCGGCGTACTCGCCGCCCGTCGCGTCGGAAGCAAGCGCCTTATAGTTATCATGGCCAATCCAAACCGCGCTGGAATACCAGCCCGTCATCCCCGCGAAAAATACGCCCCGATAATCGCTGTTCGTGCCTGTCTTCCCGCCGACGGTTTGACCCTTGATCTGCGCGTTGCTTCCGGTGCCGCTCTTTACGGCCTCCTTCAGCATATCCGTAACCAGCCATGCGGTTGATACCCCGAATACCTGCCTGCGCAGCTGCGCAACATGCGTATCCAATATAACGTTTCCGCCCGCGTCTATAACCCTCGAAAACGACGTCGGCTGCAGATATACCCCGTTGTTCGCTATCGCGCCGAACGCGACCGCCATTTGGATAGGCGTCACGCCCGACGAGCCAAGCGCAAGCCCGTATCCATCTTTATTTATATTTCTATCCGCAACCCCCAGCCCGACCAGAAACTCATATGAATTATCCACGCCCACATATTGCGTCAGCGCCTGAGCCGCCGATGTGTTGTGAGAGGTGCGCAGCGCCGCGCGAAGCGTTTCCGAACCCGTGTATCCGCCACCGCCGTAATTCTGCGGGAACGAATCCTCGCCCTCGGCGTTTCGCCAGCCGGGTATCGGTATTGGCATATTATATACTATGCTCGCGGGCGATTGACCCATCTCTATCGCCGGACCGTATACGCTTAGCGGCTTTATAGACGAGCCGACCGGCATTCGCATCTCCCACGCCCTGTTGAGCGTCAGCTTCTGCGTGGGCGGATAACGCCCGCCGACTATCGCCTTCAGCTCGCCCGTGCGATAATCGTATACCGCCGCCGCCGCCTGCGGCTGAGGTATCTCGGTATACGTTCCGTCCGCGTTTCGCGCTTGATATATCTTATCGCTCGGATCGCGCAGCCGAGGATAATTGTTCCAGTTCGCCAACGTATCCTCAACTATATCTTGTATGGCAGGATCGATGCAAAGGTATATGCTGTATCCGCCGGTGCGTAGTTCTCTTTCCACCAGGCTGCGGTTGGCCGACGTGTCGTCATATTGGTACAGCTCCAGCATGCGGGTTACCACGTCGTGAAGCGCGTATTCCACATAATACGCGTGATCGTACATTCCGCCGTCGCTGCCGGGCGCCTTCTCAAGCACGCTCGCGGTGGATTTATCCAGCGCCGCTCGGTATTCATCCTGTGTGATAAACTGATTTTCGTACATCATCCGAAGCACGTAATCGGTGCGGTTGTTAGTTATCGTCGGCGTGTCGCTGGTCGCGGTATAGCGCGTGAAAAAGTTGCGACGCGGATTATAATAATATGGCGAACGGGTTACCCCCGCCAGCATCGCGCATTCGCGAAGCGTTAGCTGGCTCAAATCCTTCCCGAAATATCCAAGCGCGGCGGTTTTTACGCCATAATAACTTTCTCCCAAAAATATCGTGTTCAGGTATGATTCAAGTATCTGATCCTTCGCATAGCGCGATTCCAGCTCCATCGCAAGATACGCTTCCTGGATTTTTCTTTTATATGATTGCTCGTCCGTAAGCATCCTCTGCTTGATCAGCTGCTGCGTTATCGTCGAGCCGCCCTGCGTTCCCGAGGATGAAAGGTTGTTAATGAACGCGCCCAGTATGCGCTTTACGTCAACGCCCGCGTGCGTATAGAACCGCGCGTCCTCCACCGCTACGAACGCATGCTGAAGATTTAGCGGAATTTCGTTTATCGAAACGAGCACGCGATCCTCCGTGCCCTTATACGTTGTGATCAGGTTGCCCGACGCGTCGTATATAAACGAGGTCTGCGCCTGATCGTCGAAGCTGGCGATATCCAGCTCCGGCGCGGTTTCGACATACGCCTTGCCTATCCCCACCACTACGCCGACGCCGGCCAGGCTCGCTATCAAAATAAGCAGCACCGCCAGCTTCATGCTTGTCGCCAGCACCGCCAATATAAAGTTGGTTTCCCGAACTCGCGGAACAAACAGAGTACGCGGTCTCGGGCGCGAATTCATCATGGGCTGCGCCATTATATACCTCCTGCTGATATCGATATATAAAAAAATAATATATAAATATCGTGTATTGACATTGTTGCAAAACTCGATATTTCCGCATAGATTCCTACACAGATAGAACGATTCGCATATGCGCGGGATTTCCCATCGACGCAAATTTTGAATATGACGTAAAATATATAAAAGCTTATCCGTCGTCGTAATCGGCGGCAAGCTTTTATATATTGTAAATTATATAAAATTAATATTAATATTTACATTATGCGCGAGCCAACAGCGGCGAGAGCTTGCGCAGGCCAAGTATCATCGCGATGCCGAGCGCGTAAACGGAAACGGCCTCGCCGACGCCCACCGTAAACATTGTGGGAAGCAGGGGCGCGTTGATCTGCACGCGAAGCAATATTCCAACGAATACGGCGTTTATCAGAACTGGTGGCAGCGCGGCGAGCCACATATTTTTGCGGAGCCTGCGCGTAAGCATTGCGGCGGCCAGCGTAGCCAGCGAGCCGAATATTATATCGGGCAGGCCGTACGCGCTTATTAAGTTCGCGATAAGGCAGCCGACGAACAGGCCGGGCACGGCCTCCGGGAACAATATTGGTAGCAGCGTTAGCGCTTCGGATACGCGCATTTGGATCGGACCGTAGCTGATAGCCTGAAGAAGCATGGTGACCGCAGCATATACCGCCGCGATCAGCGCGGCTATAGTAAGCCTCTTAATTTCGAAAGATTTATCGAGCGTTTTAAATGGCGAGCGCATACCGGAGACCTCCCGTGCGCGGGTTGTCCGCGTTTATTCGTTGTGCTATACTATCCTGCGCAGAGCTGGCGGTTTGCGGCCGCCCCGACATCTGAAGAGGAGATAGAACTGATGAAGACAATAATAATCGGAAAAGACACGCGTGTCAATGCCCTTGCGTTAGGCGCGGGCAAGATGGGCGAGGATGGCACCGACGCCGCGCGCTTCCGTATAATGGACAAGTTTGTCGAGCTGGGCGGTAACTGCTTCGACACCGCGCGCCTTTACGCGGGCGGCAAATCCGACGGGGCGCTCGGCAGATGGCTGAAGGCGAGCGGGCTTCGGGATAAGGTGGTTATTTGCGCGAAGGGCAGCCATCCAAGCCGAAGCGCAATGCATATATCTAGGTTGAGCGAGGAGGAGATACTCGGCGATCTGGATACGTCGCTTTCTGAAATGGGGCAGGAGTGGGTGGATATGTATCTTCTGCACCGCGACGATCCTAGGCTGCCGGTGGCGGGAATCGTGGATGCGCTGAACAAGGCCGTGCGCGCTGGCAAGGTGAAAACGATAGGCGTATCGAACTGGACAGTCGGGCGCATAGCGGAGGCGAACGAATACGCGCGCGCGAACGGGCTGGCCGAGCTGTCCGTGTGCCAGCTTCATACGTCGCTCGCGATGACATCCGCCGCGCAAACGCAGGATGTGACGCACGTTCCGATGAATCCATACGAGGAAGCATGGTATAAGGAAACTCAGTTCCCGATAATGGGATTCGGCACGCAGGGTCGCGGATTCTTCGCCAGCCACGCGAACGGGCTTGAGCAGAAGCCAGGCTCCATACAATCCTATGGCTACTATCCGGAAAACTTTAGGCGTGCCGACCGCGCGGCGGCGCTGGCGAAGGAACTGGGCGTAGGGCTTGGCGCGGTGTTGACTGCGTATGTTCGGGATTGCGGGCTGAATGCTGTGCCGCTGGTTTCGGTTTCGTCGATTGACCAGCTTTTGGAGGTGTGGCGCGCTAACGATATCGCTTTGACGGAATCGCAGGTGCGCTGGCTGGAAACTGGCGCAGCCCCGCTTTGTTCGGGGGAGCCGGTTTAAATGAAGAGACTGTGGTCGATAAAATCCGTCGTAACGATGGGCTTGTTCTGCGCGCTGAGCGTTATATTGGGAACTGTTTTATCGATAAAGGTGATTCCTCTAACGGGAGTGTATACGCTTAACGTGTCGCTGAACCTGCTGCCCGTGCATCTGGCGGGGCTGTGTTTTGGGCCGGTTGCCGGGTTTATGGTCGGATTTCTCGCGGATCTTATAAAATGGGCGGTGAATCCGATGGGTGCGTATCATCCCGGGTTTGGGTTCAGCATGGGTATGATAGGGTTTACGACGGCGCTGATTGCGCAGATTGTGCGAAGGCGGCAGGTGCGGCTGGCGTTTGATCCCGAGACGGAGTGGCTGGATGGGCTTACGTGGCTGACGGTGCTGCCGGGAGTGGCGGCGGCGCAGATATTATTTTCGGTTATACTCAATTCATATTGGATTGCGTCGATGTCCGGCGTGGATATGCGCGCGCTGCTGCCGACGCGCATAGTGAACGCTGCGATGATGATTCCGGTATATGGTGTGCTTATTCGCGAGTGCGTGCTGATAATTAGGCGGTTTGTTGCAAAGGTATAGGTAGAGTTAGAGTTTCAGGGGTAGGGAAGGGGGATGGGTACTTTCCCTTCCCCTTCCCGAATGAGCGAAGAATGCACGTTTAAGTGAATTATGGTAAATAGGTGAAATAATGTCGATCGCTTGCGAAGCCTAATTTTAAATGCTATAATATTATCAAAAATTAACGAAGTTCGTGCTCGGAATATATAATAGCGTAATTGACATTTGCATCGACAGGAATCGGGAGGCGGTAAATAATGAACGCTGCGGATGCGAGCGTATCTGTCGGCGATATCGTCAAAATGAAAAAAACGCATCCCTGCGGCTCCGATACGTGGACGGTAATTCGCACCGGCGCGGACGTCAAAATAAAATGCGGCGGCTGCGGTCGAATCGTTATGATGGATCGCTTCGTTTTTATCAAGCGCCGTAAAGCTATAATAACCAGCGGCTCCCAAAACGACATAACGCAGAGTAGCAAGGAGTGACCAATATATGAACATTCAAGCGCAGTCCGAACAGACGGATCAATTGTTAGAGCAGTCCGCAAGCTCCGCCAAATCAAGTGAAGCGCGCGCAAAATCAAAAAAATCCGGCGATGATAAAAAATCAGCGGGACGTGAGATATTGGAATGGGTGATATCAATCCTAGTCGCCGTCGCTATAGCTTTAATTATACGAACATTCATATTCGAACCGATTCGCGTGGACGGCGAATCAATGCTAAAAACGCTGAGCAATAACGAATATATGATCGTCACGAAGCCTGAATATATGTTTGGGGAACCCTCGCGATTCGACGTTGTGATATGCCATTACCCAAATCGAAAAGAAAATTTTGTAAAGCGCATTGTGGGTTTGCCGGGCGACACGGTTGAAATGCGGGACGGATATTTATATGTAAACGGCGATCTATATGAGGAAGATTATCTCGCGGCGGAGCTGCGCCCAACATACGAAGGAAAATGGACGCTCTCCGACGGCGAATATTTTGTGCTTGGCGACAACCGCAAAAACTCGAACGACAGCCACTTGATCGGGCCGATAACGAAGGATATGATAGTCGGACATGTGCGGCTGGTCGTGTGGCCGCTAAGCGAAATGCGAGTCGTACAGTAGCGGATTCGGTATTGCTGGGAATTAGTGTTTTCTGCAGATTAGCCTTCGATGGGAGGGCTTTTCTTTTTTGGTTTATTTTCCTGGCCTTCGCCGGACGGTCGATAATATTCCTTGTTCTCAAGGCCGACGGGCATATAATTTTGGCGAACCCAATGGCCGGGGAAATCGTGGGGATAGAGATAATCTTCGCCTGGCTTGCGGCCTTGCTCGTCGAGCGCGCGCTCCGAACCTTTGTATGATGTATCGCGAAGCGCGGCGGGTACCGAGCCGAAATTTCCTGCGGCGGCGTCCGCGTAGGCGGCGTCTATCGCTGTTACGACGCTGTTCGATTTTGCGCTTTCGCATATGGTTATGATGGCTTGCGCAATCGGCAGGCGCGCCTCCGGCATGCCCACGTGCTGCAGCGCGACGGCGGCGGACGCGGCGGTGAGCATCGCGAGCGGATTCGCTAAGCCGACGTCCTCGCTGGCGTGCGCGATGATTCGGCGCACGATCAGCCAGGGATCCGCGCCGACGTTGATTAGACGCGCGAACCAGGCGAGCGCGGCGTCGCTATCGGAGCCGCGAAGGCTTTTGCAGAACGCGCTTAAGATATCGTAGTAGAGCGATTCGTCGCAATACAGCGCGGGCTTTTGGATGGAATCCTCGGCGATGGAAAGCGTAATTTTGATGGAGCCGTTGGCGTCCGCGTTTGTTGTGAGCACTGCAAGTTCGAGTGCGTTCAGTGCGGAGCGTACGTCTCCGGACGCGACGCGCGCGAGATGAGATAATGCGGCTGGTTCGATTTCGATGCGCATATGTCCGTATCCGCGTTCGGGATCGGACAGCGCGCGCTGAAGTGCGAGGGTAATGTCTATGTCTGAGAGTTTGACGAACTGGAACACGCGGCAGCGGCTTACTATTGCGGGCGTCATCGATATCATTGGATTTTCGGTGGTCGAGCCGATGAACCGAATTAGACCTTGCTCTATCGACGGCAATATTGAATCGCTTTGCGCCTTGTTCCAGCGGTGGCACTCGTCTAGAAGAAGGAGCGTGCTTCGACCGGTTATGTCTAGTCGTTTGCGTGCGTCTTCCAATATTGCGCGTACGTCGGCGACACCGCTGGCGACGGCGTTTAATTTGACGAACGCGTTCTTCGTTTGCTCGGCTATGACTGACGCGAGAGAGGTTTTGCCGGAGCCGGGCGGGCCAAAGAATATGCAGCTTGTTAGGCGATCAGCTTCTATAGCGCGCCGCATTAGACGACCTTCGCCTACGATGTGGCGCTGGCCGATGAACTCGTCCAGCGTTCGCGGGCGCATGCGGTCGGCGAGCGGCGCTTGGGGTTTGTTTGCGAGCGAGAATAGATCTTGCATTGCGGTCTCCTGATTGTTTCACGTGAAACATTTTTGGTGGGTGGGGGGGAGGGGGCGGGGGGAGGTACGGGGATGGGGATTGTTTCACGTGAAACATTATTGTGGGATGGCGATTGGTATGGCGGTTCGTTTGTTGAAGCGGAGGGTATGGCGGAATCCGAGAGCGCGCGCCATGGCGTGCGCGCGGGCGAATTCGAAGCCTATGTGGGCGGGGATGTGCGCATCCGAGCCGAACATGATGAATTCGCCGCCTAATTCGCGGAATCTTTTTAGGATGTCCGAGCCGGGGGTAGGTTCGCCGGTGGTGCGGTAGGAGGATGTGTTTATTTCGAGCGCTTTGCCATTTTGCGCGAGGGTAGTTAGGATGGCGTCGATTATATCGGGGGCGTCGTTCCATTTGAATATGTTGACTGCGGGGGCGGGGGCGGATGTAGCGAGGGTTGGCGGGGCGTATCTGGCGACATATCCCAAATGGGCGAGGGCGTCGAATTCGGAGGGGTTCCAGGAATTGATGGATTTTAGTACCGCGTGCGCGTAGGCGCGGTAGCTTTTCGCGCGGCTGAACGCGTATTTTTCGAAATAGAGGGGGTCGTACGGGTCGAGTCCGTCGACCAGGTGGAGGGAGAGGAGCATGTAATCGAGATCCCAGTCGGCGAGCCAGCGGACGATTTCGTCGTGGTATTCGGGGTAATCGCCGACCTCGATGCCGAGTTTTATTGATAGGGCGGGGTATGTTTGGATAGCGAGCGCATGTTGACGCGCCAGCTCGATTGTCGGTGGGATATCGGCGAGCGGGGCATAGTGGTGCGGTTCATAGTGATCGGTGATGCACACCTCATCCAAGCCGATACGAATTGCAGCCTGGCACAACTCGTCCAACGTCTGTCGACCGTCCATCGAATGAACGGTATGCGTATGATAATCGCAAAGCATTTCAGTTCCTCCAATTGGATAATGCTCGGTATCAGCCCCTAACACCCCGGCTCATCACACCAACCCCGGCGCCCCGGTTCACCGGGGCACCTCCCAAGCCCAACCCCAAACACCCCAGCTAAACTCACCCGCCCCGGTACCCCGGGCGCCCTCCGCGCCCGGGGTACCACCGCCACAACGGAAGGGGTTTCCAAAGGGGCCCATGGCCCCTTGGCGGGAGGGTTTGGGAGGGCAGAGCCCTC
>JAISZG010000097.1 GCA_031269355.1 Oscillospiraceae bacterium | reverse complement strand
AAGGGACGACGGGAGATGACACGACGAAAAATAGATCTGTCTGATATCGATTGCATGACATCGCGCGCGGCTGCCATGCTGGTGCAGGCGGCGTGTAAATATAGCGCGCGAATACTCATCGAGCAGGGCAGCAAGGTTGTGAACGCGAAAAGCCTGATGGGCGTTCTATCGCTGAGCGCGAAGAGCATGGATTCGCTGTATCTTGTGCTTGATGGGGACGACGAGGAAGAAGCGTATAATACCATACAGGAATTGATCCGCTCGCGCTTCTCTGTTTCCGCTTAAGCCGCCGTGGCTGGCGTCACGCCGCATGGCTGCTTGTTCGCGGAATACGCGCGCTGCACGCTGTGCCCAAGGCGCTGCGGCACGCCGCGCGGCCTTATAAAAGGGAATGGCGTTTGCGGCATGGGAACGCTTGCGCGCGTGGCGAAGGCCGCGCTGCATTTCGGGGAGGAGCCGCCGCTGTGCGGTTCCGGCGGCAGCGGAGCCGTTTTTTTTTGCGGATGCGCGCTGAAATGCGTATACTGCCAGAACGCGCATATCAGCCAGATCGATCCGCTGGGATACGGGGCGGCATATACTGCGGACGAACTTGCGCGCATATTCGCGCGGCTTATCGACGAGGGCGCGGAGAACATAAACCTTGTGGGAGCGACGCCGTATATTTCGGCGGTGTCTATCGCCATTAGAATAGCGCGCCCTACCGTGCCCATCGTATATAACACTAGCGGATACGAGACGGAGGATACGATAGACGCGCTGTCGAATATTGTAGATATATGGCTGCCCGATTACAAATATTCAGACGAATGCGACGCCGGGCTGCTTTCGCGCGCAAGCGACTATCCGGCGGTCGCGATGCGCGCGATACTGCGCATGCGTAGTATCAGCGGCGCTCCTGAGTATAACTCGCGCGGGATTATGACGCGCGGAACTATCGTTCGGCATTTGGCGCTGCCGGGGCGCGTGCGCGAATCCATGCGCGCGCTGGGCGAATTGGCGGAGCGGCTGCCCGAACATACGCCCATATCGCTTATGGGTCAGTTTACGCCGTGCCACCGCTCGGCTGAATATGGCATCGCGCGCCCGCTGAGCAAGGGCGAGTGGTCGCGGCTTAAGTCGCACCGCGCCGCGCTGGGTTTGGATGAGGGATGGAATCAGCCGCCATCCGCGAGCGGTACGTCGTTGATTCCCATATGGGACAAGCGAAAGGCGGAATGCGAATGAACGTTCGCGTGCTGACGGGCAGAACCGGTCGATTGCTTCCGATTATAATACGCGAGATCGGCGAAGCTATCGGTACGGGCGATCGCCTGATATTGCTGGTGCCCGAGCAATATACGCTGCAGGCGGAGCTTGAGATAGTGCGTCGGCTAAAGCTGCCCGGGTTTATAACGCTTGAGGTGCTTTCACCGTCGCGCTTTACGGATCGCGTATTCGAGCGCGCGGGCGCGCCGTCGAAAACGAGAATCAGCGCGGACGGCAAGTGCATGGCTATGCAGGCGCTTCTCGATTCGTTATCGGATAGCTTGATTTATTATGCTAAAGCGGCGGCGCGGCGCGGCTTCGCATGTAAAGTGGCGGATACGATCGGCGATTTCAAGCGAGCTGGCATTACGCCCGATATATTAAGCGAGCTGGCTGGCGGGTTCGACGGCGCGCTCAATGCGAAGCTTACGGATTTCGAGCGCGTTTGGCGCGCGTATGAATCGTTTATGGAAGGCCAATTTGCGGACGGCGAGGATGTGCAGCGCGCGCTGCTGGAGCGACTGCCCGATTCGAAATACGCGGACGGAGCGCGCATATGGGTATATGGGTTCGATTTAATCACCACTCAAATGGGGGACATGCTGTGCGCAGCCGCGCGGCTGGCGAAGTCGTTCACGCTTTCGCTTACATGGGAGCGGGAGGATGCGCCGGACGGCGCGCTATACGAACCCGCGCGAGCCACCTTATCCAGGCTGGCAAGGCGGTTTGATATATATGGAATTATATGGAATCAACTGCATGTTAAAAGCCCGCTAGCGGCGACGGACAGCGTGCGGTATCTGGAGCGCAGCCTGTTCGCGAAATCAGCGCGCCCATATGATAGAGCGGACGGCGGCGTGGAAATAATCGAAGCCGAAACGCCGTACCGCGAAGCCGCGCGCGCGGCTGCTCGCATATTAACCCTTACCGCGCCGGGGGCGGGGAGCGCGTCTAAGATGAAGCTGGACGATATACGAGTTGTGCATGCCGATCTCGATTCGTACGGCGGATGCGTCGCGGAGGTGTTCGAGAGATACGGCATTCCCGTTTACCTGGATCGCAAGCACAGCGCGGCGGCGCATCCGTTTTTTAGGGGGATACTCGGCGCGCTGTCGTTTGCAGCTAAAGGCGAGCGGACGGACTTCATGATGGACTGGCTGAAGAGCGGCTTCTCAGAGCTTGAAACGGACGAGATATGGCGGCTTGAATTATACGCTAAAACGCATGGTATAGACGGCTGGAAATGGAGCCGCGCGTTCGATAAGGGCGGGGCGGCGGGGCAAGGGCGCGCATTAGATGAAGCGTCGCTTCGCGCACCCGTAGAGCCGCTCCGACGGTTGGCGGCGGAACCGCTGTACGAGCTGCGCTCGTCGCTTCGCGCTGCGGAATCGAGCGGATCATATGCGCGGGCGATGTGGGAATTCACAATCAACGCGGGGCTTAAGGAACGGCTGGGCGATATGCAGGCGGATTTTAGCGAGCGCGCGATGCCGCTTGAATCGTCGCACTGCGGGCAGGTATGGAAGAAATGGATAGACCTGCTCGATCAGCTGGATTCGCTTCTCGCGCGCAATCGCGTGACGCCCGCGCTGTTCGCGTCGATGGTGGAAACGGGAATCCGCGCTATGGAGCTTGCCGCGCTGCCGCCGGAGAACGGTCGGCTGATAATAGGTCAAATAGGCAGAATGAAGCTGGGCGGCGTGCGCGCTATATTCGTGATGGGGTTGAGCGACGGCGCGTTCGCATCGGGCGGGGAATCTCTGCTAACCGATATGGAGCTGAACAAAGCGGAGCAGGCGCTTGATACGCCGATAGGCCTGGATGCGCGAACGCTGCTGAAGCTATCTCAGATGAACCTGCTGGATGTGCTCTCAGCGCCTTGCGAGTATCTGTCGGTCAGCTGCTGCCTGGGCGCGTCCGCATCCGGAGCGGGCGCGGCTTCGTCCGTGCTGCTGAAGTTGAAACGGTTGCTTCCGAACGCGATTCGTTCGGCGGATACTGTGGATGGCAGGCCTGTCGCGCTGTATGCGCCGGGTTCGGCTTTGGACGCGCTAGGTCCGCTATTGCAGCGCGGGGAATCGTTGGCGAATGATTGGCGCGGGGCTGTCGCCGCGCTGAACCATATGGACGGCTGGCGCGCTCGGCTGCGGCGCGTGTTGGCTGCGGCATATGCCGAACGATCGCGCGCTAGAATTTCAGAATCGACCGCAAGCGCGTTATATAGTAACGCGCCATATAGCGTTACGCGGCTTGAGCGGTTCGCCGCATGTCCGTACAGCCACTTTGTAAGATACGGGTTATACCCGAAATCTGTTGACGAACCGGGGTTTGTGCCTAATCTATCGGGAACGCTTTTGCACCTGGCATTTGAAGAATATCTGCGAATGGCGGCGTTGCGCGCCGACTGGCCGCATCAGCCGCAGGATCAAATTGCCGCTGATATGATAACCATCGCGCGCCCGCTGGTGGATTCGTTTAACTTTGGGCTTGCGCGCGAGAACGCGCTGAACGCGGCGGTAGCGAAACGATTGATGCGCTTGCTTTCCGCCGCCGCAAACCTGGCCGCATATCAAATGCAGGCGAGCATGTTCCGACCGCTTGCGTTCGAAACGAAATTCGGTCTCGGCGACGAACCGCTGATGATCCCCATATCGAACGGCGACACCGCCCGCGACACCACCCACGACGCCCCCGAACTCGAGCCGGACTTATCGGAGGCGCCCCGCACCCGCCCCGCCGATCACTATATCGCGCTGCAGGGCAGGATAGACAGGATCGATTTATGGGACGCGCCGGACGGCAGATACGTTCGCGTGATCGACTATAAATCGGGATCGCGCGCTCGTTCAAGCGCTAAGATGGATGATACGATGTTCTATTACGGCCTGGATATACAGCTGATGCTATATCTCGCGGCGGCTTTGAACAGGCTGCCGGGAACCAAACCGGCTGGCGCGTATCTGTTTAAACTGGATGAACCGGTGATACTGGACGACGGTCAAGGTGATGATGCAATAACAAAAAAAAGATTGAACGATTTGCGCATGCGAGGCGTTACGTTGGCCGATCAACGCGTCGTTCGCGCGATGGACTGCGATTCCCCGCCGCGTTCGATGATGAAAGTATATGCAAATTCTGGGGATACGCTGAAAATATCGGATGCGGTATCCGAAGAGGAATTGACGGCGCTTATGGAATTCGCGGTAAATAAGGCGGCTCAGCTTGCGCGCGGCATCGAATCGGGAACTATTGCCGCTGAGCCATGCGAGATAGGCGCCTGGAACGCTTGCATGTGGTGCGATTACCGCGCGCTGTGCCGCCGCGATCCACGCCGCCCCATAAAGCGGCTGGCGAAGATTTCGCGCGCTGAATTACTAAAAAGAATTATGGATAAATATTATTTATTATGATGCGGCTTCTGATAAACGAGACGACTGTTACTAATTTATTACGATGATTGCGTCGCTTGGTTTAGCCAATATAATAAATAATATATATTCATTTCGAACACTATATATAATTATATATAGCGAAATGCTATGCGAATAGGATCATCCCCTTGCGCAAGCCCTCGCTGTGGGGCAGGCCGCGCATCCGCCCAATCCCGTTTCCTTAAGCTGGGCGGGCATGGAATCGCCTACCTCGCGCATGGCGTCGATTATCTCATCCGCAGGGATTATGCTTTTAATACCGGCCAGCGCCATATCCGCGCAGGATAGCGCCAGCCCCACGCCCATCACGTTCCGGAATACGCAGGGTATCTCCACAAATCCGCCCACCGGATCGCATACCAGCCCCATCGTATTCATCAGCGCGAAAGCGACGGCGTGCTCCATCTCAGCCGCTGTGCCGCCGTATAATATTGTAAGCGCTGCGGCGGTCATCGCGGCGGCGCTTCCGCATTCCGCCTGGCATCCGCCTTGCGCGCCGCTAACGCTCGCCCTGCTTGCGATAACCCTGCCCACGGCGGCCGCGCAGAACAGCGCGTCGATAATTAGTTCTTGCGGAATATTATTATTTAATACGGGACTATGCCCCGCGCGCTGCTCTATCGCGGTAAGCAGCGCCGCTGGCAGTATGCCGCACGCGCCTGCGGTCGGCGCGGCCACGATGCGCCCCATCTGCGCGTTATACTCCGCTATCGCCAAAGCGTACGCGGCGGCTTTGCGCAGCGTCTCTCCGCCGGGAAGCGCTCGGTCGGCGGCATATAGCCGCGCGCCCATACCGCCCGTAAGCCCGGAAAGGGATCGATCGGCGCTTTCGAGGGCTGCGGCTGCGGACGCGCGCATCACGTCCCACCGCTCCGCCATAGAAGCGCGCAGCTCGTCCGCTGATAATCCAGTTTCAGCAGCTTCCGCTGAAATAAGGTATGCGGCCAGATCGCCCGTACCGCATTCCTCTATAAACGCGCGAATCGAATCTTCCTTTGGCATCGCTATATATCCCCCGTCATCCGCACATCCAGGTTACGCGTATTATATCATTTAATGCGGGGCTCTGCCCCGCCGCCCCGAACGAAGCGGGACTTCGTCCCGCACCCTGTTGCGCGCGCAGCGCCGTGATAGTCGATTCGCTGGCGCAGGCGTCCAGCTCCAGCACGGATATCGCGCCGCGCCCCTGCGCTTCCCGCGAAACCTGCATATTCGCGATATTAAGCCCCGCGTCGGCCAGCGCGCCGCTTATTTTGGCTATCACGCCCGGCGTATCCCTGTGCACTATTATAAGCGTAGGCGCGTCTCCGGAAACCCTAACCGGCAGGCCGTCTATCTCTTGTATAAGTATAGCGCCGCCGCCCAGCGAAGCGGCGCGAACGAACACATGAACGCCGCTTGCGCCCGTCAAATCCAGCGTGACGGTGTTGGGATGCGCATCCCGCAGGCGAACCTCCTTAAACGTATAAGATATCCCCGCAGCGCGCGCGAGCGCAAGGCTGTCGCAAAGGCGGGGATCATCCTGCAAAAAGCCCATCAAGCCGCCTATAATCGCGCGATCCGTTCCATGCCCTTGATACGTGTTCGCGAACGAGCCGTGGAATCCAACCACAACCCGCGCCGTATCTTCTCCAAGCAGCGATCGCGCCGCGCGCCCTATCCTCGCGGCTCCGGCGGTATGCGAACTTGATGGGCCTATCATTACCGGTCCGATCACATCGAGCAGGCGCATATCCAATCCCTCCGCTCGTCATAAATATTACTATTTATATTATATATTTATCGGCGTTCAGCTTCGGCGCGTTTGCGAGCAGGTATCGTTCCGCTTCGGCGTTCCAAAGGCCGCCAGCTTCGGCGCACAATTCATGCAGGCGCTTGAAAAGCGGATCCGTTTCGCCTAGCTTTTCGAAATCGTCGATCGCGCTAAGCGGCAAAGATATATGATTATATATAAGCTTCTTGCCGCCGGGTATATGGGGCAGGTTGAGGGTGGCGTCCTTTGCGGCGTCAAGCCCTCCCACGTGCGTTACGAGTACTGCAGGGTTTATGCGCCGCTGACCGGCAAGGCGCAGCGCTTCGCGCATATCGTCGGTGTTGCCGCCGGATGTTCCGACTACATGCGTAGTATTGTAGTGAACGTTATAAAAATTGAACAGTGCTGAGAACGCCGGGTTTGTCGGCCCCGCGAAGAAATTCAGGCAGCCGTCGTACGCGAGAATTGCGTCGCCCTGTTCGACGACGGAGGGCACGGGCGCGAACACGAACACCTCGTCATATCCCACGCCGCCCGTCAGCTCGCGCAGATGCGCGGCGGGATCAGCTATATCCGCAGTATTAATATACATTAGGTTGACGTCCGTTCGCGCGGGTTCTCCTATTGTGGCGCTCTGCTCCGCGCGCTGTGGCGGCAGCACATGCGACGCGCGCGCAAGCCTGTTCGCGTCGATATCCGTCACCACAAGAAGGGAGGGGCGCAGGTCGCGATGAATAAGGTAGTCGATAAGCGCAAGCCCCATCGGTCCGGCGCCCGCCAGAATCGCGATATTGCCGCCTTTCTTTATATCCATAGCATGTGTATATTCGCCCTGTATAGTGTGGTAACAGGCGTGTGTCGCGCCGATCACGCAAGATAGCGGTTCGGAAAGCGATCCATAGAATATGGCGTCGCCGTTGTAATCCAATAGATTTCCAGCTTCAATATATTGCGAGGGTATTATTCCGTAGGTGGAGTTTCCGCCGATATAACGAAAGCTATATCCAGGCGCGTTATATGTTCCCTTTAGTGATGTTTGCAGCGATACGCGCTGCCCGGCGTGGTATTGGTTGGTGAGCTTCGCGCCTACTGTTACTATTTCCGCGCAGAACTCGTGGCCGATTATAATGGGGTTTACGGCTGCGTCGTTTGGGACGCGCTTGTGTGCAGCGCCTTGCATAGCTGCTTTATAGCTGGACATACAAAGGCTATCGGATATAATTTTTATGAGGATCTCGTCTTCCTTAATTGGGGGGAGATCAAATGTTTCAAGGCGCAAATCTTTTTCGCTGTATAATCGAAGAGCGGTTGTTTTCATGAGGTTATCCTTTCTAGTTTTTCTGACGGGGGGGGGGAGGGGGGGCGCCCCCTCCCAACCTCCCCGGGGGGGGGGAACGGGGGGTGCCTTAGGGTTGGGGAATAGGGGTTTTTGGGGTTCGTGATAGGGGTTGGTTTGTTATTTGGGGGGTTCTTCTTTTTCTCCGGGGAAAAAGAAGCAAAAACCCACCGGGTGGGGGGAAAGGGCCCTGCCCTCTCCCCCCTCCCGGACC
>JAISZG010000088.1 GCA_031269355.1 Oscillospiraceae bacterium | reverse complement strand
ATTCAGCGCAAGGAGCCATGAGGGAGGCGTAGTGGAGCTACGTCGACCGAATGCGCGACGCCGCGATGGATAAAAAGACAGTGCATTCAGACCGAGAGATTTTTCGAACACGCCCTAGTATTCAACCGCTATGGGCGGCGGAATAGAAGACATGCGACGTACCAAATATTAAGGAGGCAGCAAAATGAAAAAGACCCGCAGGAGCATCGCTATAGCACTAGCGATTCTCGCCACACTCGCGCTGGGATCGTTCACGGCGCAGGCAGCCCCTATCGAAATCAGCTACTGGTCGGTGTTCACAGGAGCGGACGGCGCGACGATGCAGGGTATGGTGGACGCGTTCAACGCGTCGCAAAGCGAAGTATATGTAAACCATACCCCGATGACAGCCGACGATTTGTATCAAAAGATCCCGCTCGCAGTGCAGTCCGGATCGGATGTTCCCGACGTTACGATCGTACACATTGAGCGCATTCCCAATTTTGTGGAGCAAGAGCTAATCTGGCCTATCGATACACTGCTTGAAAACGGCATTCTCAAGGAAAACTACATCCCCAGCGCATGGGATCGAACGGATATCGACGGCGACCACTACGGTGTGCCGCTGGATGTTCACTCTTATGTCACATATTACAACAAGGATCTGTTCGATCAGTATGACTTGAACGGTTATATTGAGGATGGCTACATTACCTTTGACGAAGTTAAGGAAATTGGCGATAAGGCAAAGGCCGCCGGCTGGACGGATCACATTTTAGGGCTAGACTGGCTGCGCGCGCAGGTGTTGTCTTACTACGCTCAACTTGGAGACGGCCATCTGACAATAGACGGAGACGCTCCGGCGTTCAACAATGACGAGATGGCGCAGGTTTACCAGACGATGAAAGATCTGCACGACGGCGGTTACACCACGATTAAAGGCGACGATTCGATGCAGCTGTTCTATTCCGGGAACCTGCTCATTTGGCCGGAAGGCATATGGATGAAGGCAGGCGCGTTGGAAGCTGGCGTCAATATCGGCATGCTGCCCTCGATTTGCTATTCTCCCGAGACGTGCAAAAACTGGACATCCTCACATAACTTTGTACAGTTTGCCGATGATAATCGCACCGAGGAAGAGGACATCGCTGTAGCGAAGTTCATTAACTATATGGGCGAGAACTCCCTCGTTTGGGCGCGCGACGGAGGTCAGGTTCCGGCGCACGTATCAATCAACGACATACCCGAGTTCAAAGATATGATGCAGTCGTTCCTTGCCGATCCGGAGCGCGGAGACGAACTGGCGATCTACTATTACAAGTACTGGGGTCTGTTTGACACCGCGATTTCGCGCAATGGCTGGGAACCGGTGTTCGGCACGATGACAATTGAAGACAATCTTAAAGCGGCGGAACAGGAAGTCATCGACGCGATCGCAGCGCAATAATATAACAATATGCCATTTCTGGGGCGGGTGCATAAATCCATCCGCCCCAGGATTTTTATATTGCGTGTGCGGGGCGCAGCCTCGGCTTGTTAGGGCGTCGGGGCGGAGTCCTCGTCTAAAAGGAGGCGGTCGGATGGTAACTTCAGCAATACGCCGGGCACAAACACCGCGCGCTGCCATGCGCGGGCGAATTGCCGCGTCGTTTGGATTGCTAGCGCTTGTATTGTTTTTTCTGTCAAGCATCACCGCTGCGACTACGGTATCAGATGTGACAGTCCATACCTCGCAGCCTTTAAGCGCCGTACTGTTCTCGCTTTCAAGCTTCAGCGTGCTGCTATTGCCTGTATCGATAGCGGTTATGGTGCTAGCTATTATCAATATAGCGGCGGGACGCCGATCGCCCGGCGTGCTGTTTGCCGGCCTTTCAACCGTCTTGTTCGCATTGTTTATGGTTTTATATGCGAACGAGGGAATCAACAATTCGCTCTACACGCTTCTGGGCGATAAACTTAAGGAAATGGACGTCAAGTTCCGGAAGCGCGACTTTGAGTGGATATATGTTAGCTACTCGCCCGCGACATATCTCACGCTGGCGTCGTGCGCGCTGACCACCGTCGTCGCATCCCCGACGCTAAAAACTTCAGCGGACCGCAAGTCGGTGCTTCGCGAATGGATTCCTTATGCGTATGTCGGTCCGCATTTATTGTTCTTTATCGTATTCTTCGTCATTCCCTCGCTCTACGGTGTGTACGCCGCATTCACTAAATGGAACCTGTTCAACGACCCGGTATGGGTTGGATTTGAGAACTTCAGGACGATGCTGTTTCAGAGCGGGAACACCTATTACAGGCAATTGCGCAATGGGTTGGGGAATACTTTTAAATTCGTGTTATTCAGCGTGCCGTTCTGCATTGCGCTACCACTTGGTTTGGCAGTCGCGCTGCAGTCGAAACCGCGTGGGAATAAATTCTTTCAGGCGATATATTATTTGCCTGCGCTAATGTCTATATCTACCGTTACGCTCACATGGCGGTATATGTTTTTGCATTCGTACGGCGCGGTATCAAACTTTTTAATGTCCGCGGCGGATTGGCGCGTACCGCCGTACTCCTGGGCGTCGCTGGTTATCATAACAGTATGGTGGTGCAACGGCGGAACAATGGTCATATACCAAAGCGCCCTCTCGTCCATACCGATAGATCGCTATGAAGCCGCGTCAGTAGACGGCGCGAACGGCTGGCAGAAATTCCTGAACATAACGCTGCCCGGAATACGATATCCGCTTACATATACGTTTGTCATGACGGTAGTCGCGCAGTTTAATATATACGGACAACCGTTGATGCTGACCGGTTTTGAAAACCAGGAAGCGAATGCGGTGCTTCTAATGTATGTATATGAGAATGCCGTAAAGCAGCAAGTGGCGGGGATGTCGGCCGCGATGGCGTTGATTCTTGGCGTTTGTATTATGGTAGTATCCTTCGCACAAATGCGTCTAATGAAGGCGAACTCACCCGCGTAGCGGAAAGGAGCGAAGCAGATGAACATATTTGGAAAAACCGGTCGCTGGATAGCCTTCGCGTTCTTAACCGCGCTGGCGTTCTTTTGGCTGTTCCCTGTTGCATGGATGCTTATCAACGCGTTCCGCACGGACTCTGATTTTATTACGTCGTTCACCAATATCAGAGGTTCGATTGATTATCTAAGGCGCATGATCCCAAAGCCCTTCACCATTGTAAACTTTATTGAGATGTTTTTGGGCGGCGGCGGCGCGAATACCACATCAGGGTTGGATAGAATGTTCCGCAACTCGTTCGTCGTTTCAATTAGTCAGATGGTTCTGGTTGTGTTCATCACGTCGCTTTCCGCATACGCATACGAGAGACTGCACTTCCCGGGCGGCGGCGTTCTTTTCTGGGCTTTAATGTATATGAGCATGTTCCCGAACGCGGTATCGATTCTGCCAATGTTTAAGATAGCCAACTCACTGGGATGGGTGAATAACCTCAATGCGCTGATTTGGCCGGGATTGGCAGGCGTATTCAATATATTTCTGCTGCGCAACTTCCTGAAAGGCGTGCCGCTGGACTTCGATGAAGCGGCAAAAATCGACGGAGCGAACAGTTTTCAGGTGTACTATAAAATTATCGTGCCGATGATCGCGCCCGCGCTCATAATAGTCGGTCTGTTTTCGTTCAACGGTGCATGGAACGATTTCCTCTGGCCGACAATCGTAATGACCGACGCCAATAACCAAACGCTGACCGCCGGACTGCGCCTCCTCTTTGGCCAGTATGAACAAAAATGGGCGCATATGATCGCGTCCTGCGTAATGTCGATGATCCCGCCATTCCTGCTGTATTTGCTGGCGCAGCGCTATTTCCTACAGGGAATAGCGATTCAGGCAGGCGTGAAGGGATGAGTTCGCTCGAAACGCCTCGGGGTGGGTGATGTGGCGGATTATTGTCTTGTCGTCAAGACCAGCTCTCTTTACGTTGCTTAGCGCGCTCCCCATAGGGGGGCGCGTGTTGTTTCTGGTTCCGACGACCGACCATGGAACTGAGTGGAGTACTTGTCGGATATAGCCGGAGTCTCCGGAATCTCTGTAATCTATTAGAGCTACTGCCACGTCGCATATTACGCCGCAGCTCATTCGCGCGCATTCAACGCCAGAATTACCATCAGCGCGGGACTTTGCCCCGCCGCTTCGAACGAGATGTGGCGCGCCTCACACCCGCACATATCACAGGTGTTTCCATCACTTCCCTGATTGCCGGATACCTTCGACCAGTGTATACTTTATACATTCAAACCCATCCTGCCCCAAGGAGGATGATCTTCGTGTATAGGCTGCTGATTGTGGACGACGAGGAAGGTCACCGTGAAGGCCTGGTCGCCCTGCTTCGCACGGTAAGGCCTGATTATCTTGTATTTGAAGCTGCCAATGGAGCGGTAGCGCTATCTATGATGGACCTAATGGCGTTTGATCTGATAATTACGGATATTCGAATGCCGCAGGTGGACGGCATAGCTTTCCTTGAACGGGCAAAGCTGAAGAGTCCTGATACTCGTGTCGCCATACTAAGCGCGTATGGATTATTCGATTACGCCAAACAATGCCTCGCTCTTGGCGCGGACGATTACTTGCTCAAGCCCGTTGATACTGAAGAGCTGCGGCTCTGCCTGGGGAAGATGGAATCTCGGCTCGAAAGCGATCGCGCTCGCTTTAATGACTCCGCCGGAGAGGTTGGCATTGGGGTGCAGCTATATCAATTTGTCATGGGCAGGCTGTCCGCCGCAGAGCATGACGCTATGAAGGCTCTATTCGCGCCTGGCGATAGCGGAGCGGTATTTTATATTCAATTTAGACGGGAGCTCTGCTCCCGAACAAATCGAGACTATATCATTCATCCTCCAAATGATCCTCCAAATGGCATGTCGAGCGGCACGCCGTTCAACGCGGTCGATCGCTTATCCTATCAGATTGAGATAAGGCGCCGAATGAGGCGATACAGCGCCTGCGTTGTGTTTCAATCGCCTGTTGATCTCAATGTTCTGATTGGCATAGCGGTTTGCAATCAGGATGATTATAAAAAGCTATTGAATGATCTGACGATTGAGTCGCATGATGATCTTATGACGATAGGCGTTCAATACATACAGGGAAACTATTTTGATCGCATGGAGATGGGATATTCTGCGGCAATGGCGGCGTGCACGCGCCGGTTCTACGAGCCGGACAGGTATGTGTTCGACGCGGCAGGCACGGACTCTCTCGATCCATACACACAGGCGAGACTGGATATTTCCATTAATGATATAGACGAAGCCATTACCGCAGGTGATTCCGTGAAGGCATACTCGTTTATGGAGCGCAGTCTGCTCGCCGCCGTGCCGGGTATGTATCCCAGTAATATAAAAGAAGCCACCATGTACGCGTTCATGTTCCTGCTGGGCAATATAACATACCCCCTTAGCCAGCGCGTTAAGGATGAACTGCTCACGTTTGTAAGCCAAACCGTCCTTGAATGCCAAAATATGCACGAAATGCTGGTTCAGGTCCGCTGCGCGTTCGAACGCATCATGCAGGCGATTCAGGCCGACCGCTCGCGCTCCTCCGATATCGCGTTTGATGATATCGCCAGATACATATCCGAGCATATGCAACGTGAGCTGTCATTGAGCGACATATCGCGGCGCTTTCACTATCATCCGACGTACTTCTCATCGCTGTTCAAACGCCATGTCGGCATGACATTTCAAGAGTATATGTATGAGCTGCGCATGAAAGAGGCCGCGCGAATGCTGTCGGAAACTACGCTATACGCGGCTAAGGTGGGGG
Organism: Oscillospiraceae bacterium; assembly: GCA_031269355.1. GTDB lineage: Bacteria > Bacillota > Clostridia > Christensenellales > Aristaeellaceae > JAISZG01. Next base: position 12,847 of record JAISZG010000088.1, on the reverse strand, counting down.
AACTGGTAGGATACCCAAATCCCACTTATTTCGCAAAGGCGTTTAAGAAACGGTTTGGCGTCTCGCCGGATCAGTATCGAAAGAGATCGGTGCTTACATGACTAAGTTCATAACAAACCTTCATATAAATAAATGGAGCATAAGGCGAAAGATAATACTGAGCATCATAATCCTTTCATTACTGCCGCAGTGCCTGCTTGCGGCGTGGTTTTTTATACGCAGCAGAAATACAATCGCCGATACAACCCAGCGGGATATCTACCAATTGGTGCTTGTAAACAATGAAATGCTGAATCAACAACTGAAAACGGTTCGCGAAGCGACGATGAATATACTTGTTGATAAGGAACTGTACGCGATATTCAGCGAAGCGAACGCCAGCGAGACCAGCGATCGCACTCAGGTTGAAGAGGATATCCATAGTATTCTGATCAAGTATTTCGGTAGCTTCGATCATATACAGCAGGTGGATATTATCACGCGGCGATATACATATTCAATGAATACGCGCACCGCGCAATATGAGGGGTTCTTCTCCGGAGACCTATACAGAAGCCTCGCGGAACTCGACGGCGGTATAGTGTGGCTGGGCAAATCTGAAATGGCGCCGTATCAGCATCAGACCGCGTACTTATCATGCGCCAGGTTGCTAAACCTGCGATATGTCGACACGTCGGGCATCGGTCTGCGTATGCCCGACGATTATGAGCGCGCGGTGATACGAGTTCAGTTCACGGATGAATTATTCACGAACCGCCTTGAAAAAAACATAGTCGAGATGGAAAACGCGGCGTTCGGACTCATCGATACTGCGGGAGAGGAGCTTATCTCGGGCGGTTACGGCGGCGTGTCTCCAATGCCGGATGATATCTGGCTGCGCATACTGGAACTGCGTTCTGGAGTGGTGGATTATCGAAGCGCCGAGGGCGAGCGAATGATCGTCTGTTTTGATCAGCTTGATCAGTCGGGATGGATCAGTTGGGCGACGTTCTCGGTGGACATGCTTGCCAACAGTCTGTCGAGCGGACTATATACAACGTTTCTAGGATTGATCACAGTCACGGTATGCACGTCGCTGCTTGCCGCTGCCTTCGCCGTGTTCCTGGTATCCGGGCGTATCAATCGGGTAAACCACGGCATGTCGTCGCTCAAAGCAGGCGACTTCACAACGCAAATAATAGATAATTATAAAGACGAGTTTACTCCGCTGGTACTCAGCTTCAATGAGATGAGCCAAACCCTGCGCCGGTTAATCGACGAGAACTATAAGGCGCGACTCAGCGAACAGGAGGCGCGCATCCGAACGATGCTGATGCAGTTCAATCCGCACTTTCTGTATAACACGCTGAACGTGATCAACTGGCGCGCGCTGCGGGAGAGCGCCAGGCATACCAGCGCGCTTATTGTTTCGCTGTCCCGTACGCTGCGCTATACATGCGACATCAGCAGGGAGAGCACGCGTTTCGCCGACGACCTGGAGTGGATACAGCAGTATCTATCCCTCATGGAAGCGCGGTTTCAGGGAGTATTCACGGTGGAATGGAATATCGCGCCAGAGTGTCTGGAACAGAATCTACCCAAGCTGTTCATGCAACCATTGATAGAAAACTGCATACTGCATGGGTTTGCAGGGATGGAATCCGGCGGCGTTATACGCATACGCGCGTGGAGTGAAGACGACGACGTGTACTGCGACGTGGAGGATAATGGCTCGGGCATGTCTGATGAACAGGCCACGCGCGTTTTGGAGTACGATGGCGGGTCGCTGGGCTTATTCAACACCCATCAGCGCATACTGCTGAAGTGCGGCGATGGGTACGGCTTGACTATCACGCGCGCCCAAAGCGGCGGATGCCTGATCCGGGCAAAGATGCGAAAAAGCGGCGCGGAGCCAATCCGGCCTGAACATCCTAACAAAACGCCAGAATACTAAGTTTTGATCGATTGCTGCATCAGCGCGCCGCGCCTATAATTAAGGTAAGGCGATACGCTGATAGCTAAGCGTATGGGTTGTTATAAAGAAAAAAGGAGGATTGGATCATGAAGAAGATTATGTCTCTGTTACTAACTTTGTCGCTAGCGCTGATGCTTGTCTGCTCGTTTGGCGCGATCGCGGCGGCGGAAGAAACGATTAACCTGCGCTTCGCGTACTGGGGCAGCGGCGCTGAAAAGGAAGGCATCGACAAGGCGATTGCCACATTTGAGGACGCTAATCCGAACATCAAGGTTGAGCGCTTGCACATCCCAGACGACTTTGTTACGAAGCTCAACGCGATGATAGCAGCGAACGAGGCTCCCGACGTAAGCTATTCGTGACCGTGGAAGATTCAGCTGGGCAAAGACGGCCTTATCTACAACTACTTCGATATAGCGCAGCTGGATCCGAGCATCTCCGCCGACGACGTAATCGACTACAGCTGGTGGAATTGGTCCGATACGGAAAGCGCGGGTCCGTTCCAGGCCAGCGTTACGCCAAGCCTTATGTACAACGTCGATATGTTCACGGAAGCCGGCATTGAGCTGCCGCCCACAAAGGCGGAGGACGCGTGGACGTATGACGAGCTTCTCGCCATCGCGCAGAAACTGACAAAGGATCGCAGCGGCAACGATGCGACCAGCCCCAATTTTGATCCTGAGAACATTCAGCAGTTTGGCATCCATTATGGCCTTGGATGGAATTGCTGGTATTCATTAGTCCTCTCCAACGGCGGCAGTTATCTTAGCGAGGATGGCACGCGCTTCACGCTCAATGAACCCGAAGCAGTGGAAGCCATTCAGAAAATCGCCGACCTGATCAACGTGTACCACGTCAGCCCATCTTCCGCGCAGGCCACCACGCTGCCGTCCAACTCCGTATCGCTGCAGACCCGTCGTGTGGCGATGGCGATAAACGGTTCCTGGACGCACGCCGATTTGGCGCAGGCGGAAGAATTGAACTGGGGTGTCGGTGTTCTGCCGATCCTGAAGGAGTACAAATCCTATTTCCACGGCGGTTCGCTGGTTATATTCAAGAGCACGAGCAACCTGGAAGCGTCGCTGAAGCTTCACAATTGGATAATCAATCCGGCCAATCAACTCGATCTGCATCGTGGGCTTTGGATTCCGCAGCTGGCCAGCTGGTATACCGATCCGGAAAAGATCGAACTGTGGGCCAAGGAAGGCGAACCCGGGCGCCCCGTTGGATTCCAGGATGCCGTGATGCGTTCCACATTCGAGCACTCCGAGCCTTCGCCTGAGAATTGCATAGTAAACTTTGCCGAGATCGACGCGATCGTCTCAGCCGCCCTTGATAACGTATGGAACGGCACGATGACTGCCCAGCAAGCGATGGATGAAGCGGCGGTAAAGGCGGAGCCCTTCATCGCCGGATGGATTTACTGATCGGTATCGCGGATAAACAGGGGCGGTCTCTTGCCCAAGAGGCCGTCCCCGCTTTACGGGCGTCGGGAGGTGTAACTAATATGGTAGTCGGAACAGGAACGGCGATCAGGCGCAAGAGCGCAGTAGTCGCCCATGAGAATCGAGCCGGATGGTTGTTCGCCGCGCCGGCGGCGCTGGGGCTGGCATTGTTCACACTTTGGCCGATGATGGCAAGCTTGTATTACAGTTTCACGAATCTAACCATCAGCGGCAAAGCGTCGTTCGTAGGACTTGCGAATTATCGGAATATGTTCTCCGGGAACGATCTGTACTTCTATCATTCGCTGGGAGTTACCGCGCGGTATGTATTATACAGCGTGCCGCTGAAAATAGCGTACTCATTTTTGCTGGCGATGCTGCTAAACCAATCGGTTCGCGGGAAATCCGTATTCCGCACTATATTCTATCTGCCGACGATTGTGCCGTCCGTGGCGATATCCATGATATGGATGTGGCTGCTTAACCCTGATCTTGGCCTGGTAAACGAGATACTCCGTTCGTTCAATTTGCCCACGAGCAAATGGATCTACGCCAAAGACACCGTGATTCAGTCGCTTGCATTCATGAGCATGTGGACGACGGGTACAATTACCGTCGTATTCCTCGCCGGTCTGCAGGATATTCCGAGACATCTGTATGAGGCGACTTCTCTGGACGGCGGAAACGCGTGGAGTAAATTCCGTCATGTTACCGTACCGCTGATGACACCGACTATTTTCTTTAATTTGTGTACCACGCTTATCGGATCATTCCAGGTATTTTCGGAAGCGTACATCATGACGGGCGGCGGTCCGGATAACGCCAGCCTGTTCTACGTGTTTTATTTATATAGGGAAGCCTTCACATATAGCCGGATGGGCAGCGCGAGCGCTATCGCATGGGTGCTGTTTATCATTATCATGGCTGTGACCGCGCTTGTGTTCAAGACGTCGGATCGATGGGTATTCTACGAGGGAGGGCGCTGATATGATTAATCGGTTGCGCAAGCGCTCATGGCTGGTCGCTGTTTATGCGCTGCTGCTGGGCGGAGCGTTCTTCTCACTGATTCCGCTATACTGGCTGCTGCGTTCGTCGCTAATGTCCATGGCTCAGATATTCCAGCTGCCGCCCATTTGGATTCCGAATCCGCCGCGCTGGAGTAACTTTACAAAGGCGTTCAGCGTCGTGCCGTTTGGCAGATATTATCTGAATACCGCGCTGATTGTGCTGGGCGTCGTATCAGGCACAGTCGTTACCAGTTCGCTGAGCGCATACGCGTTCGCGCGGCTGCGCTGGAAGGGACGGGGCGTGGTGTTCGCATGCCTGATCGCAAGCATGATGCTTCCGTTTGCGGTTACCATGATTCCGCTGTTTGTCGGATGGAGTAAGCTGGGTTTTTCAAATACGTATGTTCCGCTGATCGCCCCGGCGTGGTTCGGGGGAGGCGCATATAATATATTTCTGCTAAGGCAATTCTACATGACGATCCCCCGCGAACTGGACGAATCGGCGTTTGTGGACGGTGCGAGCTACCTTACGATATACGCCAGGATACTGCTGCCGCTGACGCGTCCGGCGTTGATTGTAGTGGGAATATTCGCATTTATGGGCAGCTGGAACGATTTCCTTGGACCGTTAATTTATTTGAGCAGTTCTTCAAAGTATACGGTGTCGCTGGGGCTGCGAATGTTCCAGGGTATGTACAACGCGGAGTGGCATCTGATGATGGCGGCCTCAGCTGCGGCTGTATTGCCTGTCATCGTAGTGTTTTTCATAGGACAGCGATATTTCATAGAAGGCATCGCGCTTACGGGCATCAAGGGATGAATAGAAATCCAGTATGTTTCGCCAACGCCGGGGGAAATAAACAGTGCAATCAAGGGAGACGAAGTAATTGACATATAATGATTTGCTGAATCGGCTGATCGACCTTTCATCCCTCACCGTGAAACCAGCGCGCGGAGAGCGCAGCGGTTGCTTCTCTAGCTTCGATCGCCGATCCGATTATCTGCCCGTTGAGGATCGCTATGCGGACTGGGGCGCCAACGACGACGGCTCCGGCTATATTCGCAAGCTGGACGACGGGAGCATCGTCGCATTAGAGCTTAACGGCCCCGGCACGATTGTAAGGTCCTGGTCGGCTATGCCGTCCGATGGAAATATCCGCGTATATATAGACGGCGAACTGATTATCAATAAGCCGTTCGAGAAATATTTCACGGGCTTTGGTTCCGACTTTGCGCCTGCCAACACGCCGGATATCTGCCCTCATATATCACGAGGGTATAATAGTTTTATTCCTATACCATTCCAAACCAGCATCAGGATTGAACTGGCGCCCGGCTGGGGTATGTACTATCACTTTACATATACATTGTTCGCCATGGATACAGTCATGCCTGCTTACTCCGATCATTTCACCCGACCGGGAAGGATAGCTCTCGCTCGGCTGGACAGAATCCTGCACGAGCGCGGCGTACATACGTTTACGCCGTCTATTCGTAAGACAATCCCAGCGTTTGGTAGCGTTTTGCTATATAAATCTGAAGCGGAGACTCCGCCACCGCACCCATCTGCTAGTTCCGGCGCGATTGAGCTGCTGCAGATACGGCTGAACGATGCCAGCATTTCGCGCGATATACGTATATCCATGTATTGGGACGGCGAGGACGAACCATCCGTTTCCGCCCCGCTTTGCGATTTCTTTGGAACGTCGGAGAACGGCAGGCCGTTCGCGTCATGGCTGAGCGGATATATCGGGGGCGTATACTACTCGCGCTGGTTAATGCCATACTCATTAGGTGCGCGCGTTGAACTGACCAACGCCAGCGATCAGGCTATCGACGTAGAGGCATCCGTCAAGGTTGCGCCATGCCGCGATGCGGATGAGCGTATGCGCTTTTGCGCGCGATTTACAGGCGACGGCAAGTCGGCGCCGCAGGCGACGGGATACAACGCCGCGCAGTTCGAACCGGGAGCGGAGAGATTTCCGGATTGGCCGCTGTTAATCACTAACGGCGGTGCGGGCAGATTTTGCGGCGTTCATTTGCGCATAACAAATATGTGGACATATCCGAACGGTATGAAGGAAGGCGAGTGGTGGTTCGGTTATGATGGATGCGACCGGCTGGATTGGTGGTGGGGCGAGGGCGACGAGAAGTTCTTCGTAGACGGCGAGAAGTTCCCCTCAACATTTGGTACCGGCAGCGAGGATTACATAGGTTACGCATGGGCCGCCGAACCGCCGTTTGCGCTGTTCGATTCGCCGTTTGCCGCTAATAGCGATATGCCGCTAGACGGAAACGGCATCACCAGCGTCTGCCGTTATCACGTGGCCGATAATATCCCGTTCCAATCACGGTTTGAGGCGTTCATCGAAAAGTATAAGGGCGACATATGGGGCGAGGGCAATCGCTGCGAATATGAAGCGACAGCGTTCTGGTATCAAGAACCCGTTGCCGCGAACGGCATCAAAGAATGCAAACCTGAGAACAAAACCGAATATATCTGCCGCCAAAAAATCGCGGCCATTACGAGACCCGCTCTTCGCTTCGCGCCTGCGCGGGGTTGGACAAACGATCCAAACGGTTTATTATATGATGGAAAACAGTATCATCTGTTTGCGCAGTATCATCCGGCAGATATCGTATGGGGGCCAATGCACTGGCTGCATGCTGTCAGTGATGATATAACGCACTGGCGAGAGGTTGGAATCGCGCTGCGGCCAGACGCGCTGGGTACGATATTCTCGGGCAGCGCAGTTGTTGATATGGATAACTCGGCTGGATTCGGTTCAGGCGCGATAATCGCAATGTATACCAGCCATGGAGACAAAGAGCGGCAGTGTATCGCGTACTCGGTGGATGGAATTAACTTCACTGCGTACTCGGCAAATCCTGTTATCGATAACCCCGGCATACGCGATTTTCGCGACCCTAAGGTTTTTCGCGACGACATTAGCAAATGCTGGAATATGGCGCTGGCCGCAGGTAACAGGATTGAGTTTTATACCTCGGAGAATTTGCGCGATTGGAACAAAACGGGTGAGTTTGGCGACGGTCTGCTGGATGAGCGCTGCATCTATGAATGCCCCGACCTATTCCCCCTGACCGCGCCGGGCGGACAAACCGTATGGGTGCTGCTGGCCAGCGTTGGAGCGCCTGCGGAACGCGGCGGTGGGCGCGTCCGCTATTTTCTTGGCGAGTATGACGGCGCGTCATTCCGGGAAACAATCGCTCCCCAAACGGTGAGATGGCTGGACGACGGGTTTGACAATTACGCGGCCGTCACATTTAATTCAGTGTTACCGGGTGCCGATCGTATTCTGATCGGTTGGGCAGCGAATCCCGCCTATGCGGATACGACCCCCGCCGACCGCTTTCGCGGAGGAATGACGCTGCCACGCCGCTTAAGTCTGATTGAAACATCCTCTGGAATGCGACTGTCTCAAAATCCTGTTCTGCCTGAACCGATCGCACATGTCAGCTCGGTAGACGGTTCGCTGCCGAACGGGGCTTTCGCGTTGATAATCCATGCGGACAAACCCTTCGACGTTCGCATCGAAAACATTAACGGCGATGAACTTTTGCTTGGCGTTGATAACGAAAATAATATATATATTGATAGAACTAATTCTGGCGTCACTGATTTTGACGTATGGTTTAATAAACCCGTATATAAACGCGCAACTTATATGCGCGAGCAAAACGGGGAATGCGTTATTCATCTGATAATTGACGGCGACCTATTGGAATGCTTCGCCGATGGAGGCGCATTCGCATGTGCGATGCGAGTATTCCCCACAGCGCCTTATAGCATGCTGTCCAACACTACCGATGTACGTGTGGAGATATGCAGCTGGTAATTTGATTGCCGGACAGAACTCCTCGCGTTCCATTCTCAAAGGACGAAGCGACGTATGTCGGGCGATTTCGGGTGTATTTCGGGATTGCAAACATGCAAAAAAACTAGATATTGCAAGGCTTTTTGGCACTCCATTTCGGGGATTTCGGGAGAGTCGGCGCGTTTTGATGTATTTTGTCGCGCCGTTCCTCGTTCCGAACCTCCAGAGGAGCGAAGCGACGGCTGCTGGAGGTCGAGCAGTCCGCAATCCCGAAAGGCGCCCGAAATAACTTTGCGATAAAAAATATCAAAACGCGCCGACATAGCCGACGCGTTATGATTAATATTAAATATTTACGCGAACCGCAGGCGCTTCTCTACCCGTCAATGCCAGCGTGCGCGCGTCCGGCTGGCCGCCGCCCACAGACAGGATAATTTCGCCGTCGTGCGTTAAGCGCCGCCCTTCCTCGTCGATTACCTGCAGCGCGCCCTCCGGTATGTCTATGGCAATTTCACATGATTCGCCCGGGTTCAACTCGATTGTCTTCACGCCGACGAGCTGGCGCAGCGGCGTTTCGACGACGGGGTTTATCCATTGCGCGTATACCTGCGCGACCTCTTTCCCCGCGCGCGCGCCGATATTAGCGACAGTCGCGCGCACCGTCCATCCGCCGCCGCTTTTTTCAGCGCGAATATCGCGATACTCAAATTCGGTATATGACAAGCCGTAGCCAAACGGATATGCCGCCTCTTCCGTAAGATATCTGTAGGTTCTCCCCTTCATGGAGTAATCACGGAAATCGGGTATCTGCTCCATGCTCTTATAGAACGTGATGGGCAGCCGACCGCTTGGCGATACGTTTCCGAATATTATATCCGCCACCGCAAGGCCACCCATTTGTCCCGGATACCATACCTGAGCGATCGCGCCAAAACGATCGTCATGCGGAAACAGCGTGGCGGAGCCGGTCATATTCAGCCATATCATCGGCTTGTCAATAAGCGAAAGGGCTTCGATTAAATTGAGCTGCGACTCCGGAAGGTTCATCGATTCGCGATCTCCGGAACCGTATCCCTCCTCGCCTTCCGATTCGCCGGTCAAGCCGGTAACGAGTATCGTTACGTCCGCTATCTGCGCCGCATGCATCGCTTCCGCGATTCTAAACGACGGCGGATCGCCCCAACCCGACTCATCAGAACCGCCGTTCAGTTTGCACCCCTGCGCATATATAAATCGAACGCCCGGCGCGATTTGGCGCAACCCTTCCAATACCGTATATGTAATAGAAGGCGTGCCCGCATAATTGCCGATAAGCGCCGCGCGGTTATCGGCATTGGGGCCGACTACCGCGACCGTTTTTATTTTCCCCGCGTCCAGCGGAAGTATGCCGTCGTTCTTTAATAATACTATCGAATCGCGCGCCATCTCAAGCGATTTCTGGTGGTGCGCTTCGCTGTCGAGAAGCTCATACGATAGATTCGCGTACGGTTGGTTCGCGGGTTCGTCAAACATGCCCAGCTTCATGCGCGCGAGGAGCAGCCGATACGCGGAACGAGTAATCGTCTCCTCTTCGATTAGTCCCTGCTTGACAGCTTCCAGCAAATGCGGAAAGATCATCCCACAGCATAGGTCGCAGCCGTTTTTAACGGCGATCGCGGCAGCCTCTTCCGGCGTGCCGACGATCTTGTGATTTACCCAAATATCCTCTACGGCGCCGCAATCGCTCACTACATAGCCGCTGAATCCCCATGTGTCGCGCAGCACTTCCGTGAGCAGAAATTTTGAACCTGAAGCGGATTCGCCAAACACGCGGTTATACGCGCCCATCACGGAATATACGCCCGCTTCGCGAACCGCCTTTTCGAACGCCGGCAAATACGTTTCCGCGAGATCTTTCTTCGATGGATGAACATCGAACGTATGCCGTTCGCTTTCCGGTCCCGAATGCACGGCGAAGTGCTTAGCTGTCGCTATGCATTTATAATATTTAGTATCGTCTCCCTGAAGCCCGCGTATAAACGCCGCGCCCAGCTGTGCCGTTAGGAACGGATCTTCCCCATATGTCTCATGTCCTCTGCCCCATCGTGGATCTCGGAATATGTTTATATTGGGCGTCCACATGGTTAACCCTTTATATATACCGCGATCTTCATACGCGGCGGCGGCATGGTGCTTAATCCGCGCCTCATCCGATATGATGCGCGCTGTTTCTCCAAGCTTGTCCGCGTCGAAGCTGGCCGCCATGCCTATCGGCTGCGGAAACATTGTGGCGGTTCCCGCGCGCGCGACGCCGTGCAGGCACTCGTTCCACCAATTATATTCCGGTATGCCAAAGCGAGGCAATGCGGAAGACGCGTATGTCATCTGAGAAACTTTTTCTTCCAGCGTCATCTGATCGACTAGCAAGCGAGCGCGCTCCTCAAATGAAAGCGCCTCATTTTTCCAGGAAGTATCCAATTTTGCCCTCCTCCCATTACGCGATTGAGTTTTCTATAGGTATTTATCAAGAAATTCAATGGAACGCCGGAATATCATATCGCGTTCCGCGCCAAGCACGCATACGTGAGGCGAGCGTTGCAGCCGAATTATCTCCTTGAATTCGCTGGATGCGCGGCGCTCTATCGTATCGGCTACGCTCGGATGAACCTGCTCGTCCGTGTCGGATTGAACGACCAGCAGCGGGCATTTTATTTTCGGCAAGTCGCGGCGCGTCATGCGGTATATACGCATAATGTCTTCGACTTTAGCGACGGGAACGCCTTCATATCCTGTGTTATATTCCGAAAGAAAATCATCCTGTTGAGTGCGTCGATCCGTTTTCCAAGGAATCGTAGGAACGACATATTTTACGATAGGAGCGAGCACGCTGTACCAATGGCGGAATCGCAGCGCCGGAGCGTAGGCGATGCATGCGTCGACCGGATATAATTCAGCGATACGCAATGCGAGCGCGCCGCCCATACTGAGACCTGCGACGGCGACTTTCTCATACCGTGATTTCATTTCCAGATATGCCCGCTCGATCGCGTAAAACCATTGAGTGTCGTCGCTTTCCAGCATTGCCTCCAGCGATACGCCATGCCCGGGAAGCAATATACCGCGTACGGTATATCCCGCAGCGTGAAGCGCCTCTCCAAGCGGGAGCACGGTTGCCGGAGTTCCGGTGAAACCGTGGCATAGAAGTATAGCCTTTTCGCCGCTTTCCAGAAAAAACGGCTGCCACAGTGGATTGGAATCTGCTTGCGCGTTTTCCATAACACACCCACTCCTTTAGCAAGTCAACGCGTTCCGAACAGCCGATCGCCCGCGTCGCCCAAACCAGGCACTATATATCCGTGCTCGTTTAACCGCTCGTCGAGCGCGGCAACAAATATTTCAACATCCGGATGATCTTCCTGAATCCGCGCAACGCCTTCCGGCGCGGCTATCAAGCACACGAGTTTTATATTGGTTCCGCCGCGTTTCTTAATAAACCCAATCGCTGCGGAGGAGGACCCGCCTGTGGCGAGCATAGGATCGAGCACGATTAAATCGCGCTCTTCGATATCCGGCGGCAGCTTACAGTAATATTCTACGGGATTTAGCGTGACCGGATCGCGATACAAGCCTATGTGCCCAATTCGAGCGTTAGGGATCAGTTTCATTATACCATCCACCATGCCAAGCCCGGCGCGAAGAATCGGAACTAGACCAAGTTTTTTCCCTGCGAGCACTTGCGTGTCGGCAGGGCCGATCGGCGTTTCCACTTGCACGGTTTTTGTAGGTAAATCGCGCGTGACTTCGTATACCATCAACATGGAAATTTCTTCCAGCAATTCGCGGAAGTCTTTGGAGGATGTAGAGTCGGCGCGCATGTAAGAAAGTTTGTGTTGAATAAGCGGATGATTAAGCACATGAAGCGAACCCATGGGGAGGTGGCCTCCTTTCGGTTTCGGAACTTATATCGAGGGGTACGATTGAATATTGACGCGAACATTTCGCGGGAATATACGCAGCGCGTGAAGAATCGCAGCTTTGCGGTTATTTGCTTCGTGCGCCATATACATATCTTCCTGCGTCCCGAAGAGTAACATATATCGAGTTGTTTTGCAAGTGGCGTTATGCTATAGGCAGTCGACATAATAAAGCTAATAACATATTAATATAAATATAAATAATATATTTAACTATATTAAAATGTAACGAATTTGCACAGCTGCAGGAAATGAATCAGCTTTTTTGGCATATCGAGTAACTATGCCGCGCCATTGCTTAAGCTTGATTCCATTTCTGGCGGTGAGTCAAACTGGTGCTATCCTAAAAAAGTGGACACACTACTGAGCGAAACAGAGAGGGACAATAAAATGGATACGAAAGGAAAAGATATGGAAAAGCGAATACCTAAGTATGATGAGACGTTCAAGAAGAATCTCGTGTCGCTTCACCAAAATGGCAAGTCGCAATCCGAGCTTTGCCGGGAGTACGGCGTGTCAATGTCAGCATTATCCAACTTCAATTCGGAAATTAGCGAAACCTGCAAAACGGTGCTAGACTAAAGCCAAGATCAAATCAAGGCGTGCTCGCACATCAGCGCCGAACGAAGCGTATAATTGCATAAATTCCAGC
>JAISZG010000003.1 GCA_031269355.1 Oscillospiraceae bacterium | reverse complement strand
ACAGCCTCTACCGCTCAAATGCATTGCGAAGGTATTCGATCGACGCGTGCATCTCATCCTCGTCCGCCGTCATCCAGGAATAGGGCTCAAGCATAACGTCGCCGGAATATCCAATAGATCTCAGCGCGTCTGCAAGCGCAAAGAAATCCGTTCTGCCCTTTCCGGGCAGCGCGTGATGTCCGTCGGCATCGTAATCCAGCGCGTGAACATGTAAAAGCCTACCGCCCATCGCGCGCACATACTCCAGCGGATCGTATCCCGTTTCGATCACCTGCTTTATATCAAGCGTAAAGCCTATGCCCGGGCACGCCCCTATCGCCTCCGTCACGCGGTCGGGAGAATTTAGCGCGCACCAGCTCACCGTCTCCCAGCATAACGCAATGCCGCGCGCCGCCGCCATTTCAACGGCGCGGTTCAGATCGTCGGCCCATTGAATTATTGGCTTGCGTTCGCCCCGCAGCGCTTGCGGTCCGTGATATACATATATTTTTACTCCTATTTCCGCACCGGTATCGAGAGCGCGGTTCAGCCAGTCGTATCCGTCACGCCGCTGGCGAATAGATTTTCCCAAAAAATCCGCCTCGAAGTGCTGACTGCGCACGTGCATGGAAACCGCTTCTATACCGTTCAGCCTCGAGCGTATAAGTTTTCCAAATGATGGGTCGTATTCAGAAAACGACTCTAGAAACACCTCGCAGCATGGAACGTTATATTTTTGCATATCGACGACCGCGTCTTCCGTTTTCAGCAATCCGTAATATATCGCGCTCGAAACACCTACACGCATTATAATTGCTCTCCTATAATTATATATAATAATAAAAAATCAGATGCTTTATTGATTATAGACCGTGCATCGCTCGAATGCAACGCGCCCAAAAGCTTCCTGCGCCAAGAACCGCATCCGAATCGTTCTATTCATGTATACGCTATCATCTACTATTTAAGCGCGGCAAGCGTTGCGGGAAGGGGGAGCGGTGTGATATCGATCAGAACGAAGCGCCGATCCGCAGCGCGCGCGGCGGTATATCACAGGCTCGCCGTATTATTCGGAATCCTCCCAGGCGCATTGGCGGGGATAGCGTTCTCAATCGCCCGCGCTCATCCCATATGGGTTGACGAGATATTCGTCGCTAGGTGGTATCCGCATATTCGATTGCTGGCGTCGCGCGCAGCCTCGCTTCCGTTCGCGATAGCGCCGATAGCCGCCGTTGCGGTTGGGCTATGGGCTGCAGCAGGGTTGGCCGTATCAATCATTCGATCCGCATATCAAGGTAGCATGCGCCCCATATGCGCCGCGCTATATCGCAGAGCGGCTGCGGCGGGGCTTGCTTACTGTTTGCTAATGTCTATGTGGGGTATACAATATGCGCGAACGCCGCTGATGGAAACCTACGAATATATTGCGACGGCGGAATCGTCGAGCGCGGTCGTATTCTCCGCCGCAGGATTGAACGGGTTGAAATCGCCCGTTGAACAATTATGCGAGAAGTGGATATCGCAGGCTAACGCACTGCGCAAGTTTGTACGCGCGGTCGATCCGGAACGAATTCTGCGTCAAACTCCCGCGATGTTCGCTCAAGCGCGCCGCGCGGCGAAGTTTCTGCCGGACGGGCCGATACCTCAGCCAAAACCGTCGGGCATAGACGGAATGCTTTCGCGCATGATGATCGAGGGCGTATATATTCCATTTACGTTCGAACCGCTTGTAAATATCTCCGTTCCAACCGTAGACCTGCCGTTTGTAGCATGCCATGAAGTCGCGCACTCTCTCGGTTTTGCGAGAGAAGATGAAGCAAACTTCGTAGCCTACACGGTATGCATGCTATCGTCCGAACCCGCGTTCATATATAGCGGCGTGATGACCGCGCTTCGCTACTCGCTGGCGCGTCTCGCTCAAACGCAGCCGCGCCAATATTGGGCGCTGCTCGAACGGATGTCCCCCGCCGTTCGTCAGGAATATACCGCGCGAAGCGCCTACTGGAACGAGATGCGCAATTCCAGCATCGCCCGATGGTCGAACCGCCTTAACGACTTGTTTTTATCGCAGGCGATGAGACAGGCGAACGGAGTTCGTTCATACGAGCAAATCGTCGACGATCTAGCTGGGAACGGCGTCTGATAAATATATGACGCTGCCTATGATAGCGCCATTATCGGCTCGCTGCCGATATACCTCATGTTATGCTAAACTCCGTTAACGGCAGCGGATTCGCGAAGGATTTTCCCCGGAAATGGCGGGTTTTCCTCGAATGGAGTATTTTAGATATCCTCCGCCGCCCGCTCCCATAATTCCACCTTTTCCGCCAACTGCGCGGCAAGCCTGCGATGTTCCTTCGCAGCGTCGGACGCGCGCTGCGAATCGGAATATAAATCCGTAGACGCGAGCAGCTCTTCCTGAACGGCGATTCTTTTTTCCAGATCGTCTATCTCCGATTCAAGCTCCTCCACGATACGCTTCTTTTCGCGAATTTTCTCGGATTCGGCGCGCGCGCGCTTTCGCCGTCGATCAAGCTCGGTGCGAGTTGCTCCTGGATCGACGACTTGAGGCGATTCCTGCTGATCTTTTTTTATTATATAATCATCGTAATTTCCTAGATATTCGGTAACACCATCAGGCGTCAGCTCGAGTATGCGATCCGCGATGCGGTTTATAAAATATCTATCGTGAGAAATGGCGAAAATAGTGCCCTCGAAGTCGTACAGCGTTCGTTCCAGCGTTTCGCGCGCGTCCATATCCAGATGGTTCGTAGGCTCGTCCAGCAGCAGAAGGTTATCTTGCCTTAGCATAAGAATCGTCAGCGCGACGCGCCCCTTCTCGCCGCCGCTGAGCGTGGATATCTTTTGAAACACCTCGTCTCCCGTGAACAGAAACAATCCGAGCGCGCTTCGAATATCCGTCTGCTCAATTCGCGGGAATCGATCCCACACTTCATCCAATACGGTTTTATCGGGATTAAGGCCGGATTGCAGCTGATCGTAATACCCAACGTCGACATTCGCTCCAAATCTAACGGTTCCGCCGTCCGGCGCGATGCGCGCGGTTATGGTTTCAAGCAGCGTCGTCTTGCCCGTTCCGTTCGCGCCTATCAGCACTACTCTCTCACCGGCTCGAATATGGATATCAAGCCCGGAAAAGAGCGTTCGCTCGCCGTAAGCCTTTGTAAGTCCGCGCACAATCAACACGTCGTCGCCCGTCCTTCTGCGCGCATGAAATGAAAACCTGGCGGTCCGCTCGTCGCGCGGCTTGCTCAGCCGTTCCATCCGTTCAAGCACATGCTCGCGCGTCTTCGCGCGCTTGATCGACCACTCCTGATTATACATGCGAAAGCGGGCGATAATCTCCCGCTGCCGCGCAATTTCCTTTTGCTGGCGCTCATATGCGCGCATACGAATCTCGAACAATTCTTCGCGCTGTTCCTGAAACCTCGTATAATTTCCGGCATACAGCTCTAGTTGTCCAAATAGCATTTCCGCAACATGCGTACACACCGCGTCTAAAAAATATCGGTCGTGCGATACGATTATTATCGCGCCGCCGTATGATCTAAGATAGTTCTCCAGCCACCCCAGCGCCGCTAGATCCAAATGATTCGTCGGTTCGTCCAGCAGCAGCAGATCAGGCTTGGACAGCAGCAGCTTCGCCAGAAATAATCTGGTGCGTTCGCCGCCCGACAGTTGATCAACCGGCTGATCGAATTGGCTTTTGTTAAACCCAAGCCCTATCAGCATACCGGATATGGAGCTGCGCCACGCGTACCCGTCCGCTTCCTCAAAGCGATCGGTCAGGCGCGAGTATTCACGGGTCAGTCTGTCCAGAGCGGTCGGATCTCCAGCTTCTCGCTCCATGCTCAGCTCAAGCTCGCGAAGCCGTTTTTCCATATCGAACACATGCCGGAATACCGACTCCAGCTCGTTCCAAACGGACGCATTCGCGGATAGCAGGCCGTTTTGTTCCATATAGCCAATCTTAAGATTTTTCGCGATATGGCATGATCCGTCGTCCGGCAGCTCCAATCCGGCCAGTATGCGCAGCAACGTGCTTTTGCCGCACCCGTTTATACCTACCAGCCCAAGCTTCTGACCGCCCTGCAGGGCGAAAGTTACGCCGCGCAGCACTTCGTGCGCTCCGAATGATTTTTTAATATTATTAGCAGATAATAAGATCAAGCGAACCTCCGGAACCCATATAGCGCATAGTTTTTACGCAACGGTTTTGATTATATCAAACTTCGCGCATACAATCAATCTCTCCCCTGCGACCCTTGCGCGCGCATGCCCATCATGATAAAATAACGATATTGATTTATGGAAGGCGGAGTTCACGTGATACGAGTTGCGATGCTCAGCAAATGGCATGTTCATGCGGAAGGATACGCGAAACACTTGCAGTCGATTCCGGATGTGACGATTCGTTACGTATGGGATGAAGAGCCGGACCGCGGTTTGCCATGGGCGCGCGACATTGGCGCGATCTTTGAGCCGCAGCTTCCGGAGCTTCTCGCCAAGGATGATCTGGACGCGGTGATCGTCTGCTCGCCAACAAACCTGCACCCGGAAATTATGATCCGCGCGGCGCAGGCAGGTAAGCACATATTTACTGAAAAAGTGCTCGCAATCAACCTTAAGGATTGCGACGCGGTGATCGACGCCGTTCGCAAGGCGGGAGTCGTATTTACTATCTCCTATCCACATAGGTGCATGCCGGTGCATCTCGCGCTGAAAAAAGCGGTGGACGAAGGGCTTCTTGGAAAGCTGACTTTGATGCGCGTACGCAACGCGCATAACGGCGCGCTGGCGGAATGGCTGCCGGATTATTGGTACGATCCTGAAACTACAGGCGGCGGCGCGATGATGGACCTAGGCGCGCACCCCATGTATCTGCTGCGCTGGTATCTTGGCAAACCCGCGCGCATTCAATCTATGTTCAATTCGTACACCCGCCGCAGCGTGGACGATAACGCCGTATCTACAATCGAGTTCGTCGGCGGCGCGCTTGGCGTTTCCGAAACGAGCCTAGTTTCGCCTATGTCGCCGTACATTGTGGAAGCGTATGGTACGGAGGGCGTCGGCATTATACAGGATCAGACACTGCGCATCCGCTCAAAAAAATTCCCCGACGTAGGTGCGGAGTTCATCGTCCAGGCGCTTCCCGACGCGCTCCCCAACCCGCTGGATCAATTCATCGAATCGGTGCGATCAGGCGCCGCGACGCTGTTTGGACTGGAAGAAGCCCGCCAGCTTACAGAGCTGATGCAGTACGCGTATCAGGCGCATCGCGAGGAACGCGTAGTCGCGATCCCCGAAAGGTGATGTTTGATAATAAATATATAAAGAAATTTTTATGAGAGGCGGGCGGATCGTGAATCGCATAAACAAGCTATATATTCAAGCGATGTTTATCGCGGTAGTATTATGCGGCGCGCTATGGTCCGCCTCTCCCGGTGCCGCGCAAACCGTAGCGGAGCACGGCGGCGATTGCTGGTGGTGCGCGCGCGAATCGTTTAATATAAGCGATCCCGAGCAAGTTTGGAAATATTTGATGGCGGACGTTACAGTTCTGAACGTGGACGCGCAAACGCCTGTGTATCTGCTGGACGCGCCAAACGGAGAGCGCGTTAAAAAGGGGCAGTACTCGGGTTTCTTTTATGGGGCGTCCGCGTCGGTGCACGTGCTGTCCAACGACGGCTCGTGGGCGCTGATCGAAGGATACGATATGTCGAACGATCTGCTGCGCGGATACGTCCGCGCGTCGCTGCTGAAAACCGTGACGCCCTCCGCGCTGTACGGCATAGTGGTGGATAAACAAACGCAGCGGCTCCACCTCTATCAAAATGGCAAGGAGATATCCCAGCTGCTCGTGTCTACCGGCCTTCCCGAGCCGGACAAGCCTTATAATGAAACGGCGGCCGGAGAGTTCCTCATCACTAGCTGGACCGGCGGATTCTGGTCGGGAAATATGTACTGCGATTTGGCGCTGCGCTTTAACGGAGGCGATTTGCTCCACCTGGTGCCCGCGCTGATCAACAAGGACGGCAGCTATAATCACGATCCGTTCGAACCCCTGCTTGGCACGCGCGCCAGTCACGGATGCATACGCGTTCAGCGCGCGCGTTCTCCAGAGGGAATTAATATGCAGTGGCTGTGGGACAATCTCAAGCGCAACACGAAGATTATAGTTTGGGACGATTCAGATCGACCGATGTTCTATCCCGACGACGACCTTGAGCTGTATTATAACCCGAATAAAGGCGCGTATTATCATGCCGATCAACGCTGCGCCAGCGTGAAGGACAGATACCTTCCGCTTACGCCGCTGCGCTATGCCGATCTTCGCGAGAAGGAATTCAGCAAGCTTACCGCTTGTCCCAGCTGCGAACCTCCGGAATCGCCGCAGGATATCGACGCGGTAAACGAAAAGCGCGGCTTCACGCGCGAATATGCGCAAGCGGTTCAGCAAGCGCAAGAATCCGGTCTGCCGGTTACTGTAGGCGCGCCGAACGGCTCCATCGAAGTGGAAGATATAATAATTATGCAGGATGATTCTATCCCTAGTGCTTTTATTATTGACGATGTACTTACTATCGACGACGGCGAGTGGGACGATGCGCCATAATTATTTATTATAATTATTCGGACATCGGGAGGAGAATACTTGTTCGCATATATAGGCACATACAGCCGTAATGGCAGCGCGGGCATTTATCGCATCGAATTTGAAAATGGACAAGCGCGCATCGTAGGCGAGACAAACGCGATCAATCCTTCATGGCTGACGACGGACGGGCGGCGGCTGTACTCGGTTCGCGAGACCGAGCAAGGCGCGGTCGAGGCGTTCGCCATAAAACCGAACGGCTCGCTTGAGCGCATAAACGAACAGCCGTCCGGCGGATCGCTGCCCTGCCATCTGGCGCTGCGCGGCGGCAAGCTGTATGCGGCAAACTGGGGCTCCGGTTCGTTTGGCATATTCAACCTGCGAGAATTCGACGGCGCGCTGGAACCGGGCGACTTTATTTCATATGTCGAAATAAACGGCGCGCAGCCGCACGCGCATCAGTGCGCGTTCACGCCGGACGGCGAATGGCTTGCGGTATCGGATATGGGAACCGACCGCATAGTATTCTACCCACTCGAATCGTCGGCTCTCTCCCCGGCGCCGCTGAAAGAATGCGGCTGCGACCGATGCCCGCACGACACCGCCCCGAATAACTCGCCTATAACAGGGCTTACGGTAAACGTTCCGCGCGGCACAGGTCCCAGGCATATGGCGTTTGCCGACGATGGAGCTTGGTATGTGGTCGGAGAAAACTCCTGCGAGGTGCTCGTTTATCAGGGATACGGCTCGGACGCGTCGCTTATCGAGCAAAAGCCTTGCGCGAAGCGGATGGGACTTGCCACCAACTACGCCAGCTCGATGCGCCTATCCCCCGACGGCGGCTACGCGCTTTGCGCGGTGCGCGGCGAGAACACGCTCGCGCTGTTCAAACGCGCCCCTAACGGAACGCTGGCCAATACGGAAATATTTGATATACCGGGAGATTGGCCGCGCGACGTTGTGTTTACTCCAGACGGTCGATATATATTGGTCGCGTGCGAAAGATCTGATGAAATTATAATATATAGCGCCGCCGAAGGAAAACCCGCGCTTCGTCAAATATCGCGGCTGGCGATTCCCGCTCCGGCGTGTATATCTTTTATATGATTATCATTTATGAACGGGTGAACCATACATGTCGGTGTTAGAAGGCGAAACTATCCGCCGCACGACGGACGCCGCGATTGGCCTGCCGGAAAACGTCGTTCAATCGGCGCTGGAAAGCGCGTTGCGTCCGCTGGCGATGCGCGTGCGCAAGGCGCTTATTCTGCCGCCGGACGCGACGCGCGCGTTTTCAGGCGTCGGAGATATTACCGCGCGCTGCGTGCGGATACTTCGCGAGTTCTGTTCCGTCGACGTCATGCCGGCGCTGGGTACTCATATGCCAATGACAGCGGATGAATCGCTGCGCATGTTCGGCGACGCAATCGACCCCGCGCGGCTGATTAGCCACGATTGGCGCGGTGATACAATTCCTATAGGAGAAATACCCGGCTCATATGTAAGCGCGGTTACCGACGGCATGTTCGATCGACCGATTCCTGCGGAAGTAAACCGCCGCTTGTTCGATCCCTCCTATGATCTGGTGCTGTCGCTCGGGCAGGTAGTGCCTCACGAAGTTGCGGGTATGGCCAACTACAGCAAGAATATATTCGTCGGATGCGGCGGCGCGCAGATGATACACCAGACCCATTTGATAAGCGCGGCCTGGGGAATCGAGCGGGTGCTTGGCGAGGCGAATACGCCGACGCGCGCGCTGTATCATTACGCGCAGGAAAATCTGCTTACCGGCATGCCGTTAGTATATATCATGACAGTAAGCGCGCCGCACGACGGAATCAACAGAACTCGCGGGCTGTTCATCGGGCAGGGGCGCTCGCTGTTTGAAGAGGCGTCGCGGTTGAGCGCGCGAATCAATATCCATTGGATTGATCATCCGCTAAAGCGCGTCGTCGCGTTCAGCGATCCGGAAGAGTATAAAACAACATGGGTCGCAAATAAGGCCGTATACCGCTCGCGCATGGCGATTGCGGAGGGCGGTGAGCTGATCATCCTCGCGCCCGGCGTATCACGCTTCGGGGAGGACGCGGCAAACGACTCGCTGATTCGCAAATATGGATATGGCGGCACTCGCAAAACATACGAGCTTATGCGCGCGGAAAGCGATCTCGCCGCGAACCCCAGCGCGGCGGCGCACATGATGCACGGCTCCACCGACGGGCGATTCCGCGTTACATACGCGGTATCGGCTATCTCAAGGGCGGAAATCGACTCCGTCGGCTATGCGTCTGCGGCATATGCTGATATGTTAAGTTTATTATTCACGCATAAATTTAACCCTAGCGCGCTTCCCGAAGAAGGTTTATACACGGACGCGATCGGAGAGGAGTTCTATTTTTTGCCGCACCCCGGCGCGGGCCTGTGGAAGGCGCGGCGGTAACCCGGCAAGTTTTCCCGCGCCTCATATTTATTACACTATATATAATAATCTATTATTTATTATATAAGCGCCACCCACTGTTTATAATATTTTTACAGTAAACTGCGGATGGATTGGGCATATCCGAAATTTTCAACTATTTTTTTTTGCGCATTTATATGATATGATGTATGCATGATGTATGAGTTGAATATAATTTCGCGATAAATTGCCGTGCCACACTCGAACAGAATGGGGTGACCATCCCGATGATCAAGTCCCCGGTTCGCCAGCCATATATCCCCGGCCTCTTCAGCGCGCGCTACTGGAAGCGCGTGCGAATCCGCCTGGCAAACGACTGGCAGCTATACGTGCTGTTGGTGCCAGCCATAGCTTTTTTCATAGTATTCTGCTACATGCCGATGTATGGAATCCAAATCGCATTCCGCGATTATAAAGCGGTGCGCAAAATAACCGGGAGCGAATGGGTGGGGATGAAGAATTTCCAAACGTTTTTCTCGGCTTATTACTGCGGTCGCTTATTCGCCAATACATTCCTGCTGAACCTGCTGAACCTGCTGTGGGGCTTTCCAATACCCATAGTGCTGGCGATACTTCTCAATCAGTTCGATCGCGTCAGGCTGAAGAAGTTCACTCAGACGGCGATATACGTTCCCCACTTTGTCTCCACCGTGGTTATGGCCGGCATGCTGTATCTGTTTTTCTCCCCCACCAATGGCATCGTCAACCATGTAATCACGTCGCTCGGTGGGAAATCAATTTATTTCATGGTCGAAGCGTCGTGGTTCAGGCGCCTGTTTATTGGATCGGAAATATGGCAGCACTCGGGATGGAACACCATTCTATATATCGCCACGCTTGCTGGCATAAACCCGGAAATATACGAGGCGGCTACAATCGACGGCGCGACCAAGTGGCAGAAGATCCGCTATGTCGATCTGCCGCACCTGCTCCCCATCGCCACAATGATGCTTATACTAAACTGCGGAAGCCTGCTCGGAAGCAATACCGACAAGGCTCTGCTGATGCAAACGCCCGGCAACACATCCGTATCGGATATCATCGGCGTATATGTATATAACATGGGTTTGGGCAGAGCGCAGTTCTCATACACAGCCGCGATAGGGCTTTGCGTAAACCTCATCAATTTTGTTATGATTTTATCTGTAAATTGGATCTCCCGCCGCGTGGGCGATACGAGTCTTTTCTAAGGAGGGCATCCCATGCGCACGAACGCCATAGCTCATATAGCGCCCATAAAGCCCATTCGCAAGACTCGTATGGATGTGTGGTTCGACCGGTTTAACCTGGTATTCTGGATAGTCGTGCTTGGGCTCGTGCTATATCCTTTATACCTTGTGCTGATCGCTTCGGTATCCGATCCGGACGCGGTTACGCTGGGCAAGGTGCTTTTCTGGCCGGTGGATTTTTCGCTTATCGGATACGAAGCCGTAATGCAGCATAGGGATCTATGGAACTCTTACGGAAACGCCATTTTATATACGCTCGCCGGATCCGCGCTTAGCGTGGCGGTATCGCTGATGGCCGCGTATGCGCTGACGCATAGATTTATAGGCAAGGGTCTCATTAACTTCATGATCGTGTTTACGATGTTCTTCACCGGCGGATTAATCCCCACGTTTATCACGCTGCGCGATTTGGGATTATATAATACGCGCGCTATCATGATTATTATAAATTGCGTATCTGTATGGAACCTTATGGTCGCGCGCACTTATATACAGACCACGCTGCCGCTCGACCTTTATGAGGCGGCCGTTATCGACGGCGCTAACCATTTCACTTATTTCTTTAGGATGGTGCTGCCGCTGTCAGGCACGATTATAGCGGTTTTATGCGTCTATTATGGTGTGGCGCGCTGGAACGATTATTTCACCGCGCTTGTATACATACGCGACCGTTCGAAGCTGCCGCTTCAAACAATTTTGCGCGAAGTACTGGCGCAGCTCACCACCAGCACATCCAGCGACGCGTTCTTCAGCGCGTACGCAAACGATACAAAGGGCATGACTGAAGCTATTCGCAAAGCGGCGGTGGCGAAGTATTGCTGCATAGTCGTCTCTACCGGCCCTGCGGTTCTTCTGTACGTTTTGATGCAAAAGTATTTCGTTAAAGGCGTTATGATAGGCTCCCTCAAGGGATAAAACGCATGTGCCGCGTTATATGATTATAATTATTTTATAGCGATAACGGTAAAAAATAACCTCACCCCCGCGCGGAACGCGATACAACCGAATTCCTGAAGCCTGCGGGCTTTTGTGAAGTATATTTCGGGCGCGCCGGAAAAGCGGACAAGTTATCCGGAACCATCGGACTCGTCGGACAATAAGAAAGGAGCGCAACTATTATGAAGCGCCGAATCTCCACTCCCCTCGCTCTGCTGCTCGCGCTGTCGATGCTGCTCGCGCCAATGGCGTTGGCGGAATCCAGCGGCGAATACCCTATCTCAGAGGAAACGATCACGCTGCACGCGGTGCAGTACCAATTGGAAAACCAGCAGGTAGATTTCGATAATCTCTGGTTCTATCAGGAGCTTGAAAAGAAGACAAACATCCACATCGAATTCGAACCCATAAAGGACGGCGACTGGCAAACCAAAACGAACCTGATGTTCGCGTCCGGCGATTATCCCGATCTTATCATCGGCGGCGCCAACGGTCGCGTAGATATTGAGGAATACGGCGTTAACCAAGGCATCCTCCTTCCGATAGAGGATTATATCGCGGAAAATATGCCTATATATTCTGAGCGGCTGCAGCTGAACAATGCGAACGCCTCGATTCCGGCGTCGGACGGGCATACGTATTTTATCGGCAACCTGACCGCGCAGAATGTAAATCATGACGGAAACTTCTTCATCAATAAAACCTGGCTGGACAAGCTCGGCCTGGAAATTCCCACCACGGTTGACGAGCTGACAGAAGTTCTGCGCGCGTTCAAAACGCAGGACCCGAACGGCAACGGCATCGCGGACGAAGTTCCGATGAACGCCGCCGATCTTATCCACCAGACGCAGGGCGTATACACTCACTTCGCGCTTTTCGGAGTGCCGCTTAACAGATTCGTATACGCCGCGATAGACGCGCAGGATAAAGTATATTTTATCGGCGACGCGCCAGGCTTCCGCGATGCGGTCGAATGGCTGAACCTGCTCTATTCGGAAGGGCTGATGGATCCCGAGGTGATCACCCAGGATTCAAACGTATGGGGAACCAAAATGAACAGCGACGTGAATGGATACACAACATATCTGCGCCTGCTGAATACCGCGCTTCAGCCGGAAATAGCGGAACAGTTCGTATCGATTCTCCCACCGAAGGCCGAAGGTTACGAACCGCAGGTTCCTGAGATTCTCGAACTGCCCGCGATGGGCGCCGCGCTCACCATAGCAAACGAACACGTTGCGGAAACGCTTCGCTGGCTGGACGCGCAAATGGAAACCGAAACGATGATGGTCAGCGTAAACGGACCTTTGCAGCCCGGCGGACCAATTGAGCCGACGATCAAGATCAACGACAGCGGCAAGTATGAGATCGTCTCGATCCCCGAGAACAACGGCTTGTACCAGATCGTTCCGGTTACCCACGGCCAGTTCTTCGCGCCTGGCGATTACTACTTTGGCATTTATGAAATGCCTCCTCACCGCGTAGAACGCTATAATTACAGCAAAGAGTACGCGGAAGCGGGCGTGTTGGAACCGCGTTCGTTCTACTACCTGTATCAGCTTTCCAAGCCAAACAATCAGGAAGCTCAGGAACTGCAGCTGCTGTACACCGAAATTGAAACGTTCATGAAAGAGTCGATCACCGCCTTCATACTCAACGGCGTAACTGACGATTCCTGGCAGGCGTTCAAGACCCGCGCGGAAAACATCGGCGTTGGCCGCTATGTCGAATTATGGCAAAAATCATACGACGAGTATCTTGCCAACAATCCCTGATCATGATATCATAAACGGTAGGCGCGAATCGCCGCAGCGTATACACGCCGCGGCGATTCGCCGTTTATAGATTATCATATGAATATTTATAATTTAATAATAAATATATTAATTGATATTATATTGCCCACAAGGAGGAATGACGCATGCGGCATAGAATTCGAACGCTGGTTTCCTCCACGCTGTTCAGGTATATGGTTTCATACGCGGCGGTGCTTGCGCTTTTGTTCTGCGCGGTCGCGATATATATGAACCAAACGTACGCGCAGACAATACGCGAAAACACAATAGACAGCAATATTAATCGGTTGAATCAAATCAGGATGCAAAACGAAAATATATTCTCCTCGCTGTACAGCATCTCCAACCAAATCAGCCTCGCGCCTTATATTAGGCCGTTTCGCTTTCTGAAAACGCCGATGGAAGCGTTCTATCTAAAAATGCAGCTCGCTCCCTACGCATATACAAGCCCGTTCGTCAGCCAGCTATTCATAATATTTCACGAGGATGATTTCCTCTATTCCGTCAGCACATCAATGTCGCTCGATTTATTCGTGAACGAGCTAATGCGCCTGGACGGCATATCTCCGGACGAACTGCGCGCTATGCTGCGCGCTCCATCGCGCACGACCATACTGCCCAGCCGCGTAGCGCAAAGCGCGCTTCTGGAAGGCCGCCACGAGCGTGTGGTGGCGGCCTTTATACCGCTTGGAGTCGGCGCGACAAAAAACACGGGAACCCTACTGTTTTTGGTTAAGGAAAGCTTCTTTCAGCAGATATTCGCGGATGAAGTGCTCGAACCCCGCAATACATATATCCTATATGGCGACAGCATACTGGCATCCAGCCAAAAAAGCCTGTCCGTTCCTGAAAAGCTTGTTCTGGATGCGCTTAGCGCCAGCGCGAACTCGCGGTTTGTTTCAATTAAAGCGGAGGATGGACGCAGCTATCTGCTCGTCGCTCAATCCGGCCCCAACGACGGCATGCGTTACGCGGCGTTGATTCCCGAAGAAACGCTGCGCCAAAATACTCTGCGCGCGCAAATCGGCATTACGCTTTTCCTGTTCGCGCTAAGCTTGCCTTGCCTTGCGCTGATTTATTATCTCGCTCAACGCCAGGTACGCCCTATACGCGAGCTTAGAGGCATGTTCGCCGCGCCGTCGCAAGCGGACGATTTCCAGGTGATACGGAGCGGGATTGCGCATCTGGTAGGCCAAAACGCCGTATTGAGCGACCATTTGGACGCAAGTCAGGCGGCGCGAAAATCGGACTTCGTACTGCGCTTTGTAAAGGGTCGGTATGCCACGCGCGCGGACGCCGTTCTGGCCGCGCGGCGGGTTGGCATAGATGCTGATCGCGGCGTGTTCGCGCTGTCTCTGATAGCGCAGGCGAATCCCGCCGTCGGGCTGAATATGGATAAACTGCTTAGCGCGGGCGGCGACGCTGTCAGCGGATACGGCGTCGAGCAGCAATCGCAAGTTCTTTGCGCGTTGTTCGCGCAGGACGGTCAGTCGATCGAACGATGGGCGGAACGCGCAAAGGCGTTTCTGGAGTCGCAGGAATGCGCGCCTGTCACTATGGCGCTAAGCGGTATATCAGAAGATTTTCAGAAGGCTGCGGGCGCGTACCTTGAGGTGTGCGCGGCGTATGACCTGCGGTTCGTAATGGGCGCCGAGCGCGTGCTGCGCTTTCGTGACGTTACCACGGCGGATCAAGGTATCCGACCAATAGCGCACACATATGTCAACGGCTTCCGGCAAGCTCTGCGATATGGAGACGCTCAGGGATTGAGCGATTGCATGGACGACCTGATACGCTATCTGGGAAGCTCCGAGATGTCGCTGTTCGCGTTTCGAATGATATATAACCAAATAATCGGAGCGCTGCTGTCCGAACATATTACGCGGAACGACGATACAATCGACGCCCTTGAATATTCAGATATATTTACGCTTACAAGATGTCAGTCCATCGCGGACCTCGACAAGATATTGAGAAAGATTTGCGCGACAATTCTCAGCCGCAAGAAACCCGCTCTTGAACAGGCACCGCCGTATATATCGGAAATAGTCGCCGCAATGCAGGAGCGGTATGCCGATCCAAACCTGAACATGAGCGCTCTCGCGGAATTATACGATATCACGCCGGCGCGCTTGTCCTTAACGTTTAAAACGTGGATGGGCAGCACGCCGTCGGACTACCTGCTCAATCTGCGTATAGAGAAGGCACAGGAGCTGCTCAAGGCAACCGACTATTCAATTAAGGAAATATGCGCGCTCGCCGGATATTACGAACCATCCGGTTTCATACGCCGCTTCAAGCAGCAAACCGGATTGACACCCGCGCAATATCGGCGCCGCGCAAGAGGCGAGCATATGCCATGCGACGAATCGGAAGAGAGCGGCGAGGCGTAACCGCCGCGTATCTGTACGGCGGAGAGCACGATCATGATATATTATATTTAATATTATTATGCAACATATTCAATACATATCAATTTTTCATCTCCGCCGTTATGCAGTAATATTAATTAATATCCGTCCAGCTCTTCGTCCGGCGCGGGCGTTGAAAGCGTTTCAGGAATAGGCGTCGCGGCGCTAACCGCGTTTAGTATCGCGCTCATACTGTTTATCATTTCGTCGTCCTTAAGCCTAAACTTAAACTCAACTCGGCGGGATGCGTCTGAGTTCTCGCTGCCGTCCGCATTATATATGGGTTCGCTGAACGCGCGCCCGTTCGCGGTTACGCGCTCTCGAAGAACGTTCTTCTCCTCGCTGCTCAATCCATAAAATTGATCGCTGAGGCAATAGCTTACCACGTTATACGCTCGCTGCTGGGATAGGTTTAGGTTGTAGTCATATGATCCCTTTGAGTCCGTATGCCCCTCTACGATCAGCTCTGAAACATATTCGCTGTTATCTCCGGATAAAAGCGTGCGCACATATACCGGTATGAACGCGTTAAGGAGAGTCTTCCCGCTCGATTTAATCGTCGCCGATCCATAATCAAAAAACACAGCGCTGTCCAAAGTTATCGCGCCGGTTTTCTCATCCACCTTCACGTTTATATTTGCGGCGGCGAGCGAATCGCGCAGCTTCGCGATAATCGCGGCGCGTACGCCAACCATTTCGTCGATCATCGCCTGCTGCCTTCCAAGCTCCTGCGTTTGAGATTCAAGCATCTGCCTAAGCCGATCTACGTCTAATCGCTGCAGTATTAATTCCTTATCCTGATCGGTAAGCCTCTGCGCGGTTTCGGCAAGCTGCACTTCCTTCGTTTCCAATTCCTGGCGCGTCGCGTCGGCCTCCTGAATAGCCAGCGCAAGCAACGCTTTTTGGGTTTCATAATCTAATTGCTGCTGCGCGAGCAGCGAAAGCGACTCCTCAAGTTTCA
Source organism: Oscillospiraceae bacterium (assembly GCA_031269355.1). Lineage (GTDB taxonomy): Bacteria > Bacillota > Clostridia > Christensenellales > Aristaeellaceae > JAISZG01. The sequence goes on along the minus strand of JAISZG010000003.1, from coordinate 44,722 downwards.
GATTTTTATCATCCAATTCAAGCTGCTGGCTGTTCAGCTGGGAATTTGCGTTTGCAAGTTCGTCCGCTTTCTGAGCGAGCAGCGCTTCAGTTTGCGTCAGCAACTCCTCCTGCTGGCGCAGCTGCGATTCTTTTGACGCCAATTCCATTTCACGTTTAGTCTGAAGCGATAAATATTTATTTACATAGAAAAACAATAGAAGCACAAGCATAAGCAGCAGCGCCGCCATAACGTCGGAATAGCTCATCCAATAGCTGGCGTTTTCACGTCGAACCCGCGTGCGACGCTTCCGTCTGGTTTCAATCATACTACCTCCTTGCGCTCCTGCCGCATCTGCGCAAGCTGAATGTTAAGCGTTTGTATCGCGTGGGTCAGCGAACGCATATCCTCGCGCATTTGGTTATCCTCCTGCGAGGATACGCCGCGTCCATACGGCGCGCTACGCATCAGCGCATCCATAGACATCGTGATACGCGTGGTTTGTTTTTGTATTGATTCGTCGAACAGTCCGAGCGCGCCGGACAGTCCGTCCTGAATGTTTTCGACAAACGATTGGTATGATCCCTGAAGCATCTCCGCGCCGTCCCTCAGGTCTGTGGCCGCAGCGGAAAGCGATTCGCGCTGCGCCTGCGAATATCCTCCGAGTGTTTCAGAAAAACCGCGCATCCAAATGTTATAATCCATAAGATATTTTTCGAGCGCCTCCTGATGTTCTCGAAGCTGCGCGAGATAATCCGCCTGCTCTGAAGACGCGTTATGCAATCGAGTGAGCAGTTCCGTTGCGACGACGTTCTTCTCGTCTATCTCCTGGCCGCGCTCGCTCAGCGCGCTTACATACGCGTCGAAATGGGTAAGCACCTGACGCGCGACGCGCTGCATCGCCTCGGAGTCGTTCGTCTGCGCGCCTATGATTGACGCCGCTTGCCGCATGTCGTCGCGCAGCATCTGCTGCTGACGAACGGTTTGCTCCAGCGTTTCTCCAAGATTATGCAGCTGCCCTTCCAACACTTGATCCATAGTCATAACAAATTGATTTACGATATGGCGCACTCCCTCTACCTGCTGGCGCGTCGTCCCTTCAAGGAACCTATCCATCGACTGCGCAACAGGCTGAAGCGCGCGCAGTACGGCTTTTTCGATTTGAATCGAAAGGCTGCCTCCAAGCTCTTCTCCAAACTGGCGCATATTCGCGACCTGCTCCTGCTGAAGTGTTACAAGCTGATTTGCCGTATCTATCGGTCGCGGCGCGCCATAGCGATAGAATTTTTCCACAAATCCCAGCAGCGACTTTCGTGCGTGCCCTACAACAATCCTGTTTGACGTATTAAATATAAGCGAGCATACCAATCCCACTATGGATGTTTGAAACGCGGAGCCAAGCCCCGATATCATTTGATTGATGGTAAGATCCATCTCGCTAAAACTTATATTCGACAAGCCCGCCGTCAAGCCTATGAACGTGCCCAATATGCCAAGCGACGTGCAGAGTCCTGGAACGATATCCGCAAACTGCGCGTTACCGGGTTCGTCAATCACAGTCTCGTCATTTATATATTCCTCAACGTCGCACGGCTGCCCATGCGCGTCCAGCGATTCCGCATTCTGCAGATAGTTGCGCCACTCGCGCTGCAGCGCTTTTCCGAGAAACGTCACGTCGCTCCAAACCGGACGCGTAAGTTTCATCCGGCTTCCATCCGCTAGAAGCTGGCTTGCGTGGCGCAGCGCGCCGGCGTTACGCAGCACCGGTATGAAACATTTTATTATCGCGCACAGCAATATAACCGCCATACTACCGTAAACCAGAATATCGGGAAACAAAGACAGCGCGGTCGTCAGAAAGTTATCCATCTCAGATTTCACCATCCAGTCAATATTGCGATGAATTATAACATAGCCAGGGAGCGAATTTATTTCCGCTCAGCGCAGGCTTCATTAATGTAAGCTTCAATGTAGAATAACCCATATAGAAAACGTATACCCGCGCGCGTTTGTTCCAATCGAATCAGCATTTGGCATAAACTGTAATATGCGCTGTGTATATGGCGTCAATTTATGATTATAATATAAAATATAATCGCGCGCATAATTATATAATGCGCGCGATTATTTATTGTGCGGCGTACCGTATACGTTCAGGAATTCGTAGCGTTGAGGATACGCGTTATTGTCGCAAGCGAATCGGAAAGCTGAGTAAAGTCTTCGGTTGATACATTTTGGCTCCATTCGTTTACCTGCTCTACGATAGTGCCGTGGATGGCGGCTAACTTCTGCTGGCCTTCCGGCTGAATTACTACGTTCACGACCCTTCGATCCACCGTATCCCGCTGACGATCTACCAAGCCTACTTCGATCAAGCGATCGACCAGCGGCGTAATGTTCGGTTTCGCAATTCCCAGGCGGCGCGATATTTCTGATACGGACATCGAACCAGTTTCATCGAGCATACTTAACACTTGCACGTGGGACAACGGTATGCCATGTTCAGCCTGAATCGCATCCATATGAAGCAAACGTTTGCGCAGCAGCGGCAACACTCCAAAAATATTCTGCGCAATGCGATCCACAAGTTCGGGGTCGAGCTTCTTCTTTTTATTTTCCAACAGAATCCATCCCTTCGTTTGATTCGGCTGCAATCATCATTGCTATACCGTTCTTTCACAAGTATTATATAATCATGTGGCGATGAAAGCAATAGCCTAACAAAAATTTTCTTAAGATGTTAGTAGTAGCAGCAGGCGCCGATGTGTGGTATTGTTGACGCGATTTTTGACCCTGCAATCGATATTCACACTTCTTCGGGACAAAAGCTTCGCACCTCGCACTTGAAAAAAACACAAGACGCACGTTCCGGGTGAAAACGCGCGTCTTTAATAACCATTCCAGAGGCGGCGGGGACAGATACCTGCACCAAGCGGGTTCGAGCATAGCCGCAAAACAAGCGCTTCGTAAAGTTGTAGGCGCTTTATTTATACGAATCTTCGCCCCCAACCAAAACAGATACGCGCCCGATGCTGCCCATTCCTTTATTATGAATGAACTCGCAAACGCAAGCCGCGAACCACAGCCCATTATTAAATATGTAGATAACTTATAATTATTCCAGAACCAACGACAGCATAAATAAATCGCAGACGTCGGGTTTTTCCTTTACCAATGTTCCCGCTCGATAATAATGCATGGCCGCGTTTGCCGGGCATACGCCGTCGCCGTCGATATGCGAAAGCTTATGCCGCCACTGCGGCAGCACCTTTTCGCAGGTAATTTTGCCGTCGGCTACTACCTGCGTATATCCGGCGTTGCATTCAAGCAGCGGGTATACGGTCATGTCCTGCGCTATTGGTGCATACTCATCCAATTTGTTGTTATGTGCTTCGTCCGCGTACCAGCCCCGGAACTGGGCGTTCTCGCGCGCCGGAGGCGGGATATCCTTTAATGTTTGACCGTCAAATAGAGGGTAGACTACTTCTTCACCCTCGCCGTCAGTGTAAGTTATATTGTGTGGCTGTAATGTTTGTGAACTGCTATATTGTATATCGTAATTATTATATCCTTCCTTAAAGCCGTAGGAAAATACTGTCGCTTCTATATTTTCTTCATAAGATTCTCTGTCAGCTTCGTTAAAATCATAGGCCACGGCCGCTTTGTTTTCAGAGAATGTAACCCCCGGGCCGACATGCAGCTCATTCCGAGTTTCTAAACCTATCGCCCCGCCGTTTGCATTTGGCGCTTTGTTGCTTTTAAAACTTGCCGTTCCAGAAATAGTCGTATTTTTCGTGTTCAAATATAAACCACCACCATTGCCATAAAGGGTTTCGTTGTCGCAGATTTGCGTTTCTCCGTTTATGATAATCGTGGCACCATCTGAAGAGTTAGGGTGTGCGGCAAACAATCCGCCACCATTCCCATAAGATTTATTCCCACATAACTTGGACTGATCCGCCATTGTAAATATTATTTCATCCTGCAAATAAATTCCACCGCCATCCCTCGTCCGCGTGGTATTATTCTCAATTGACGCATCATCTTTCAATGTCATCATACTAGCTTCGCTGCCGTACACGTTGTTCGTTACAATTCCGCCGCCGTGTTCCGCTGCTTCGTTAAGTACAATTCTGCTATTTTGGCTGATTGTTATATGCGGTGAACGAACAGCGAATAGTCCTCCACCGCCCTCCCTCACTGAGTTGTTTCCTTTGATTATTGAATGGTCAAACATTTCAATGTTTGTATGTGTTGCATATACCCCCCCCCCATTTCTTTGTGCAGTATTACCATCTATGCTGCTGTTATTAGTCATGATTATTTTTGACACACCTACAACCACACCATTGACACCTATATTTATCCCACCCCCATACCCATCAGTCTCATTTCCAGTAATTCGTGCACTGTCACTCATCGTTATTTCTACGCCTTCAGTGATGTCGCCTTCAGTGCAAATGGCTCCTCCACCCAGCCAATAGGCGCCGCTGTAATTATTTTTTAATATTGTATTTCCTCCAAGATATAGTTTAGTTTTATCTCGCGGACAAATCAAACTTTTGCAGTTTACCGACTTGTTAATTTCTTCAAGGTTTCCATCCAGAATAATATTTTCAACACGAAGTATCACGTTTTCCACACTGAAGAAATAGTTGATGAAACTCGATGTGCGTTTTAAAACAGGCATATTATCCGGACTGCCAATCAACCTAATGACCTCCGTACCCGAAGTGCCTGTTATATTTATTGTGCCAACTATATCGATATCATTATTTATGTATATGTGTGCATCGCCGTCCTGAAGCGCCTGCCCTATCGCATTCTGAAGCTCACCGAAGTTAGAGACATTTGCAGTATAGTCTCTGACCCCTGGTTGGGCTGGAATTTTACCCGCAGTTTGCGACATCGGATTAACCTCCCTTATTTTGTTATATAATGGGAACTGCAACCGATATCACTATATGCATAGATACGATAAACCGTTTCTGAAAGTCTGTCCATTTTACATTAACTCTAAGTTCACCGCAGGTATGGGGACAGCCCAATTTTCAAGGGAGGCGGGGACAAAGTCCCCGCCTCCAAATTGATTATTGCAGCCTTTACTGCCCAAGCTCTTTCAATGTCGACGCAAGCAGTATATACGCGCAGGGCGCCCAGCTTCCGCCCTGGAAGCCGCCCATTCCACGAAACGGATTGACCAGCATAGCGGGGCCAACTTCCTTCTGGTTTTTGCAGTAGCGATTTGCAATGAGCTTCGCCAATTCCGTTTTTCCCGCGTCCAATAGCCCGTACACGATCAGTATGTTCGTGGGCGGCATTATCTGCCCGAGCGCCAGCTTGCCGCCGAATTTTATATCCGTGCTGGATGAGAGCTTCTCGCTCGCCAGTCCGTACGGGGTTAGCAGCTCGCCCTCACGGCTCAGATCGTCCGCCAGTTTATCGATGATCTCCTGCGGCAGGCGCTTGCCCAGTATTATCGGCAAATAGTACAGATACGAATCCGTAGCGATAACCTCGTGGCTGCCGCTGGACAGCGCGATAAACCTCTTTCCGTCCCAGAACGCGTCTATCATCTTTTGTATAATTACATTGGAACGCTCATACCAGCCGTCCGCTTCCGACGCCTGTTTGCCGAGCATCCGCGCGATATCGCCGAGCGCCTCGAACAAGAGCGCGAGAAACGCGCACAGATCCGGAGATTCTACGATCAGATGATCTTTGAATATCGATCCGTCGTCCGTGCCGCTCTCGTTGCCGTGCTCGTATTGGGGCAGTCCATCGTGATCGTCGTCCCGGTATTTCATATACCAATCAGCCGCGCGGCCAAAGCCGTCGTACATAGTCTCCAACTTGTCGGCGGGAATCTCCTTAGCCAGGTCGTGCTTCTTCATTAGCATTTTCAAAGCCCAGCCATGCAGCGGAGGTTTCACGAACGGCTGGCTGCCCCACATATCGTCATAGTTATCGCACATTTGACCGACCGGGCTAACCTCATCCAACGTATTGAGCAGTAATTCAATCGGGATCGTCAAATCGATCTGCCCCAGCGCGACGGCATTTTGACACATCTGCCATGTGGACGCGCGCATAGTGGGGAACATGAACATAAGCGGCCTCTTGATCTTGCCGCTCGCTCCCACTAGCAGCGACCACAAACCGTATGCGAATGACTCGCGCTTCTCCTCATACTGCGAATCAAAATGCGGAATCGTCTCCAAGAAACTCCGCCAATCCTCCTCGGCGGATTGCAATCCTTCCTCATATGTCGGATAGGAATCCCGCACCCATCCGGCATGCGTAAAATCTTCAATAGCCAGCTCGAACCCGCCGTCCGCCTCTGGCAGCACGTCGATCTGCACGACAGGGCTAGTTAGCCTTTCCGCATCCCATGGGGCGTACACCTTCATCTCGCCTTTGAGCGGCATGAATACTGTGCTGCAAACGCGGCGGAATATCAGCTCCCACGCGCCTTTGTCGCGCGGCTTGCACACGTCGATCTTCATGTCTTTATCAAAGCGCATGCCCATGCCTTTATCGCCCTTGATTATCAGCAGCTCCGGCTCCGCGAAGCACAGCGAAAGGTTGCCAAAGCGCGTAAGCACCGTTAATTCCGTCGCCTTTGTCTTGATGGAGCAAGGGACTTTCTGTCCATTGTACGTCGGGGCAAAGTCGATGAGCTTGTTTCCTGTATCCGTTAATATGCAGGAACCGTGGCGGCTGCCAAGGTGCAGCATCGTGTTGCCATACGTGTTGTCCGTCATAGGCTGCGGGAACACGCCCATATAACCGTACCGCCGGAAGAACGGATAAACGGACAAATTGAAAAGCTGCTTGCTGCCGGTGAAAAACGGCGAATCCGATACGATTGTAAACCGCTTACGGATATGATTTCCCTGCTCCGCCTCATCTACCATAGCAACCGCGAAGTCCGCGTACGAACCGTAACTCTCCCCATAGGAGTTTGGAAGCACGTAGTCCGTACCCACCAGGTATTTACCCGTCCGCACGCCGCCGGCATCGAAGTTCTCAGGCGGGCTCATATATGTCCAGTTTATTCCGCTGCTTTTGATCAGCTCATACCCACGCGCGGCGAACGCGGGAACCGCGCGGAACGCCTCCGGTATGTCGTCAAGTACGCGGCGCGTTTCCGACTTGTCTTTGTACAGGCTGCCCGCGCCGCCGATCGTGATCAGGCGCACGTTCGGAATATGCTCGAACACATTAATCATATGTTCCACGGATGTCAGATGCTGCTGCTCCAGGCCGGGTTCACTGAACGACGTGCCGAACGCGTTCAGTACTACATCAAATCCCGCGAGATCTTCCGGCGTAATGTCGAACAGATCGCGCTCCAATACATGATACGGATATTCCAATCTTCCGGCGCTGCCGGGACGGATGATCGCTGTCACTTCGTGACTGCGGGTACGCGCTTCCTTCGCGATTAGCGATCCCGCTTTCCCCGTCGCGCCGATCACTGCGATTTTCACCGTGCATTCCCCCACTCATTATATTAAATCTTAAAAAATCCTGAGAAAAGGCGCGTTCCACCAAGGGCAACGCGCCTCGTTCCGTTCCTGGGTTCAATACTCTTTCAATACGGAATCCTTATCATACATCTCGTTGTATTTTTCCAGCAGCGATTCGGCGACCTCTATGCCGCCAAGGCGCTTATATTCTCTTATGTATGAGTCCCAGTTATCAAACGATTCGCTGCCCGTGATGAACTTCATGCGCATCTCGTCAACATATTTCGAGATATCCGGCATCATTTCAGTGTACAGATCAGTCGTGATGCCCATAAACGAGTTGTCCAGCAACGGATTCTGAGACGACTTTATGAACGCCTCCAGCGACATATCCAGCGATTTCACGCCGCCGCCAAGCTGTTCCTTATAGATATCCAGCCGCTGGAATATGCTGTAGATCTCCGTGACGTTTTCTACGGCCACGCCGTCCATGCGCTTGTTATCGTTAAACTGCCAATAGTACGTCAGGTTGCCTTCCTCGTCCGTATCGTAGTACAAACCTTTCGTGCCATACTTCAGCGTACGGTAACCTTCGTCGCTCATAGCCCACTCGATGAACGGCATGATAGCATCCAGCGCCTTGGTGTTCACGCCGATTGCGCAGACTACCGCCAGCGGATCATAAGCGATCATGCCTTGATGTCCATCCTTGCCGATTATCGGATCGCCCAGCGCAAGCTCGGCGTCCGGCTGTGTTTCCGTCATATCATACGCAAGGTATGGGAACGCGTAGTCTCCCCACCATCCGGTGAAGGCGCCAAACTGTCCGCGCAGGAATTTCTGCCAATATTGATCCGACTTCTGTGTAAACGATTCGGGATCATAATATCCCTTGTCCACAAGTTCTTTCACAAACATCAGCGCATTCTTGTAGCCTTCGCTGATGTTGCCTATGTCGACGACGCCGTCGTTATCTGTATAGAAATTCGGCGCGCCGCCGAACATGCCGTAGATCATTTCCATGCCGCCTATGGAACTGCCGGTATTATAGGCCGCGTATCCGTACGTATCTTTCACGCCATTGCCGTCCGGATCGTCCTCTGTGAACGCGCGGAGCATTTCCACCAGCTCGTCCTGCGTCGTAGGCGCGGACATACCCAGTTTGTCCAGCCAGTCCTTTCGGTAAACAAAGTTGTACTTGCCAGGCACGTTCAGGTTCGGCAGTCCATATACCCTGCCGCCGTAAGTCAAGCGCGGCCAGTAGTCGCCGACATATTCCAATATCCCCGGATAGTCGCCGACGACATCGGTTATATCATAGAACGCGCCCTCTTCCGCATATTCCATATAGTTGGCTATAGGCATAATGCTCAGATCCGGAATGGTTCCGGATGACAGCATGAGCGAATATTTTTGCTGCCAGCTGTCATAGGAGTGTGTCACTATCAGATCGATGCCAAAGTTTTCCTTGATGTACGCCTTGATCACGTCGCCGTCTACATTCTCAGAGTGCGGGGATACGTAAAACATCGTAACCGGCACGGCTTCTCCCGCGTCGGCGGCGGCTGCGGGCAGCGCGGCACACGGCGAAACAAGCGTTAACGCCAGCAGCATGCCCAAGAATGTTCGCGTCCATTTTTTTTCCATTGTCTTTCCTCCTTATATTATCCCTTAAGGGAACCAATCAAAACGCCCTTCACGAAGTATTTCTGAAGGAATGGATAGATTACGATAATCGGCACGATTGTAACTATCACAAGCGCCATTTTCACTGTCTCCGTAGGTGAGTTGAGCCTGTAATCCTCACTAACGAGCATGTCCACGCGCGACTGCTGCAACACCTCCCTCAGCAGCACCTGGATCGGCTGAAGCTCCTGCCTATTCAAAAATATAATCGCGTAGAAAAACGAGTTCCAATAGCTGACCGCATAGAACAGCGTGATCGTCGCCAGCACCGGCGCGGACAGCGGCAGGTATATGCGCAGCAGCACCTGCAAGTGGGTAGCCCCGTCGATGTGCGCGGATTCCTCCAGCGCGCTTGGTATGCCCTGCAAAAAGTTTCTCATAATGATCATGTTATATGAACTGATTGCAGACGGAATGATCAGCGCCCAAATAGTATCGATGAGGCCGAGGAATTGCACCGTCATATAAAACGGAATCAAGCCGCCGCTGAACAGCATCGTCAGAACAATGAACCCGGTAAACGCATTGCGTCCCGGAAGGTATGGTTTCGACAGCACATACGCGCCCAGCGTCGTCAAAAGCATGCTGATTGCCGTGCCAACCACCACGATGAACGCGGAATTGAGAAACGCGCGCGGCACTCGATCGTTGGACAGCACAAACCGATACGAGGTCAAATTCAAGCCGTCGGGCCACAAAAGCAGCTGGCTTGTATACAAATGGTTCATGGATGAGAAAGAAGCCACCAATACGTACCAGAACGGATACAGCGTTATGAATACGACCACTGTCATAATCAAAAAATTGACGGTGTTAAACGATGCATCCGCGAGAGAGAACGGCTTTCTCTTTTTCATCACCAGATACCCCCGTCTTCTGAGATGCGCTTCGAGAGCTTGTTGGTTATCAATATAAGCACAAGTCCAACCACGGATTTGAACAGCCCGACGGTGGCGCCTAGCGAATAGTTATTAGTCGAAAACAACCCGACCCGATAAATATAATACTCGATTGTCTCGCCCACATCGTACAGCGCGCTGTTTATAAGTACAAATACTTGTTCAAAGTTAACGTTTAGGATGCTGCCGACTTGGAGAATCAGCATTATCACTATCACGTTGGTAATGGAGGGAAGCGTTACGTTCCAAATTCTGCGGAAGCGTCCCGCGCCGTCCATTTTGGCGGCGTCGTACAGCTCCTCGTCCACCCCCGCCACTGCGGCCAAATATATAATCGCGCTCCAGCCGAGCGTTTTCCATATGCTGGAAAAGACTAGTATCCAGCGAAAGTATCGGCTCTCGCCCATGAAGTTTACGGGCGTGCCGCCCATCCATTTGATAACCCCGTTTACCGCTCCGAGGCTGGGGCTAAGCAGCATATAGAATAGGCCGCCCGCAATTGTCCAGGAGATAAAGTGTGGCAAATAGCTTATAGTTTGAATTACACGTTTGGGGCCGACGTGCTGGACTTCGTTTAATAGAATGGAAAACACAATCGGAGCGGGAAATACAAAGAGGAGGTTCATTAGGCTGATGATTATCGTGTTGCCGAGCGTATCCCGGAATGCCGGCGATGTCAGGAATCGTTCAAAGTTCGCGAACCCTACCCACGGGCTGTTCCATAAACCTTTAAGTACTTTGTAATTCTTGAAAGCAATGACAATTCCACCCATTGGAATATAACAAAATATCAAGAACCATAGTGCGACTGGTAAAAAAAGAAGGTATAGTTCATAGTGTTTTGAAATAGCCTGGCTGAACCTTTGCCAGAATCCCGCCTTATTTCTTGCTAGCACCACGCGTCGACACCCCCATCAAGAATGCATAGGAATCCGGATATCCGCCGATAAAAAATCATGAGGCATTGCTGCAGTTACGATAGCTTCTTTGCTATTCTTGAAAACCTAGAGCTAAATTTTTTAGGAGATTAATACAATTCAGATTCCTCGCATCGCACGACTGACCGACCCATATTGTATCGCGCACGGCGCAGCATGTCAATATCTTTTTTGTACTTGATTTACTTAAAATTTATTTATATCGAACTTTATTTTACTTGACATTCCCATCAATGTTGGAATATAATCAACATGATTTTTTGAGAGGATAACATTATGAACGTTAGCGACGATTTGTCAAAGCTATATGGTATTTGCCCATATGTAACTGTGCAGAGATTGCTTGCCGGAAAGTGGAGGATCATGATCCTCTATTTTTTAAATGAGCATAAATATCGCTTCAACGAGCTGAGCAAGCGGCTGTCCGGCGTTACGCAGGCCTCGCTGACAAAGCAGCTGCGCTCCCTTGAACAAGCGGGGCTTGTCGAGCGGCATGTTTATATGGAGATTCCGCCCAAGGTAGAGTATAGCCTTTCCGAACTGGGCAAGGAATTTTCCAAGGTGCTCAGCGCCATACAGCTTTTCGGCACCACATATAATCAATGGCTGGCGGAACAAAAAACGGATTCGGATAAAGCGATAAGCGGATAGCAGCGTATAACGGAAAATCTATTGCCGGTCGCTTACAAATCAGCGCAGCAATATTCGCCATCCTAAACGATGCCAGCTAATATATCATTTCAAAAACGCAATCGCCGCGAAAAGCGGCGGTTCGGGTTGCCGATGACCCGAGGCTCGGTAGTTTTTGATAATGATTCTTATTATATATTATTATGTCATTTGAATATTTTACGCTGTGTGAAGCTATTGCATTTTATCTTTAAATGCGTTACAATCAATCTGCGGATGCGATGACCGCTTGGCGTCGTGCGGGGTATAAGCGTGAATCCTGTCAGGTCCGGAAGGAAGCAGCAGTAAGCGATATTAGACCGGCGCTGCGACATATCCTGGCGCGAGTATCCGTTCTTTGAATATTATTATAAATACAGTTTAATTAAATCTAATATCTTTTTCAATGAAACTGCATAATATTAAATCGCAGATTCATCCATTTTATATAATCAACAAAATTCACAAAGTTACAGCACAAAATTTTCAAATCGATTGAAATTAAGACAAACCTGTGCTATAATAATTGTAGAGCGAAACCGTTTTCGTTATATTCCATCGCGGATAAATACGCCGAGTCGGCTTGCGTGTTCGATTGGAAGCAGCAACTTGTAAGCATCAATTGGAAGCAACAAGCGGAATTCCCTTAAGGTATTCGCGTTTGGCGCAAGTCGCGCGATGTGGCAATGACGGATCGACGCTTCGCATCACAACAATATGGGAGGTAAACCGAATGAAGAGAAAATTTTCTTCCGCCGTGCTTGCCGCGCTGATGGCGCTGTGTCTCGTGCTGGGAACGGCGAGCTTTGCCGTCGCTGAATCGGCGGCGATCCCGTCGGAACTGCCGCGCAACGAAACGCTGTATTTCGCCGGTCAGCAATGGGGCTCCGTCGTCGGATGGAGCATCTTTATGGACAGCGCGAACAACGCGATGGCCATAGCGGAGGCGGCCAGCCGTCGCATTCCCGTAAACGAAACGCTGTATATGTATAACCTGCTGGACGGCAAGGTTATACCGTTGCTGGCGGACGGCGACTATCAGTGGAACGACGACCAAACCGAAATCACGGTAAAGATTAATCCCGCCGCCCATTTCTCGGACGGCACGCCCGTAAAGGCGACAGACGTAGCGTATACATACGACACGCATATCAAATATCAGACGGCAAACGGCGTAAACTTCCCCGAGTATATAGCCGAGGTATCCGCGCTGGACGAATACACCGTGGTGTTCAAGGCCGCGCTGAATGATTCCGGCGCCGCGAAGAATCCTCTTGAAGTAGTCAATCAGCTGCTGCAAATCTACATTTGGCCGCAGAGCTACATCGAAAAGCTCGAGGAGAGAAACAACTACGACGCCGCCGCGTTTAAGCTGGATACGGCGGAAGATTTCATCGCCTCCGGTCCGTACGCGGGCGGCTTCTACGCGGACGATCAGAAAGTAATCCTCGCGCGCGACGACAATTATTGGGGCGTAGCCATATTCGGAAGCCTGCCAGCTCCAAAATACCTCGCGCACAATATCTATCCCGATAACCCCGCCGGACAGGTCGCGCTGGCCGCAGGCGAAGTCGACGTATGCCAGCAGTTCATCGCGGACGTTCAGCTGCTGTGGGAAGAGCAGGATCTGCCTATCTCCACATACATCGACGAACCGCCCTATGGCATTTGCGTATCCACCCCATCCGCTTTCTACAACTTCAACAATCCGATCCTCGCCAACAACGTCGCGATTCGCAAGGCGATCGCCCTGGCTGTGGATTACGACCAAATCAACGCTAACGCTATGACTTATCAAAGCCCGACGTTCGTTCAAAGCCCGCGCTCGCTGATGATCCCGACAGACGGCGAACAGGCGATGTACGACCACGAGGCGGTAAAAGATCTGCAGTGGATCGGCAACGATATCGAAGGCGCCAACAAGCTGCTTGACGAAGCTGGCATCGTCGATACCAACGGCGACGGCATTCGCGATATCGACGGAAAGAACCTCTCGTTCAACGCAGTGTGCCCGAACGGTTGGACCGACTGGATGGCGAGCATGGAAATCGTCGCCGCTGCCGGCAAGGGCATTGGCATCGAAATCACCACGCTGTTCCCCGAATGGAGCGAAGTGCAAAACGTATTCACGGACGGCACTCAAACTTCATACGACATCTTCATGTATGCCGGAGACGGCGCTGGCCCTACATATCCATGGCAGCGCGTGCGTCAGCGCATGTCCAGCGAATTCATCGGCAGAACTGGCAACTGGTCCGGCAACTGGGGACAGTATTCAAATCCCCGCGCGGATGAAATCATTCAGCTGATCCCGTCCGTCACCGATCCGGACGAACTTAAAGCGCTCTACACGGAAGCGGTCGAAATCTATTTGACCGACGTACCGTCGTTCGCGCTCATGTATCGCCCGCAGCTGTTCTATACGGTTAACGAATCCGTATGGACCGGTTATCCCGAGCAGGGCGACGGATACAATATTCCCCCCACCGACCTGACGGACGGCTACGGCATAGCCGGTCTATACCATCTGGAACTGGTCAATCCGTAAGCCACGGCGTAATCTCAACGCCCCGGGGTTCTTCATGAACCCCGGGCGTTTGACTGGCGGTGCGGGGCGCAGCCCCGTTTTATTCGGAGGCGTTCGGGGGCGTGCCCGTATTGTTTAATCGTCCGTTAATGGCACCGCGTTGGGAGGAATTGGATTGAAGGGATACAGTAGATACTTCGCAAAAAAGTTCATGTGGTTTTTTATCACGTTGGTGTTCGCTATCATACTAAATTTCGTGCTGCCGCGCCTGATGCCCGGCGATCCGGTGCAGGCTATCACCGGCAAGATTGCCGCAGGCATAAACAACCAAACCGCCGTACAGAAAATCTACCGCGAATTCGCGGAAAAGTTTGGCACGGATCAACCGATGTGGAAGCAATTCCTGCTGTACTTGCGCAACTTGATTAAAGGCGACCTGGGCGTGTCGTTCCAGCAATACCCGCGCCCAGTGTCGGATATAATAAAATCCGCCGCGCTATGGACTATCGGCCTGCAGTTGCCCGCTATCATCGTCGGCTGGCTGATTGGGAACCTGCTTGGCGCGCTCGCCGCGTATATACGAAAAGGTTTTGACAAAATCCTCGTTCCTATAAGTCTGTTCCTCGGCGGACTGCCCGCGTTTGGCATGGCGGTAACGCTGCTGGTGCTGTTCGGCATTACATGGAAAATATTGCCTACTTCCGGCGGATACAGCTTTGATATGGTGCCCGCACTAACCGGACAGTTCATCGCGTCTGTAATTGAGCACTACTGGCTGCCATTCTTTTCTATCGTATTAATATCGATAGGCGGTCAGGCGATCGGGATGCGCTCAATGTCGATATATGAATTAAACGCAGATTACGTAAAGTACAGCCGCTTCCTTGGCGTTAAGGATAGAAAGATAGTCGGGTATGTGTTTCGAAACGCGATGCTTCCGCAGGTGACCGGGCTTGCGCTGTCCATCGGCACTATGATCGGCGGCGCGTTGGTCGCCGAAACCATATTCTCGTATCCGGGACTTGGCTCGACTGTACTCAAGGCGATCACCGGGCAGGATTATCCGCTGATCAGTGCGGTAACGCTTATCATAACGATTATGGTGCTCGTCGCGTCGTTCGCGATTGAGATCATCGTAGGAATAATCGATCCGCGCATAAAAGCCGCGCAGGCGGAGTGAGGTGACGATCGAATATGAAAACGACATTTCGGCAGATATTCAGGCAGGCGAACTTCGTGATCGGGTTTTCGATCATCACGCTTATACTGCTTGTCATAACTATATATCCGCTGTTCAATCCCGGAAGCCCTTTACAGATGATAGGGCAAGGTACGTTCTTTAAGCCAGGAACTTATGTAAATATATATGATAGCCTTGATACAAGCAAAGTGTATACGCTAAGGCTGGACGACGCCGCAGCCAACCGCATAGGCAAGAAACTGCTTCCTGCGGATCGCGAAACAATGCGCGCGTGGCTGATCGCGTTTGGACTGCCGGAGGAATCAGTTCAAATAGAATACACGGACGATCTGCTGCAGCTTTGGTGGAACAGCTACGATGAGAATGTGCGTCCGCAGGGAATGACATCCGCCGCAAGAAAAGCCGCGGCGCGCGTAGACGCGAAACTGGCCGGATTATATAACATGGAGAGCCTGACGATAACTCAGCCCGACGAAACGACCGGCGAGCCCGCGCAGAAAATGACCGTTAGCGAGACGGATTACGTAAACGTATCGGACATAGCGAACGTGCGCGTACTGCCGCTTGGCACGGACAACTTTGGACGCGACACTCTAAAGGAGCTGCTCGCCGCAACGGCCACGTCGCTGAAGATAGGCCTGCTAGCGGGTTGTATCGCAACGCTTGTCGGGCTTGCGCTCGGGTTGTTCGCGGGATATGTCGGCGGGATAGTCGACGACATAATCATGTTCTTCGCGAATCTGTTCACGGTGATTCCGGGGTTCGTGCTGTTGATATTGATTTCATACTCTATAGGTCAGGAATCGCGAGGCGCGACGACCGTCGCGGTGGTGATCGGCTTTACGTCGTGGGTATGGACTACTCGATCCGTGCGCGCGCAGGTGCTGTCGCTGCGAAATCGAGATCATGTCAATCTATCGAAACTCTCGGGACATTCGCTTATTCGCATTCTTGTAACGGATATATTGCCATACATAGCTTCATATGTCGTGATGGCGCTGATACTTCAAATCTGCTCCGGCATTCTCTCGGAAGCGCAGCTCTCAATGCTGGGTCTTGGGCCAAAGACTACGGAGGTACCTACGCTTGGCTTGATGATGTTCTGGGGCATGCAATATACCGCGCACTTAAACGGCGCATGGTGGGCGTATTTCCCGGTAATCGTTATGATCGCGTTAATATCGTTTTCGCTAAACCTGATGAATACCGGGCTGGATCAGGTGTTCAACCCGCAGTTAAGGAGCTGACATATGGCAAAGATTATGCTTGATGTCAAAGAGCTTTCCACAAAATACATCACGCGTTTCAGGGAGGACGTATACGCCGTCGACCGCGTGTCGTTTCAGGTGGAGGAAGGCAAGTCCCTTGGTATCGCTGGGGAAAGCGGCTGCGGAAAATCCACGCTCGCGCTGAGTTTGATGGGATACTATTTCGCGCCGCTGCATTATATATCCGGCTCGATTATTATCGACGGGAAAACGATCACCGGGATGGCGCCGGACGACGTTCGAAAGAGCGTGCTCGGTACGGAAATCGCATATATTCCGCAGGCGGCCATGAACGCGCTCAATCCGACGCAGAAGATAATCCGCTTTATCGAGGATGTAATACAGGCGCACGATTCTAATATGAGCCGCAAAGATATTTATGATCTAGCAAGAGAGCGGTTCGAAATATTAAACCTGCCCGCCGACGTGCTGAATAAGCACGCGGTCGAGCTGTCCGGCGGCATGAAGCAGCGCACCGTTATTGCCATATCCACCATCCTTTCTCCGAAGGTTCTCATAGCCGACGAGCCGTCCAGCGCGTTGGACGTGACGAGCCAGAAGATGGTTATAAAGATGATATTCGACCTGATGCGCGGCGGGTTCATCAAATCAATGATTTTCATAACTCACGAGCTGCCTCTTCTATATAACGTAACCGACGACATCGCCGTGATGTACGCCGGACAGTTCGTAGAGAAGGGCGGCGCGGAACAGACGGTATTCGACCCCATTCACCCTTATTCGCGCGGCTTGATGCGCTCGATCATAGTGCCGGAAGCCGGAACTCGCGAGCAAAAGCTCGAGGCAATCCCGGGAACTCCTCCCAATTTGAAGAAGCCGCCGAGCGGCTGCCGGTTCGCCGAGCGCTGCAAATACGCGTACGCGCAGTGCTATGTTTCCGACGTCGCGTTTACGAATGTCGGAGACGGTCGCGGATATCGCTGCGTCCATCAAATGGATAGGCTCAAGGAGGTATACGGCCGTGACTGAGCAAGCGAAACCACTGTGCCTAAGCGGCAAGGGCGTTACGAAAATCTACGGATTTGGCGATAGAAGAGTCGCCGCAGTCGACCATGTCGATTTCGAGTTTCGCAAGGGCGAATTGATATCTATTGTGGGAGAATCCGGCAGCGGTAAAACCACGCTGGTAAAAATGCTGCTCGGCTTGACGAGCGTAACTGAAGGCGAGGTTTATTTCCTGGGCGAAAGGCGCGATATTTCCAGCCGCAAAAAACTACGTACGTACTGGCAGGGAATCCAGGCGATATTCCAAGATCCATTCTCATCCTATAATATGTTTAACAAGATAGACACCGTACTGCTGGACTGTATCAACATGCGCGGCGGGCGGCGGCTGCCCAGAGAAAAAAAGATCGAGATGATGACGGAGGCGTGCAGCTTCGTCAATTTAAAGTTTGCGGAACTGACGAATAAGTATCCGTTTGAATTGTCGGGCGGACAAATGCAGCGCTTGATGATCGCGCGCATATTCTTGCTAAAGCCGCAGATACTGCTCGCCGACGAACCCACGTCGATGATAGACGCGTGCTCGCGTGCGACGATACTCGATATGCTGCTGGGGCTTCGCGACGAGATAGGCATGACTATCATATTCGTTACGCACGATATCGGTCTTGCATACTATATTTCAGATACCGTGTACATAATGGAGCACGGAAAAATTGTGGAGAGCGGCAGCGCGGACGACGTAATCCTGCGCCCCAGCGCGCCGTACACGAGGCGGCTGATAAACGACGTTCCCAAAATTCACGAGCCGTGGGATTTTGCCGCCAGAAGACCGGCGGCGGCAGAGGCAACCAACTGATAATCTGATGCTAAATCTCGTCTAAACGAGATTTAGCATAATCACAGCTCGTTATGCTTTAGTATTAGTTATTATAGTTAACCTGTTTTCCATACATCTTGTATTCCGATTTATAGAACTGCTCCCGCGATACTTCCTTCCCGTTCTGGTAAAACACCTTATATGTGGTCACCTGATATCCCGTGCGCGCCTGGCGTATAACCTTCTCCGTGCCCTGCGCCAGCGTCGAGTCGCGGGTGTAGACGGTCTCCGACGGCGGGATAGTCTTCGTGGTTACGGATTCCAGATCGATCACCATTCCGTTATCTATATTGCGCCCGTATATTTCAAACGACAGGCTGCGATTCGCATATGATCCTATAATATATATTGGGCTATCCGTATTGTTCTGCATCTTAAGATCTTTATCCGGCCAATTCACCATCGCGTCCTCGCCGCGCTGCACATAGTCCACGGGCCACGCGTGCGGATTGCGGGTTACTATCGTTAGATTAGCGCGCACCATCGCGTTGAACAGCGTAGTGGATACCTGGCACACTCCCCCACCGACCTCGTCTATCAGCCGACCGTTCTGTATCGCCCCCGCTTCGCGGTACCCTTTCGCGTACGTGCGCTGTCCGGTCTTTTCGTTAAACGATAGAATTTCGCCCGGCTGCAGCACCGACCCGTTTATCGCTTGGGTTGCGAGCGATATATTCGCGTTGCGGTTCGCGCTGCTGGTCGTTTGAGTTGTGAATCCCGCCACCTTGCCGTATAGGCTAGCCACCTGATCGCGCGTCACCTTAGGTTCTACATGTATAACGCTTACCTCGATAGAACTTCCGTATTCCTCCCGATCCAGCGCGCCGACCACTTGATTATAAAGCGCGTCCGCGTCTACGGTCTGCCCTGCCATCTCGCTGGTAAAAGTAAAAGTGCGCGTATTAAAATCGAAGCCGGAAACCCCCGCGTCTCGCCCTTCTATCGAAAGGCTCTGCGCTATCGCGCCGGTAAGGTTGCGTATCGCGGTGTGGTCATACCACATCTGTGTACTGAGCGACGTACCGGCTTGCCTCATATTCGTTATGATATTATATCGTTCTTCGAGCGTTCCAACCCTGCCTATGGAGTACGCCTGGCGGAGCGTCGTTTCCGTATTGCGATGCAGCGACACTTCGTTTGACGAAATGCGCCAGCGCGATTCGCCCGCCGTCAGATATATTTCAAAAGACGCGTTCTCCTGATCGTCTCGCCAGGAGAAGGCTTCCAACGCCTGCTCCATCGACATTCCGGATACGGACACGCCGTCCACCGCTATTCCGTCGTAGAACGTCTGCCGAGCCACCACCTCGCGCATTTCCTGGAAGCGCTCGTACGTCTCCACCTGGCGATGCGCCCACAGGCCCAACGCTGCGATAACAAGTATAGATATCAAGCAAAGCGGCCCCGCCCACCAGGTTCTTTTCCGCTCGCGCATTGACGCGGGTTTTTGCGCCGCCGACGAATCGACCGCCGCTGCCTCCGCATTCGCGCGGCTGCGCGCGACCGGCTGCCGCTCCTGAGCCGCCGAGCGAGACGAGCGCGCGCGCCTTGGAACGTTGCGCTCGGGCACCTCGTTCGTAGGATGCGCATGTTCCGCAGACGCGTATCGAATCAGTTTGCTGGGCATTATATTTATCCTTCCGGCTGCCGCCTTCGCTTCGCGATATCTCTATTTATTATATATCCGATCGTCCGCTATCATGCGCGGTCAGCAGAGCGATCATGGGTTCCCCTGCGTCGTTCGGCTTGTCGATGATCAAACGATCCATATAAGGTAAAAACTCCTGCGGGTTTTTTTTGAATCTGCGGAAGCTTTGCCGCGCTGCGCCTTCCGCTCCGCTTGCTGCGCTTAACCGTATATATTCCGCGCCGAACAGCTTCAGAAATGGCGCTTCCGTTTCAATGGGCAATTCTTCGGAATATTTCGTACGATAATGCATAGGCACTATATATCCCGGCGCTATCGACCTCGCTACGCGTTCGGCCTGCGCGGCGTCTATCGTATAATATCCGCCCACCGGAATCATAAGCACATCCACCGAACCGATAGCGCGCAGCGTATCACCGTCAAGTTCGTGACCCAAGTCGCCAAGATGCAGCGCTTTCAGGGCGTCCGCCTCGATCATAAACATTATATTTTCACCACGTTTAGCGCCTTGCACATCGTCATGATACGATGAAAATCCCCGTATCGTAACTCCCGGCAGCTGATATTCGCGCGGCTCGTCGAACACGTCAAGCCCGCCTTTGTTTGGGCGAACGCGCTCAATCGCGTTGTGATCGTGGTGCCCATGGCTTATCGTCACGGCGTCCGCAGCGATATCGAACACGGGATATCCGACCGACGCGTCGAACGGATCGCAGCATATAACCGTACCGGATTTAGTTTTGACCACAAAACAAGCGTGTCCAAAATAAAGTATCTCCATGCGATTCACCTCTTGTGCGGTTGAGTATACCATTTTTCACCATCATTGGCAATAATTCGCGCGCATGGGTTCTGCTCCAGACATCGCAGCGGATCAGGGCAGTCAACCGGAGTTTACCTGCAATAGATAAATCATAGAGGCGCAGCCATCGACGGTGTGGAAACCTCTGCCTTACGTTTAGCGGCCTGGATCATGCTATTAATTCCTTCACAGATTGCGTCTGCCGTTTTCGCTATAAGTATATCAAGGATTTTTTATTATACCGCGCCTCGGCTCGGCTGTCTCTCACCAGTTCTACGATCCTTTGGACATTCTCAAAAAAACGCAAACTGCACGGTTAAGTATAGGTTGCTTCAATTCGGAAATTAGGCGAGAACCGTTAATAGATATTGGTGGTCATTCCCAAACATTAACGTATTACAGCCATTAGTAGCTTTTATACTGTATGGTGAGGTCACACGAAAGAAAATGATGTGTATTTATGTAGGCATTCAAGCAATATCTGTATAAATATTTAGATATCCCAATTTCGAATTGAAGTTTTATTCATTTTACATTGACATTTCCCATATAGTTGAGTATAGTAGGACTATCTTAAATATTGAATTACGGAGGAAACCAATGCCGCATGCTCGAAAACTCGCTGTTGTCTCAAAAGAATGTGTCGCGTGTGAATGCTGCATGAAGGTTTGCCCGAAGGGCGCGATTGTCGTTGATCGCGGTATGAAAGCGGTACTAAGTCCGGCTCGATGCATAGGATGCGGAAAGTGCGCGGCGGCTTGCCCGGCAGGCGTGATCACAATGTCCCAAAGAAAGGATAACGCGCAATGAAGCAATTAAAGCAATTGAAACAATTGAAGAAACGGTGGTATGATTATCTTTGGATCGCGTCATTGTTGTATCTTGCGCTGGGCTTCTTTAATATCTTGTTTGCGTGGCTTGGGTTGATCTGTTTCCTGCTTCCGCTGGCGCTATCAAGCAGCAGCAAGGATAAGGTTTACTGCAACAAGTTCTGTGGACGCGGACAGCTGTTCGAGCTGCTGGGCGGACGGTTCAATCTATCGCGCAGGAATAATCCGCCGCTATTTCTGAGATCCGCATGGTTTCGGTATAGTTTCCTCACGTTTTTTATGGCGATGTTCGGCTTGATGATATTTACAACGCTGCTGGTATTCCAAGGCAAACCACTTTCGGAAACGGTTAAATTGTTATGGGTGTTCAATCTGCCATGGCGTTGGACGCACACCGACTGGGTCTTTCCGTGGGTCGCGCAGTTCGCGTTTGGATTTTATGGCGTTATGCTTACGTCTACTGTGCTGGGACTTATCACAATGATATTGTTCAAGCCGCGTTCTTGGTGCGCGTACTGTCCGATGGGTACTATGACGCAATGTATATGCAAACTGAAATATAGGAAGGAGGAATCGGTTTTTGAAAGAGAAAGCGAATCAAATCGCGGCGCTTTTAAAAATTCTGGCAAACCCGCATCGGTTGCTGATTATGTGCGCTTTGATGGAGAGCAATAAAACGGTGAGTCGGATTGCCCCGTATGTGCCTGATATATCCTTATCAGCGCTCAGCCAGCATCTGACCCTTTTGAAAACGGCGGGGATACTACATTCAGAGAAGCACGGACAAAGCGTGACCTATTCTATTGCGGACGAGCGTGTGGAAGCGGTCGTCCGTACGCTAAAAAAGTATTATTGCGAAGAGAAGGCGGAATTGTCATGAGAAAGATTGTCGTCATCGGGGGCGTCGCTGGCGGAGCGACTGCCGTCGCGCGTCTGAGGCGTTTGGATGAACATGCGCGCATTATCCTGATTGAACGCGGCGAAAACGTTTCTGTCGCAAACTGTGGACTGCCATACTACATCGGCGGCGAGATTAACGAGCGGGAGAAACTATTCGTCCGCACACCGGAAGCTTTCCAGCGCCGATTTGCCGCAGAGCTGCGCTTGAAGCATGAAGCGCTGTCCATTGACCGTGCCGCAAAAACGGTATCTATCCAGAACTTGGTGACAGGCGAAATCATTAATGAAAGCTACGATGTGTTGATTCTTTCTCCAGGCGCGAAACCTATTTCGCCACCCGCCGCCTGTGTGGGTTCCGATCGTGTGTTTACACTGCGCGGAGTTGACGACGCGGATCGAATCAAGGCTGCTATCAGCACACTGCATCCGGAAAACGCTGTCGTAGTCGGCGGTGGGTTTGTTGGGCTGGAAACTGCCGAGAATTTAATCCGAGCAGGGCTGAGCGTTAGTATAGTGGAAATGGCGGATCAGGTACTTGCTCCTTTGGATTACGAGATGGCGTGCGATGTTCATCAGCATCTGGCAAAACATGGCGTTCGCCTGTTCCTCGGTCAATCTGTCCGTGATATTGAGGTGACAAGATCCGGGCTTGAGCTGCGGCTTGATGAGAATATCATCCACGCCGACTTGGTGATCTGGGCTGCAGGCGTTCGTCCGGAAAGCGCGCTGGCCGCCGAAGCGGGTCTTGAAGTCAACGCTCGCGGCGGCATTATTGTGGACGAGCGAATGCGTACGTCCGATCCGAGTATATACGCGGTTGGCGACGCCGTCGCGGTCAACGATTATGTAACCGGTCTGTCCACATTAATCCCGCTAGCCGGTCCCGCGAACAAGCAGGCGCGGATAGCGGCGGATAATATCTGCGGTATCGAAAGCGAGTACGCGGGGACGCAAGGCTCCGCTATAGTTCAACTATGCAGTATGACCTGCGCGGTGACTGGGATCAACGAGAAAACAGCGCGCCGCATTGGTTTGGATTACGATAAGGCATATAGCTGGACGCCGGGACACGCGGGGTACTACCCCGGATCAAAAAGCATGCAGATCAAGGCGATATTCGAGAAGGGGACAGGGCGCATTCTCGGAGCGCAAATCGTAGGATATGATGGCGTGGACAAACGCTGCGATGTGCTTGCGACCGCAGTACGCGCTGGCATGTACGCGCATGATCTGACTCGTTTGGAATTATGTTACGCGCCGCCATACTCCTCCGCGAAAGATCCAGTGAATATGATCGGCTGGGTAATAGAGAACCTGCTCACCGGAAAGGTTCAACAATATCATATTGATGATGTTTCTACTATACCCCGCGACGGATCGGCAACGCTGCTGGATGTGCGCACCCCCCAGGAAGTGCGGTTGGGTCGGATAAAGGGATTTATCAATGTTCCCCTAGAAACATTGCGGGATTGTATCGGTACGATTCCAAAGGACAAGCCAGTATATGTTCATTGCCATAGCGGCGTTAAAAGTTACATAGCTTGTCGGATACTTACTCAGCATGGATTTCGTGCATCCCATATGGCGGGAGGGTATAGGCTATATCACAGCGTGTATAATAATCAAAAGAAGGGACAACCACTGACTGAAACGCTTCATGCGGAAAACGTCCCAGGGATCGTAGAAATCGGGAAGAGATAACCGGGTCGAGCGCGATATAATAAAGTTGAAAAAAGATCAGCTTCTACCAAATCAGGGAGGCTGTATCTGCACGATAGCTAGGGCGGATGCGAAAATACGCGGCGCGCAGGCCAGATATTTTTGTATCTGCCTTATTAACTATTGTGCATCACTTTTACTTTGATTCAATATTATTATTTTATTCTTATATCTCATTCATATATTTATGAGCTATATTCATTTTATATTTCGTACACTTGCCCCAGTAGGTAATTGATGGTATTGACTTTTTTTTTCGTATGCACTATAGTGAATATGTTATACAGTTTGTCGCGCAATTTTTTCCGCAAACAAGATCATATCAAAAAAATGGAGGAAATCGCTATGCTTAAGAAGTTCCTTGCATGTGCTATGGCGTTGCTGTTGATGGCGGTTCCGGCGCTCGCGTCCGCCGTCACGTTGACTATGGGTTCATGGCGCGCGGATGACGTCGCGCAGATGAACGCGCTGCTGGCAATTTATCAAGAGAAGACCGGCGTTGAAATTCAATTCCAACCGACGACTCCCGCCGATTATAATGCGACGCTGCGCCTGCAGCTGGATACGGGAACAGGCCCCGACCTAATGTACGCCCGCTCATATGAAACGGGGCGCGAATTGTACGCGGCAGGTTACTTCGCGGACTGCACGAACATACCGGGGCTTAAAGAAAACTTTACCGTGTCAAGCTTAGAACCTTGGCAGAACGCGGACGGAAGCATGTTCGCGGTGCCGTTCGCGGCGGTTTCGCACGCGGTATATTACAACAAGGATATCTTTGAAGCGCAAGGGATTGCCGTGCCCGAAACATGGGAGGATTTCATCGCGGTATGCGAATCGCTCAAAGCGGCCGGTATAACCCCACTCGCGAACGGCGTCGCCGAAGAATGGGATATATTGGAGTGCTTCTTTTTGGGGATGCTTCCGAACTATGTTGGCGGAGCTGCGGAGCGCGCGAAGTATGAGTCGGGAGAAAAAGCGCTGAACGATGAAGCGTTCGTCGCCGCGTATACGGATTTCGCCTCTATCGCGCCATATCTGCCGGATGGGTTCACGGCCACGACGTATAACGACAGCCAAATTTTATTCGCGACCGGCCGCGCCGCTATGTTCGTGGATGGTTCCTGGACATGCGGAACTTACGCAGACGTCGATTTCGATTGGAGCGTATTCGCCGTGCCCGCTCCCGCAGGCTCTGATACGCGCGTTACATTCCATCCGGATATGGCGATTACGGCGAACGCGTCGACCGCCTATCCCGATGAAACCGAAGCTTTCCTTACATGGCTGTGTTCTGTTGAAGGAGCTACGGAGGCCTCGAAGGTTCTGCCTGCCGGTTTCTTCCCGATGATCAACGCGCCTATTGAGATCGAGGAACCGCACGCGAACGCGATACTCGCGCTTAACGCGGGTAAAGAGACCGACGCTCGATTCGTATGGCCTGCTCTTATGTCGCTGTATACTCCGATGAACCAGGCGATTATACAGTTGCTGACGGGCAAGCTGACGCCACAGCAAGCCGCCGATCAGGTCGCGGCGGTCGTCGCTGAATAAAGCCGCGCTGGCATATCTCAAGCTCGGGACATCGGAAGCCTTCCGGTGTCCCGTTTCTGAATTATATATAATATATCATTTATAAAGTCATTTGGAACGCACGGTGCAAGGGAGGTACGACGCATGGTTCAAACCGCGCCACATCGCCGAAGGATACTGCGTGGCGGCGCCAGCATCCAGCCAAACGCGTTTTATTGGATTCGCTACGTATTGCCCGCGTTGCTCGTTTATGTAGGATTCATGGCGTGGCCGCTGCTGGATTCAGTGCGCCTTAGCCTGTATTCCGGCACGAGCGGACAGCGCGCGTTTGTTGGATTCGCCAATTATGCGCGGCTGTTTACCGACGATCAGGCAGCCGTTCGATATTGGAGCGCGTTTCGACACACTTGGATTTTTTTCGCTATTCATATGCTCGTGCAAAACGTATTGGGCATGCTATTCGCGGTTCTGCTGACGCTTCCCACGCTGCGCGGCAGGCAGGTATTTCAAACGATTATATTCCTTCCCACCACGCTGGCGGTTCTGGTGACGGGCTATTTATGGAAGCTTATCCTAAGCCCCGTATGGACGGGCGAGCTGCTTGGCAATCTCGGGCTGGGATTCCTGTCGCGCCCATGGCTTGGAAACGCGTCCAGCGCGTTGATTAGCATATCGCTGGTATCCTGCTGGCAGTGGGTTGGCATACCTACTATGATGTTCGTAGCCGCGCTGCGGAGCATATCCGACGATCTGCTGGAGGCCGCCTCTATCGAAGGCGCGAACGGATGGCAGCAGTTCGCGCGCATCAAGCTTCCATTGGCATTACCCGTTGTGGGCATGATAGCAGTGCTGACTTTCGTCAGCAACTTTAACGCATTCGATGTAGTATATGCGATGGAGAACGCGAATGGCGCGCCAAATTACGCGACCGACTTAATCGGCACGCTGTTCTACCGCGTCGGTATCGCAGGCCAGCATCCCGTTGGCATTCCCGATCCGGGACTTGGCGCGGCGATCGCGACCGTCACGTTCATCATCCTGGCTATATTTACCGTGCCGACATTGCGCATGACGCAAACCAAGGAGCAGCTATGACGCAACGCAAGCCGCGCTCATTGCGCGTCCAAAATATGCATATACCAGCGTACCTGGTGCTGGTAGTTTGGTCGGTTATCGCGCTGTTTCCAATATGGGTAATGGTGGCCAACTCGTTTAAAACAAGGTTCACCATTTATGAAAACCCGTTTGGGCCTCCGGAGAAATTCAATATAAAGAATTACACGGACGTGCTCGCGAGCGGCGATTTCATGAACTATTTTAAAAACAGCATATTCGTGGTCGTGCTGTCGATCGCGCTTGTGCTGCTGCTTGGCTCGCTCGCGGCGTACGCGCTCGCGCGATGGCGCAGCCGTTTGTCGGGAGGGCTGTATCTATTCCTTATCGCGGGCATGATGCTGCCGATCAAGATCGCGTCCATTCGCCTGCTCGAGCTGGTTAAGGCGCTCGGTCTGCTCAATACGCTGTGGTCGCTTATCCCGGTATATACGGCTATGGGCATCCCGATAGCCGTATTCGTATTGACTGAGTTTGTGCGGCAGATACCCGCCGAGCTGACGGAAGCCGGATTCATGGACGGAGCGGGAAGGTTTCATATATTCCTTAGAATTGTGCTTCCATTGCTGCGCCCCGCGTTGGCGACGGTCGCGATATATAATCTCGTTCCGTTCTGGAACGATCTGTGGTTTCCGCTGATATTCATAAGCGACGAGCGGTCAAAAACGCTGCTGCTGGGCGTTACGCGATTATTCGGCCAATATCAAACGGATTGGTCGAAGGTGCTCGCGGTGCTCACGCTTTCCGCGATACCGGTTATCGCGCTCTATCTGCTGATGAGCAAGCAGTTTATTAAAGGCCTGACCGCCGGCGCGGTAAAAGGATAAGGATTTCATCGCTTCCAACATATTCATTTAACCAATAACATAAGCAGATCGACGCTTGTAAACAAACCGGCGCTTATAATCTTACAATAATAAACATAAAAGGGCTGCCGCGCCGGTGACGTAACACCCGGCTCGGCAGCCCGATCATTTTGTTCAGAGCGTTACGGCGTAGGCGCTTTCACTACTTTTATCGTTACCTTAGCGCTTTTGCCGTTACCTGTTTTCACGGTAACCGTCGCCGAGCCAGTAGCTAGCGGAGTAACCTCACCCGTGGCCGCGTCAACTTGAACAACCTTGCTGTTCGACGACGACCAGGTGAAATCGGTTTTCGCCGTGGTAGGCGTCAGCTTTGCGGTTAGCTGCAGCTGTTCCTTTGTGTTCAGCGTGACCGTTCCGGTTTTGTTCAGCGCCACCGCCGTGGGCGTGATGGGGTCGACGACCTTAACGGTTATCTTGGCGGTTTTGCCGTTGTGCGTTTTAACGGTGATTGTCGCCGTGCCGGTTCCTTTGGGCGTAATCAATCCGTTTACAACCGTCGCGACCTTCGAGCTGGACGTCGTCCACGTATATGTCGCCTTCGCGGTATCTGGCGTCAGGTGCGGCGAGAGCTGCAAAGTCTCCGCAAGCTCGGTCGCCTTGTTGTAATTCAGCGTGATCGTTCCGGTCGGCTCCAGCTTGACGGCAGTCGGTTTGTATGGATCGACAATCTTAACGGTCACCTTGGCGGTTTTGCCCAGAGTAGTCTTAACTGTGATCGTGCACGAGCCTTCCGCTACCGGCGTTACAATGCCGCTGCTGCTAACCGTGGCGATCTTCGTGTTGGAGCTTGTCCAGGTATACTTGGTAACCGCCGTCGAGGGCGTTAGCTGCGTCGATAGCTTTTGCAGCTGGAATATGTTGATGGTTATCGTACCCGATGGTGTCAGCGCGACTGCGGTTTCCTTAAACTGGTTGACTACCTTCACAGTGACGCTGGCGGTTTTTCCGTTAGCCGTTGTAACCTTTATGGTAGCTGTGCCTTCCTTAAGTCCTGTTACGACGCCGTTCTTAACTACGGCTACCGCTGTGGAGGAAGACGTCCACGTGAACTTGGTTTGAGCGATGGTGGGAATCGTCTGCGGTATCAGCTGCAGCGATTCGTCTATGCCCAGCGTTTGCGTTCCCGACAGATTAAGCGCCACGGAATCAACCGAATCCGTATCAACCACTTTGATTGTTACGCTCGCGGTTTTGCCGTTCGATGTCTTCGCGGTAATCTTCGTCGTTCCCGTCGATTTCGCGGTGACGGTTGCGCTGGCTCCCGTACCGCTCACCGTCGCGACGGCGGGAACGGAACTGGTCCAGGTGGTGCTGGCGACATTCGCGGTTTCCGGCGTGGGTATCGCGTAAAGCGTAAGCGTACCTTCGGCCTTGTTCAGCGATACCGTGCTCGGGCACAGAACCGGAGTATCCGTCGCGGAGTTGATCGTCGTAAACCCTAGCTTGATTGATTTGGGCGTAACCAGATCTACAACCGTTACGGTCGCCTTCGCGCTCTTTCCGTTTGCCGTCTTCACCGTAACTGTAGCGGTGCCTTCCTTCTGCGGCTTGAGCGTTACCTTATCGCCGTTCTGATCAATTTTCAATATCGACGTCGACGAGCTAGTCCATGTAAATGTTGTTGACGCTTCCTCGCGATCCAGCGTCGCGGTCAGAACTTCAGATTGGTTCGTCGTTTCAATCTTCAGCGTCGTTTTATCTAGCGTAACTGATTCCGGCTTGAACGGATCGACCACCTTTACGCTTATCTTCGCGGTCAAACCGTTGGATGTCTTAGCCGTTATGGTTGCGGTGCCTTCGCCCTTAGGTGTCACTACGCCGTCTTCGACGGTAGCGTACTTCGACGACGAAGTTATCCAGGCGAGCTTATCGCCTTCAGCCGTTTCTGGCGCGATTACCAACAGATCCGCGAGATCAAAAGTATCTTGTGTGCCCGCGCCATTTTTCAAGTTTAGCGTTATTGCGGCGGACGGATCAAACTTTATTGATGTTGGCTTTGTTGGATCGACCACCTTCAGCTTCAGCGTTGCGGTGAATTTTTTTGTGCCCACTGTCGCCGTTGCGGTGATGGTTACGGAGCTGACGGCCTTTACGCCGCTAACGGTGCCGCCCTCGTCGACCGTAGCGTATGTTACGCTAGAGGACTTCCAGGTGATTGAATCCCAATCGGAAGCAAGCGGAGCTTTTACGATATAGGACTCAATATTCAAAGGTTCGCCAATTATTACTTCTTTTGGCGCGTTCGATCCAAACGCGATGGACTTAAGCGCCTCCGACGAAACAATATTAACCTTTACTTTCGCCGTGCGCCCGTTATCCGTTACCACCGTGATATCCGCGCTGGAACCATTTTTGGCCTTTTCTCCCGGCCATATTTCTCCGGTGTCGGCGTCTACTTCAACGATCTGCGGATTGCTGCTTACCCATTTGAATGAAGTGCTCGCTTCAGCTGGCGTTACGACCGCTTCCAATCCATAGGTCGAGTCCAGAGCAAGCGTTAGCGTGCCGCTTGGGACGATCGCCACAGACGTCGGCTTATTAGAATTAATAACCGTTACCTGTACGACATTCGAAACCTTGCCGTTGTTCGTCTTTACGCTAATATACGCCGTGCCTTCCGATTCCGCTGTGACTGTTCCGCCATCAACGGAAACCGTGCTTGGCGACGTCGAATTCCATTCCAGCGTGCAAATCGCGCCAGCCGGTTCAACGACCGCTTCCAGCGTTGCGGTTTCATCGCCACCTAAATCAAGCGTGATAGCCGCAGACGGCGTTATTGAAATTTTGGTCGGTGTGATATCCGCTTCAACAACGGTCACCGTAACCGTGGCGTGCTTGCCGTTCGAGGTGAATACCGTAATTTCAGCCTTACCCACCGACACGCCCGTTACGGTTCCGTCGTCGTCGACTCTCGCTATTTCAGTCGCCGATGTCGACCATGTGAGTTCTTCGTCGTCGGTTCCGCTTACGTTTGTGGCGAGCTTAATGGTATCGCCAACCTCCACGGTAAGATCGGTGCTATCGATAGTGATAGACTCCGCGCCGCTCTTGCTGACGGTTACGGTCGCTGTCGCCGTTTTGCCGTTCTTTGTCCGTACGGTAATCGTAGCTTTGCCTTCGCTTACCGCCGTAACAGTGCCGTTCGCGTCGACTGTCGCGACGGTATCGTCGGAGGTGGTCCAGATAAAGTCTTCATATTCGCCATCAAGATCGGCGGGTGTCAGCGATGGCTTTAACTCGCCTGTGTTACTGTCGCCAAGGTCAAGCTCAAGCGTCGTTGGCTCCAATGTCACAGCAGACGGCTGTGACGAACTTACCACGTAAATAATCAGGGACGCGGTTAGCCCGTTTGGCGTTCTCACGGTTATCGTCGCCGTGCCTGCCTCAAGGCTCGTGACCTCGCCGTTGACGACTGTGGCGACCGACGATTCGTCGAGTTTCCATTCCAGTATAAAATCGCCCGCTTCATATGCCTCCTGGGCGGCGGCAGGTTCGAGCGTGGCGACCAGGTCTAACGTCTCGCCGGCGTTAATGGTTTTCGAACCGTCGTAGTTCAGGGTAATCTTTGTCGGTTTCTGACTATCGACTACCTTCACTGTAACAGTGTCGGACAGTCCGTTATCCGTTTTAACTGTGATGACCGTCGTTCCTTCCGCCACAGCGGTGACGAGTCCGTCCGCGTCAACCGTAGCTACGCCTGGCTTGCTGCTGATCCAATCGGGCATGGTAATAGCGTAATCAGGCGTTAGCTTATACGTCAATTGGGTGGTCTTATCAACGGATTGTAAATCGATCTCAATCGTCCCGGATTGATCCAGTTCGATTTTCTTGGGCGTTTCGTCGCGAACGTTAACGTTCACCCAGGCCGTTATGCCGTTCGACGTCTTCGCCGTGATCTTTGTTATGCCTTCCTTAGCAGGCTGCGCCGGGCTGACACGACCATTCGCGTCAACCTTGGCGATGGCAGTATTGCTGCTTGTCCAGGTGACGGTGGCATTCTCCAACCCAGGGTACGATTCAACTGTGGCCGTTATTAACAGCTCTTCTTTGTTGGTTATCAATATTGTTTTATAGTTGACATCCTCAGTTGCTTTGGGATCCTCTTTACTTTTGACGGTTAGATTAATTACGTTAGGATTGAATATTACGTTTACTTCCACGGAAGCCTTGACAATCGGCGCTCCATCTTTAGCGTTCATAACTGCGGAAATCGTCGCGGTGCCTAACGCTAACGGTATAATCTCACCGTCGCTATTTACTTCGACGACGTTGAGATCCGAGCTTGACCACTTTAAGTCAGGTTCCCCTGCGTTTGACGGAATCCATGAATATTCAAGTTTATAGTGATTGTCTTCGTTGTATTCGTCGATCTCAATATTCAGCGGCCCTTTGGGGAATACAAGCGCTTCGATTACCACTCCTTCATCATCGCCAGTTTGGAACAAGCCGTCGAAATCCTTATCCTTGTCTCCGTCGAACTCGTTGTCCAAAACGTGATCCTCGTCCATATCCTCGTCCTTCTTCAAGAAGTACGCACTGGACGGAGCATAGCCCTTGCCAGGATCATCCTTCAGTACATCCACATGGAACCATTCTCCGCCGATAAGAACCACGTTCCATACGGCTTTAGAGGAGGAAGATTGGACTACCATGCATTGCAGCCCCGCTTGAACGCAAAGCAGCCTGTACGCCTCGGCATAACTTCGCGCGGAACCGCTGCCAAGAAGCAGCGCGCCGTCGGAATGGTGGCTGGCACTGCCGGGGTCGGCGTTATTGATAATCCAGTCGTGAAGCGCCTTGGCCTTCTGCGTTTCAGACATACCGGATTTGATTACGCTTGCGACAACCTGTTTTACTTTTCCCGCGACGGTCGACGTATCGCCGAACGCCGCAGAGTTCGCGACATCGTACATTTCCGTTTGATAGACAACATATTTACCGTTGCTATCCGCGAACAGCACGTTCAGCCAATAGTGGCTGGCGGTCGCGTCCTTTATGGTGTAAGTAAACGTCGGAGATTTAGTATGTGTAGATGTCCAATATTCACGCTCGCCGACAAACTTGCTTCCGGACGTGTCTGTCGCCCTCATTACGTCATACTGGAAATAGTATACGCCGTCGCCGCCTACCGCCTTCGCCGTCCACGTGGACGAGGAATCGGTCGACAGGAACGCGGTGTTCAGCGACACATACGCCACCTTTAATTCAGACAGCGTCGCGTATTTCAGATCAACCGTGAAAGGTTCGGATTCGCCGCCGACTCTTTTCAAGCTGCCTTGGGTGACGACGCCCGAACCGTTCCAGGTGTTCAACCCAGGTATGCTCGTAATGTCGATGGGTTCAAATTCATATTCTTCCGCCAGATCGGCTACTTCGAATGCCGCTGCTTGCGCGCTCGCCTGAGTGCCCGCCGCGTCCGTCGCGGATACCGCCACGATGTACGCGCCGACAGCGTCGGGAGTGATTTCCAGCGCGGCGGATTCCTGCGCCGGGAACTGCTTGTACAATGTGCCGTCTAAATAAAGTTCAAACGCGTATTGATAAGGCGCGACGCCGCCTTGAATCTGCGCGACCCACTGCGCCGCGACGCCTACGCTCGGCGCTTCGGCCGGGTTTGACAGCTCTACCGTAAGCGGTTCTATCGGTTCTACCGCTTCTACGGATTCGCTGCGCGCAGTGGTTTGAACGCCGTCCTTATCCGTTACGGTAACGGACGCTGCATACTGGCCTGGCGCGTCAAGCAGGTACTCCAATATATTGGATTCCTGCGCTTTCAGTTGCACATATGATTCGCCGTTCAAATAAAGTTCGAACGCGTACTGGTACGGCTCCGCGCCGCCCTGCACCTGCGCGGTCCACTTGGACGCGCCGCCGACGGTTAGCGTATCTGCGGACGCCGCTAGTTCGACTATCAGCGAAGCGGAGGATACTTTTACATCGTCGCTTTTCGCGGTAGCCTGCGCGCCGTCTTTATCCGTCGCCGTAACAAACGCGGCATATCGCCCGGGTTCTTCGAGCAGATATTTTAACGTGTTGTATTCCTGGGCGTCGAATACTTTATAAACTTCATCGTTCAAATATAATTTGAACTCATACTGATACGGTTCGACACCGCCGACGATTTTCGCTGTCCACTCGATCTCGTCGCCCACCATGTATTCGCCGGTGGGGTCGGAAAGTTCGACGGTCGCCAGTATCGCGGGTTCCGGTAAGATTTCGGCAGGAGGGGTTTCATCCAAAGGAGGTTCGCTTGCTTCCGTCTGCGCGGGTGTTTCCGGCTGAGCCGATGGATCAGTCTCCGCAGGCGCTTGCGGTTCCGGCTGCGTGGGAGGATCGGTCTCGACAGGCGCTTCCGGTTCCGACTGCGCCGGTGGATCGGTTTCTGCGGGCGCTTGCGGTTCTGGCTGCGCGGGAGGATCGGTCACTATAGGCGCTTGCGATTCCGGCTGTTCAGGAGGATCGACCGGAACTTGCGGTTCCGGTTCCGGATCGGACGCCACAGGTGCCGGAGCCTCGGACTGAGGTGCGCTCGATTCGACGTCTGCGGCTTGCTGATCGGTAAGAACTGGTGCAGCAGCGCCTTCGTCCTCGGTAGCCGCTTGTCCTGTCGAATCGGTAGCCCAACCTGTTTGATATGGAGCGCAGGTTGCCAGCAACACAAAAACGAGTAGGAAAGAGAGCCATTTATTATGTTTCATGAGCTGCTTCCTTTCTGTGATTAGCATTATATCAAAAGATAATCAACAAGCCGATTACCTGTACTATCCAATTATAGGTTTCTTTGAACATTATGTCAATTGTTGGAACGCTTTTTACAAAAATTTCATATACGGCTGCTGGTATCCATAGATATAATATGCGAAATATGCGTTTAACATATATGCGAACGGTTGTTTTAATATTCAAAATAAAAAAAGCCGCCCCGCGTCAGTTTCGCGAGGCGGCTTTTTTAGAGGTAAGCCAATAAATTTTATACCCAAATTATGTTATACGAATTTTTTCATTTGGGTAAGCGCAGACTTTTCCAAACGCGAAACCTGCGCTTGCGAGATTCCGATTTCGCCTGCGACTTCCATTTGAGTGCGCCCTTCGAAAAAACGCATTTTAAGAATCCGTCGTTCGCGGTCTCCCAAACGGCGCAGCGCTTCGCGAATGGAAATTCCTTCCAGCCAATTATCGTCCGCGTCCTTTTCATTCTTAACCTGATCCATTACAAATACGGCGTCTCCGCTGTCGTTGTATACCGGCTCGAATAACGATATTGGATCTTGTATCGCGTCCAGCGCCTGCGCCACTTCCTCGCGCGGTATCTCCATTTTTTGCGCCAACTCGGTTATGGTAGGCTCGCGCCCCAGGTCGCACGCTAGCTGGTCGCGCGCGTGCAGCGCCTTATACGCTATGTCGCGAAGGGAGCGGCTGACGCGGATCGAGTTGTTATCGCGCAGGTACCTGCGTATCTCGCCTATAATCATTGGAACCGCGTATGTCGAGAAGCGAACGTTCTGCGTAACGTCGAAGTTGTCCAGCGCTTTGATCAAGCCGATGCAGCCGACCTGGAACAAATCGTCCACGTTCTCTCCGCGATTATTGAACCGTTGTATGACGCTGAGCACCAGCCGCAGGTTGCCTCGGATAAATTCCTCGCGCGCCGTTTGATTCCCGCCGTGCACCAGCGGGAATAGTTCGCGCATGCGCTCGTTCGTCAGCACTGGAAGCGTGGATGTATCTACTCCGCAAATTTCAACTTTTCCGATCGCCATAATGCCGTCCTCCGTTTGTTCGGATGATTGCATTATGGCTCGCATTCGGATGGTTTATGCCGCAAATTAACGGCAGATATTTTAAAATGTCAAGGAATATTTATTTCTCCCAGGATTTCAGGAACATATACGCGTTGAACGCGACGTCGTTCTCATACATTCCAAAGTGCAGATGCGGCGTCATTACGTCGTCCGTTCCCTCCGGCCCGTAGCCTGTGCTGCCGACATACCCAAGAATATCGCCGGCGCAAACCTTATCACCAATTTCATAGTTTCCATATTGGGAAAGATGCGCGTAATAATAATAGATGCCGTTTTCGTCTTCAACGCCTATCCGCCAACCGCCAAGCGTCAGCCAGCCTTTCTTCGTGACCGTTCCCGAGCACGCGCTGTACACGGGGGTACCGGTAGCGGCTATGATATCGATTCCTTCGTGAAAACGCACACCGCCAAAATTCCTTGCCGCGCCCCAGCTGTCGTCATACCAATAATTGCTGCTCTTCGGAAGCGGGAACATATGCGAGGAATCCATCATTCTATTGATTACGTTAAATGTGTTCATCCGGCGCTTTACAATATCTGTGAATACGCGGCTGTGCGCGTAATTGTTCAGCTTCTGATCGACCGTGTTCCCGACTAACGATCGTTTCAGCTGGCTTAAGCGAGATGGAGTCGGCGCGCTCATCGATCCGGTTTCAACCAGGTCGATCGCCGCCAGCATCGTCCAGGGAACCGCCGTTGTACCAGCTTCGATGTACGCCTGCAAACCATGATCCCCAAAACGACTCATGCCAAGCTCAACCGTCGCGTCCGCAGTCACCGATACTCCAAGCATTGCGGTTGCGATGCATACGCCTAAAAAAAGGGCACGCGCCGCCCGGCTTCGTGTGTTAATCAATTCGCATCCCTCCGTAAAGTTTGTTCTGTGTATACAACGGAAGAGATGTCGTATTGTTTCATGGTAATAAATTGTATGACAACATATACCAAAGTTGCATTATTTACACCCGGCAAAGGCAACAATCGATATAAAAATTATCTATAATATTTATTTTTAAACATTATTTATTGTTTTAATTATTCGCTCACATAGGCGCAAGCCCAACTTTCTTCCGCACGGTTGCCATGGTGCGATCTGCGAGCGAGCGCGCGCGGGCGGCGCCATTATTTATTATCTGATCCAGCGCGCCTTTATCGCTCATGAAGCGAGCGTATTCGCTTTGTATAGGCGCGAGCGTTTCAATAACCGCTTCCGCGACGGCGGATTTTAAATGGCCATATCCCTTTCCGGCAAAATCATCCTCAATTTGCCGCAGCGTGCTGCCGGTAAGAGAACAGTATATCGACATAAGATTTGATACGCCGGGCTTGCTTTCCGCATCGAAACGAATTGACGCTTCAGAATCCGTAACCGCGCGCTTGAGCTTGCGCCGAACCGCGTCCGGGCTGTCGAGCATCGATATATATGTATCTTCCGGATCGGATTTGCTCATCTTGCGAGTTGGTTCCAGCAGCGACATGATGCGCGCGCCTACCTTAGGAATAAACGGTTCGGGTACGGTTAATACATTTCCATAAATATTATTAAATCTTATCGCGATATCGCGAGTCAGCTCCAGATGCTGCTTTTGATCCGCCCCTATGGGCACCAGATTTGACTTGAACAGCAGTATATCCGCCGCCATAAGCACCGGATACGTAAGCAGACCGGCATTGATATTCTCGGCGTGCTTGGCCGTTTTATCCTTGAACTGGGTCATGCGCTGCAGTTCGCCCATGTACGTGTAGCATCCAAGTATCCACGCCAGTTCCGTGTGTCCGGATACGTGCGATTGGCAGTAAATCAAACTGCGTTCGGGATCAAGGCCTACAGCCAAATACAGCGCGACCAGTTCATAGCACAGTTTGCGAAGCTTCGCCGGCTCCTGTCTCACCGTTATCGCGTGCAGGTCGACAATGCAATACAGGCAATCATAATCATCCTGCAGCAACTTAAAGTTGCGCAGCGCGCCAATGTAATTCCCCAATTGGAGCATACCGGAAGGCTGAATTCCCGAGAATATAATCGGTTTCTTTTTTGGGTTTTCCGCCTTCGAATTCAATTGAGCCTGCATGTCGTTACCCCCGCGTTCGTATTGCCTATCGTTATGCGCGTATGCCATTGCTAGGATAGCATATTAAGCGGCGGCAGGCAAGCGCGAGGCGATTAATTCGATGCGAAATAATTTGAGCAAAAGAATATTGAGATAAAGAATTAATATGATAATATATTTAATAATATTGCAGCTAGGATCGAACGGATATATAAGCGCGGCGGCGAAATGCTTTCGAACGAAAGCGGTTCGAAGCGGTTCGTAGTGATTAGAAGCGGCTTAAGAAACGCGCAGTTTTTTCCAAGCGGCGGGATAAAAGCATTTTCAATATTCTATTCTCTTTCTTTTTCGTTTTCTTGTCGTATACTAGAACGCTTCCTTGCGCACAATAGCCGCGAGGAGGCGATACTTTTGAAAAAGTTCTCGAAAAAAACCTTTAAAGTGTTTTCCCTTACCCTGATTGCGCTGCTGCTGATCGCGGCGTTGTCCTCTTGCACAAACACCTATAACGAAAATCCTCCGACGTCGCCATCTCCGAGCGTGTCACCAATAGTGATCAATCCGATAACTACCCCCAGCGGGCTTCCGCTTCCGAGTGGGTCGCCAGGCATTGGCGCGTCGCCCAACCCTTCGGAGCAGCCTGCCGCGCCGACGCTTTCCAATCAGGAAAGCGCGGCGCTCGCAAGCAAGTGCGATACCCGAATTTCGCAAATCAGCGAAATTGAAAAAAGCGCGACAGTCGTTCTAGGCGACACGTCGCTGTCGGGGGTCACATTCGTTAGCGCATATAAAGGCGCGCTGACGGATCGCATTGCCGAAATAGTATCGGGATACGTGAAGGAGATCGCGCCGTCCGTCCAAGCTTCGCTGGTAACGAATTCTCCCGAGGTTGTGCAGCGCATCGAGGAGCTTCGAGAAAAGCAGAAGAACGGCGGCACTGCGGACGAGCTTAAACAGGAATTCGAAGACATCAAGAAAGCTATCCAATAGAACTATGTTAGATCGAGACGGTTGTTTATAACGATTCGATCGTATAGTTTTGGCGCAATGGGGCGAACAAAGTTCGCCCGTTCTTGCGTGAATAATACTTTTTGCATAAACAACTGGAAATAAAGCCATAATTTTGAATGGAAGCGACGCGTGTTTCCAGCAAGGGATTGACAGAATATCGCACCAAAGAAACGGCACCCTAACTGCGAGGGTACGCGCGCGCAGTACGCGCCGCCGCGTCCTGAGCTTTGATGGGGGGAAGGAACGACATGAAGTCCGAACGGCTAAGAAAAGGGTTGGGTGTTCTGCTGAGCATCCTCGCGCTGCTCATCAATTATTCTCCGCAAGTGCAGGCGGTGCGCTGTTTGCCAGACACAATAGTTTTAAGGGCCGGTCAATCGCATGAGCTGGATTTGGGCCTGTCGATGGAAGTACAGGTATCGGACGGCTCGCTGTCCGTGCTGTCGTCTACCGACGAATCGCTGCAGCATGCCAAAAACGTTCGGCTACAGGCTGAGGAAGAAGGAACGTCCACAATAAACCTTAAGTGGATGGGGCTTCCTATGAAGTCGCTGTCAGTCGAAGTCGCGCCGGAGCGCATATTGATTCCGGGCGGACACTCGATTGGCGTCGCGCTGGAGACAAACGGAGTGCTGGTGGTAGGAACATCTGAAATCAGCGGCGCTCAGGGCGGCTCGCCAGCGTACGCGGCGGGGCTGCGTCCCGGCGATCTTATTCAAACGGTGGATAACATACCGGTTGAGAGCACATCCCAGCTGACGTCTATGATAAACTCAAGCTCCGGCAAGCAGGTTGAGATTCGGTTTCTTCGCAAAAACCAGCTGCAGCTTGCAAACGTAACCCCTGTGCTGGATAGGCTGGACGGCACGTACAGGTTGGGTATATGGGTGCGCGACAGCACGGCGGGAGTAGGCACGCTGTCGTTCTATGATCCGCAGAATCAGCGCTACGCCGCGCTTGGCCACGCAATAACGGATGTGGATACCGGCACAAATCTGACGGTTCGCCAGGGGCGCGTGCTTTTCTCGGAAGTGCTGGATATCATCAAAGGAAAAAAAGGCCAGCCGGGCGAACTGCGTGGTTCGTTCCTTCGCGATCCCAAAGTGTTCGGAAATATAATTGATAATACCGACTATGGAGTTACCGGGGAAACCACGGAATCAATCGCAAACGCGTTGTATCCTAACGGACTGCCGGTGGGCAGCCAGGCGAACGTGCATACTGGAGCCGCGACGATACTCACAACGCTCGACGGCGAGGGCATCAAGGAATATGATATCGAAATTACGCGCGTAAATCATCAAACGGAACCGGGGCAGAAAAGCATGACGCTGCTCGTCACCGACCCGGAATTGCTTGAGAAAACGGGCGGTATCGTGCAGGGCATGAGCGGCAGTCCCATAATACAGGACGGCCATATAATAGGAGCCGTTACCCACGTATATGTAAACGATCCTACGCAGGGGTACGGACTGTTCATAGAATGGATGCTTGGGCAAACCGATGCGTAAGCAAAAAGTTGATTTCGACAAAAAAACCTGTATTTCGCAAAAAAATAGGGATCGGATAAGAAGGATTGCGCGCCGCCGCGTCGAATTGAGAATGAACGCGGCGGATGGGTCGAATGGTTACAAGAGAAAAACGCTGCCGCATAGTCCGGAGGCGTTTTATATGATGGATGAAAGCGTTCGCGTGTGGATTGCGGAATCCGATCCCGCGCAGGGAAGATATCTTGCCGAACTCGTAGGCGGGGATAAGAAATATGACGTGCTTGGCGTAAGCGCAAGCGGCAGAGAAACGCTAGAGGTGGTTGAAAAACTTCATCCGGACGTGCTGCTTCTCGCACTTGCGCTGCGCGAATTCGACGGTCTCTATGTGCTGGAGAAAATTTCCTCCAGCACTCTTCTGCGTTATCCCCGCATTGCCGTTATATCGGCTATGGCGTCGCTGCACGGCGAGCGAGTGATCGAGCTTGGTGCCGATATTTGCTTCCCAAAACCGGTAAATGAAAACAGCTTGATTGAGTGGCTTAACGACGAACCACGCGCGGCTTCGATAGCTCAGGCGGGTATGCGCCAGCGGCGGCAGGCGTCCGGCAAGGCGCTGGAGTATTTGGGAATGTCGTACGCGCTGAACGGATACGCGTATCTGGTGGAGGCGATCGCGCTTTCTTCAATGGATCATATGGCGACTCGACGAATGATGAGCGAGCTTTATCCGCGAGTAGCTCATACGTTTCAAACGTCGGTGCCTTGCGTAGAGCGAGCTATACGCCACGCTATTGAGGAGACTTGGACGAACGGCAGGCTGAGCGCGGCGGATAAACTGTTTGGTTACTCCGTAGATCCAAAGCGGGGCAAGCCGACCAATTCCGAGTGCATCGCGCGGCTAGGCGAGTATGTAAGATTCCTGCTTGCCGGCGGCGACGACCTTCATTTTGCAAGCCAACAAAACAACTGAAATAATCATATTTATAAAATGGATATTTTATATTAAATGAATAAATCCATGGAGGAACAAATTATGTCGGAATGTCAAGATATGTTGCAAGCTGTCGACAAGGCGGCGCGTAAAATTGGCGACGAATGCGGCAGCACGGAAGTTGCGCTGATTGCCGGATCCGGGCTGGGCGGATTCGCCGGACGGCTGAGCGATCGCACTGTTATGCCATATAAAGATATTCCGGGTTTTCCGCTGTCGACAGTGCCTGGGCACGCTGGAGAATGGATAACGGGAACAATCGCGGGAAAGCGCATATCCCTTATGAGCGGTCGCGTGCACTGCTACGAGGGACACGACGCTTGTTCGTTGGCGTTTCCCGCGCGGGTAATGGCGCGGCTGGGAGTACAAATCCTGATAGTTACCAACGCGGCTGGCGGGGTGAATAAATCGTACCAGCCCGGCGACTTCATGCTTATATCCGATTTCATCAACTTAAGCGGAATCCATCCGCTGTGCGGACCAAACATCGACGAACTTGGACCGCGTTTTCCGGATATGAGCAACGCGCTTGACGGCGGCCTCCGCAATCTGGCGCGATCCGCTGCGAGGGACGAAGGCTTTGACGTGCGCGAGGGCGTATATGCCATGATGTCGGGACCGGCGTTTGAGACGCCCGCCGAGATCCGTATGCTGCGCATACTTGGCGCCGACGCGGTTGGAATGTCGACGGTGCCGGAGATAATAACCGCGCGCCATGCGGGCATCAAAACGCTTGGTATCTCATGCATAACCAATATGGCGGCGGGAATATTGGATCAGCCGCTCAGCCACAAGGAAGTGCTAGAAACGGGAGAATTGGTAAAGGAGAGGTTCGCGCTGTGGATGGCGCGGATTATTGAAAATATTTAACGCCGCTTTCCACCGACAAAATTTGTCGGCTGATATGCAACTAATTTTTCTATCGGACACATTATTTGTTTAAATTGGCGTTGCGCGCATTGTGCGATACGGGTTATAATGTCGTGGTAAACGATGGAAATAAGATAAGGCGGTGGGGATTTCGATGTTTTTTTCACGGGTGAATCCTTTGTGGATGCTGGCGGAGGCGGTTACCGGTTCGCCGGAAGCGGGAGACGTGGCGGCCCAGGGCGGCGTGCTGGGAATGATCTTTTCATTCGCGCCGATTTTGCTAATCGGCGTCGTGTTCTATTTCATGCTCATCCGTCCGCAGCGCAAGAAGGATAAAAAGGTTAAGGACATGCTCTCGAATTTAAAGGTCGGCGACCGCGTGACGACGATAGGCGGCATCCATGGAACCGTAACGTCATTAAAGGATGATAACCTGACGATCGCCGTTGGCGCTGATAAGGTAAAGCTGGTGTTCGCGCGCTGGGGAATCCGCAGCGTAGACGACGTATCGATATCAAACGACTCTGAAACGCTTATCTAACGGGAAGGGAACTTGTTATGCTCAAAGGAATATCGCCGCTTATACCGCCAGATCTGCTGAAGATACTGGCGGAAATGGGGCATGGCGACGAGATAGTAATAGGCGACGGAAACTTTCCCGCATCTTCCGTGGGCAATAGGGTCGTGCGCTGCGACGGCATCGGAGCACCCGCGCTGCTTGACGCGATACTCGCGCTGTTCCCGCTGGATACATATGTCGACGCGCCGACGGCGGTGATGGCTGTGGTTCCAGGCGATCCGATAGGCGATAACCCTCCTATATGGAACGAATATCGCGCGATATTGGATAGGCGCGCGCCTGGTACCAAGATAGAGCAAGTCGAACGATTCGCCTATTACGAGCGCGGCAAGAAAGCCTACGCGGTGGTTCAGAGCGGAGAAAGCGCGCTATACGCTAACATTATTCTGAAAAAGGGCGTCGTTGCGCCGCAGGCGGGAGGCGTCTGATGCGACAAATCCATGTAAGGCTTGACGCTCCGGGCGGCATTCCAATGCAAAGGGCCGCGCTGGAATCCGTATACGCAAGCGATCTCTCGTTTGAGCCGGAGGAGCGGCGTCAGCGCATTCTGCCGGACGGCACGGTCGAACTGACGATTTCGTGCGAGCCTTATATCGTGCACGCCAAATTAGTTATTCCGCAATATGGAAATATCTGGATAATGGCCGATAACGAAGGTCGCGGGTATACGGCTGATTTTGTGGATTTCGTCAGCGAGGCCGTGCGAACCTATCTGCGCGAAGCCAATCGGTTTGCCGGTGAAGCGACGCTTTCGCCCGCCGCGCGAGGTCATATAGCCGCCGCCGAGGAGTTTACGCATCTCGCCGACAGAGGGGTTCGCACGCCGGAGAATCGCTTGATCGCGCTTTCGCACGCCGTATACGCAGCGGAAGCCGCGCTTTTCGAGCGCGCGCAGCAAATGGCGTTTGCGCACCCGCGAGAGGATTTGCTGCTTGGCTGCAATTTTTTCAGGTTCACGGATTCCTCCGCCAGATACGCCAAGTTCTTCGCGAAGTTGTTTAACTTTGCCACTCTGCCCTTTTACGCCAATCGAACCGTGCCGGAACCCGGACGTTATGAATATGAATATATCGAAACCGCGCTGGGCTTTCTGGAAGCCAACCGCATTCGCGCGAAAGGCCATCCGCTATGGTTTGGCCACGAGGGCGTAAATCCCAAATGGCTGTTCGACCAGCAATATGATACATTGAGGGAGAGCGCTCGCGCGATAGCCGCCCATCATGTCGAGACGTTCAGAGGGCGGGTCGCCGCATGGGACGCGATGAACGAGGCGCACGATTGGGCCAATTGTTTCCGCCTGACGCAGCCGCAGCTGCTGGATTTGACCAAGACGACCTGCGCCGCGCTGCGCGACGCCGATCCCAACGCGGTGTCGATCGTAAATATCTGTCTGCCGTTTGCGGAATATGTCGCAGGGCGGTACGTTTGCTACGGATCGCTGCCCGAACGGGTGCGTTCGCCGCTTGCTTATCTTCGCGCCGTACTGGATGCGGGGATCGATTTTGACGCCATAGGCATACAGCTGTATTTCCCCGCGCGTGATATGGTCGCCGTCAACCGCATGCTGGATGTGTTCGCGGCGCTGGGTAAGCCCGTACACATTACGGAAATGGGTGCGAACGGCGGCGCTCGTGAAGCTGCTTCCACCGGCGGCAGCAACTGGGCGCAGCTGTCTATGTCCGAAGGCGCTTGGCATGGCGGCTGGAACGAGCGAACGCAGGCCGATTGGATGGAGCAATTCTATACGTTGGCCGCTTCCCGTCCGGAGATTAAAGCGCTTACGTGGTGGGATTTTATCGAACCGTCTTTCTCCGGAAACGGCGCGTTCCTCTATGAAGACGAACAGCCAAGAGAAATCTATTTCCGCCTGCTTGCGCTTAAGGAGCGAATACTGGCGAAGAAAATCTAGAATCTAGGGCGTGTTCGAAAAATATCTCGAGGCTGAATGTGCTGGATTTTTATTCAGCGCAAGGAGCCATGAGGGAGGCGTAGTGGAGCTACGTCGACTGCGCGTAAACCCGCCGCCGCCTG
>JAISZG010000001.1 GCA_031269355.1 Oscillospiraceae bacterium | reverse complement strand
AACTGGATGCTCTTCCCCTTCGCCGTCGGCAACGCAGCGTAGCGTTTTGGAAGCGCTCTGTCAAGACCAAGCCGCCGCTGCGC
This sequence comes from Oscillospiraceae bacterium, assembly GCA_031269355.1. Lineage (GTDB taxonomy): Bacteria > Bacillota > Clostridia > Christensenellales > Aristaeellaceae > JAISZG01. The sequence continues at coordinate 11,507 of JAISZG010000001.1, read as the reverse complement.
GGCGGGGACTATAGCGCTCACCATAGGTATAGGGGGGACGCGGCCTCTGGCTCCGGAAATATTTTGACCCGCGCGTCTCGTATTTTTGTGTCTACCTTATTGACTATGGTGCAGTTCGCGACGTACGCCGACGCGAACACGAGGAAGGAATAGCGGGATTATGGAGAACGACAAAAACGGAACCGCCGGAAGCGAGCCGACGCATGAATATACACAGGCCTGCTCGCGCTGCGGGAAGATGATTACAGTCGAATCGGGGCTGCCTCTTTCAACAAGCATGGCGAGGCAGGCGGCGACGGAGATATGCGGATGCGGCGCGAGGCGGAGCGGCGCGATGGGCGAATCGAATGGAAAAATCTACTCGCCAGAGGAAATCAACAGGGAGCTGGAGAGCATATGCGGCGAGCAATCCAGGCAGCGTGGGTTCAAACCGCTGGGTGAGCGCGCGAAAAGCGTATTAGCAAGCCTAATCGACGTTTGCGCGAACTGCGAGGTTAGCGGCGCGCACATAGACGTATCGGACGGATCGGTGAATATTGCCGCCAAAAACGACTATGTGGAGATCACGAGGAGGATTAAGCGCTCGATTAAAACGAGCGTGATAATTTAGCGAAAGGGATGTGCGGATGGGTAAGGTGAAAGCATCCTACGTCGCCGCGAAAGCGCTGGCGGCGGCGGTCGGGGATATAATCCCTTACGCGCTGGGCGGTACGACGCCGGAGGGGATGGACTGCCAGGGGTTGGTGCGCTGGGCGGTGGCCCAGTGCGGCGGCGACGTGGGCGCGTCTGGCAGCAATACGATATATCGAAAATGCGTGGAAGCGCCGTTCGCGCTGACCGGCGAAACATGGCGGCGCGTCGAGGCAGGGTACGCGCTGTTCATAATACGCGCAAGCGGAGCGGAGCCTAAAGCGTATTGGGGCGATGGAATCGGCGACGTATACCATATGGGATTGGCGGTTAAGGCAGGCGCGATCTGCAGCGTGGACGCATCGGAAAGCGCGGGACGAGTGCGCGCTTTAACGCCGACGCAGGCGAGGCAGATGTGGACGCACGCCGCGCGGCTAAAGGCGGTGGAATATGACGCGCCGGAGCAGGGCTCCGCGCTATATGATACGCCGGAAACGAGCGCGCCGGAGCGGGACGCGGAAGCGAGCGTCGAACCGCCGATAGACGACACGTCCGCGTCGGCGGAGCAGGGTTCCGTGCTGCAGGATGCGGGGCAGGAACCCGTGCCAATGGAACCGCCGGCATCGGCGGCGCCCGCGCAGCCAGCCGCGCTTGTGTCGCAGTGGTACCGGGTGAGCACGTCGGGCGGCGGACTGCGGGTACGCAAAACGCCGAGCGTCGTGGGGGAATACATGTGCACGCTGAACTACGGGCTGGTAGTGGAAGCGTTAGGCGCAACCGGCGACGGATGGATAAAAATCGCGTTCAACAAAGGCGGGAAGCGGAAATACACGGGATATGCCGTTGCGGAGTATTTAACGCCCTGCGACTCCAGGGGCGAAAATATTTTACATTGAGCGGGGCAGGGCCGGCGCTATCGGAAACGGGGTGACTGAAAATGATCGATCTGGCGCTGATGGCGATAATTGTCGGACTGATTTGCTCAGCGGTTTCGGCGGCGGTTGCGTGGAGCACGCTTAAGCGCAGGGCTAACGAGCCGATGGAGCAGCTGCGCGCTAGCATTGCGACGCTGCGCGAGGACTACAACAAAACGCACTACGACATGGAGAAGCAAAACGCTGAAATAAGCAAAATGCGCGGCGAGCTAATGCGCCACAACGACGCACGCTGGGAAGAAAGCGCGCACAGGAGCGCCAAATTTGAAGCCAATCTATCCAGCAGCAACGCGTGCATGGTGCTGATTCTGAAAGCCTTGCGCGCGATGCTGATGGACAAGCCGGAAACGGAGCTGATGGAGTGCCTGAAAACCATCGACGAATTCCTGATCGAGAAACATCTTGAGCAATAAGGGGAAACGCTATGATGATTGACATAACACCGGTTGTACAGGCGATAATCGCGCTGCTGTGCGCCGTCGCCGTGATATGGGTAAAGCCGCGCCTGGAGCGGCTGATCCAGCAGTACGCCAGGGATAAGGACATGAATTTTCTTAGACAGGCCATTAGGACGGCGGTTATCGGTGCGGAGCAGTTGATCGGCGCGGGTAAAGGTGCGCAGAAGTTGGCGCAGGTGCTGGCGTGGCTTAAGGACGGCGGATTTAACGTGGATATCGGGACAGTGCGTGCCGAGATCGAAGCGGCGGTTAAAGAGATACTGCCGCTATACGAGAACGGCGCGTACGAGCTGGAGATCGAGTATGACGATACGCCCAAACAGGCGTACGAGCTGGAAACTAGCGAGCCGCCTGCGGTGTCGGAATGAACGCGATACGCATAAATATACGGAATTTTGACTGGCGCCTCGACGCGCGTCGCTTCGCCTCTTTGGGAAAGGGAGAAAACTCACGCGGAGTTTTTTGAGCAAGCGGAAGCTTTGCCGCGCTTAACAGGGTGCGGGGCAGAGCCCCGCTTCGTTCGGGGCGGCGGGGCAGAGCCCCGTGCTAAATGAATTATGCGAATGGCGAAGCGCCATTTTCGCGCGAAAATGGGGGCACTAAAAGTGCGTACCGCGCCTGAAATTTCGCTCTGAGGGCGAAAAAACGCGCGCGAAGCGCGAGCGAAGGGAGAGATCGGAATAAAGGATCATTACGAGGAGCCGCTGGCGGCGCTTACGAGCGCGCTCGCGCCGATCGGCGCGGCGGTGGCGAGGACGTTCGCCAAGCGTGCGGAGAAGCTGCCCTGCGTGGTAGTCGAGCTGGCAAAAAACGAGGAAGAGTGCGCCGACGACATCGCGTACGTTACGCGCGTGACCATGGAGGTGCACTGCTTCGCGGCGGACGGCGCGAAGCTTGAGGAAATCGCGGACGCCGCGGACGCCGCGATGCGCGCGATCGGATATCGTTTCTGCGGATACGCGGATCACGATACCAGGCACAGCAAGGCGCGCGTGACGATATACCGCGCGATCAAATAACCAAAGCGGAAGGAGTAAAAAATTATGCCAAACGAAACGCGCGAGGGATTCATCGGGTTAGAGGGGATAGTGCTTGTACCGTTGACTGAAAATTCGGCGACGCAGTACGTGGCGACCGGAACGCCTATAAACGTGCCGTGGGCGAAGAAGCTTTCCGTGAAGAAAACGGGCAACGAGGCGAACGCCTACGCGGACAACAGAATTTATTTCAAGATTAAGAACAACACGGGTGCGGACATAACGATCAACATAATGGAAGCGCCGCTGCAGCTGCTGCAGGACCTGGGCATGGGTCTAATAAACACGGAGACCGGCGCGCTCGAAGTAAAGCTGAACCCGCCGCAAAAGAATTACTCGCTGCGGTTTGTCACGGATACGGTGGATAAGAATCCATACGCGCATAAGCTCCGCGTGTTTACGCCGACGGACGTCAGCTGGGGCGATTTCCAAACTACCGAAGAGGGAATAACGGTCAACGAGGTTGTGATAACGGGCGCCGCGTCCGCGCCGCTGTACTCGGGCGCGGAGTGGTACGCGATATTCCGCCGCGCGGACGGCGCGGATGGCCAGGCCGCGTACGACGCGTTTGTGTCGGGCGCGGAGTCAATACCGGCGCAGGCCAGCGCTTGACGTACTGAGGGTACGGCTGCGAACCGCGCCGAAATGGAGGAATAACGATGGGTTATAGTATGGAGACGGACAGCATCGCAAAGTCGATTGAAATGGCGAAAACGGTGCGCGGCGTCGAGGTTCGGCGCGCGGCGTTCGGGCAATACCTGAAGATTATCGACCGGCTAAGGAAGACGCCTGGCGAGCTGAAGGAAATACTGCGCGTTCCGATGGCGACGGCGACGCTGCCGCAAACGATCGACGCGCTGCTCGGCATCGCGCCGGAGCTGTTCCTGGACGAATTCGCGCAGCTTTCCGGCGTTCCGCGCGAGCGACTGGAGAACGATCCGGAGATAGGCCTTGACGGGCTGTACGAGATTGTCCGCGCGTGGGTGGAGATTAACAACATCAAGGATTTTATCAATGCCGTTCGCCCGACGCTGGCGAGCCTGACGACGAGCGGGCGGGCGGCGACTATATTCAGCGGATTATCGCGGCGGGACTGAACATCGGGATTAGCAAACGCGCGCTGTTTGAGGACTATTATCCTGATGAGCTTCACGCGATATTCAAAGCGTGGAACGAGCTGCATGAGGAGACGGCGGAAGCGGACAAAGGCAGGCGGGACGGGAAGCGATCGGGCGCGCGCGGCGGAAAAAAACGCGCGTCCGGCTTGGGCAAGCGCATGTCGGACGCGGATTTTATGTCGTTTATGTCGAGCTGACGCGGGTTAGCGTGGATGTCGGGGGCGGGGCCGCCGAGACTACCTGAATATGGAGCTGAATATGAAGAACAGCGCGACGCAGATAAAGAATACAAAAACGTACGCGACGAACGGCGTTTGCGCGCCGCGCGCCTTCCGCGCCGCGTCCCGAAGCTGTGCCTTAAGGAAGTAGCTTTCGACCGGATGCGCGTAGGGCCTGCGCACCACTTCCGAGGCGGGTGTGGGGCGCAGCCCCACGCTAATGGTAGGCGGCTTACGATTAAACGGATTCGGCATTTATGTCACTCCTTTACGAAGGGGGCGCGCCTTCGACGCCCGCGAACGGGCTGGGGGGCGCGACCCGCGTCAACCTTAAAACGGGGATAATTATGGCAGAGACGTTTTCAGAACTTATTATACGCATTGCGAGCAGCTTTGACAAATCCGGGTTCGACGCCGCGCATAGCGCGCTGGACGGCATGCGCGGAAGCGCTGAAGGCATCGCGCGGTCGCTGGGCGAGCTGGGCGCGGGACTGACCAAATCGCTGACGATGCCCATCGCGGATATCGCCAAGGGCATGCTCGGCGCGGCGATGGAGTTCGAGACGGCGTTTGTGGGCGTAAAGAAAACGGTAGATGGCACGGAAGCGGATTTCGAGCGGCTGCGGGACACAATAATCAATATGAGCAACTCCACCACGTTCAGCGCGGCGGAGATTGCGACGGTCGCGCAGGCGGCCGGCCAGCTTGGCGTAAAAGTAAAGGATATCGAAAGCTTTTCCGCCGCGATGCTAAAGATTGGCACCGCGACGAACCTGGGCGTGGAAGAGGCCGCGACGGAGCTGGCGCGGTTCGCGACGATTACCGGGCTGCCGATCAGTCAAGTTGAAAACCTGGGTTCCGCGGTAGTCGCGCTGGGCAACAACTTTGCGACGAGCGAATCGGAGATCGTCGCTTTGGGCAGCCGCCTGGCGTCCGCCGGATCGACCGTCGGGCTTACCAGCGCGGAGATAATGGGGCTTGCCGCCGCGCTATCCAGCGTAGGGCTGGAAGCGGAGGCGGGCGGCACGGCGCTGTCGCGCGTGATGCTGGAGATCAACACATCCGTCGCGTCCTCGTCCGAGAATTTGAAGGATTACGCGGGGGTCGCGCAGATGTCCGCCGACTCGTTCGCGGCGTTATGGAAAAAGGACGCCACAGAGGGGCTGCAGGCGTTCATAAGCGGACTGGCAGCGGTAAGCGCGCGGGGCGGCGACGTCGCGGCGGTACTGAACAGCATAGGCATGCAGGACGTGCGCGTGCGCGACGCGCTGATGCGCTCGGCGAATGCGTCCGGCATGCTCGGCGAGGCGCTAGGACTGGCGTCGGAGGAATTCAAGAAGAATACCGCGCTTGAAACGGAGTTCCAGGCCGCGCAGAAGACCACGGCGGCGCAGCTTGAGATGCTGCGCAATACGGTGACGAACGTTGGGATTGAGCTTGGTTCGGAGCTGCTGCCGCGCGTGAACGGCGTCGCAGGCGCGCTGAAGAATTTGGTCGGCGGGTTTACGTCGATGGGTTCCGGCGCGAAGAGCGCGATACTCACGTTCGCCGGGGTCGCCGCTGCGGCGGGTCCGGTGACGTCCGCCGTCGGCGGTATCATCGGCAAGATAAGCGGATTGCCGGATACGTTCCTAAAGGTATCCGACGGGCTTAGCAATATGCTGCGCGGACTAGGCGCGACCAACGCGGCTGCGCGCCTGGATAACGCGGCGCTGGGCAGTTGGGGAAAGCTGGACGGGTTCATCAAGGGGATAATGTCGCCAGGTGGGCTGCTGGGGATTGGTGCGGCGGTCGCTATCGCGGCGGGCGCGTTCGCGCTGATACGCTACGCGGCGGAATCCAGCAAGCGCGAATTCGAGGATTACCAGAACACGCTGAAGGGCGTGTTTGAGTCCCTCGACCAGGAAAAAGTAGGCGCGCTGTCGGCGGTGATGCAGACAGTCTCCGGAAAATGGGAAATTCTATACGACATTACAAGCACGATTATTCAGGACGCGGAGGAACTGCACCAGCAGTTCGAGGATGCGCTTGAGAGCGGCGGCAGGCTGACGAGCAAAGAAACGAAAACGCTGAAAAAGGAAATCAATGCGGACGTGACCGCAGACGTAGAAGGCGCGCGAGAGAGCGCGCGCCTCAAAGTGCACGAGATTAGCGAGGCGATTAACGCCGCGCTGGGATCGGTGCAGCTTGACACGTCGAGCGTTACGGGAGGCATTCAGGCGGCGTTCGACGCGCTGAAGAGCAGCATAGCGGGTATAGAGGGGCTTAGCGAGGAGGATAAGACTAAGCTTGCGTCGATGGCGTCGGATATCAATACGCCTTTGAGCAGTATTAAATCTGCGATGGACGATATGAATATGACGGACACGCAGAAGACGCAGCTTGCGAATGACATAGAAGCGTTTCGTTCGAGCGTGACGAATGCCGTTAATACGTTATCTACAGACATGGGCGTGATATCGCCCAAGCTGCAGACGGCGTTTACAGGATTAAGCACTGCGATACTGAATATAGACGGGCTGAGCGTCGAAGAGAAAAACAAGCTGCTGGCGATGGCGGGCGACCTGTCTACGCCTATTGCGGACATCAAGACGGCAATAGACGGCCTGGCGCTGACGGACGACCAGAAAACAAAGCTGGGCAAGGATATAGACGAGTTCCGGTCGACGGCGGTTACCGCGCTGAACAATATGTCCGTGGACTTTGAAAGCGCGGCGCCGAAGATACAAACGGCGTTTCAGCAGATGGGCGGCGCTATAATGGGCGTGGCGGGGCTGAGTGACGACGAAAAGCAGAAGCTTATCACGATGGCCGCCGATCTTTCCGTGCCCTTTTCCGAAATTGAGAACGCGCTGAACGGACTGGAAATCAGCGAAGACGCGAAGGGTAAACTCGCCAAGAGCATCGCGGATTTTCGAACGAAGACGGATACCGCGCTTGAAAACGCGGGCGCGGCCTCCGACGACGTGAAGACGAAGCTATCCGCGTCGGTTACAGACAGCGAGACGCTGATTCTGCTGCTGACGACCAGGCAGACGGATCTGAACGCGCTGCTGGACAATATACATAAAGCGGGCGAAAACGCCGGACAGGAAGAGATTGATCGCGCGAACGCGCTGATCGACGAGATTGCCGAGCTGCGCGCGCAAATACGCGAGCTGCAATCGCCCGACCTAAGCGAGGGCCGGAGCGCGTACGATATTACGCGCGCGGGGCTTGGAACCGAGGAGCTGGCAATGAAGGCGCTCGGCTACATCGACGCGGAAATGGAAGTCCGCTATAAGATGAACGACGAGAAAAGCGCGGCGGCGGTCAACGAGCTGAACGAGCAAATAGCCGGGCTGCTGAAAGCTGGATATTCCAGCGATTCCGACGCGGTGCAGAAATTGGTTGCGGAGCGCGACGCGGAAATAGCGTTACATTTAAGCAACGAAGAGACGATCAAGGAAGATGTCACGCGGCAGATTAACGAGATATTCGCCGGGTTCGGGAAAACGATTGGCGCGGACGAAGCGCTTGAGGATTTTAAATTCGACTTCGACACGTTCTCACTTTTACAAAAGGCGACGACCGAAGGCGCGGACGGCGGGGTAAGCGCTGAAACGCTCAAGAGCCTTTTCACACCGGAAGTCGTCGCGAAGTTTTTTAGCATGGACGGCATTACGCCCGAACAGGTTGCAAACGAGATAGACACCGGCGAATTTAATTCCACCGCTATGATGGATGCGCTGAAAGAAAAGCTTACCGGGTCGCAGGGGTGGTTTGGCTCGAAGGAGGGATCGCTGGACGCCTCGACGGCGGCGCTTGAGAACAATCCGCTGATCGCGATGTATCAGGCTATGATCGACCAGATCGAGCCGGATAAGCTGGATTTCACAAAGGCGAGCGGCGCGCTTGCCGGGCTGATGCGCCTTGACACGGTAGGCGAAACGTGGGGCGAGGGCGAGGGCGGATACGAGCTTGGCCAGGATTTAATCGATAACGTCGTAAAAAGCATCGAAAACGCGGAAACGACGGCGGCGTCGGACGCGTATCAGGCGAAAATCGCGGAAGTGATAAATCAACCGCCCGCGCCGGAAGCGGAACCCGCAAAGGTAGACGTGCCAATAGAGGTGAACTTCGTGTCCGCCGAGGAAACCGGCGGCGGCGCGGAGAGCGGCGGCGTGCCGTCGTCGCTGCAGGAGGTCGTCGACGAGAAGGTTCCCAATGAGCAGCCGACAAAGACGATCGATCAACCGATCGACGTGAGCGTATCGACCGCAGAAGGGGGCACCGCGCCGGAAAAGGCGGGCGAGAACATCGCGACGCAGGTAGTGTCGGGCATGACGGGCAAATCGTCGCTCGTTACTGGCGCGTCGAAGCAACTCGGCGCGTCGGCGTCCAACATACCTACGGACTTATCGAAGGCGGAAAGCCAGGGCGGAGCCGTCGCCGAAGGCGTGGCGAGCGGAATACGCCAAAAAGCCTCGTCCGCAGAAAGCGCGGCGAACTACCTCGCGGATCTCGTGCTTAGAACATTTGGCGTGCGGCTTAAGATCGAAAGCCCGTCGAAGGTGTTCATGCAGATGGGTGGTTTTTTGACGCAAGGGCTGGCGAACGGCGTGCGCGCGGGCGCGCGGGAAGCCGTCCAAGCCGTAGAAGATCTGGCGGCGGACATGGAAGGCGCGATCCGCGGGATCGAAACGCCAAGCTATGCCGCGTCCGTCGGCGGCGGCGCGGCGGACGCGCAAAACGGCGCCGACGCGCGCCAGGGCGGGTTCGGAGGCGTCACGCAGGTGCTGAATATATACGCGCCGCAGCGGCTGGATCCGCGCGCGATAGCGAAGGAAAGCATGAAGGCGGCGCAGTACATGACGCTCCAGCGCGCTTGAAGCTGGGCGGCGGGGCGGAGCCGCGCTAGATGAAATGGAGTAAATGATCAATGGAATTCAAGTGGGAATCCGGCGAGCATACGATTCGCGTTTCGTCCATGCCCGGCGTGGGCGACGCGTTCGTTCTGCTCAGCTTGTCCGGAGCGTACGGTATTCCTTACGAAACCGATATCATACAGAATTATGGACGCGACGGCGGCGTGCGCATCGGCACGCGCGTCGGCACGCGCGGGGTATCCGTGCAAGGCGAGGTGCTTGCGCCCTACGCGGTGAACCGCGAGAAGCTGATGCGCGCGTTCATGCCGCACACGGACGGGCTGGCGACGTTCGTCGGCGCGTCCGGCAAGATACGCAAGCAGCGGTTCTGGGCGACGACTCAACCGATATTCATCAATACGGACAACACGAGGTTCATGGTGACGATTGAGGCGGAGGATCCATACTTCTTCTCGGAAGAAGAAAGCGTGGTCGATTCGCTGATTCCGATGACCAGCAATTGTTCATTCCCGCTCGAAATCACCGCGCCCGACGCGAGCGGCGATAAGATATGGACGTTCTCGGAATTCTTGCCGGAGGCGGCCGTTGAGCTTATCAATACCAGCGACGGGGACGTCGGCGGAATCTTTACCATACGCGCGACGGGCACGTGCGCGAATCCGAATATCGTGAACGTCGCGACATCCGAGTATATGAAGCTATCGCTCGCCATGAGTTCCGGAATGAAGGCGACGCTCGACACGCGTCCGGGCAGGAAAAGCGTGACGGTTACGAACGCGGACGGGACGTCGTTCAACGGCATGCCGCTGCTTGATACGGGCAGCACGTTCCACCAGATCAAGCGCGGCGGCAACGTATTCCGACTCGAAGCCGACGACGGGCTGGCGGCGATGAACTGCTTCGTAAAATTCACGCCCGCGTATCTGGATTTATAGGAGGCGCGCAGGTGGAGATATGGATTTACGGCTCATATGCCGAAGGGTTCGAGCGCGAAGCGATCATCGACGGGTTCATCGCGCTGCGCGTAGCGCGCAAATACGGCGAGGTATCGACGCTGGATATGCAGCTTGCGATCGACGCGTCGGGACTTATATTAACGCCGAGCCGGTGGCTGTATATCCCGACGCTGGACTCCGTTTTTTTCATCGAAAGCGCGGAAATAACGGACGGCGACGGCGGCATGCAGGCGTCGATACGAGCGCGCGGCGCGGAATGCCTGTTCGACCGGCGCGTGATAGTAGACAACAAGCAGTATACAAACAAGTATACGAGCGACATCATCGCGGGGGAGCTCGCGAACATATACAAGACGGCGGCCAGGCAGTTCCCGGGTTATGTTTCCGCCATCGCGCCGGAGATGGGGCTGTTGTATACGAAGTACACGACGGCGCCCGGCACGTTTCTCGATTTTATGCAGGAGATGTGCAAAGTCGCCGGGCTGGGGTTCAGGACCGAGTTCAACCCGGCGGATTCAACCATGACTCTATCATTGTACCAGGGCACGGATTTCAGCGCGCGGGCGTCCGCGCCGGTGTTCTCGCCGGAACTGGAGACCATATACGACATGGATTTTGAGGATTCGATCGAGCAGATGTGCAACGTCTGCTATGTGATCGGCGAACTGGGCACGAACAACATTCCCAAGAAGACGACCCGTACATGGCGGAGCGGCGCGTACTCCGGCTATGAGAGATTCGAAGCGGTGATAAATTTTTCCGCGTCCAGCAACTCGGACACGTCGGGTACGCAGGTAGCCACGCCGGACGCGTCGGGTACGTCCGCCGCGCTGACCGCCACGCAGTACGCGGACACAATGCAAGGGTTCGGAGACAGGACGCTAGCCGAACGGCAGCGCAGCATATCCATGTCTGGCACGGTGAACGCGAACGCGCGCACATACGTGCTGGGCGTCGATTTCGATTTGGGCGACATTGTGCGGATACGCTCGGCCAGGGCAGAGCTGTCCTCGTGGCAGCGGCTGACCGCGATTGACGATCAGTGGACGAGCCGCGGCTACTCGCGCGCGCTGACGCTAGGCAGCCCGCTGCTGGGGATCGGACGCCTATTGCGCAAATAAGGCGCGCGAAGCTGGCGCGGGACGCGTCGCTTCGCTCCTTTGGGAAGGGGAGAAAACTCCTACGGAGTTTTTTTGAGTGAGTTACAGCTAGGCTGCGCTGCGCCTTCGGCTCCGCTTGCTACGCTTAAATTGCGATCCCCCTCCCAACCTCCCCCTGGGGATTGGA
>JAISZG010000022.1 GCA_031269355.1 Oscillospiraceae bacterium | reverse complement strand
GTCAGCCGATTACCACGAACGTTAGTTCCACCTCGCCAAGCGGCGTATTTCCGACCCTCGCGATATGCGCCTGTCCCAGCGCGCCCAAAAGCCTCGAAAGATAAAGCGTGCGGTCGCCCTGGAACGGAGATACGTTCTGTTCGATTTCCAGCATCTGCGCTCCTTCGGGATCCCAGCCAAATATATCCACCCATTCCATGCCGGGCAGATCGGAAGGCGCAGTCAGCGCGCCGCTTATAGTCAGCCTGTACTCGCCTCGCTCGATGAATCCCGACGGAAACTCCATCCTAAGGGTAACGCTTACTGTTCCCGGATCCGACTCTACGACGGACCATTCAAGCTGCGTCAGCGATTTGCCCTGTTCTTCCCCGGCGACGCGCGCCTCGAACAGGAAATCGGACGCCGCGAAATGCCCAGACCGGGGATCGGTAGCGTGCACCGGGTATTCGATAACCCATTCCAGAAAGCGCGATTGCGTCGACGCCTTCAGCTCCACGCGGGATACGCCGCTGGGCGACGCAGGATCCGCCATCGCGGTTACGCCCTGCCCCTGGATATATGTCATATTTCCCGCAAGCGTATATCCGTCCGACACATAATTGCTGCCATACAGCGCGGTGCGCAGACGGAACACTTCATTGGACGCGAATTCGCGGCTCAGCCGATCGGACAGCGTTTGCAGCGTATCGCTCACTGCGGTCTGATCGCCCAGGCAAAGCACGTAAAACGGCCTGGATTTAACGGCGCGGTTTTGCGGATCGATAGAAACCCCTACTTTATAATCCGTAAAATCGAGCGTATAGTCGAGCGTTCCTGTCGGAGGCGCGCCCCATACGAACGCTGTCTTATTGGCGCCGACATCCGGAATATACCCTGCGAACTCGCTGGTGACCGCGAGTATTCCGATAGATCGGCCAGTCGATAACGCGTTCTGGCTGAGCGCCGATATCATAGTGCCGTCGTCGATGCGAAGCTCGTGAAGGTCGGTAACAAGTAGCGTCAGTGCGTTTGGATCGCTAGCGGTCAGCGCGACGACCGTGCCGGACGCGAGGCTTGTCGGTTCAGGCGCGCCGCGATCCAGCATTTCGTAAAAGCTGGCGACAGGCTCGTTCATCTTTTCCGATTGAATGCGAAGCGGCTTGCCTTCCGGCTTGATGCGCGGCGGCTGCTCGTTTAACGGAATATCGCGAAAGAACGAAGGATCGCCGATATTCGCGAGCAGCGTTTCTCTGGGCAGAAGCATATCTTCCTTTGGAATATCCAGGCTGTATCGATATGTCGCAAGCTCCGCGTTTGGATATCGCAAGCTGACGCTTGCGGCGATCGCCTCCATTGTGTTCTCATATATGGTGGAAATAGGCGCGTCGACGAACCCCATCATCGACGCCATGCCGGGATAGAAAATCTCAACCTTCATCGTTTCGCGCGCAGTCGGCTGTCCGGATTCGGCCTGGTTTTCAAACGAGGGCGGCGTCGGTTCAGGGATCTCGCCGCCGGGTTCGGGGGATGAGGCGCCGCCGGGTTGGCCTGGTAAATCATCTATAAACAGCACGCCTTCCGGATTTGGAGTTTCGGTCGGTTCGCCGATTTCCGCAGCCGACGTTTCATCCGGATCGGGTTCAACGGCGATAACCGGCGTAGGCGAAGCGGTAGGCTCGTATTCCGGCTCAATCGTGGGAGCTATCACGGGCACTATATATTGCGGCGGCGCGATCGTACACGCCGTCAGCGCGAACAGCGCAACCGCGACGAAAGCCGCGATATAAACGCCGCGCCATCGCGACCGCGCCCCCGCGCGATTGACGAGTCGATTTCGATCAGATTTCATATGCGGCATCATTCGACTTTCGCCGATCCCCTCCTGTCAATTTCTAGATGATTATATCGGGAAATGTTGCAAACTGTCAACAGCGGGAGAGCTTGACATTATTGGAAATAATTGGAAAATCAATTATGCCGCAATCCCTCGAGTTAATCTTGACCGCAAGTTCAACATTTGCGCGAGCGAATCGAGCCATTGTGTGCTATAATGTAACAAACGCGCTTAATTTTAGACGTGCCGCGCCGCCGCGAGTTGCGTTTATTTCAGAATAAGTTTTTCGAACACGCCCTAATATTCACTTGGAGGACATATGCCAGACGCGTTTTCTCGAACCGAGCAGCTGCTCGGCGGCGAGGCGATGGAGAAATTGAGTTCCGCGCATGTGGCGGTATTTGGGTTGGGAGGCGTCGGATCGTTCGCCGCTGAAGCGCTGGCGCGTTCAGGAGTCGGCGCTCTGACGATCGTCGACGACGACGTGATTTGTCTGACCAATGTAAACCGTCAGCTCATCGCGCTGCATTCTACAATCGGCAAACCAAAGGTTGAAGTGATGCGCGCTCGGCTGCTGGATATTAATCCAAACATAATTATCGACGAGCGCAGATGCTTTTTGGATAAATCTACGGCGGACGAGTTCGACTTCCCATCGTTCAATTATATCGTTGACGCGGTGGACACGGTTACGGCAAAGCTTCTCCTTGTCGAACGGGCGCGTGCGGCAGGCGTTCCTGTCATAAGCTGCTTGGGCATGGGCAACAAACTTGATCCGACGCGCATCGAAACGGCGGATCTGTCGCAGACGACGATATGCCCGCTCGCGCGCGTGATGCGCCACGAATTAAAAAAGCTGGGTATCATACACCTGAAAGTTGTATACTCCAGGGAACCTCCGCTACCGCCGATAGATACGGAACGCACAAGCTGCAAAGCGCGCTGCGTATGTCCGCCTGAATCGCGGCGTAATTGCGCTATGCGCCGGCAGGTTCCGGGCAGCGTCGCGTGGGTGCCGTCCGCAGCGGGGCTGATAATCGCGGCGGAAGTTATAAAAGATATTGTTCAGTCGGCATCAACGCTCGAACCCTTACCCGCACCGGAAAGGAGCGCGCTTGGCAAATGACATATTCAATTAAGCAAGTAGCGGAAAAATGCTCTATGAAGGAACACGTGCTTCGATATTATGAAAAAGAAGGGCTGCTCCCCAGCGTGGCGCGCGGATCGGGCGGCGCGCGCAGATACTCCGCCGACGACCTGGAATGGCTCAGCCTGGTTTGCTGCCTAAAGAAAACCGGCATGTCCATCAAACAGATAAGGGAGTTCGTCGATCTAAGCAAGCAGGGCGACGCGACGCTGGCTGATCGCGTCGATATGCTGCGCGCCCATAAGCTGTCGGTCGAGGAGCAGATGCTCGAAACGCAGGCCCATCTGGACAAGGTTTCGTGCAAAATAGCGTATTATATGGAGCAATACGACGCATACGCCGATCGGGCGGAGTTGGGGTGATTATGCCGACAACGAACAATCTTCCGCTTAGTATCCGCTTCCAATTTATTTCGAATGATTTTCCATATATTGTGCCGGTAATTTATTCGAAATAAATATTATTTTTTATATGTAAAATGGAAAGGAACTACTCGATTATGACATCAGCCGCAGTTGAAAGCGATCGCTACCAAATGCCGACGACCACTTTGATTAAACGATTCCTCCCATATTATAAACCGTTTCTGCTGATCGTGATAGCCGATCTCGTATGCGCGTCGCTCACCACGCTGTGCGAATTGGTACTGCCTCAGATAATACGCAGCATCACAAACGCCGGTATGAACGACATCTCGTCGCTTACGGTGAGCCGGATTCTATCCATCGGAGCGATGTATCTTGTTCTTCGGCTGATAGACGCCGCGGCGAATTTCTATATGAATTCTTATGGCCACATAATGGGAACTTATATGGAAACAAATATGCGCCGCGAACTATTCGCCAGCATGCAGCGGCAGTCGTTCTCGTTTTACAGCGAGACAAAGGTCGGGCAGGTTATGGCTCGCATTACGAGCGATCTGTTCGAGATAACGGAATTCGCGCACCACTGCCCCGAAGAATTCTTTATTGCAATCATAAAGATTACCGCATCATTTCTAATATTAAGCAGAACGAGCATCGCGCTTACGCTTATCATATTCTCCGTTCTGCCGCTGATGATTATAACAACAAATTTTTTCTACAAGCGTATGCGCGCGGTATCAATGGAAGGGCAGCGCCAAATAGGCGAAATTAACGCGCAGGTTGAAGATAGCTTGCTGGGCATTCGCGTGGTGCAGTCATTCGCGAACGAACCGGTCGAGGAGGCGAAGTTCGAGCGCGGCAACCTGGATTTCCTGCGCATAAAGCGGCTGCGGTATATGTATATGGCGGGCTTCCATACGTCGACGCGCATGTTCGACGGCATCATGTATATATTGGTGGTTGTGGTCGGCGCGCTGTTCATGATCCGAGGACGGATCAACGCGGCGGATTTGGTAGCGTATCTGCTTTATGTAACGACGCTTATCGCCTCCGTGCGCCGAATCGTAGAATTTACCGAACAGTTTCAGCGCGGCATGACGGGAATCGAGCGCTTCTACCAGCTGCTTGACGCGCCGGTTGAAATACAGGATCGACCCGGCGCCGTCGAACTTACGGACGTGCGCGGCGACATAGTATTCGACCACGTGCGGTTTCGCTACCAGGGAGAAACGCGGGAGGTGCTGCACGATATAGAGGTGCGCGTAAATCGCGGGGAATCCGTTGCGCTCGTCGGCCCGTCGGGCGGCGGTAAAACAACGCTATGCAGCCTGATTCCCAGATTCTACGACGTTACCGGCGGCCGCGTGCTTGTGGACGGTCGCGACGTGCGCGACCTTACAGTGCAATCGCTGCGCAAAAAGATAGGCGTGGTGCAGCAGGACGTATATCTGTTCTCCGGCACTATATTTGATAATATAGCCTACGGCAAGCCGGGCGCAACCCGCCAGGAAGTGATCGAAGCCGCAAAACTCGCCGACGCGCATAAGTTTATCGAGCAGATGCCGGGTGGGTATGACACGCATATCGGAGAGCGCGGCGTGAAACTGTCGGGAGGACAAAAGCAGCGCATCAGCATTGCGAGGGTTTTTCTAAAGGATCCGCCGATACTTATACTTGATGAAGCGACCAGCGCGCTGGACAACGAAAGCGAATGGGTGGTTCAGCAATCGCTCGAGCGGCTGGCGAAAGGACGCACTACGTTTACGATCGCCCATCGGCTGACTACGATCAGAAACGCGAACGTTATATGGGTGCTGTCCGACGAGGGCATTGTCGAGCGCGGCACTCATCAGGAACTGATCGCTCGGCGCGGCATGTATTATGAATTATATCACCAGTATTTGGAGGCAGTATAATAACCATTGATCATAGTTATCTCGCTGGCGCACTAGTTACACTTTATAACTAGTGCGCTTTATAATCTGATCTTGATAGCTTTTATCAAGCTGCACGAAATGTCCGCTCCATCCCCAAACGCGAACAATCAGTCCGCGATGGTTATCCGGATCGTGTTGAGCGGACAGCAGCGTTTGGCGATTGACGGCGTTAAGCTGCATCTGATGGCCGCCCAGAATAATAAAGCCGCGCACAAGTTGGCCCACCTTCTCAAGAGATTCGTCGTTTTTAAACACCGTATCGGACAGCTCCAGCGTGAGCGGGCCGCCGTTTATTACCCGCGCTATTCCCGGACGTGCCATCGCCTGAATAACGGATAGCGGACCCGCGTCGCTTACCAGCAGCGACGGCGAGAAGTTCGCGGAAAGCGGTTCGCCCGGCATGTGTCCATCCGCGAGCGCGCCTAGTTCGTCAGCATGCCATAAGTAGTACATCGCCGAACCGGTGCCGGGTCGGAATACGCCACCGCGCTCGTTCTTTCTGCCCGCCCAGGAATCCGCGAACGCATCCAGCAGGTAGTCGGCGATTGGTTCACATTCGCTGTCCCGCCCAAGTTTTGGCGCTTCGGCGCGCAGCTTATATTTTAATTCCGCCGAGCGCGCGAACGCGTCGTTCATCGCGTCGAGAAGCGCGTTCGGATCTATCGACCTTTCATCATATATATATTTTTTTACCGCCGCCAGCTGGTCAACCGCCGTCGCGAATCCGGTTCCATGTATTCCATAATTATTATACTTTGCGCCTTCCGAAATATCGCGCGTCGGATCGCTCATAAGCGCTGATTGAAACGGCGCGGGTTCAATCCAGATAGGTTTAAGCGCCGCTTCAAGCGCGTCTGCGCGCGCAAAAAGTTCCGCGCGGACTTCTTCCAGCAGTTGAGCAAAACTGCGGCATTGGGCTAGCTTAGCGCGAATCACGGTGTCCGCCGCGCCTGCGAGGGATATCGCATCGATGTTCGGAATATCCATCGCCAATCCCGGTATAATGAATTCCCAGCACGCGGCTACGGTATAGTCGCGCGCGTCCTCAATTGAATATCCGAGCTTCACCAGCGCGGGTATAACTATATCGTCGTTCGAATACTGCGGAAAACCAAGCCCCAACCGCGTCAGCTCCGTGCACTTCACCAGCAGTTCTAGCGGCGTGTTTTTATCCACGCGCAGGTTTATCTTGGGATCTATCTTTCTAATATTCAAACTCGCGGTTATGCATAGCGACGTCAGTTCGTTAACCGCGCAGCGGCCGTCGCGGTCGCATCCGCCCAGCATCATACTCTGGCCGTTGTCGCCCTGCTGCATGCCCTGGTATAAATCGCTGTCGCGATTAAAAGAAAGAAAGAATTCCTCGAGCAGCGACAGCACCGTTGCGGAATCCAGACCGATGTTCTGTTTATCCGCGACATAGTATGGGTACATGTATTGATCAAACCGACCGACGGTATTGTGATATACGTTGCTTGCCCATAAACAAAAATGCAGTATGCGAAACATACGCAGCGCATCTAAAAAGCTCGATGCTCCCGTGCGCATCGCCTGCGAAAGCCTTTCGTCTCCATACCGATCCGCATATTCCAGCGCCGCGTCGATGCACTGAACCGTCTCAGGCGCGCACCGCTCGCGCCGTGGCAGCAATCCTTCCCGCAGTACGCCCGCCCAATCGCTTGATATATTGCAAACCCGCCCCTGCTCGTGTACATGAAACCCGCTTGTCAGTCGCTCCTTTTCGCCCGGCGCGTATATATCGGGGAAAGACGCAAGCGTTCGTCTCGCCGGAATGCGCTCCGCCGCGTCTATCCAATCGGATTCATATTCCAAAAAAAGTTTGAAACGAAGCGCCGCTCGCTGCGCAAGCGTTAATGTGGAAGATTGAATCTTCCGCGAGATATCGTCCCACTGTTCCGCCGTTAAAGAACGTCGCATGGTATGCCCATCTCCTTAAATATATCGATATAAACGTTTGGGTCTACATCCACCGGAAAACTTGGATTATATTGCATGCCTGCACCGGCGTATTTAGCTCCCGCCGATTTATTATAGCGAAGCAGCTCCGCTTTCTCAAGGCGCTTTGCGCCGGCAATCAGACCGGCGGTCTGCCGTAGATTCTCTCGCGTATCGTTGACTGTCGGAATCAGAGGCACGCGAATGCGAAAGTTTTTTCCGGAAGATATTAGTATATCCAGATTCCGCAGTATAGAAGCATTGTCCACTCCAGTATATCTTTTATGAACTGATGAATCTATTATTTTTATATCCATTATAATAAAATCCATAGCGTCTATAACTCTCTCGAATACGAGCACCGACGCGTAACCGCTGGTTTCAATACAGCGATGCACACCGCCAAGCGCGCGCGCCGTTTCGATTACAAAGTCAGGCTGCATCAGCGGCTCGCCGCCGGAGAAAGTTACTCCGCCGCCGCTTAGCGCAAGCAGGCGCTCGTTGCGAAGAACGCGCCGCGCCGCTTCTTCCGGTTCCATCCAGCGGCCAGCGATCCGTATGCACGAGTTTGGACACGCTCGCGCGCATTTTCCGCAGGCCGAGCACTCATCGGGATTATCGCACACGGCGTCGCAAACGCCGCAGCGCGCGCATAGAGAGAGCGTCCGTACTCGGGTCGGTTTGGGCGACATTCCCTCCGGATTATGGCACCATTCGCATCCGAGCGGGCAGCCCTTCAAAAATATAGCGGTACGGATGCCCGGCCCGTCGTACACCGCAAACTCTTCTATGTCAAATACCAAGCCGTTCATGCCGCCGTTTTTCCACTCTCGCTATCATGCGATTAATCTGGATATCCATGGAACTTAAGCGTGATATGCCACGTCATAATCTATCATGCGCATGCCCGTTTGTCAATGCTGGTTATGCGTGCATATATTTAACTCGCGTTAAATTAAACTGGATATCATACTGTCGGCATAACCAATAATATAGTCGATAGCTAGCGTTCCCATTGGATGCTTGATATTCGGGATTCTATGCTTTTGGTAGTTGACATATTTTTAAATTTGAGTTAAAATTAGCAAGTGGAGGCAGATTTTGCTAAGGGGTTTTGGTCCCAATAAAATCAATTTCCCGTGTCAGACACGGTGAACTTCAACTGAATAAAGCGAACACTTTAGTTTTCATTTTTGTGCGAGATTCTCTTAATTCTTACAAAAGAGATGGTGCGATTGCAACAAGATTATCAATAATTATTTATAATTATTGATTGATGCAGTGCTGTCCGCATGCTCAAATATACTGATGATAGGGTGGCAAGCTATATGTCTGCTGTAGATTGTGCCGCCAGTTGTTTTTGTTTGTATATATATGAGGAGGCGCGTATGAATATGTTTCGTAAGACGAGCGATTTGGGTTTGCGCAAGGGAAGGATGCGGCGAGGCGCGCTCGCCTTGTCATTATCGTTCACAATGATTATGGCGAGCGGATGGGGCGCTTATGGCGCCGGTTTAGCGGAAGATTCAACATATCAAGAGTTGGGCGGCGATTCATATGTTGCTGAAGCGCCTCCCGAGGACGATGTGGATCATATCGCCGCGCCGCTGTTGGTATCAGTAAAGTTCTTAAACGACGAAGGCGCGTTGGTTAAAGAATTTGAATTGCCGCAGGGCAGTTATCTAGACGCTTCCTACGCTCCAGATTTGCCGCTTTCCAAGCCCGCCGCAGTCGGCTTTATATCTCAATTTGTTGGATGGAAGAGCTTTAACGGAGCACCTCTAGGCGGATCGGTATTAGAGCCGCTTACATTCATTGCCGTGTATAGCGAAACGATTGATCCCAATTACGTAGCTGCCGAAAAGCCGAACGCCGACACAATCGTGCAAACCCACGTTAAAATTGACAGCGAATCAGCCGCAGAAGAAAATCCTCGAAGCGGCGAAAACAGACCGTTAGTCCATAACGAAAAGGAAGACGTGCCAGAAAACAGACCGTCAGTCGATTATGTTGATTCCGGGGATCGATCGGACGGCGGATCGAAAAACGAATCGATCGATAATCCGACCGCTGATAACGGTCATACCTCCGATGATTCGCTGGACACGCCGACACCCGCAGCCGGTGTAGATGCTGCGGACGCGTCGGCTATCGAAGGAGCAGCCGGGGAACCAACCGGTGAAACAGATGATGAAATAACGAATGAACCTGCGCCGGAGACAAGCGCGGCGCCGCCGAACGCGGACGATACCGGAAACGCGAACATCGCGGAACCGACTGCGCCAGCGGAAGCTGCGGACGACACGACGGACGCGGACGCGCAGGAGCTGGAAGTTCAGGATGATCCCGCAAGCGGCGATAACCAAATTGCCACCGAGGATGCAGCCGATGATTTGACCGATGATATACAAACTCCGCAAGATGAAGATACGGCGACTGACGAATCGCAGATCGAAGGCCAGGTCGAAGATGCCGTAGATGTAATTGAAGAAGATATAGTTGAAGAAGAATCCGTGGACGAACTCGATCAGGAACAGACCGATGGTCTGGTCGAATTGCCGTCAGCAGACGCGGATGATAAGCCCGCCGATTCTGCGGCGGATGTATTGCGAAGCGCATTAGACGTCGAAATACGGATGGATACGGCGACGACCGTTTTCCCGGGACAGGTAATCACGTTGACTGGCGTAGTCAGCGGCGTCGATTTGGACGAGCATCCTCATCGAATAATATGGGATTATAACGATGGAACCGGATGGACGGAATGCGATTGGGATACGCTGGAGCATTCGTTTAAGGTGACGCAAGAAAATTTCTATTGGGATTGGCGGGTGAAGGTCGTCCTCTCAGTGGAAGCGGAAGGCTAACGTATAAGATGTCCGGCGCGATAATGCGTCGGACGGTTTCATTATCGGAAACGCACAGCGATTTTTGTATTCATAAAACCCGGCCATGGGCTGTCGGAAAGAGGAATCCATTATGATAGAGTTTATAAAACGGATATCAGTCAAGCGGGCGTTTCATATATCATTCGCGTGTATATTTATATTCGCAGGCTCTACCGCGAGCGCGCTCGAGTATGCGCCGCCCCCCGGCATACAGCGCGGCACGCAGTTGACGGTCGGCTCCGTTACCGAGTTAAACGGCTGCTTTTCAACCGATCTGTGGGGTACCAACACCGCAGATATGGATGTTCGCGATCTGCTTCACGGGTACCACATCACCACATCGCACGACAAGGAAACATCGTTCAATCCAACCGTAGTAAGCCGCACCACGCGCAGAAACGAGGAGAACGGAGCGTTAACATATGAGATCACAATCCAGCCGGGCTTGACGTATAACGACGGCTCGCCAATAACAGCTCGAGATTTTGTATTCTCTATGTTGCTTCAAAGTTCTCCCATCGTGAAGGAATTGGGCGGCGTTCCGCTTGAATATAATCATATTCAAGGTATAGAAGAATATATATCCGGTGATACCGTGGCGCTTTCGGGATTGCATCTTATATCACAATATACATATTCTATAACAATAAAGCCGGAATATCGGGTATATTTCTACGACGTAGCGCGCCTAAACGCGGTTCCGCTGCCCATACAAATAATAGCGCCGGGCTGCGACATCGCGGACGACGTTACGGGCGCGTACATAGCGCGCGGCGACGAAGCGGATTCGCTGTACTCGCAAGCGCTGAACTATACTCCTGGTCTGTTTTCGAAAGAAATGCTTGAGAGCACGTTTACAGACCGAGAGTCTGGTTATCTTTATTATCCCAGAATTACCAGCGGGCCATATCAATTGGAAAGCTATGATCCGGAGAGTCACGTCGCGCGCTTCCTGGTAAACGAGCGGTACCTGGGAAATCCGGAAGGAGTGCGCCCAAAGATAGAGCGTTTGGTGTATAAACGCGTCGATAATGCGACGATGCTGGAAGAACTGCAAAACGGTTCTGTAGACATATTGAATAAGGTTACGAACGAGTCCGTTATCAAGAACGCGCTTTCATTGTCGATAAACAGCAGCGAGTATCAGCGCACTGGTTTTGCGTTCCTTTCGTTTGCTTGCGAGGAGGGCGTCGCGTCCAGCGTTAATGTGCGCCGGGCGATCGCGCATTGTATTGATAAGCAGGCGTTTGTTCGCGAATCTCTATCGAATATAGCTATCGCGGCGCCCGTATATGGCTATTACGGCGTAGGGCAGTGGATGCCGCACGAGTCATATGAATATGATCCGCAGACCGGAAGCGTCGCGCTGGACATGGCGGCGGAGCTTGCGGAACTCGAAGTCCCGCTCAATTTGGAGGAAGCCGAGCGACTGTTGACGCTGGACGGATGGACGCTAAATAAGGAAGGGCAAGCTTGGCGGCATGGCGACGGAACGCGCTATCGAATGGAAGAATCTATACTGCGGCCGCTTGTTATTCGCTGGGCAAAGCCTGAAGGCAACATAATCGCGGACGCGCTTGAATCGGTTATTCATCCGGCGTTCGAACAAATTGGCGTCGAGCTGACCGTTGATGCGCTATCATTTGAACTATTGTATAAACATTTCATAAGGGAAATTGATCGCACATACGATATGTTCTTTCTCGCGAACGAATTCTATTATGTTTATGACCCGGCATACGAGTTTGGTACGGACGATTTGTATCAGGGAAGCATCAACGTTACAGGCCTGCGCGACGCGGAATTAATGTGGCTGGCGCTGGAAATGGGCCGGACGCAGCCTGGCGCGAATCGTGAATATATTGAGGAATTCCTCAGATTCCAGCAGCGATTTGTCGAGCTGATGCCAATGGTGCCGCTTTATTCAAATATATACTACGATTTCTACGACAGCCGCGTACATGGTTACAACATAGAGCAAAGCACAAGCTGGGCGCTTGCGATTCCAGGCGCCTGGACGGAGTAATGCGAACGCGCCATCACATTGGTATAATGTTTTGTATGTATAACGAAATACTGTATCGCACTGCGATGCACTCGTAAGGTTGGGGAGATATTATGAAAAGGCAATGTCGGCATCAATTGGATACTCGCAAAGATCGAAGCAAATTTAGGCGCACAGCCGCCGCGCTTTTCGCGCTGCTGTTCATGTTTCAAAGCCTGCCGATCGCCGCGCTGGCGGATGAAACTTCGCAAGAGATTTCCGGCGTAAGCGATCCGATCAGCCTCAGCGATATCGTGACGTTGGGGCTAGCTGCTGGCGAGAGCGGATTGATTATTCGACTGCAATCGAATAACGAGCCTTTGCATGCTGTCTCTCCATCAGATATCGCCGTTACGCTTACAGAGCCAGGCGGCGAATCTACATCCGTGTCGGCTTCGTGGGACACGGTTGACGGCGCGTATACAGTATCGGCTCCAATCGGCGCGGCATACTCGTTTAACCCGCCGGATATCGTTATATCAGGCGGCACGAATTATCTATATGTCGGAAGCAAACAGACCGTATCAGGAATAATACAGACCGATAGTCTGTCCGGCGAACCTGACGCGCAAGCTGATCCGCCCGTTGAAGCAGCGTCGTACACCGCTGTGGAAACGCTGGAATATGAAGCGGCGCGATCGGTGTCGCTGGTGGTAAGCCTATCCGGCAGCTCATATATAGAGAACTACGACGGCAATTTGACGCTTACGTTGGATGGCGGCGCGACTATAGATGTTGCGGTATCGGACGGTCGGTTTACGATTCCGGATATTTCATCGGCGTCGTTTGTTTTCTCGCTTCCGCAGATCGCCGACCTCGATGCAGGTACTATATATAAACCTGCTGAGGCGTCATACACGGTCGCTCCCGGTAGCGACGACATTGCGCGCGGCGTATATTATCTGGAAGCGGAATATAAAACAGACTCACGGTCTATAACAATATCTTTCGCGCGAAACGGCGCCGATGGAGAGCCGTTTACCGAACCATTTGATATATCGGTTGTGCTGAACGACGGCGTGAGCGAGAGAACTTATCGCATAACAAGCGGAACTTTTTCGATTGACGTGCCCGTCGGAACGACATATGAGATCACATTCCCCGAGGAAGTATCAGGCGTGTCGGACGGATTGACGTATCAAGCGAGCGTACAGTCGCTGGACGGGATGTTTACGCAAGACGATTCCGACCGAAGCGAGACCATCGTATATTCCTCCAAAGCGCGTAATCTTAGAATAAATATAAAGGAACGGACGGAGGACGGACTGGGTTTTGCCGGTGAAGTGACTGCGGCAGATACCTTTGACCGCTTTCCATCTCAAACGACAGGTGGGTCGTTATTTGAATATAGCGTTCCCATTGGCGCGCAATACCGGTTTACGTTCAGCAATCCAGTGGAGTTTGAAGGCGCGGTTTGGTCGCCGATACCGTCCTTCGTTTATGGCGTAATGGAAGATGGCGATATCGACGAGAATCTTACGATAGTATATAAACCAAGTCATAAGCTGACCGTACATCTAACGGATGCGCAAGGCGATCCGCTGCCATTTAATCCCAGCGTCAGCGATGAAACGAAACCCGGCGAGGCGCCGCAATCGACGGAAGCGTCTACGTTTGTCGTTTGGATTCCGGAGGGCGAATCTTTCCAATATATATTCGAGCCGTACACCGTTCAATCTGGCGAAAGCATAATCGAATATACGGCAATGCCCAGCATCGTCAGCGGAACAATGGAAGAAAGCGACATTGAATCGACAGTAATATATGTTACTAATGATGATGTTTATGACCTTGTAATCCGCGCTGCAATTGACGACGACAACCGCTGGTTTGACACTGCGGGGCAATTCCCCGGCTGGGAGCCGACGGTGGATGGCGACGGCAATATCAGCGCGTACTCGCTGGTATATCGTGACCTGCGGGTCAACGACATGCACAATATTACTGCGCCCACATATTCGGAGACTGTGGGCGGTGTTGAGATGGAATACGCCGCGACGTTTGGCGACGGCTCCGACGCCAGCGTGGCGACGATTATCATTCCCGCTCCGGATAGCGAGTACCCGGCTATTCTGTCGTTCGACCAGGCGACGCGAACGTTTACGGTTGACATAGTATACAGGTCGGTCAAACTTAATTATAATATAATATATATGTTCCAGAATACGAGCGGAAGCACGGCGGACGCAGATTATCTGACGGGCGATCCGGAAGATAGCGACGGGTTCTCTATAGCGGGCGGCGATACGATAAGCGTTGCGATCTACCCGTCTGAAGCCCCGTTGGATGCCAGCTTGTATTATAGCGAGACATTCGATGGGTTTACATTGCGGCGCGTTCAGTCTACCGACGACCCGGCTTCGCGTCCGTATGTAAAGTTCGTGCCCGGCGAAGGCGAGGACGCGGGAAAGACTATTGTACATATTTATTATGATCGTGAAACCAGTTGGCTCAATTTCGACTCTCAGGGTGGAACGCCTGTGCCGCCCGCTACTGGTTATTACGGCCAGACTATAAGCCTGATTGACGAGTCCGGCGAATACTTGCAGCGCTACATACCGCAGGGCACGCCTGCGCAAACCGGGCAATTCATCGGTTGGTTCACGCCGGAAGGAGATCGTGTAACTGCCGAAACGCTTCCGCTAGCCAAGGACGCCCGCACGCTTTACGCGCATTGGGCGCCAAATCCTAATATTATATATCAGATTTATTATTGGCTGGAAAACGTAAATCCCAACTTTGTGGCGAACGGCATTCCGGACGAGTCCGGTGAGGCGGCTTTCCAAGCGAACAAGGATAATTACTCGTTCCTTGGCGCGGCGGACGCGGTGCCGGAATCCGTTACAGTTCTTAGCGGCTATGGCAATGATATTCAGCCCTACCTTACGGCAATGGCAAGCGCCGCCAATCTGAGCGCCGAGGCCGCGCTTGAGGACGAACTGCGAACGCTGTTTGGAAGCGATCTATCGCAGGGATTTTTGAAAGGCGCGGCGTGGAACTATGCTGCGGACGCTGAGTTCGACGCGGCGAACGGCGTATGGATATTACACGTACGCTACACTCGCGTTAGGGTAACGCTGAACGGATGGCGTCACGGCGGAGCCAGCGGGAATAACGACCGCAATATCACCTGGAATAATATACCCGGACGCTGGAGCAGCGACGGCGGAGCGACTCATACCGTAAGCTACGCATTGGACTCAACCGCAAACCGAGCCGGCGAAAGCAACTGGCACGGAATAGGGACGACCCTAAACGGGCGCGGCGGATATTCAACCGTAACGATGCAATACGGCGCAAGCCTGCTAGATGTGTGGAGTTCGTCGCCGTTCAACCGGCGTACATGGTCGACCCAAAAAATTACTACTTTCGCTAATAATAATCAAAATGCCGGCAACTATCAGAGCGCGGCCACTAATCCCGGCTCCGCACAGGATCCCGAATCGGTAAAGCCGCTTCCGCAGACCATGCCGCTTGGCAGTGCGGATTCCACAGACGCATGGGGCGGCGCGGCGCGCGTAGTGAATTATTATGAATACAGGCCGTCATATTTTGGCAAAGGCGATTATGATTTCAATGTTGTTATAAACACATACTTGCAAGACCCGAACTGGGACGGTGTTAATCTTAGCAATAAATATCTCCCTGCGGTACCGAACATATTTGTTTTACAAGCCATAATGCGCGAGATCGACGGCACGACGCCTCTATTCTCGCCTTACGGCAACCAGACATACGAGGGATACTGGAAGCGAACGGCCACCTCTATCGTATCTGATACGCAAGACAGCGGGCATATTTCAGATGTCGCATGGCGACCCATCAATCCTTCGGGGAATATACCAAACACACCCCTGCCCTGGGGAGGGCGGGATGCGAGACAATTTATGGATGAATACGAAGGCGGCGAAAACGGATGGAGATTGACTACTTTCCAGGGAACGGATAAACTTCCCGTGCTCACCGCAGATCTCTATTTCGACTGCGATAAAGTTGAAGTTCGATTCTTCGCGGATTCTTCTAGCGCGACGCCATCGTTCGTAAAGGAAGGAAACGCGGGCGCGTGGCTTGTGGATTCGAGCTACAACAACAACCCTTACGGAGGAGATCCGGTTCTTCCGGGGTATGTGTTCAAAGGCTGGTCATATTCTCCCAACGATACGGCGGACAGCGGGAAAGAGAAATATGAGAAGAAAACGTCTGGCGGCGTCGCGTCATATGTATTCCCGCTTAAAGATTATATTAACGTATACGCTATATGGGAGAAGATCGATCCATATACCGTAACGTTCGACGGCAACGAACCGTGGGCTACTGACGATCCGTTTGATTTGGCGCGCGGAAGCGGCGCGTTAACAGTCCATCCTATAGACAAAGCCGCCAACGACGACAGCGATACAGACGACGACCAGACGCTGCGCGTAGAAATCGATGGCGACGACGGCGTTACCGACAGTTTGCTGAATAATTCCAGAGCCAACTTGGATGAATATGATTTCGTTGGCTGGTTCTATGCGACGGGAGAGCTTGAGGGGCAGCAGTTTGTTACCAGTACGGTTATCGATCGGGATATCGATCTGATAGCGAAGTGGGCTTACAAGAGTATGGCTACGCAGGAATACATTGTTCACTACTATCTTGAGGATCCGGAAAATCCTGGCAATCCTCTGATTGGAAGCGGCGGCAACCCTGAAAAGTACGCCCAGGATAAAATAGGCCGCGCTCCTGTTGGAGACAAAGTGGTCGAATTCCCTGCAGGCGATACCGCGCGGATTGCGGGCGTAGATCCGAAATACAGGCCTACGACGATGATTGCCACGCTGCCGACCATCGTTGAGATTGCGAACGGCAATGAGAATACAAACGTTATCACGTTCCTGTACAGGCTGCCCGAGAGAAGCGGTTATATTGTTCACTACTATTTGCTGGGTACGACGACGCAGGTTGCGGCAGATAAAACGGTGGACGATATTGAACCGCGTTGGGTATATGAAACGGCATTGACAGGAAGCGCGCTTTACGCGCCATATAAAAATTATATTCCGACAAAGGCAAGCGAATGGCAATATGTGGAAGGGTATAATGTTTTCACATTCTACTATGTCGACGACACGTTGAGCGTTCAGGCGCTTAAGAGCTGGACGAATTCAGACGGCAGTCCGTATACCGGCAATACGCCGAGCCTTGACGGCAGCTTCAATTTAACTAGAATGTCGCCGGACGGCACGCCTGAAGAAATGTCAAGCGGTGAATTTGAACAGTCGAACGGCAATGGCAACCTCTATGTATATACAGGAAATCTAGAGAAATATGTGAGCGGCGCATACCCTGCGCAGTATCAATATTATATTACAGAAGATCCCGTTCCCGACGGTTGGTTCGCGAGCGGCGGAACCCACATCCGCGCGATGCCGCTGTCCGGCAGCGATAACACTCTGCAGGCGATGTTCACGAATACGCTGCCGCTAGTCGACATCAAGGTGATAAAGGAATTCGTGGTGCCGATTCCTTCGGAGGGTTCAGCAGATCCCAAATCGGGGTTGAGCGCCGAGCTTACTCTGACGCGGTTGTTAGGTGGCGACCCGCCGTCTGTATACACAATTACAATTTCCGGCGGAGAGATAACTCAGATAACTCCGAGCGTCGGGATAACCGGCAAATATAAAGGACGAACCGGATCCTCGATGTATACGTATACATACGAGTTTACGCTGGAAGACCAGCCGCTGTATACGTGGGATAGCGACGGCGTTCGACACGATTATTCATACAAGTGGGTCGAAAGCGTCGGGATGGCCGGGTATACGCAAAGCGGCGGCGGCACGTTGGATATAACGGACGGCGCGCCGGGCGGCAACGCGTCTGGAACGGAGACCATCACCAATACATATGTACCGCAGGCGGATGATCTTGTCGTCGCGAAGAAATACGTGGGCGAATATCCGTCGGACACCACGGCGGCTGATTTGCCATCGGTAACGCTTGTCGTCGTAAAAGTAAACGCAAAAGACAAGCAGCCCACAACTCAAGCGGAAGCTCTTGCACTGCCCCATTTCAGGGAAATCACGATAAATCCTTCTGTTGATTATGCGAGCGCAACCGGCGACGCCACTATCGGCTTCACATTTACCGCTACGGATGTAGGCGCGCTGGAATGGATTGACGCCGGAGGTTATGAATATCGTTATTACCTTACAGAATCGCAGACGTCGATACAAGGGTATACTCTGGTAGAGTCAGATTTAGTGGAAATCACCAAGGATAAGTTGACTGACGCTACGATTATCAATAAATTTACTCCGGACGACGGCGCTCTGCTCTACGGCAAAACGTGGGTCGGCGTTCCCAGCGGTATGAGCCTTACGGGTTTGCCAAGCGTAACGCTGAAGATTGTACAAGTGAAGGAAGGCGCAGGGGTAACTCCGCCAGACTCGCTAGAAGCGGTGAAGGCGCTGGCAGGCAGCAATCTGTATGATACGCAAGAATTGGAGTGGCACGACGGCGATGTTAGCGCTGACGGCTATCCTGAATATACTAAGCTTGCTGAACCTTTAAGCGCTCCGAAATATGCGCCTGACGGAGAAAGCTATCATTATTATGTGATAGAAGATCCTGTTCCCGCAGGCACAACATTGCAGTTGCCTGGGTTTGCGAAGGTTACTCCCGGAAGTGACAAAGCGGTAACGCTGACGAATAAATTAATTACAATTACATTTACATTTACCAAAAAATGGGAGGATTCGGACGGCAACCCAATCGCAGATCCTCCAGCGCTTACGGCTGCGAATGTTACATTCGAACGCAGCACGGATGATACAACCTGGGAGAAAATACCTTTAGGCGTTGATAAAGACTATGATATGCAAAACAACGGCGGTGGGACATACTCTATCACGCCGGATTTGCCAAGTCATTCGCCGAGCGGAATGCCGTATACCTATCGGCTGACGGAGAGCGAAGTTCCGGAAGGATATCATGTTGAACCCGGAAACGAATCGGTCGCCGATGGCGGGACTATAACTAATATATACGACGGCGCGCCTGCGGAACTGCTTATCGGAAAGAGATACGACGTGCCCGCTGGAACCAAGACGGAGGAACTGCCGCCGGTCGTATTGCAGTGGATACGGGTGCAAAGCGACGAAAAGCCGTCCGCCGCCGATGTGAAGGATACGCCGTCGGTGGCTGGTCAGTCGATTAAGATTAACCCCGCGACCGATACGCCCGATGCGGGAAGCGAATATACGTATACCGAAACGCTTTTGCAAATGCCAATGATCGCAGAGAATGGCGAACGTTTCTGGTACTACGCTAAGGAAGCCGATATACCCAACGGGTATAGAATGGTTTCAAACGAATGGACGCTAATTAATGAATCGGGATCAAAAGCGGACTGGCTGCTAATATTGGATAATAAATATGATGGCGGCGAACAGATTGTAATAAAGGTTACAAAATATTGGAAGGGTGCAAAGGTATCCGCCTTGCCAAACGATCTGCTCATCACATTGCAGCGTATGGACAGTTACGGCGGCACTGCTTCGATCCAGCCGGATGCCGGTAGTCCGACAGGCAAGGATACGCTAAGTTGGGTATACACGTTCACCGTTCCAAAGTACGACACTGCGGGGCAGCCATATACCTATGTTGCGCAGGAAACGCCCGCGCCGGGCTTCAAACCCGCCAAGGAAAACGAAACGACGGGTATAGTCCAATACTCTACAAATGATAGCGGCATAACTATCGGTGATGCATATTTGTCAAACGAACTGATCGCTGCGCCTATCGTGCCGCCACCGCCGACGACGCCGTCGCCAAACCCGCCGACCTTCCCCGTGCCGCCGCCGCCGGTCTTCCCCATTGTGATTCCTTCCTCTACTGTTCCGCGCGTTTTCAATGCGCCCAGCGCGACTGCTTCACCCGCACCGCTTATGCCGCCAGGCGATCGCATAGGTCCGGTGGGATACTGCTTCGAGTAGCGTGGAGCGATCGGTTTATTATCGAATGCGATCACGACTGTGACAATGGCAAAAGGCTGCCGAGGCGATTGCGCCCCGGCAGCTCTTTATACTAAACAACGTTTAAACGAACTTTCGCATTATATCGGAGTTCAAGCATAATACTCAAATTCTATAAACGTATCCTTCTAATAATATTTCCATTATGGTCGCTAACAACTCTGAACCCAGATTCCGCCGTTATGACTTGTCTGCCGTTGATCGTACCTTCATATCGTTCGCCCGATCCGCGCAGCGCAAAGGTTTTATCGCCGATGGTTAGCGTAAACTCGCACTCCATTCCCCCACGCGCGCTCCACCAAAGTTCCTCGCGCTCCATATGCACGCCATATAAATGTTCTATATACCCAAGGGTTGCAAGCATCGACGGTCCGTATCCGTCGATATCGCCGGAGCGCCGACCGACAAACGGGTCGAATTGCTGGGTGAATATGCAGTCCGAACCAATCGCCGCGAAAAAGCGATCCGCTATTGGGGCGAGCAGGGTTTCGTATCCGTAATTCTCGAGTGCGCGGATTGCGCGCTGATAAGTCAACCCCTCGGGCTGACCGCTCCAGTCGTTTCCGCTGTTGTTGCGGAACAGCGGGTCGTTCGCCGCGACGGACGGCAGCGGCGCGCGCGTCCAGAATTCGTCCGGATTTAGCAGATGCTCCGATACAAATCGACCCGCCATCCCCTGAGAAAGGCAGCGCCAATACATCAAGCGCAGGTTGTTGTGCAAAAGTGTGGGCATTATCCTTCCGCCGCGATCCCTATCGAAGCACGCGCCGCGATCATCAATCCAAAGTCGCGACCGAATCCGCGCGCGCACATCGTTCGCTTTCTCCCGCCACTCGTCGGCCTTCCCGTTTTGCAGTATATTGGAAATATCTGCCAGAGTATCGCGCGCGGAAACAGAGAATCCCGTTACGTCCATCGACGCGATAGGCACTACGGAATATCCGGTCGGCGGTACGTCCTCCGTCCACCAAAAAGGAGCATCTCCATAACGAACCGCCCCATCCTCGCCGGTATCGGTTACGCACCAGGATTCCAGGCAGCCATCGCCGTCGCTGTCGCGCA
Organism: Oscillospiraceae bacterium; assembly: GCA_031269355.1. Taxonomy (GTDB): domain Bacteria; phylum Bacillota; class Clostridia; order Christensenellales; family Aristaeellaceae; genus JAISZG01. The sequence continues at coordinate 21,891 of JAISZG010000022.1, read as the reverse complement.
CCCGCCACAAATATTCGTCAAATCGGGCCAGGCAATCGTATAATTGATTCAGGTACGCCTTATCCCTGCCCAGCCAATAATATAGGTTTAGCGCAGGCGCGGCAAAGAAAAACCCCTGAAACTTATTGAATTGCGCAGCCAGCCCATTAGGCTGGTTCTCGATGCTGCCCGGTATTCTCCCGTCGCCGCGCTGCAATTCCATGAATAACAGGCTGTTGTTAAGCGCCGCCGTGAGATCGCGGCCGGCGTACATCTCGCCGCCCATCGGCTGCGTTTCGAGCCATATTTTATTATATCCGCCGCCTTCAATAAGCACGCGTCTGCCGGCGAAATCGCGAAGGTTGAGACGGCATTTTGATTCCGCCACGTTATACAACCGCTGAAGATTCGCGCTCTTCGTTTCGAACAAGGTGCGCGTTTCCGATATGAACATTATATCTCTCCCTTTCAGATTCCGCATAATCAATCAGCTCGCCGCGTTTTTCCAGCTTGTACTTATACTAAACTCCGTTTACGCGATATTCTCGATAAACTATTCTACCGCGCCGCAATATTGAATTCTCGCCTCATTGTTGTATCATACTCTTGACTAATGGTCGAGCCTCCACATATTGCGTTTGGACGTCACCAGCATTTTACAAAAAGCGCTACCCTTGAGCAACTCTTTTTACCCCAGTTCCCTTCGCTTGCCTTGGGCGGCTTGTTCCTCCAATCGGCAAAAAAACGAAGTCGCACCTGGCTTTTGCTCGCTTTTAGTTTTTTTCGGGGGGGGATTAAAGGCACGCTGCTTTGGCAACTTACCAGAAAAAAATAATTTGATGACCAATTAATAATCTTACAAAATTTAGCTTGCCCGAACACAACAAGCATGTTATACTCAATATTATTGATGTTATTGCATTGTAACAAAAAGGATAGTATGCAAATATGTATGAAGAGTATAAATTGCTCGACGATGCCGCAATCCCAACCCCCGCGTTAGTTTATTACAAAGACATAATCTCCGCCAATACGCGGCGCATAATTACTGTCGCAGGCAGCCCCGCGAGGCTGTGGCCTCACGTGAAGACCCATAAAATGAAGGCGCTCGTTCGCATGCAAATGGATTATGGAATTTGCCGCTTTAAATGCGCGACGATAGCTGAAGCTGAAATGTGCGCGGCATGCGGCGCGCCTCACGTTTTTATAGCGTATCCGCTGGTGGGGCCGAATATCGCCCGCTTTATCGCGCTGCGAAGCGCGTTTCCGCGAACGGCATTCTATGCGGCAGGAGACGATCTCTCGCAGCTGACGGCGCTTGGCACCGCCTCATCGGAAACGGGCGCCCCTGTGAACTTGCTGATCGACGTAAATATGGGTATGGATCGCACTGGCGTGCCGCTAGCCGAACTGGCGTCGTTTTACGCGAGCTGCGCTAAGCTGAATGGCGTCAACCTGGTAGGGCTGCATTGCTACGATGGTCATCACCATGATCTGGACGCGCGGGTGCGCTGCGAGCGGGTCGATGCCGCTGCGGCAAAGCTGCGCGAGGCAGTCGCGTCGTTCCCGTTTGACGCGCCGCGCTGCGATGTCATCATAGCTGGCGGCACGCCTTCGTTTCCTTGCCATGCCAAATACGATAATATTTATTTATCGCCCGGCACCGCGTTCGTACATGATTATGGCTATATGAAAAATGTGCCGGATTTAGAGTGCATCGCCGGAGCAGCGGTGATCACGCGTGTCGTGAGCCATCCCGCGCACGGCCAGTTTACGCTGGACCTGGGCAGCAAGGGAATATCAACCGACACGCCGGAACGCGGCGCGCTTATCAGCGTTGCGAACAGTACGGCGGTTGCCCAAAGCGAGGAACATTGGGTATGGCGCATGGCTAAAGGGCATGAGCATGAGCGCCCGGCTATAGGCAGCGTTCAATATGTGCTGCCCTGCCATATCTGCCCGACGAACGCGCTGTACGACACGGCGCTCGTTGTGCAGCGCGGGGTCGTCGTCGATCGTTGGGAGATTACCGCGCGTGTGCGAAAGATCTCTTATTAAACTGTCATTATATAATTGCATATATTAAACTGTATGCTATATTCATTGCGCGCCTGCCGCTGCGATGCTTATGATTGTCGAACGCGCCGCCGCAGCTGAAGTTCAAAGCGCAATCGCGCTGCCATTGAACTTCAGCTTATCGACGCATTCCCATCCGGATTCCGCCTCATCGTGTGGCTAATAGCCGCGCGGCTTCTGTAGTTATAAATTCATAACGTCCATCCGTCAGCGTTCGCAGCGCCTCGGCTTCCAATTCCATCTGCATGCCCAAACGACCAGCACTCACGCAAATCGTCTTTCTTTCCGCAGCGGCCGCGTCGAAGAATGTTGTAAACTTCTTCTTCATGCCGATCGGACTGCATCCTCCGCGCACATAACCGGTGGTCGCAAGCAACCGATTCGCCGGAAGCATCTCTATGTACTTCTCGCCCGTTAACGCTGCCGCGAGTTTCAAATCCAGCTCCTGATTAACCGGCAGAACAAACACGTAGTTGAGCATCGTTCTGCCCTGAGTAACCAGCGTTTTGAACACGCGGTTAGGGCTAACGTCAATCAGCTCCGCGACGCGCGGCCCGTCGAGCAGTCCCTCCGACATGTAGAAATGCAATCGATACGGTATGCCCGCTTCTTCCAAAATGCGTATCGCGTTTGTCTTTGGGAACTTTGAACTCATCCAATCGCCTCTTTTTCAGCCTCCAGCGCGCGCTTGAGAACCATCTCGATTTTCTCGCGCGTTGACGCGCCTTCATGCACTTTCTTCGCGCCAACATAAAATGTTGGCACGTAATAATAGTCATACTTATCCGCGATGTCCGGCTGCTTGCGCTCGTTTATTCGGGTTATAGGTATCCTTCCATATTCCGGGCGCTGCTCGATCAAGCTGTCCAGATACCCGTTCGCCTGCTGGCAGTAAGGGCATTCGTCAAAATAGAAGTATGTGATAGCTTGCATTGTAATGCCTCCTTGAATTATTTATACTAGGGCGCGTTCGAAAAATCTCGTTTAAGCGGCGGCAGATTCGCGAAGGATTTTTGCCGGTCGCTAAGGCTCTGGGACTCAGCGCGCCTGAGGCGGCTGAGCGGAATAGCGTACGCGCGCGGCGATCCGACTCTCGAAGATACCGCCGTTTAAACGAGATTTAGTATTGCCTTATACGTATCCGCCCAAACGCCTTAATAAACAAAAGAAGCCTTCCGACTGAAAGCTCCTTCCGCCTCGCGTCGGCGCATACATGCCGACGGGTTATCACTTCGCCTTTTTTTCTTTGTCGCCCATCGGAATGGCGGCTTTGCCGTCATAGTATCCGCAGAATTTGCATACGCGATGCGCAAGCTTCATCTTTTTGCAATGCGGGCATTGAACAATGCTCGGGATCGAAAGTTTCCAATTCGCCCGGCGGCTGCGTCCGCGCGCTTTGGAGACTTTTCCTTTTGGCAGCGCCAACTTCTCCACCTCCCCGTTTTATGTCCGGGAAATATTATCCGCCGGACGAGTGGTTCATTCAGACGTACAACCGTTCCCTTCCGTATGTTCGCACGCGCAGTCGTTAAGATTTGCGCCGCATATCGGGCATAAGCCGACGCAGTCCTCTTTGCACAGCGAACGGATCGGGAGCGCAAGCAGGAGCGTAGAGTACACCTGCTCCTCAAGTTCAAGCGTGTGACCTTGAAACACGTTGCGGTCGGGATCGCCAGGATCACTCGAGCGTACGTACACTTCGTGAACGCCTACCGCAAGCGACCGTTCAAACGACTTTAAGCAGCGCGCGCACTCGGCGATAATCTTCGCGCAAACGCTGCCGCGAACAAACACCGTCTCGTTCGCGCCGACAATAAACCCCTCGACGCATATCGAGCGAGCGAACACACCTTCCGGAAAACGCTGCGACTGCTCTGCGGATGGTTCCGCTTCCTCAATATTAAACGGAAACGGCTCTCCCGGCTGCTGCAGCGCGCGCCCGATATCCAAGATCATCTCTTCACCTCACGCTGAACATATGGATTATACCGACAAAGCGGCATGTTGTCAAGTTATTGACAACCATTCCGGGGCAAGTGCACGAAAAATAAAATGAATATAGTTCATAAGTATAGCGAGGAAATGCGCGAATAATATCGTAATAGCGGATCGAGATGGAAACAATGCGCTATATAATAAATATACCAAAGAAACCGGAAGACGTGCGTCAACCTTGGAATACGAAACACCTTCTATATGAGATATAATCAATTTGCATTATATCTATCATCTGCGGAGCCGCATCAAGCACGGCTATATTTCAGTTCGCTAAAACATAAGTATACTGCGTCTATTCCTATGCTTTTTCATAATAAAGTCACTTGCGATTCCAGCGATCCACGTTGTGCAATATCAATCATTGCCTTGCGCTTTACGTTTAGCAGTCTTCATTGTCGCATCTATTACCTTGATATATATATTAATATACAACATCTTTCGCTCCTATACCGCTTTTTTTTGGTTGTCAAAATGTCAGCGGCGTATTCAGTTTTCCACAATACTGTAATAAATATCTAAACATGTATAGTGTCTTATCATTGCTGCGTATATGTACATCACTAAGCGACTTATCAAAAATAGAATATACCGTAAACATTTTCGCGCGTATCGCGCGGTTATGTTTTGCTCCGAAAGCTATTGCAGAACAGAAAGCAGGGAACATGAATGTATAATAGACAAACCGGCGGAAACGGTGCGGATAATGATTACATGTATGACAAGCTTAGCCGCTATAATCCCTACGAGATGCAGCTTGCTATCGACAGGCAGGGCCCTCCCGGCCCAAAAGGCGATATGGGGTATCCCGGGCCGCCCGGGCCTCAGGGCGTGCGGGGAGACATAGGGCCGCAAGGCGAACCCGGCAGAAGCGGCCCGCAAGGCGTCAAGGGTAATCCCGGGGAAGCGGGGCCGATTGGTCCGCCCGGGCCGACTGGGCCGAAGGGAGACATCGGACCGCCAGGTCCGCTCGGATTACCAGGCCCCCAAGGTATCCAGGGGGAAATTGGACCTCGGGGTGAACGAGGGCCAGAAGGGCCTCAAGGCGAGCAAGGCGTTAGGGGGCCTCAGGGACCGGCGGGTCTAATGGGATGCGCAGGCCCTCCCGGACTTATGGGCGCCGTAGGTGAAATTGGTCCTACCGGGCCGGAAGGGCCTGCGGGACCAAGAGGCGTTCAAGGATACATAGGCACTACAGGCCCCACCGGCGACACAGGGCCTACCGGTGCCACCGGACCTACCGGCGCTACAGGACCTACCGGCGCCACCGGACCCATAGGCGCAACCGGTCCCACCGGCGACACAGGGCCAACCGGCGCCACCGGACCTACCGGCATAGTCGGCCCCACCGGACCCATAGGCGCAACCGGCCCCACCGGCGACACAGGGCCTACCGGCGCCACCGGACCTACCGGCACAGTTGGCCCCACCGGCGCGATCGGACATACAGGCCCCACAGGCCCCACAGGGCTTACAGGCGCCGTCGGGGTTGCCGGACCTGTCGGCCCTATGGGTCCTACCGGTCCTGCGGGTCCGCAAGGGCTTGCAGGCGCTGTCGGGGTTGCCGGACCTGTCGGCCCTATGGGTCCTACCGGTCCTGCGGGGCTGCAAGGGCTTCAAGGACCAATAGGCCCAACAGGAGTGCGAGGGCCAACAGGCGAAACTGGACCAATAGGGCTTAAGGGTTCCATTGGATCGACGGGACCGCAGGGACCCATCGGACCAACTGGATCAATCGGGCCTACCGGACCTACAGGGCCGCTTGGGCCTACCGGCGCAAACGGTATAAATGGCTCAAGTTTTATGATAGTGCCCTTCGCGTGCAAAAACCAATTGGCATCGAACTCGGGAACAGATGGCAACGCGCGCAATATTCATCTTCTGGGCTTTGGGTCTAATTCTGGAAGTACTGCCATCGAGATAAGCAACGGGCAATTTCCATTGAGCGACTCGACCCAGTTTGCCTTTTCTCTCCCAAGGACGTGTATGTTGACATATATATCGTGTTCTTTCGCCAACTGGCGTTCTTTTGCTCCAGATTGCGACGTGTTCCCGTTTATTATCGTTGCCCGCAGCAGCGCGACCGGGAACACGTTTACTTTAATCCCAACAACTAAAACGCCTTCGAGCACTCATTATGTGAAAAGCGTAACTGTCGGTGCGAATTTAACGATTTTTGGTCAGGCAACCATGCGCGAGACTTTTCTCCGAGGCGAACGCCTTGCGATATGCTGCGGTTTTGATGTCACTAACCCCAAAGGCGCGCGAGCATTTACTTTTTACTACTCAGGCGGCTTACTTTTGGAATAAGGGAAAATCTATAATCCTAACGAACGATCCGCTGGTATGTACTCCGGCGGATCGCTCTGTCTTTCAAAAGCTAGCGCAGGCTGCCGTCTATGTATACATCGCAAAAATGCTTCGGCAAACAGCAATGCGTCTCTTATGGAAATATATAATATTTCTTCCCCGTTTTTGTTTCTTGCACTAAATATGCGAATGCTATTTGGGAATGACGCTATCCATTGTATAGTCCCGATAATAACACACGGCGCGCAATAAAATTTATACTAGCTAGAAAACTACTTTACAGCGAGGCGCGCGTATGCTATACTGATATCCAGGATCCACACGGGAACCAGCCGTTAGTTCTCCTTGGTCATATACTTGGCCGATGATCTGGATGAATGCCTGGGCTTGGTCGTCGGGATGGGTACCAAAACAAGGAGGAACCTTATTTTATGTATGAAGACAAAACCTTAGTATGTCGCGAGTGCGGCGCAGAGTTCCAATTTTCCGCGTCCGAGCAATCGTTCTTTGCGGAGCGTGGATTTCAGAACGAGCCTAGCCGTTGCCCAAATTGCCGCGCGGCGCGCCGTGCGAGCGGCGGCGGACAACGCCAGAATTCGAGCGAACGCCCGATGTATGATGTTGTATGCGACAATTGCGGCGCGCCCACGAAGGTGCCGTTCCAACCGCGCGGAGATCGCCCCGTCTATTGCAAGGCGTGCTACGATCGCATTCAGGGACAGAGCAGATATTAAGAATTACGGACAGGTTAACTTCCTTTCGTAATATCTGTTGAACTGCTGTTGTTAATAAAAGTCCGTCGCATCAAAATTAGCGGCGGACTTTTTATATTAAACTCCGTTTAAACAGCGGCAGATTCGCGAAGAATTCTCGCCTATCCCTTGAGCCTGTTTAGAATCTCGGGAACAGCCTCTAAGGCGCTGGCGCGCCCCCTACCCCCGCTGAATGAACTGGCGGCTCGCCGAGCGGAAAAACCGTAGCAAACGACAAAAGGTTCGCGATCCGCTCCTTATTCAAATTTTTTACAATTCATAAATATAATGTATTATAATATTTAATATCTCATCTAAATATAGGTATATACAAAAGCGGCAGGAACGTCGCGGGCATAAGATTTCCGACTCGTATCTTCGCGGCTTCCGTTAAATTAAATCCTATGCCAACAATGAGCAGTCCGCCGACCGCCGACATCTCCCGAACAACATCGTCGGTGAGCAGCGGTGCGACAAGCCGCGCGAGCATCGCGATCGCGCCTTGATACAAAAACACCGGCGCGGCCGACAGCAGAACGCCGGAACCCAGCGTGGACGCGAAGAACACCGCAGTAACGCCGTCCAGCAGTGATTTGGCGTACAGCGTGTTATGTACGCCGTTAAGCCCGCCCTCGAGCGAACCAACTATCGCCATCGCGCCGGTGCAGTACACTAGCGACGCGGTGACGAAGCCTTCAACAAACGTGCTGTCGGCGGACGACTTTGCCGCGAACCGTTCTCTAATCGTTCCGCCAAGTTTTTCTAATCGAGCTTCTATTCGCGCCGTTTCGCCGATTATTGCCCCCAACGCGATACAGACGATAACGCACATCATATCGTTCGTTTTGAAAGCGTCGCGCATGCCTATCAATATGACGCAAAGCCCCATACCCTTCATCACAGTTCCGCGCAATCGCTCAGGCGCCAATCCGCGCGCGAACAAACCCAAAGCGCCTCCGGCAACTATCGCAAGGGCGTTGACTATCGTGCCAAGCAAACAAAAACCTTCTTCTATTTAGACGCGATCCGCGTCGCTTCGCTCCTTTGGGAAGGGGATTGCGCTCCGCGTCGCTTCGCTCCTTTGGGAAGGGGATTGCGATCCGCGTCGCTTCGCTCCTTTGGGAAGGGGATTGCGATCCCCCTCCCAACCTCCCCCTGGGGATTGGAACGAAGAACGATGGAAGCGAATTCCATTTAGTATGTACAACCATCAAGATGATTATAAGATGCCATATAAATGAGCGAACCGACCGCCGCATGCTTAACCTTTGAAGCCCGTGCGTGCCCTTAGGCTCGCGCGGGCTTCAAAGGAAAAGAGTCGGCGCTCTCTCCCCTCCCGGTTGGTTTGTGCTTCTTTTTCCCCTGAGAAAAAGAAGCACCCCCAACTAACAAACCTATCACATTCTCCAAAACCACAAAGCCCCTATGCCCCAACCATAAGCACCCCCGTTCCAAACCCCCAGGGGGAGGTTGGGAGGGGGACCGAAGTCCCCTTCCCAAAGGAGCGAAGCGACGCGCGACGCGCGACGTGTTACGCTTCCTGCGCGCCGCTTTCCGTCTCACGCTCTACAGGGCGAATGCTCACCTGTTTCTTGAATTTTCCGAGGCGCTCGAACCTGACTACTCCGTCGGCTCGCGCGTACAGTGTGTCGTCGCTGCCGATGCCCACGTTATGTCCCGGGTGAATATGAGTGCCGCGCTGGCGAACCAATATGTTCCCCGCGAGCACGAACTGGCCGTCCGCACGCTTAACGCCAAGCCTCTTGGATTCGCTGTCGCGTCCGTTGCGCGAACTGCCGACGCCTTTCTTATGAGCGAACAGCTGCAGGTCTATCATCAACATATAATCAATCCCTTCTTATAGCGCGGAGCTAGGACATAAAGCCCCGCCGCCCCGAATTGAACGGAGCTGCGCCCCCTACCCGCCGCTATTTTACTATTTTCCAAAGCACCCTCACGTGATCCGGATACTGCCTGGCGAGCGACGCTACGCCGTTCGCGCACGCTTTAAGTATAACCTGCGCGTCATGCCATCGTATGCCCGACGTCTCCGCCACCTGCACCAATAAAAATCCAGGACGTCTCAACACTCTAGGCTTCAGTTTAGCCACGCCTTCCAACGCGTTCACCGTGCATTGGGTGAGCGCGGAAACCCCCGCGCATACGATATCCTCGCCGGTGACCGCCCAATCCGCGTGGCCAAGGGCGGTATATCCCTTTATGCGACCTCTGGGCGATACCCAGTACGTCACCTGCGTCATCGCATTAAGCGCGGATCGAGGTGATTTCCACCTTCGTATACGGCTGGCGATGCCCCTGCCTGCGACGGGAATTCTTCTTCGCCTTGTATTTATATACAAGTATCTTCTTTGACAGCACCTGACTTATGATTTTACCTTCAACCCGCGCGCCGGGCACAATAGGCGTACCGATTGTCGTACTTTCATCGCCGCCAAGCATCAGCGCGTCGAACGATATGGGCGAATCCGCCGCCGCGTCAAGCTTCTCCACATATATGACGTCGCCTTCCTGAACGCGATATTGTTTGCCGCCGGTTGTTATTATTGCGTACAAATGATATTCCTCCCGCTTAGTACTCGCCGAGAGCAGGGCAGCATGCTTATTATATAATAAACGTAGGCATGCTTTTACCGCCCGCCCCGTGCGGCTGGCGGATGTATCGTACAACAGTCTATGTCGATTGTCAAGTACGTTGATATAATTATTTTTTATTATCGTTTATATCTGTAGCAGCGCGATACTGGCCTGGCGTTACGCCTTCATATTTCTTAAACGCGCGCAGAAAAGTAGCGCCGCTGGCATAACCGACTCGAGACGCGATGTCCGCCATGCTGTCGTCCGTGTCGCGCAAACGCGCTTTCGCGTGTTCCAGGCGGACGCGGTTTATCGCGTCAAGTATAGATTGACCTCGCTGCTTTTTATACAGCATCGATGCGTAGCTTGATCCTATACGCAGATGATCCGCTACCTGCGCGACTCCCAGCTCCTGCCAATCGTATCGCCGTGCGATAAACGCGTCCGCCTTTGCCGCGATCGCCTCGCCGCGTCCTTCGTTGGACGCGCGCTCATACGACGCGCGCACCGATTCCGCGAGTTCCGCGAGCGCGGCCATTCGTGCGTTCAATCCCTCCGCGCTCCATGCGGCATACATTTTTTTTAACAGATGCCGCACGCTTTCCGCAGTAGGCCTGGCAAGCGCCGCAGCCTCCTCGCATGATTGCACAACCAGCGCGAAATGCAGATCCTGCCGCCACGTCTGCTCAAGCGCAAGCGCATTCCCTATTTCCGCCAGGCGAGCGCGCAGCGCCAAAGCGTCGCCGGACTGCATGGTCCGCGTAAATAACTGCCTCTCCTCGTTATACGCAAGGGGTGCCGGCATATCCGGCGCGATTCGCATATCCGGCATAGAAAGCGACGGCGTACGCTGCGCCGCGTTCGTTTCCTCAAACGCGGCGCGTATTCCGGTAAACCCATGCGACAGCGACGAGCAAACTATTGCCACCTCGCACTCGAAATGCTTTTCCGCCAGAGATTTCCCCCTCTCCAGCACGACGCGAAGCGATTCGAACATTCTCTCCTCGTTTGCCGTGTCGCGAGGATTTATTAATATATAAAGGTTCGGATCAATCAACACATCCTGCGCCTCAAAATCATTATCGATTAATAATTCTTTTAATATATTCGACAATGCAAACAGCATCAATTCCGTATCCATACCCTCGGGTATCATAAGCGGAAACGCGCCCACTACGAAAAACGCATCGGAAGCGAAATCCACATCTAGCGCAAGCAGTTCCTCCTCCATCGTTTCCGCGCTTCGATATCGTCCGCGCAAAAGCCGCTCGAGCGCCGCGCGGCGCAAGCTTCCCCGCTGACTGCGTAGGTGCTGATCGACGGTTCGTTTTTGAGCGCGCAGCGCGTCGAACGATTCTTGCAAAAATAAAAAATCATCCGATGTTTCCTCCTCGCTTAGCGTTCCGGAAGCAAAGCGGCGAAGCGAGCGGATCGGCTGATAGCTGCGCCACGCGAACCAAAGGCACAATCCCGCGCCGACAAACAGCGCGGCAATCATACCGCCAATCATCAGCAGTCTCAGTCGGTTTAGCTTTGCCATCCACTCCGCGTTTGACGAAAACAGAAAGTACACGCACCCCGTTTGCGCGCTGTTTACCCAGTGCACTCTAAGCAGCCCTTCATCGGTGTTGACTAGAGTTGCGCCCTCCGGTTGGGCAAGCTGCGCCGCGCTGGGTTCAAACTTTTCGAATAGCGCGGAACTCTGCCCCGCAACCCCGAACGATGTGGGGTTGCGTCCCGCACCCGCCAAAGCGGTTGACAACCCTCCGACCGCGATGTGTTCCCCGCTTTTCGTTAATATCATCTGACCTTCGCCCACATCGGACAAAATAATACGGTTGGCGTCAAGTATCATCACTATCGATACGCTGGAATTGTCGCTCAGCCGAAGCGTCCTCGCATATCCTACGGCGCCCCCCCTTTCGTCGCGCAGGCCAAAAAAACCGTCCGGCGACGATTCCTGAAACTCCCGCCATGAATCGTAGGAGTTGAATAATCCCTGAAGTTTGCGGTTATAAAAATCTTGATATTCAACAACTCCGCCGCTGAATATACGTTCTGATAATGTAAAATCTATATAGCATAATTCAATTTCGTTGCCCGCGACGCTCACTCCGGAAAGTTCGCCGAGCAGCGAGCGCAACATTGTAAACGACGTGTTGTTTCCAAGCCATGCAAGAGGATCACGTTGACCCGCAAAATACAGCGTGCGCTCGTCCGTGAGAAGGCCGGCCGCAACCCGGGTGATCGAAAGCAGCCTACTGTCCGCGCCGCTTTTAAACTGCAGCAGCGCGATCTGCTGGGTAGCCTCCAATTCACGTTCAGCACGCTGAAACGACTGGTTATAAGCGGCTGCCATAAGGAACAGCGGCAACATAAACACCAGCAAAAATGAAATAAAAAATGTGCGAAAAGTTTTACGCCTTAGCAGGGCGCCTAACGAACGCATCGCAGTACCTCCGCTATAATCAAACGAAGCGTATCATAAAAAACAGCACTCGTCAATCTTGGGGAACCCTCGCCCGGGGCGCCTACATTGCTTATGATATTCGAAATTGTTAACAATTATATATTATTATTTGTCTAATATTTATTTACTTATAAATATAATAATCTCTCTGCGATGTATTAATGAGTAGATATCGATGTTTTCTACTAAACGTTATACTTGGCATTGGTATATTAAGCATAAATGATTTGGCTCAACCTTTTTCATTCGCGCATCCACAAGGCAGCAGCGGTATATTTATCACCTCCCAATTCCGTTTTCCACTTATAGTGGGAGCAGATCATATTCCATGCTCATTCAATGCATTGCCGACCAACAGTGTCAATTAAAATGGTGCCGAAGACCCGACTCGAACGGGCACACCCTTTCAGGTAAGAGATTTTAAGTCTCTGGCGTCTGCCATTCCGCCACTTCGGCGCGCTCTTGAATAATATCAGATTGCATTGTAATATTGATCGCGAGGATTGTCAACGGTTTCTGAACAAAAGGAAGTGATTATAGTTTTGCATACTCAAAGGAACGCTGTCAAGAAAGGGTTGGCGGACAGCCTTCCTGTTTGCGTTACGTTCGACGCCGAGCGCCGGGACGCGGAACCTGCGGAACATCTCAGATTTACTATGCTGGGTTCGCTGGAAAAGCAGGGCGATGGATTCTCGTTGAAGTATACCGAGACTTCTCCGGACGCGCTGTTCGGCGTTGATACGCATATCGAGTGTCGCGGCGATCAGGTGTTATTCCGTCACGCGCCGCCGCTTAATTCGCTGATAGTATTTCAAAAAAATAAATATTTCATCAGTCAATACGATACGCCGCAGGGGAAGGTAAGCGCGCAGATTTTCACGGATCATGCCGCATACGAACAGATGGCGCGCAACGGATCAATAAGCCTGAACTTCCGGATCAGCTCGAACGGCCGCGAAGCAAGCTACGCGATGCGGATTAGTTTTGACGCGCCTCCGGAATCGTCCGACGACGACGAGCGGGCACGTGGCGCGGCTGCGCCTTGTTCGGAAGCGTCGAGCGCGGAACCGCCGTCCGAGACGAATCGGAGCGCGTCGTGTTAATTCCAGATACTTATGATTATGGCGAGCTGGATCTGCTTCCGACCTACTGGCTGAATGAGATGAGGCGCCGCGCGCATCCCGATAGAGTTTTCATCCACCGCGAAGAGCGCGCGTTGTATTCGCTTGAACATATACGCGGCGCTGATAAACTCGAAAGCGCTTCCGATTCCAGCACGCTTACCGCGCCGCCGTTTATAAATGAAATGGGGTTCGCGGTCACGCGGGATCGCGCCGCTTGGTCGATAGACATTGCGCGCGAGGGTTATATTGAATTGATTAACATTACGCTGGAAGCGCAATTTTCCGAGCGGGTGCGGGGAGCAGCCACGCTTCGTTCGGGTGCGCCGGGGGCGGAGCCGCCCTCCAATATGAACGAGCGTTTTCTATCTTATGCGGGAACGTCGGCTTTTTTATCGTCCCTTCGCGCGCTGCCCGCCGCGCCAGTTGACATCGGCGACGGCGGGTTTGACACGGCCGCACTGCGATCGGTTCTGCGGTTGCTTGCGCTTCCAGGCGGTTTTTCCGCCGCTGCGCTATCTGCGTTTGTTCAAAGGTTTCGCGCGCTTTCCGCGTCGGCGCTGCGTCGGCACGATACGGTCGGGTTGAAAGTCGCGGGCATATTATTGGAGACGCGTATCATCCGTCAGTTTGGCCAAGATGCCGAAGCCGTATTTTATCAGGACAATACGCGTATATAAAATGAACCGCGCCAAATATAAGCGAATGGAGGACACCATATTGACTAGCTTAGTGGGGAAAATCGGATCAATGGCGTTGATACGCAAAGAGGATAACGATATCGATTACAATACGATCGCTCGGCTGGCAAGTGAATTAAAGCCTGGTATGATATGGATTTCATCCGGAGCGACGGAGATTGGGCGCGTGGATTATCTGCGCAGGCACCAGCGTTCGCTGGAGGAATTTGAGGAAGACGCGGCGGAGGCGAAGACGGATTACGCGGCGCAGGGGCAAGCCATATTGATGCAAAACTACCGGCAGTTTATAAAGCCCGAGTACAGCGTGCGTCAGGTGCTGGTCGAACACCAACATTTTAACGATCCGGAAAAGCGCGAGCATATTCGCCGCTTGTTGATAAGGTCATCGCGGCAGGGCGCGATACCGATCGTTAATTATAACGACCCCGTCAGCGACGACGAAAATCGCAAGATGGAGCTTGCGCATCTGCGAAGCAGAAACGCGCACATCGTCGAATGCGTCGATAACGACGAAACCGCCGCCGTAATAGCTCAGCTTGTAGAGGCGAAACTGCTAGTGATACTCACGTCTGCGGACGGAATTTATCAAGACGCCTCCGACCCCGCCACGCTTGTGCATTCGGTTACCGCAAGCGATCCGGACTCCCTTCGCGCAGAAATCGAAAGGCTCATAAAATCGTGCCATGGCGCAAGCCGCGCAGGAGCGAACGGCATGTCCGCGAAACTCCGCTACGCGTTACTGCCCGCGCTGAGCGGAACCACGGTGCTGATAGGGAACGCGCGGTATCGCCTGAACGATTTAATTGAGGATCGCGCGCCTCACACGAGAATCAGTTTGATATAATTATTATGTTTAATATATTTTATGTCTTCTCACGACCTCGGGAACACGCGCGCAAACTTCGCGTCCTCATCGCCAAACCGGCTGCTTTCGAACTGCAAGCCCGCCTCAAAACCATTTTCACCGCCGCGCGCTTTTCTCTAGGGCGTGTTCGAAAAATATCTCGAGGCTGAATGTGCTGGATTTTGATGAGGCGCAAGGAGCCGTGAGGGAGGCGTAGTGGAGCTACGTCGACCGAATGCGCGACGCCGCGATGGATAAAAAGACAGTGCATTCAGCCCGAGAGATTTTTCGAACACGCCCTAAGCAATCATGTACCACTGCCCTGTAATATTATTGTCACTTCTGGCTAATTTCTTTTGCCGATCCCCCTATTCAACCGAACCGTAAACATGGTATAATACAGCAAATGAAATGGGGTGGGAACGGTATGCCAAGAACAAAGGAATGCATCGCGATGCTGCTGGCGGGCGGTCAGGGCAGCCGCCTGGGCGTATTAACGCAATCCATGGCGAAGCCTGCCGTACCCTATGGCGGCAAGTATAGGATCATCGATTTTCCGTTGTCGAACTGCACAAACTCCGGAATAGACGTGGTAGGCGTGCTGACGCAGTATAGGCCGCTTGAGCTTAACGCGTACATCGGATCCGGTTCTCCATGGGATCTGGATTTGAGCAACGGCGGCGTGTTCGTGCTTCCGCCTTATATGACCGCCAAACGCGGCGAATGGTATCGCGGCACCGCGAACGCTATTTATCAGAATATAGGATTTATTGAACAGTATAATCCCGAGTATGTGGTACTGCTCGCCGGCGACCATATATATAAAATGGATTATACGCAAATGATCGCCGCGCATAAAAAAAACGCCGCCGATGTAACTATCGCCACACTCGAAGTGCCGTGGGAAGAGACTTCCCGGTTTGGCATAATGAATACCGACGAATCGGGTCGGATTATAGATTTCGAAGAAAAACCAAAGCACGCGCGCAGCAACAAAG
The DNA here is from genome assembly GCA_031269355.1 of Oscillospiraceae bacterium. Classification (GTDB taxonomy): domain Bacteria; phylum Bacillota; class Clostridia; order Christensenellales; family Aristaeellaceae; genus JAISZG01. Next base: position 6,050 of record JAISZG010000022.1, on the reverse strand, counting down.
CATCGATGGGCGTATATATATTCACATGGAGCAAACTGCGCAAATACCTGCAGACCGACGAGAGCAATCCAAATTCCTCCAACGATTTCGGCAAGAATATCATCCCCGCTATGCTTGCGGACAAACAGCAGATGTTCGCGTATCCGTTCAACGGCTATTGGAAGGATGTGGGAACAATCGAAAGCCTGTGGGAAGCGAATATGGATTTGCTTTCCGATTCGACGCCCATCGATATGTACGATAAAAATTGGCGCATCTATTCTCGCAACCCCGGCATGCCTCCACACTATCTCGCGAACGATTCCGTAGTTTCTAACAGTATGATTACGGAAGGCTGCGAAGTGTACGGAACGGTAGAGCATAGCGTGCTGTTCGCCGGAGTATGTGTTGAGAAAGGCGCGCTGATTCGGGATTCCGTTATAATGCCAGGCGCAGCGATCCGGGCGGGCGCGCGCGTCGAACGGGCGATTATAGCGGAAGGCGCTGTCATAGGCGAAAAAAGCGTTGTTGGCGAACCGACAGGACTTATCGCCGTCGTGGGTCACGGAGCGCGGCTTTTGCCGGAATCCGTCGTTCCTGCGGGCGTCCAATATGAAGGGGGCGTGTAATGATGAAGAACGTAATGGGCATCATATACACGGGCGAACAAAACGCCAATCTCAGAGAGTTGACCACTACCCGCGCGACAGCCGCGCTGCCGGTCATCGGAAGATATAGGATCATCGATTTCATCGTATCAAGCCTGGTGCATACGGGTGTGAAGAACGTGGGCGTTATAACTCAGAAAAATTATCATTCGCTGATGGATCACCTTGGATCTGGAAAAGAGTGGGATCTGCACGGAAAAAACGACGGCCTATTTATACTGCCTCCGTTCCTGTCGCGCGAGAACACCGGGCTGTATTCCGGAATGCTGGAAGCGCTCAGCTCGAACACCGGATATCTGCGCCGCTCGAAGCAGGAATATGTTATACTGTCAAACAGCCATTTCCTATATAATATCGACTTTAACGACCTTATCGATAAACATATAGAACGCGACGCCGACCTGACAATGGTATATGCGCATAAAGATAATATCGCGCCTGGCGTTCATAGGGACGATTATGCGTACCTTAATATCGCCGAGGACGGACGCGTTATAGGCATCGAAATAAATCCCACCGTTCCCAGCTATCCCAATGAACTGCTTGAGATATACCTGCTGCGCCGCGAGCTGCTGCGCTATCTTGTCGATTCCGCCGTCGCAAACGGACTGCACCATTTCCGCCGCGACGTGATTCAGCGGCTCGTTAACGAGGGCGGGTTGAAGGTATTCGGGCATGCGTTTTCGGGCGAATATTGGCGGATTGATTCCGTTCAATCGTATTTCCAAATGAATATGGCGCTTCTCGATCCGAACGTTCGCGCCGCCGTGTTCGCGCCGGAACGTCCGGTATTCACAAAAGTGCGCGACGATATGGCGGCGTACTACGGATCGAACGCGCGCGTGCGCCATAGCTTAATCGCGGACGGAAGCCGTATCGACGGCGAAGTGGAAAACAGCGTATTGTTCCGCGGCGTACGCGTTGAAAAAGGCGCGGTGGTTCGCAACAGCATCGTTATGCAGGATGCGCAAATCGAATCCGGCGCGGAACTGAACTATTGCATACTCGATAAGCAAGCGGTAATTCGAGCGGACGGACGATTGATAGGCCACCATTCATATCCTATCGTTATCGCAAAAAATGTTATCATATAATTATATTTAAGACAGATGATGGTTGTCTGCAAATCGGCTTGAACAAAAGGAGGCGAACACTGTGTCGGAGCGAAAGGGCGGTACCGGCAGAAAATCTATTGCGGCAAAGAAAATCGTTAGCGATGCGGTGAAATCGCCCGAGCAAGAAAACGAAAAGGATAGCCTGCGCGTATTGTTCTGCGGATCGGAATGCGTTCCTTTTATCAAAACGGGCGGATTAGCGGATGTGATGGGCGCGCTGCCTCCCGCGCTCAAAGAATCAGGCGTGGACGTTCGAGTGATAATGCCGTTGTACGGCGACATCCCGAACGATTATCGCAGGCAGATGCGGCATGTCGTCGACTTCGAGGTCGAAATGAGCTGGCGTCGGCAATACTGCGGAATCGAGACGATGGAGTATGACGGCATACAATATTACTTTGTGGACAATCGCTTTTATTATTACAGGCCATATATATATGGATCGGGCGGTGAAGAGGCCGAGCGGTTTGGGTTCTTCTGCCGCGCCGTGATAAACGCGCTTCCGCTTATCGGGTTCAAGCCTGATATACTGCATTGCCACGATTGGCAGGCGGGCATGATTCCCGCGCTTCTATCAATTCAATATAAACATCTGCCGTTCTTCTCCAACATGCGCAGCGTTATGACTATTCACAACCTCCAGTATCAGGGAACGTTCGATCGCCGCGCGGTGCAGGATCTGCTTGGGCTGGGAGACAGCCTGTTTACAAGCGATAAGCTGGAATATTTTGGATGCGCCAATTTTCTGAAGGCGGGGCTGGTCTACTCCGATCTGATCACTACCGTAAGTCAAAGCTATGCGGAGGAAATCCAAACCGCGTACTTCGGCGAGCGCTTGGACGGACTTCTCAGATCGCGGCGAGACAGCCTTTACGGCGTGCTCAACGGCATCGATATGAAGGACTACAATCCGCAGGCGGATGGGTGCATCACTTCTGCGTTCAGCGCCGACCAACTATCGGGCAAAGCGGAATGCAAAACCGCTCTCCAGCGGGAATTGGGTTTGTCAGAAGACGCGGGAGTTCCGCTTCTCGCGATGATTACTCGGCTGACAAATCAAAAGGGACTTGATCTAATCGATCGCGTTATAACGGAAATCATGGATACCGGAGTTCAGTTCGCCGTACTCGGTAAGGGCGACGCGAAATATACGAATTTGTTTTCGTGGGCGGAAGGACGCTGGCCTGGCCGCGTAGCCGCGCGATTTGAAATGAACGGCCCTCTTGCGCGCCGCATATACGCCGGAGCCGATATGTTTCTCATGCCCTCGCAGTTTGAGCCTTGCGGCCTATCTCAAATGATCGCTATGCGATACGGCGCGGTTCCTATAGTCCGCGAAACGGGCGGCTTGCGCGACACCGTACTCAGTTATAACGAGATAAGCGAATTGGGCAACGGTTTTTCGTTCTTCAGCTACAACGCGCATGATATGCTTCACGTAATCCAGCGCGCCGTCTCTTATTACAAGGAACGTCCGGAAACCTGGAAAACCCTTATGCTTCGCGGCATGACGAGCGATTTCTCGTGGAACCGTTCCGCGCAGGCTGTTCATTCTTTATACGATAGGCTTGTCTCTCGAGCAAGGGAATAACAAAACTTGGAAGTGATTAGGGCGTGTTTGAAAAATATCTCGAGGCTGAATGTGCTGGATTTTTATTCAGCGCAAGGAGCCATGAGGGAGGCGTAGCTACGCTACGTCGACCAAATGCGCGACGCCGCGATGGATAAAAAGACAGTGCATTCAGACCGAGAGATTTTTCGACCACGCCCTATTCAATTTATGCGGCGGCTCTGCCCCCGGCGCACCCGAACAAGGCGGGACTGCGCCCCGCACCTGCCGCATATGATTCATATTATAAAATTTACTATAGCAATACTTTTATTATTTGTTTCTATAACCGCATTCTCTGAATCGCCGGATACCGACGCGGCATTTTCTTATACCATTGCATGGATATCAGATACACAAAATTATGCTACTAAATATAATAAAGATATCTTTTTTGCGATGACAGATTATCTAGCGCAAAACCGCGAACGGCTGCGCATAGAATATATTCCGCATACGGGCGACGTCGTAGGGCAATCAAACATACCGGATCAATATATGATAGCTAAAGCCGCGATGGACGCTATAGCCGACATACCGGGAGGAATTCTCGCAGGCAATCATGATAGCAACACAAGTAAAAATCTTCAGTATTTTTCAGAATATTTCGGCGTTGATCAGTATCGCGGCAAGCCTTGGTTCGGCGAATGGGCTATGAAAGACAACGCCGCACATTATGATTTGGTAACGATGGGGAGCACTGATTTTGTGTTCGTTTACCTTTCCTATGAGTTCACCGATTCATCGGGTATAAGCTATGCAAACAGAATATTCAAAAGTTATCCGAACCGCGTAGGCGTACTGTGCGTGCATGATTATTTGCACTATAACTCAAAATTATCCGGAACCGGCAAGCGGCTGCAGGAGTCGATTGTCGCGGTGAACCCAAATGTTTATATGGTGCTGTGCGGACACAACAACAACGAGGACAACCTAATCGCCGAGTTTGACGACGACGGCGACGGAGCGGCGGACCGCACCGTCTATCAGCTTATCGCGAACTATCAATATATCAAGGACAGCGAAAACGGCGGCGACGGCTATATCCGTTTTCTGGAAATAAACGAGGATGCCGGCACGATCCGTTTTTATACATACTCACCCTGGAACGGCAAAACTCGCGCTATCCCCAACGACGCAAAAACGCAAACCGACACTCTCCCGATTCCGTGGATTGAGCGGTAAATTTGTTATGATACCATCAACTTCCCGTTATCGCGCGCCGCGAATCGCAATGGAAAAATAATATAAACCGCGCAATTCAGCGCTACGGCATCATCGAATAGTTAGGCGATTCCTTCGTTATTGAAATATCGTGCGGATGGCTCTCCGTCAGCCCGGCACCAGATATCCGGATAAATTGAGCGGTTTGGCGCAGAGTTTCAATATCCCTGGCTCCGCAATAACCCATGCCAGCGCGCAGTCCGCCTACCAACTGGAACACGGTTTCAGATAGCGGTCCCTTATACGGCACGCGCCCTTCAACGCCCTCGGGCACCAGCTTTGGCGCGTCCTGCTGAAAATATCTATCGCGGCTGCCATCCGCCATCGCGGCGATCGAACCCATTCCGCGGTATACTTTAAACGAGCGTCCCTGATATATTTCCATCGCTCCCGGGCTCTCATCGGTACCGGCAAGCAGACTTCCCAGCATTACGGCAGACGCTCCCGCTCCGATCGCCTTGACTATATCCCCGGAATATTTTACCCCGCCGTCCGATATGATTTTCTTTCCCAGCGCGTCCGCCTCTTGAGCGCAGTCCGATATAGCGGTAATCTGAGGCACGCCGATGCCCGCGATAACCCGCGTCGTGCAGATCGATCCTGGCCCTATGCCCACCTTCACAACATCCGCCCCTGCCTCAATCAACGCCCGCGTGGCGCGCGCCGTCGCGACATTCCCCGCGATCAGCGTAAGGCTCGGGAACCTTTCGCGCAGCATCTTAATCTGATCCAGCACGCCCTGCGAATGACCGTGCGCCGTATCGACCGCAAGCGCGTCCACCTTTGCGGCTTGCAGAGCTTCCGCGCGCTCCATTGTGTCCTTCGTAACTCCAACCGCCGCGCCGCACAGCAAACGACCGTTCGAATCCTTAGCGCTGTTGGGATACTTTGTCGCTTTTTCGATATCCTTTATAGTGATAAGCCCGCGCAGCATATACCGCTCGTCAACAATAGGAAGCTTTTCTATCCGATGCGCCGCCAGAATCGCCTTCGCCTGTTCAAGCGTAGTACCCTCCGGCGCGGTGACGAGGTTCTCGCGCGTCATTACCTCGCTGATTTTGCGGCTAGGGTTGTTCTCAAACCGCAAATCGCGGTTCGTCAAAATCCCTACCAGTTTACCGCGCTCAGTTATAGGCACCCCGGAAATTCTGTAGCGTTCCATTAGCGCGAGCGCGTCCGCCACCAAATGTTCCGGAGAAAGAAAAAACGGATCGGTAATCACCCCGTGCTCCGACCGTTTTACTTTATCTACTTGCCCCGCTTGCTCTGCGATCGACATATTTTTATGGATTATACCCATGCCGCCTTCACGCGCGATAGCTATTGCAAGCCGCGCGTCCGTCACCGTGTCCATGGCCGCGCTGAGAAGCGGAATATTCAGATGAATTCCCGGCGCGAGATCACAACCGGTCGACACGTCCCTGGGCAGTACGCTGCTATACTGCGGTATCAGCA
>JAISZG010000010.1 GCA_031269355.1 Oscillospiraceae bacterium | reverse complement strand
GGGCAGCCGGAGCCGTCGCTGACGCCATACTGGGCGGCGGGGGGCTGCGGGGCGGTGATAGTATGTCCTGGCGGCGGCTATCAGGCGAAGGCGCCGCACGAGGGCAAGCCAGTTGCGGAGCGGTTCAACGAGATGGGCGTGCACGCGTTTGTGCTGAGCTATCGGGTGTGGCCGTATACGCATCCCGTGCCGCTGAGGGACGCGCAGCGCGCGATACGGCTGGTGCGCGCGAACGCGGGCGCGTGGGGGCTTGATCCCCGCAAAATAGCGATATTGGGATTTTCGGCAGGCGGGCACCTATGCGCGTTGAGCGGCGTAACATATGACGGAGGGCTGCCGGGCGCCGCTGATCCGGTTGAGCGCGCGAGCTGCCGTCCTGACGCGATACTGCCGTGTTACGCGGTTATGAGCGCGATTGAGCGGCCGCATCGCGAATCGTTCCGCAAGCTTATCGGAACCGAATTTCCAAGCGCTGCGGCATGCCGCGCGCTGTCGCCGGATTTGCTGGTGACCGGCGACACGCCGCCCGCGTTTTTGTGGCACACGGCGGAGGATAACGCGGTGCCGGTGGAGAACAGCATAGCGTTTGCGTCCGCGATGTCCATTCACAAGCGACCGTTCGCGTTGCATATATTCCCGAGCGGGCGCCACGGGGTCGGATTGGCGGAGGATATCGAGCTGGCGCCGGAGTGGAGCGCGCTTGCCGGCAAGTGGCTTCATTCGCTGGGCTTCTAAAAGGGATTTCTGAAAGGGCTTTCTAAAAGGGATTTCTAAAAGGGATTTCTGAAAGGGCTTTTTAAAGGAGCCTTCCGACTATGTGATAGGAGCGATTGTTATGAATATTCCGAAAATAAAAGTGATTATTTTGGCAGCGGGCAAGGGTCGTCGGCTTTTATCGGAAGCGAACGAGCTGCCCAAGGCGCTGCGGCGCGTGTGCGGCAAGCCGCTGATTCGGTATGTGTTGAATCAAATTGATTTTGTCGATCCATCTGATATAACTATTATAGTAGGATACAGAAAAGAACAGGTGATGGAGGAGCTAGGCGGGGGGTATAGGTATGTAGAGCAGGTTGTGCTGGATGGAACCGCGCACGCGGTGGAGTACGCGCGGGCGTCGCTGGAGGGATACGAGGGGCCGGTGATGGTATTATACTGCGACATGCCGTTATTATCGCGGGGGACGTACAGGGGAATAGTGGAGCGGCACATATTGACGGGAGCGGATCAGACGCTGCTTTCCGGGGTAATTGATCCGATACCGCCGTATGGGCGATTGATTCGCGACGCGGGTGGCCGGTTGGTGGATATAGTGGAGGAAGGGGCGTGCACGCCGGAGCAGAAGCTGATAGCGGAGGTAAACGTTGGGATACAGGTATTTAATGCGCCGCAGATGTGGGAGTTTCTGGCACGGGTGCCATATGATTATGGGAAGGATCCGCCGGAGCGTTATTTGACTGCGGCGGCGGGGGTATATGCTCGCGCAGGCAAGCGCATTGAAGTATATCGGTTAGCCGATCCGGACGAGGCGATGGGCGTAAATACAGAGGATGATCTAGAGCGCGTCGCTTCGCTCTTGGGAGGGGGATTGTGATCCCCCTCCCAACCTCCCCCGGGGATTGGGACGAGGGACGAGGGGGCGCGGAGACGGCGAAAGGAACCTTCTCCCTACGGCTTCGCCTACGGGAGAATCCCCGCCCGCCCGGCAAAGCCGTGCGATACGAATTGATTGAAGGGGTTGCGACCCCTTCAGGCTACCCCGGGGATTAGGACGCGGGGACGCGTGGACGCGTCCCCCTCCGTCCCCCAACCCCCCACGCAATAGGTCTCCAAACCCGCAGCGCCGGGCGCCCTCCGCGCCCGGCGTGGCAAATCTACCCGCTATTAGCAGGGGTTTCCAAAGGGGCCATGCCCCTTTGGCGGGAGGGTTTGGGAGGGCGGCGCCCTCCCAACGTACCCCATCCCCCGCGCAACCCAACCCCCGTAACCTTCGTAACCCCCGTCCCCCGCGGCCCACACCCGCCAAAAAACCCTAATGCAGGAATCAACCATAATATCTTGCATTCAAGTGTGGGTCGCCACTAACTCACGTCCCGCGCCCGGAGGCGCGGCAGCATCTCGCCGCATCGCTCGCAATTTGACAAATAGCGGCATATTCAATAAAATAAATATAACAACATTTGAAGGAGGCAAAGTATGCAAGCCTACGAATTTGAAAGTGTATATCGCGACGGCGTCATTCTGGTTCCGGAATGGATCCGCGATAAAATAAATAATGCGTCCGTAAAAGTTATATTGATGCAGCGCGAAGAAAACCATGCGCATAGTAAAGCGGAGTTTCAGGCTATTTGTGTTAATACGGTTGGCTTCGTATTCAATAGGGAGGAAGCCAATGAAAAATAAAGCGTTTGTTGATACAAACATCATGGTCTACCTGTATTCAGGCGACGAGCCGATTAAACGAGGGCTTGCCATAAAAACAATGGAACAATTTGAATGCTGCATCAGCATTCAAGTATTGAATGAGTTTGCCGCCGTGTTCCTGCGGAAATTTCGAATTCCCGCAGCGAAGGTGCTCGACGCGATAAATGAAATTACAGAGCATGTGGCTATTTTGCCTATCGACGAAAATACTGTTAGGAAAGCTTTACTGATTACGGAGCGTCATGGATTTTCTTATTATGATAGCATGATCATCGCCGCTGCTCTGGAAGGCGGTTGCGGCATACTGCTTAGCGAGGATATGCAGCATGGACAGCTCGTTGATGAACGATTAACTATACGTAGCGTATTTATAAGCAGCGATTAACCGGAAAGCGGCGGAGCTTTTGCTGGCGGTAATTCGAAAGCGCTCATAGATAGAGTAGCGCGCGGCGAGATGCTGCCGCGCCTCCGGGCGCGGGACGTGAGTTAGTGGCGGCCCACACTTGAGGGCAAGATATTATTGTTGATTCTTACATAATGGTTTTTTGGCGGGTGTGGGCCGCGGGGGACGCGGGGGACGATGGGACGCGGGAGACGCGAGGGACGCGGGGACGAGGGGTTTTGGTTACGGGGGGACGAGGGGTACGTTGGGAGGGCGCCGCCCTCCCAAACCCTCCCGCCAAAGGGGCATGGCCCCTTTGGAAACCCCTTCAAATAGCGGGTAGATTTGCCACGCCGGGCGCGGAGGGCGCCCGGCGCTGCGGGTTTGGAGACGTATTGCGTGGGGGTTTTGGGGGACGGAGGGGGACGCGCTGTTGGTGGTATATGCGAAAAGCCTGGCGTAGCCAGGCTTTTTGAAAAGATATAAAATGGAGGCGCCATCCAGACTCGAACTGGAGAATAAAGGTTTTGCAGACCTTCGCCTTACCACTTGGCTATGGCGCCGCCCTTGGAGCGGTAGACGAGATTCGAACTCGCGACATCGACCTTGGCAAGGTCGCACTCTACCACTGAGCTACTACCGCGCTCCATACTCGGCGGATAGTTGGTATTCTAACCGCACGTCGGGATTCTGTCAAGGGGGTAACCGCCTAAAAGTATTTTTTGTACAAGCAGTTGTTATGTATTATTATATAATTTGGTGTTCGCGGCTAGATTTTTTGCGAACCGCCAGCTATCCTCGCACATTTCAGCAAGCCCGCGCTTCGCTTTCCAACCCAGCAGCCGCTGCGCTTTGGCGGTGTCCGCATAACAGAAAGCGCTGTCGCCCGGTCTGCGCGGCGTCACCTGATAAGGAATCGCGTGTCCGCAAGCCTTCTCGTACGCATGGATAATCTCCAGCACGCTGTAGCCGACGCCCGTCCCCAGATTGATCGCCTCCGCGCCGGTATGCTCGCGCGCGTACTCCAGCGCCGCTATGTGCCCCTCCGCCAAATCTACCACGTGCAGATAATCGCGCACTCCCGTGCCGTCGGGCGTATCATAATCATCGCCAAATACATATACCTTCTCGCGCCTGCCAGCCGCCACATCCGCAACATATGGAACAAGATTGTTCGGCACGCCGTCAGGCGCCTCACCTATGCGCCCGCCGGGATGCGCGCTGATCGGGTTAAAATAACGAAGCAGGCAAATCGACCACTCCGGATCGGACGCCGCGAGATCGCGCAATATCTGCTCGATCATAGCCTTCGTCCAGCCATATGGATTGATGGGCGAAAGCTCCGCCCCCTCTTCGCTAAACGGCACGGGATTGCGCACTCCATACACTGTCGCGGAAGATGAGAACACCAGCCGCTTCACGCCGCTGCGCTTCATTACGTCGAGCAGCGCGATTGTCCCGATAAGGTTGTTGTCATAATATTCCAGCGGCTTGGCGACGGATTCGCCCACCGCCTTCAATCCGGCAAAATGAATAACAGCATCAAATTTATTATCATCAAAGCAGCGTTCGAGAGCGGCCTTATCGCGCAAATCCAGCGTATATAGCGCGACGTTCGTGCCAGCGATAGAATTAATATCATCTATAACGGAAGGTTTCGCGTTTGAAAAATTATCGACTATGGTTACGCGGTACCCAGCTTCCAGCAGCGAAACGCAGGTATGGCTGCCTATGTATCCGGCGCCGCCGGTAACGAGCACATGCGTGGCGCTATTCTCACAATCGCCCATAAATAAATCGCCTCCGAACAATCATATAAGCGTAACAAGCAGAACCAAATGCGCAGCGCAACTAGCCGCAGCGGATTCAAAGAAACTCCGCAGGAGTTTTACCACTATGATATCTGACGATATTATATGTCGAACCGATACATATTTCAACTTCTGTGCAAACTAAATTGTGGCATAGCTTAATATATAGGATGTGTTCGCGTCCCACCGTCGTTTTAATATGTAGAAACAGAAACCAATAATTGGAGGAAAAGGACATGTTACGTAAACCGAAGAAGCTATGCGCGCTGCTCGCCGCCGTGATTGCGCTTTCGCTGTGCGTGCCCGCCGTCGCGGATATTCAGCCTATTCCAAGATGGGGGCAGCTGGCTATCGTAAGCGCCTCAGAACCGTTGTATCAGGACGGCTCGCTGACGCTTGCTATCGACCCCGTCAAAGCAGGAACGCTGGTGTATGTGCTGAATTTCCAGTATAACAGCGTTAAGATTTATGACCCCGCCAGCAAGCGCGCGGGCTGGATACGGGCGAACGCGCTGGTTTTTCAGCAGCAGTACGTTAACATCGGAGTGGTCATCTGCTCCAGCGTATCCATTCGCGCGGAGGCGAATACCAGAGCGACATTGCTGAAAAATGCGCCGAACGGCGCGGTAGTTAACATCGTTTCCGAATATTCCGGATGGTATCAGATTCAATACTCCGATCCCTCCACAGGCCAGCTTATCGAGGGCTACGCGCGCACCGACTTCATTATGGCTCAGCCGTCGTTTACCATCATAGATAAATTGACGGACGTATACGCTATGCCGCAGCGCGGTTCGAAAAAGGTGGGGCAGGTGGCCAAGGGCGCGACGCTGATGATACTTGGGCAGATGGGCGATTACTACGCCGTTAATCTGCGCAGCGCCAGCGGCTTCGTTCTTATTAATGACGTGACGGTCGAATAGCGGACTCTTTTGCGGCGGCTCGGAAATGCGAACGCAATCATAAACGAAAACGCCGCAGCGGCCATGCACCGTCGCGGCGTTGCTTCGTCGTATGATCCGACCAATATCAATATGATACTAATCTTATAGTAATATGATATCATTGACCGCGAACTATATTGAACGATATCATAACTTTTATAATATGCCGCGAATTGACAAGCTCTTTCGAACGTGATAACATTCAGCTTTGTTTGTTAAAATATACGGCGGGAATCGATTCACCCGCCTGTTGGGAGGACGCGTATGCTGACATCCGTTGTGGGCATCAACTGGGGCGACGAGGGCAAGGGGCGAATGGTCGATCTGCTCAGCGCTTCTCACGATATAGTGGTACGGTACCAGGGCGGCAACAACGCGGGGCATACAGTAATTAACGAGCGCGGCAAATTTATATTGAATCTGCTGCCGTCTGGTATATTGCGCGACGAAATCGTCAACGTGCTGGGCGGCGGCATGGTGATAGATATCGAACACCTCGCCGGTGAAATAGAGCGGCTGCGCGCGCGCGGTATAGCCGTTAACCCGCAGCGGCTTAAAATCAGCCGGCGCGCCACCATCTCGATGCCCTGGAATAAGGATGCGGACGCGCTTGAGGAGGATCGGCTCGGCAAGGATAAACAAGGGTCGACCCGCCGCGGTATCGGCCCCGCCTATTCCGACCGCGCGCTGCGCAAAGCGCTGCGCATGGATGATCTGCTCGATTCGTGTTACCTTGAGAAACTCGTTACCCAGCTGGTCGAATGGAAAAATATCACCGTCGCGAAGCCGTATGGCCGCAAGCCATATACTGTGGAGGAAACGCTCGGCTGGCTGCATTCGTTCGGCGACCCGCTAGTCCCCCATATATCGGATACGGACGACTTCCTCCATAACGCGGCGCTGGCCGGTAAAAATATATTGTTCGAGGCGCAGCTTGGCACGCTTCGCGATCTGGATTATGGGATATATCCATATACGACGTCCTCCTCCGCGCTGGCCGCGTACGCGCCGATCGGCGCCGGTGTGCCCGGTATGCGCGCCGATCGCGTTATCGGGGTGGTTAAGGCGTATTCGTCTAGCATCGGCGGCGGGCCGTTCGTAAGCGAAATGTTCGGCGACGCGGGCGACGCGCTGCGCGACGCGGGCGACGAGTACGGCGCCGCTACAGGCAGGCCGCGTCGCGTGGGCGCGTTCGACGTGGTGGCGACCCGCTACGGTGCGCGCATGCAATGCCCCACCGAGCTTGCGCTAACCAAATTGGATGTGCTGGACGCGATGAGCGAGATACCAGTTTGCGTTCAATATGAAATAGACGGCGGGCGTACCGATTCGTTTCCGACCGGCTCGCGGCTGGAGCGCGCGAAGCCCGTTATCGAAACGCTGCCGGGTTGGAACGCTTCGATCGCCGCGTGCCGCAGGGAATCGGAGCTGCCGGATAACGCGCGCAGGTATGTCGATTGGATAGAGGAGCGCGTCGGCTGCCGCATACGATATATATCCGTGGGCGCTGATCGCGAAGCCTACCTGGAACGCGTTTGAGCGGACGGTGGACGACATGCGAACCGCGCTGATCGTATGCTCCGGCGCGTCCGCGCGCGCTCAGCTTTGCGCGCTGCTGGAGGATCGGTTTCAAACCGCGCATGCGAGCGACGCGACGCACGCGCGCCAAATGATCGACGAGCTTGACCCCGATTTGGTGCTCGTAAACGATCCCATCGGCAGCGAATCCGGCGAGACCCTCGCGCGCGACGCCGTTCAGCTTAGCGCCGCCGGCGTCGCGCTGTTTATGCGCGCCCCCGCCCCGGAGGATTTCGAACGGCTCGGCTCGGAAGGCGTCGCGGTTTTCGAGAAACCTTTTCACAGGCAGCAAACCAGCCGAATGCTCTGGGCGATATCCTCCGCGAAACGCAGGCTCGAGGCGCTCGATCAGCGCAACCGAACGCTGCTTATGGAGATCGACAGCCTGCGGCTTGTCGCGCGCGCAAAGGCGCTGTTGATCCAGTATCTGAATATGACTGAACCGCAGGCGCATCGCTTCATCGAAAAACAGGCGATGGATAGGCGCGTATCCAAACGCCAGGTCGCCGAGGGCATACTCAGCTCCTATGAGCCGGAACGACGATCGCGACAGGGCGATTAGCGCGCGCCCGCAAAACAACCCCTACCGAATATTTGAATAGATTATATCCGCTGGATTATGTATATATAATTATATTGATCGAACCATGTGTCGATATCATGAGGAGAGCTTGTTATGACGCGTTATATATTCGTAACCGGCGGCGTGCTGTCGGGATTAGGCAAGGGGATTACGGCGGCGTCGCTGGGGCGGCTTCTCAAATTAAGGGGCTTGAAGGTTGCGGCGCAGAAGCTTGATCCATACCTGAACGTCGATCCCGGCACGATGAGCCCGTTCCAGCACGGCGAGGTATTCGTAACCGACGACGGCGCGGAAACCGATCTGGATCTGGGTCATTATGAGCGGTTCATAGACGAGGATCTAAATAAATATTCCAATATGACATCCGGGAAGGTATATTGGAACGTGCTCTCCCGCGAGCGCGAGGGGGGATATCTGGGGCAGACGGTGCAGATCATCCCGCATATAACGGACGAAATAAAGCGCTTCATAAACGCCGTTGGCGAGCAGGACCGCGCGGACGTTGTGATCACGGAGATAGGCGGCACGATAGGCGATATCGAAAGCCAGCCGTTCCTTGAAGCGGTGCGGCAGGTAGCGCAGGAGGTAGGCCGATCGAGATGCATATTCCTTCACGTTACGCTGGTGCCCTACATTCCGGCGGCGGGCGAATATAAAACGAAGCCGACGCAGCATTCAGTGCGCGAGCTGCAATCGCTGGGCATCGCGCCGGATTTGATAATCGCGCGATGCGACAGCCCGCTGACGGCGGAGCTTAAGCGCAAGATAGCCGCGCAATGCGGCGTCGCGCCAAACAGCGTTATAAGCAACGTGACCATGCCCGGCCTGTATCAGGTGCCGGGCATGCTGGAATCGCAGGGCATATCCGATTTGGTGACGGCCAAGCTTGGCCTTTCTTGTCCGCCGCCCTCGTTTGAGGAATGGGACGCGATGCTCCGCCGCGCCGAGCGGAAGGATCATCAAGTGCGGATAGCGTTGGTGGGGAAATATACGCAGCTTCATGACGCTTATCTATCGATAGTGGAGTCTCTTGCGCATGCTGGATACGAAAACGCCGCCCAAGTGGATATAAAGTGGATAGAAGCCTCTGATTTCGAAGGCGCGGGATGCGAGGAGGCGCTGCATGACTGCGACGGAATATTGGTGCCCGGCGGGTTTGGAAACCGCGGGATCGAGGGGATGATATGCGCGGCGCGGTACGCGCGCGAAAACGGCGTGCCATACTTTGGCATATGCCTTGGCCTGCAAATAGCGGTGATCGAGTTTGCGCGGAACGTGCTGGGCGTTGCGGACGCGAACTCGTTTGAATTCGCGCCGGATGGCGCGAACAGCGTGATCGCGCTGATGCCCGATCAACAGGGCAATATCCCCAAGGGCGGCACGATGCGGCTTGGCGCGTATCCGTGCGAGCTGACGCCGGGCACGCGCGCGGAGGCGCTGTATGGGCGCGGCTCGATCTCAGAGCGGCACCGCCACAGGCTGGAGGTCAATAACGATTATCGAGACGCGCTGGCTGAGGGGGGGCTGGTGATAGCGGGGCAGTCGCCCGATCGCAGGCTGGTAGAGATAATCGAGCTGGCGGATCATCCGTTTTTCATAGGCGTTCAATTTCACCCGGAGTTCAAGAGCAGGCCTAACCGCGCGCATCCGATATTCCGCGGTTTTGTGGAGGCGGCGGTTCGGCGCGCGGAACGCGAGAGCGCAATCGTTTAGCGTTACTCATCGTATTCTCATCAATTTCTTCACGGGTTATTCTGGAATAGGCCGTGCGCGCGCAGTATACTATCCGTGAGGAGGGATGAATTATGGGCTGCCTGCTTTGGCCGTTCCATTTCGCGTGGTCGATCATTGGGTTTATACTTGGCGCGGTCGGCAATATTTTGGGTTTGATATTTGGATTGATTATCCTGGCGATCGGCGTCGCGGTGTCGTTGTCGATAATCGGGCTTATAATCGGCGTGCCGCTTGGGGTGTTTGGAGTGGCGTTGATAGGGAGAGCGGTTGGGCGGAGGTAGCGAGTACAAGCGGCGTCGCCCGCCCCAGCCATGAAGCCCCGCAGGCGATTGACCTACGGGGTTTTTTTGTGCTCCTGGATTAAAGCGGCGGCTTGGCCTTCGGTTAGCCCCGTAATGGCCGCGATAGTCGTCGGGCTTGTGATACCCGCGCGGATCGCATAGATCGCGGCAAGCGTCAGCCCACTATGTTCGTCGCGCCGCTCGGCGTTATGCAGCGCTGCGGCTTCGTTATTCCTGGCGTCCTCCCGCATGCGTTCAAACTTCTGGAACTCTGGAGAACCGGTAATTTTTCGATATGTGCGTATCGCCTGCGTCATCTTCGGCACCTCCATCGCTTCAATTGCCTTCAGATCTTCCTCGTGCTCCGCGTCGAACAGCCGCAGCCACAGCTCCAGCTTGTCGTCGATATCCAGTTCGCTGATATTAGTATTAGCCTTTGGCACCGCTCCCGCCGGTTCGTTCCTTTATCAAGGCTACGCCGGCCCATATCGTAGATATAAGCGTCAGAGGAATCATATAAATATTTTCGCGATACCACCCGGTGAAAGTCGGAAACAAATCCAGCGATGAAATCTCCGCGAGCGTAGCGATACCGTTAACTGATATTATCAAACTATCATTTATATGTTTTATTGTAGCGCTCATATCGTCGCTTTTGCAGCCGATCACAATATCCTGGTTAAGCAGGCTATACACGGAAGACTTGGCGGAATAATAGAAATTCAGCGTCCCAGTCATATTGGCGCTAAAATCGCTTGCTTTATATATGGTGAGATTCGCTGAGTATGCGGCATCGGCGGCGACCGAACGGAGAGCGGCATCGTTAGGGCATGCTATATCAATATATATATTTCCTCCTTTAATAATGAATTCCCTGCATATTATCTCATCGCTTGTATCTATTTTATTGCGAAGAATCGCCTCGTTGTCGAGTGTGATTGTTAGTTCATCACGCGTCTCAACGCGCAGCGAATGATCCGCAGATATTATAATATCCCGCCCCCCTCGCATTGTTCGGATATTGCTTTCTGAATTTTTTCCATATATTTCATATAGTACTGGGTTTATGGATATTATGGTGTCAGTTCGTCCTGCTATTTCAATTCGCGTATATTTCTCGCCGACCTTTGACGGCACTATCAGCGCGTATTCATTATAATTATATGATACTCCGTCGGTAATGATTTCTTCGCATACATAATTAAACGGATCATCGACAGTGTCCTTTAAATTTATTATTATGCGACCATTAGTAATGTCGCCGGAAATGGATGCCGCGCTTATATTGGTAATTTCGTTTATGCTTGCACTTTCTATGTTTAGATGAGCATAGTTCTCGCCGATTGTAAATAATCCTATAATCAAAAAATAAATAACCGCGCCGACAAAGGCTATATTGAATATAAAATTAACCGCCACTAACGCAAAACCCTTTATCCAATTACGCAAGGGGCTTTGCGCTGACGCGGTCGATCGGCTGGGCGGTACCGCGTCTCGCTTCCGCCGGCACAGTCTACGCGCCATTTTTTTGACAAATAATAAAATATCATTGCGTTTCATATTACATAAATATCAAGCTGCTTAGAGGGACATATCCTCGCAGCAGTCCAACATCAGACAGCGCTTCGACATACGCCCAATCTCCATATCGGAAAAGATACAGCACTACGCCGCCCCGGTTGAGTGTGGTCAAGGCCTCCTGGCTTTGGTTAGGATCGTCGGTGATACTGCAGCTGTTTATAAGGCTTGCTTTGATATTAGCCTCGGGTAACGATAAAACCGACGCCCCTGCCGGAAGATAGCCCTTGCGAATATATCCGCAGCGCCATTTTACGTCATCAGTTATAGAATACTCGATCAATGCCCAATCTCCCGACAAGCCGTATACCCGAATCCAATCGCTTGTTCCAACGGCGGCGCGGCCATTGGCGGGGCGAAGGTAATGCTCCCCCGGCCCCGAAAACACCGGAAGACTTTCGCCGTCCGGAAAATCGGGTTGTGTGAACAATGGCTGTATATACTGATCAAAACGAGCGGCGGCGATATTTTGCACTGGTTCAAATTGGTTAAAGGGTAGCGATTCTATTGTTTTAAGCAGCGGCGCCTTCGTAGGCTTTATCGTAGCCGGAGGCAATGCTTCAGGCGTCGGATTAAATATTTGCATGGGCTGAAGAGAAATATTTCTTCCGAACATTACGCCTTCATGGCCGCTGGATGTTACTGTAACCTTGTACATGTTATCAGGCAATATGCCTATGTCTTTAAAATAGTATACTGTTATGGGTTCGTTCTGCGCTAGCAATAGCTTGGCCGCCCAGGACGTATCCTCACTATCGTATAAGTAAGCGTCGCTTCCTTGAGCAAACGCGTCCTTGGCTAGCGGCTCGCTGAACATGCTATTATTGCCCCAAATAAAGTGTTCCTCCAAATATAAAGCCGGGAACAATTGATCTTCCGCCATTGCCAACGCGGATAACACAATAAATATTACGGATAATAATAACGATGTTTTAGTTTTCATAAGTATATCCTCGCAGCGCAGAGTACGTCGTTACTACCTCGGCCACTATTTGGCTGAAGTATAGACGGCGGCGAAGCCTCTGTCAATAGCAGGGCAAAATTATTTACTTTCATATAGAAACATAAACAACATAAATTAATCATCAAAAAGAGCGTACAGCTGAATATTGTGGTAGCTCAAACGAGGATAATCTACAGGAAATCGATGGTGCAGTCCTTCTTCCATTGCGCGTACATAGCCAAAACCTCCCATGTGAAAAAACCACTTACTACTGCCTTTAACGCGATTGACAGTACATTTACGAGGGCGTGTTCGAAAAATCTCTCGGTCGACGTAGCTCCACTACGCCTCCCTCATGGCTCCTTGCGCCTCATCAAAATCCAGCACATTCAGCCTCGAGATATTTTTCGAACACGCCCTAAGAATATAACAGCAAATTATCATTAGCGCCTCAAGCTTAAAATTACCTAACCGATGTGAGGATTCGGCTTCACAAGTCATCTAATATACGTAACGCGTTGCAGGCAATGATATGAGGTGTGGCGGATGTTGGCAAAAGAGGACTTTGCGGCGGAAATAGAGCGCAGGTGCAATACGCTTTATCGCGTCGCTTATACGATTCTTCGGAACGACGAGAACGTTAAAGACGCGCTGCAGAATACGGCGCTTGCCGCTTGGGAAAAGCTGAGCAGCCTGCGGGATCCGGCACTGTTCGGCACATGGATCACACGGATATTGATAAACGAATGCCACTCGTTCGAACGCCGGAGTCGTAAGTATCTGCTGCAGAGGGAAGTTCAATCCGCCGCTACTAATCCAGAGGAAGTCTCCGATGTTCGGATAGCCTTGAACGGGCTGCCCGAGAAGCTTCGTCTGCCGCTTGTTCTTCATTATTTGGAAGGGTATTCATATGCGGAGATTTCGAAGATGCTTCGAGTTCGGCAAAGCACGGTACGCAGTAGATTAAGTCGGGCACGGGACGCGCTGTGCATCGAAATAACAGAAAATGAGGGGGCGTTGAAATGACTCGCGATGAATTTAAGCATGAGCTGGAAAAAGCGTTCACGCCCATACCCGACGACTGCCGCCGTGCATTGGTACATACCGCAAGGAATGTAAAGGAGGAAATTGTTATGAAACGTAAATTTCGTTTCTCTATGGCGATTGTTTTAGCGTTGGTGTTGGTGGCAAGCATTGCGGCCGCGTTAGCATTGAATTCGTGGTTCGATACCGGGCGCACCATAATTGAGACGCAGCAGAAGTTTGGCGAATACGACGGATATGGCGACTACCAATACTGGACGATAAGCGAAAAGACGTCGTTAGTGAAAACGCTTGTAGAACAAGGGGCTATCGAAAAGACAGGCGATATCGAAGATCTGCTATCCGGCGCGCTATCCGCTGAAAAAGCCGTACAGGTAGCCGACCAGGCGCTTGTAGAATTCACCGGACGCGCCTTGATAGATATTAGTTTCGCCGAAATAATGGAAGGCGCGTGGGGGCCGATGGATCTATGGACATACGAGCAAAGCGCGTGGTATTCCGAAATCATGCACGAAGTCGCCGGCGTAGAGAAGGACGGCCATACTTTCTATGTGGTTCCCAAGGATAACAAGATTGATGAAGCCGAGGCGATCGCTATCGCAAAGAACGCTATCGTTGAAGGATTCAATAAGGCGGGGTATGGACTTGAAATGGAATTGCTTGATAAATATTATGAAACACGTTTGGAATTTCAATTGCCTGAGGATCGTCCCATTGGTGATGAATTGCTCTACTGGTATATAGAATTTACCGCTACTCCCGACATACCTTTAACCAAACAATTGTTCAATAAATTCCGTGTTTTTGTTAATTCGGAAACCGGAGAGCTTCGGAAATCTGTTGAACAAATAATGCTAGAACTGCCGCGAATTCCCATGATATACAAAGAAAGCAGATAACAATAGGTAGGCGGGGCATTTATCAAGTGTCTGCAAAGCACATATATTTGAGATAAATAATAATGGCGGCTACCCCTTACTTATTCTACAAAATTCCACGCTGATAGAATAAGTGTTATAAAACAGTTTTAGCGCGATCTAACGCTGTGACCGCATCTCCCCAACACGAACGGGCTGCTCGAAAGGGCGGCTCGTTTTATATTGCCGCGCCGAAAAGCGCCAACCCGCTGAAATCATAGGACAATCCTCAAAGGCGCTTGCCCTCGTTTGTCGTCCGAATTTTCGCGGCGCGCCTTTCCGCAAAATTCGCGGACGGCGACAAGCGTCGATTCTCCGCTTTACATAGCCGCTTGAATTCGCGGTTGTGCAACATGTACCGGCACATTTGCGCATAGTGTACCGCGCGGGTTCCTTCGACGAGAATTATCCAGCCCCCGACAAGTCCCGAAAATCCGCGCGGCGCAAGGATTTTTTCGCTCCGACGCCCGCGCGGCAAAGCGACGGCTTGTCCGCGAAATCGCCCGGAAACCGCAAAAACCGAGCTTGTCCCCGCGCGAAGGCTTGCTCCTTTTTTAAGATATTGGAGCGGGAACTCTGTCCCCGCCGCCCATGTAAGGATGGGGCTGCGCCTCATACCCGTACGATCAGCGCGAGCTGTAAAGGAGTCGACTATGATGAGGATCGCCATCGCAATTAACAGCCGAGTCCCCGGCGTGCCTAGGGTGCCTCCGGGCGCTGTTCGCGATGCGCTTCGCCGCTGCGGCTCCGTTCGAACAGCGCGCGCTTATTGCTTATCGACCGCGCGGAATGCGCGGCGAATGCCCTGCCGCCCGACGTTTCCTATTGGTTCGGGGACGCTGTCCCCGCAGCCTCGAACAAAGCGGGGCTGCGCCACATACCCGCCGCGCGTCTGCGCGAACCGCTCGCCGCGCGCGCGCCCTTACCGGCGAAAGCCTCAATCAGCGCGGGGCTTTGACCCGCCGCCTCGAATTAAATGGGGCTGCGCCACATACCCGCTAGCGCGTGGTTCCGCCCCGCCTCCCCGAACAAAGTGGGGCTGCGCCCCCTATCCGCCGCGAAGCCCATGCCGGATGATCTCATGACGACCCGGTTTTCATGACCGCTTCTATCGCAATCCAAACGAACTTAATCGGAACGCCGCCACGCCAGCGGGGCGATCATCCGGTTACCAGGAGGCGCCATGTTTAATACAGCAGTCGATCCCAATATGCTATACGCACAAGCACCGCAAGGCCAATTCGATCCGGCGGGAGCGGGCGGCGCGTGGTCATATCCGGGCGGCGCGCCGGGCGCGTTCGCCGGCTGGCCTCAGCAAGGACAGCCGAGTCCGCAGGCTTCCGCGCAAACGCCGATCGGGTTTGATCCATACGGTTTGAGCAACCCTGAGAACGGCGGAGTATTTGGGTACCCGTCGCAGCAGACCGCGTACAACTATCAGGACCCCGGAACCTACGGCGGCCTGCCTATGTGGGGCGATTCGGTTCCGGTATCGGATAATCCGTACGCCGTATACGGCAACGGGGCGTTCACGAACACATACGGCGGCATACCGCCGGCGGCATATCCCGCATACGCGAATCCTTATAATCTCATGCCGACCGCGCCTCAGATGGCGCAGCAGCCTCCCGCAGGAATGCCGGGCGCCTTCGCTCCGCCATATGCGCCTGCCCAGCCAGGCCAGTCCGGTCAGCCGCAGCACGCGCCTGGTTCGTGCCCGCTTGGCACGCACTGGGATCCTATGCAGAATTGCTGCGTGCCCGACGCGATTCCTCCCGACAACTCATATCCTCCGCAGCCATATCCTCCGCAGCCATACCCTCCGCAGCCGTATCCTCCGCAGCCGTACCCGCCGCAACCATACCCGCCATATCCATACCCGCCGCAGCCTCAACCGCCGCAGCCTCCGCAGGAAGATTGCGATCCTGTGGTTTACTGCCCGGACGGCATGCATTTCGTACCCGGGCGCGGGTGCGTGCCCAACGGCACGTTCGATTGCCCACCCGGCCTTCACTACGAGGAAGGGCGCGGATGCGTGCCGGATACCTCCTGCGATTGCCCTCGCGGCATGCACTTCGAGTCGGGATGCGGATGCGTGCCGGATGTTGACGACGGTGTCGCCTACTGCCCGTCGGGCTGGCATTTCGTATCCGGCTTTGGATGCGTATGGGATCATTCGAATGATCCTCAGCCGTGCCCGCAGGGGTGGCATTTTGTATCCGGCTATGGCTGCGTGTGGGATCATTCGAATCCGGATCATCCGTCGCCGTGTCCGCCGGGCTGGATTCCTCATCCCGAATACGGCTGCGTCCGCCCGCCGATGCGCCCGCCGGAGCATCATTGCCCGCACGGCCAGCATTATGACGCGAATACGGAAGAATGCGTTGTCGATCCCGATTGCCCGGAAGGAATGCACTACGAGCCGTCTATCGACGATTGCATATGGGGGCCGCCCTGCAAACACGACGAACATTACGTGCCGGGCTTTGGCTGCGTGCACGGGCATGAAGATCCTATCTGCCCGCCGGGTTCTAAATATATACCGGGCGTCGGCTGCGTGATGGGGCTTGGCGACGACTGCCCGCAGGGCTTCCACCATGAACCGGGCGTAGGCTGCGTATACGGATCGTCGCGCTGTCCGGATTGGGCGTATTATGTTCCGGGGCTTGGCTGCGTATGGGGTCCGATGATGCCGCAGCACGAACACTGCCCCAACGGACTGCACTACGTGCCCGGGCTTGGCTGCGTATGCGACGATCACGATTGCGGCGACGAGGCGGCGTTCCATCCGGGAATCGGCTGCATAACGGACGAAGCGACTTGTGCGGACGGCTATTATTATGTGCCGCGCATAGGCTGCGTGCTTGGATCAGGCGCGCCGGAAGGCTCCGGCTGCCCGGTCGGAACACATCTGGTGCCGGGTGTGGGCTGCGTAGGCGACAGCATGCACTGCCCGCCGAGATCGCACCTTGCGCCGGGTATCGGCTGCGTAAGCGATGTGGCGGATTGCCCCGACGGCGGATTATACATACCAGGCGTCGGCTGCGTGATGGGCGAGGCGAGCCGCAGCGACATCGATTGCGGAAGCGGAACTTATTACTTCCCGTCTATCGGATGTATCGACGATCTTGAAACCTGTCCGCAGGGCACCACCGTATCCAGTGTCGGCTGCGTATTCACGGAAGCCGACTGCCCGCCCGCTTTCCACTATGTCGCCGGCGTCGGCTGCGTATATGGCCCGGACGGTCCCAGCGATATCGAATGCACGCCTCCGTTCAAATACGTAACGGGCGTCGGCTGCGTGTACAGCGTGCTGCTAGATCATCCGGAATCCTGCCCGGCAGGCTCCGTTTATCTGCCGGACGTGGGCTGCGTCGCCGAGGATGCTGCCTGTTCGGAAGAAGGATATTTCTATGCGCCGGGCGTCGGCTGCGTATGCGGCGAGTTTATCGACGGCGCCCAGTGCCCGGCGGAATCGCATTTCGTGCCGGGGGTCGGCTGCGTAACCAGCCTATGGAACTGCCCGGACGGATTCCATTATATACCCGGAATCGGCTGCGTTAACGGAATCCTGGGCTGTCCGGATAACAGCATATATGTGCCGGAAGTAGGCTGTGTATATCAACCCAGCGGAAGCCACAACCCCGTATGCCCGCCGGGCTCGCATAA
This sequence comes from Oscillospiraceae bacterium, assembly GCA_031269355.1. Lineage (GTDB taxonomy): Bacteria > Bacillota > Clostridia > Christensenellales > Aristaeellaceae > JAISZG01. The sequence continues at coordinate 3,150 of JAISZG010000010.1, read as the reverse complement.
CGTGCCGGGAATCGGCTGCCTGCTTGAGCCTACGCCGGATTTCCCGGGATACGTCTGCCCGCCAAGCTCTCACTTTGTACCGGGCATAGGCTGCGTGATGGACTCCGGCTACGTGCGCCCAGATCGCTGCGACGATCCGCATAAACCCAAACCCTGCGACGACTGCGACCACCTGCCGCCGCGGAGAGATCCGCGCTGCCCGCCGGGTTCCCATTTTGTAGAAGGCTACGGATGCGTACGTCCGCCGGAACCCGACGATCACGACTGCCCGCGCGGTTCCCGATATGTTTCCGGATACGGCTGCGTAATGCCGCGCCATCCTGATCACGACGGTCCAAAACGCTGCCCGCCAGGCTCGGTTCACTCGCCCGGCTACGGCTGCGTGATGCCCGTTCCGCCCCATCACGGCGGCGGCGACCCGTGCCCTCCCGGTTGGAAACACGTGCCGCGCGTCGGCTGCGTAAACGAATTCCTGGATGATTGCGACGATTGCCCGCCGGGTTGGTATTACGTAAGCGGCGTGGGATGCGTATGCGAACAGCGCCGCAGCGATTGCGAATGCGGACCCGACACAGGCCGCCGCTGCCCGCCCGGCTGGACGTATGTCAGCGGAATCGGCTGCGTACTGGGAACCGGCTGCCAGGAAGACCCGTGCGTATGCCCCACAGGATTTTACTATAAAGCGGGCGTAGGATGCGTGCTTATACCCGTCCACTGTCCGACAGGCTCTACATATAAACCGGGAGTCGGCTGCGTTTGGGATGGCGAATGCGATTGCCCTGAAGGCTATACGTTCGTGGCGGGTGAAGGCTGCGTGTACGATCCGGATTCCCCCTGTCCTACTTGCCCTACCTGTCCTACTTGCTCGACCGGCCCCACCTGCGACTGTCCGGAGCCTTGCCCACCCTGCCCCGACGACAGATGTGAAGAGGGCATGCACTTCGTTGCGGGCTACGGCTGCGTGTACGACTGGCCGTGCGGTCCGTTCTGCCCCGAAGGATCGTACTATGTAAAGGGAGTGGGCTGCGTAATTGTGCCCGCCTGCCCGCGAGGAACGCACTTTATGCCGGGATATGGATGCGTATATAACTTTATCCATGACGGCTGCTGTCCGGCGGGTTCGATAAACATACCGGGAGTCGGCTGTGTTATACCGATGCCCGAGCTTGGCGGATGCCCGCCCGAATCTGACGAACTGTGCTGCGATTGCTGTCACGGTCATCACCACGATCATCACCATGATCATCACCACGATCACGATCCTTATGACGGCCATTGCCGCTGCCGCGACCGCTACGACGATCATTGCCATGATCGCTACGACGATCACTGTCGCGATCGCCATGACGATTGCTGCCACGACCGCTGCCATGATCGCTACGACGACCATTGTCACGATCGCGGATGTAATGATCGCCCGCCGTGGTATCATCAAAACTGCCCGGCTGGTTCGCATTACGTAAGCAGATGCGGATGCGTGCTAGATTTCGTAAACGGATCGGATTGTCCTCCAAACAGTGTTTATGTACCAAATTGCGGATGCGTCGTGCAACCGGTCAATCCATATCCGCCGTACCCGCAGCCGTGCCCGACGCCGTGCCCGCAGCCGTGCCCGACGCCGTGCCCGACGCCGTGTCCGACGCCGTGTCCGACGCCGTGTCCTACGCCATGCCCGACGCCGTGTCCGGCGCCGTCTCCGCAGCCGTGTCCGCCGGGAACCATATTTAAGGCCGGTTGCGGGTGCGTACACCTCACGGTGACTACGCAGCCATGCCCGGACGGATACCAATATGTTCCGGGCTGCGGATGCGTATATGATCCGTGCCCGCCTGGTTTCCATTTTGAACCGCCGTGGAGCTGCGTACCAGATGGTCCCGAGGTTGAATGCCCGCCAGGCACGATCTACAAAGAGGGCTGCGGATGCGTGCATCCCGACATAACGACTGAGCCATGTCCCGACGGCTTCGTATACATGAACGGATGCTGCATCAAGATACTTGATTGCCCGCCCGGCTTCCACTTCGTCGCCCCATGGAACTGCGTGCCGGATGGTCCGGTGATAATCTGCCCGCCGGGGTCGGAATACAACGAGGAATGCGACGCGTGCGTACACACCTCGATATTCGGCCCGGTATGCCCGCCGTGCTATATCTTCGACGCAAGGTGCGGCTGCGTATATGATTCCACCAATTGTCCGCCGCCGCCGTACCAATGCCCGCCCGGCACCCATTTGACAGCGTGCGGCTGCGTCAGCGATATCTTCCCGGGGCCGTACTGTCCGCCTTGCTTCACCCTGAAGCCGAACTGCGGCTGCGTATATGACTTTGCCAAGTGCCCGACCCCGTGTCCGCCTCCGTGTCCCCAACCACACCCGCCGATCCCGTGCCCGCCGGGCACCCACTACGACGCAAACTGCGGCGGATGCGTACACAACTTCATAACCGGCCCGACCTGCCCGCCGTGCTATCGACACGTACCGAGCTGCGGCTGCGTGCTCGACTTCACGAAGTGCCCGCCGCCGTGCCCGCCAGGATCGACATACGATCCGGAGTGCAACGGATGCAAACATAACTATATTAGTGCGCCGCCCTGCCCGCCGTGCTACACCTACATAGAAGGCTGCGGCTGCATGCTGGACTTCGCAAGCTGCCCATGGCAGTTCTGCCCGCCGGGTTCGACATACGATCCCGACTGCGGACGTTGCGTGCACGACACAGTGCATGTCCCGCCATGCCCGCCATGCTACACGTACGACCCAGACTGCGGCGGTTGCGTGTTCGATTACACGACCTGCCCGACGCCCCCGCCACACCCGCCGATCCCATGCCCGCCGGGCACACACTATGACGCAAACTGCGGCGGCTGCGTGCACAATTTCGTAACCGGCCCGACCTGCCCGCCGTGCTACCGACACGTACCTGGCTGCGGCTGCGTGCTAGACTTCACGAAGTGCCCGCCGCCGTGCCCGCCGGGTTCCACGTACGATCCGGAATGCAACGGATGCAAACATAACTATATCAGTGCGCCGCCCTGCCCGCCGTGCTACACCTACATAGAAGGCTGCGGCTGCATGCTGGACTTCGCGAGCTGCCCATGGCAGTTCTGCCCGCCGGGTTCGACATACGATCCCGACTGCGGACGCTGTGTGCA
>JAISZG010000068.1 GCA_031269355.1 Oscillospiraceae bacterium | reverse complement strand
ATTCAGCGCAAGGAGCCATGAGGGAGGCGTAGTGGAGCTACGTCGACCGAATGCGCGACGCCGCGATGGATAAAAAGACAGTGCATTCAGACCGAGAGATTTTTCGAACACGCCCTAGTCCAATGATAGCGTATTTCACTGCGACAATCGCCCTTTCGAAAACGTACTTATAGACGCGTCGGATTATCCGTCCTACCCGTCAGGTAATCAAGAGATACGTCAAGGATATCGGCAAGTTCGATCGCAACGTCTAGACTGGGCACAGCAATGCCTCTGAACCAGTTGTTTACGCGGTTGAACGAGAGTCCCAACGCATCGGCTGCGGCTTGCTGGTTTAGACTCTTGGCTTCACTGCATGCCCGCAAACGCCCTCGGAAAACTTCTTTGGAAAACATTGAGTTCCCCTCTTGGCATCCAAACTGCGTTTGGATGTAATGCAATCAAACCGTTTCAGAATAAAAAAATCGCTGACATATTCCCAAAATTCCCACTCTACGCAAACTCGCGAAACTCTTCAGCGTTTCAATCGACTGCCTTCTCTCGCAGGACGACGCACAGAAGGCAGCCTGACCGACCGTACCTTGACAACCGAACAACGCAAAAGATCATCGGATGCCAGCGAGTTCTTCGAGTCTTTCGACGCGCTCCACAAGATTGGATGTGCGCGGCAAAATCCGATCGTTGATCTCATGCCAAACACCGGCGCTGAGGTCGAACTTCATCTCGCGAATATCCTTGCGGATGCTAGCTTGACCGGTTTCCAGCTTTGCCTGACCAGCTTCAAGCTTTGCCTGACCGGTTTCCAGCTTTGCCTGACCAGCTTCAAGCTTTGCTTGACTGGTTTCCAGATTTGCCTGACCAGCTTCAAGCTTTGTTTGACTGGTTTCCAGATTTGTCTGACCAGCTTCAAGCTTTGCCTGACCGGTTTCCAGCTTCGTCTGACCGGCTTCAAGCTTTGCTTGACTGGTTTCCAGATTTGTCTGACCAGCTTCCAACTTTGCCTGACCAGCTTCAAGCTTTGCCTGACCAACTTCGAGCTTGGTTTGACCGGTCTTCAGATCGGTTATATCCAACTCAATGGTATGTAACCGATCGTTCATAGCTTCTAGCAAGACAAGGATTTTCTCTTCGTTATTCATAGCGGTCACTCCTATTCGATCTTCTTGCCACGATGGCGGCAGTACAGGTCATAATCTTATGATTGCTGTTGCCACAATTATGGCAAGGCCTGGACTGCAAATCGCGTATAAGGACGATTCATCCGCTGCGTCGCTCATCGTGCGTCACTCCTCCGGAAACTCAATCGGGCCGTGCTCCTTTTCATATTCTTCGATACGCTTAAGGATTAGCATGGTCAACTCTCCGGTAAGCGTACGAAACGAATCGTCCGCTATATATTCAATCTTCGCACGTATTTTTGGATCCAGCCTTAGAGGAAACGTCGGTCTAGTCTCTGGCAAGGACATCCCTCCTCAATATGCGCACAGTATATCACAAATTATCCCAGAGATACTGAAAGATATCTATTGTCGTCAGTTTGACAGTAAACAATCAGCCACCAGGGAAAAGCGCAGGAAAAAGTTACAGCTCAGCAAGGTAGCAGGGCGAAATCATTTACCTCAAAGGGAGAGATGTTTAGCAATAATGGTTATCAAAATATCTAAAATGAGAATTGGGAAAAAGTCGAATAATAAGCGCGAGGTGATGGAAATGAAGAATCCAGACGCGCTTTCAATGAAACGGCTACTCGAATTGGTTGTGCACTATAGTCAATAAGGTAGATGCAAAAATATGTGACGCGTGAGCCAAATATTTCCGAAGCCCGAAGCCGCGTCCCCATTCGCGCTTCTTAATTCGATTTTTTTTCAATTCTTCTTTTGGATGTTTAATAACCTTTATTACCCAATATCTCTCCCCCTTCAGGTAAATGATTTCGCCCTGAGCTTTTTCCACCAGTTTAGCTGACGGGTTTCCTTACAATACAATAATACTAAGCCTCATATAAACGAGGTTTAGTATTATTCCGCGCGCTTTTTATTTATCGCCCATCGGCGGCGTTACTCTACGGTAACGCTCTTCGCCAGGTTTCTGGGCTTATCCACGCTGCATCCCCGCAGCAGTGCAACCTCGTAAGCCAAGCGCTGCAGCGGCAGCACTGCCAGCAGCGGCATCAACGCGTCGGGCGCGTCCGGAAGCGTCCATACCTCGTCCGCCGCCTGCTTCAGCGCGGCTTCATCCCGCCGCTGGCACAGCGCTAGCACATACGCGCCGCGCGCCTTTACCTCGCGGATATTCGATATGGTTTTAGGCAGCAGCTCCCGCTGGGTGCACAGCGCTATAACAAGCACGTCTATCTCTATCAGCGCGATCGGACCATGCTTCAGTTCTCCCGCCGCATATGCCGCCGCGTGCTGATATGAAATTTCCTTAAGCTTTAGCGCGCCTTCCATCGCGGTCGGGGTATCAAGCCCGCGACCTATGAAAAACACGAGCCGCGGCGCAATATGCGCGGTAGCGAATCGCCGCGCGCGCTCGGTGTCCGCGATCGCTTCCCGCATCAATTCGGGCAGCTTATTAAGATCGTTCGCCCATGAACGCGCCGCGCCCGCCGTCAGCCACTCGCGGCGCCTTCCCCACTCCAGCGCAATTCGCAAAAGGGCGAGCACTTGGGTGGTGAATCCCTTCGTAGTCGCCACCGCTATCTCCGGCCCCGCGTGCATCCACTGAACCGCGTCCGCCTCGCGGGCGATAGAGGAATCCTGCACGTTTACAATCGCGACCGCTCTCGCCCCGCGAAGTTTCGCCTGCCGCATCGCGGCGAGCGTATCCGCCGTTTCACCGGATTGACTGACCGCCAAACACATCGCGTTATTCAGCGGCAGCGGCGATTCATATCTAAACTCTGACGCCACCTCCACCTCGGAGGGTATCCCCGCGAGCTGGGCGAAATACTGCCGCCCGATAAGGGCAGCGTGATACGCCGATCCGCACGCTACGAATACCACCCGCTCCGGAATCGCCGCTTGAAGCAGCGGCGCTTCAAGCAGCCGCGCCGCCGCGTCTGGCTGCTCATCCATTTCTTTTTCCATAAATGTTATGTGATCGCCTTTATCTGCCGCTTCCTGATCCCAGTGGATAGTCTTGCTCTCGCGGAGAACTATCGTATCGGATCGATCCCATATGGTCACTGAATCGCGCTGCACCCGCGCCACGTCGCCGTCCTCAAGAAGTATGATCTCCCGCGTATATGGGAGCAGCGCTGGTATATCGGAGGCGATATATCCCGCGCCATTTAGCGCGGGGCTTTGCCCAGTCTCCCCGAATTGAAGCGGGGCTTTTTGCCCACGCCCCGTACCCGCCGACAGGCCGATCACAAGCGGACTGTCCTTGCGTGCTGCGTACAGCCTGTCGGGTTCGTCCACGGACATAACGACCAGCGCGTACGCGCCGACAATCGCCTCTATCGCCTTGCGCAGCGCGCAGTGCAGGTCGCAAGTTTCCTTCAGATATTTCGCCACCAGATGCGCTACGACTTCCGTATCCGTCTGCGAACGAAATTCCACGCCTTCCGCCGCGAGCTGAAGCCGGAGCGCACGTTCGTTTTCTATTATGCCGTTATGGACTACGGCGATCCGCTCGCGCGCGTCCGTATGAGGATGCGCGTTGCAGTCCGTAGGCGCGCCGTGCGTCGCCCAGCGAGTGTGCCCTATCCCGACGTCGCCGCGCACGGGCTGCCCGGAGAGCAGCGTCTTCAGCTTATCCAATGAACCCGCCGTTTTGCGGATTTGGATATGCTCCCCGTTAAATACCGCGACGCCAGCCGCGTCGTACCCACGATAGGAAAGATGCTGCAGGCCGTCGATTAGAGCGGGCACAGCGTCGTGTCCTCCTATTACGCCCATAATTCCACACATCTATTGAACCTCCCATAACGCGCTTATAATTAATATTATGACGTTCGCCGCTATTTCCATTTATCGCTGGGATCCGCGGGTTTGCCGTCGACTATCCATTCGATATGGACGTGCGCGGCGTCGAGCGACTCGGACGGATTGCTCCCGCCCGCCTGCGCTACCGTCTCGCCCTCGCGAACGGAATCGCCTGCGTTTACATATGCCGCGTTAAGGCCCATCATACGCAGCAGACTGCCGTCCGCCAGCTCAATCTCTAGCGTCAGGCCGTAGCGGGCGATTTGGCCGACGAACGCCACCTTGCCGTCGCGCGGCGCGAGTATAGGCTCTTTCGCCGCTACCTTCAGATCGACGCCGCTATGAGCGGCCCACGCGTCCATAGTTTGCTGATATATGAGCGCGTCGGGGCTGAACGCGCGCAGTATCCCTCCGGATACGGGGCGCGTCCATTTTGGCTCTGGCGTTGGAGTAGGTGAGACGATCGGGCCGGGCGTCGCGGTTCGCATCATTTCGGCGAAACGCTGAATGAAACTTGGCCCTTCGCCGACCGCTAGGCTCTGCGGTTCCTCCTCGATAGGTATGCGCGCCCACAGCGCGCTTCCCACTACGACCGCCAGACATACTGCCAGCGTCACGTAGAAGCCGCGTTTTTCCATCCAACCCGCCCAGGCACGGAACGCCTTTGATATTTGGCGCAGAATACGCATCGTTATACCACACTCCCCCGAACATCCGCATACGCGTTTGTTACGCATTTGCCTGACGTGGGTTAGTTTGGCAATTATATTGAAAGCTTATACTAAACTCCGTTTAAACGGCGGCATCTTCGCGAGTCTTTTTGTCGCTCGCTGCGTCTCGTCCGCTCAGCGGGCCTCCAGCCCGCTGAGCTCCCTCGACTTTGCGACCGGCAAAAATCCTTCGCGAATCTGCTACCGTTTAAACGGAGTTTAGTATTATACGTTTGACGTTGCGAGTATAGCGCCGATAATTAGGCTAGATGTGTTTTTATGTATATAAATATAAAATACTAAATTAAGCCGCCACTTCATGATTTTCCGGACACGCCCTAATCAACGTCATCCGCGCGCTTGGATTTAGCATAGAAGGCGCATCCTCCGATAAATTCGCGCAATATGCTTGTGGGCGCGATATCAGCGTCCACATCCGATTCGTCGATATACGAAAGAAGATTTGCGAGCCGCGTCGCCGTCGGATGATTTGGGCTATCCTCGCCCACCTCCGCGAGCAGCGGAGACGCACATCGCTTCAGCACCGTCAATTCATACGGCAGCGCTGAATTAAACGATATGTCCGCCGATTCCTGATATGGGAATATCCACGTTTCCTCGCCCCTGCGCACGCTGGCCCACATCGACAGCGTGTGCTCGATAGGGCTGCTGCGAAATTGATGATCGCGCACTATTCGCCTGATCAATCTCGTATCGGTCGTGCGCAGCCGGTTGTGGGGATCAAGGTTCAACGCGGTCAGCGCGCTGATATAAATGCGATAGCGCATCTCCGGCGGAAGGCTCGCCGCGATTTCTGGATTCAGCCCGTGAATGCCTTCGATCAGCAGCGGTTGATCGTCGTCCAGCCGAACGATAGGGCCTGCGCACGAGCGACCCCGCGAAAAATCATATTGAGGAATCGCGGTAGGTTTTCCCGCGATGAGATCGACCAGCTGGCTGTTCAGCAGATCGGTATTCAGCGCGCTAAGGCTCTCCAGATCCCGCGAGCCATCCGCTTCCAGCGGAATATCCTCGCGATTTTTATAATAATTATCTAATGATAGTATAACGGGACGCTTGCCGATTACGCGCAGCTGGATCGCGAGCCTGTGCGTAAACGTCGTTTTGCCGGAGGACGACGGTCCCGCGACCAGCGCGGCGCGGGCGTCCCGCGATACGATTCGATCTGCGATTTCAGCGATTGATTTTTCGTGAAGCGCCTCGCTAACCCACACAAAGTCGCGGATCGAGCCGCTATGCACCATATCGTTCAAGTCCGCTATGCAGCGGCAGTTAAGTATCTTCGCCCACCGCGCGGCTTCCTTAAACGTGCGCATATATTTGGGCTGTTCTCGCCAATGTATGGGCGTGACGGCGCCTCTGCCCGGCGGCAATTGTATAACGACGCCGAACGAATACGCTCGCAGCGCGAACGAGCGGGCGCGCGGCGGGGTTAAAAAGCTGCGCATTTGTTCGCGGGCGTCGACGGCGCTCCCACCGTCCGCGTCCAATTGAAGCGCGCCCGCTGACGCCGCAAGCTCTCCAAACAAAAACGCGCGGTATTTATTAGACGGGGGTTCCGCCCCCAGCATATATACAGGCGCGGCTCCGATGGGATGCGTCGCCAAAAGGCGGTATGCTGCGTCGTCGTCCTGCTCTCGAAGCATTTCGAGCAGGCGATCCGCATCCCATACCTCGCGCAGGAAGGGCGTATCCATATCGACATGCTCGCGCATCCGCCGTTCAATTCGCGCGACGGTATACGCGTCTACCGGCGACGACAAGCGCGCGAACACGCCGTAATGAACGCTGTGTTCAATCCATACTTTGGCGTCCGGGCACTCTTCCTTCGCGGCGGCCAGAAACAATAAGCGCGCCGACCGCTCGTACACTCGGCGGCCTTCGTCGTCGCGGTAGTCTATAATTCGCGCCGCTCCGTCGCCTGTCGGCGCGTCTCTCAGCGCGCGCACGCTTCCGCCGCATTGAACCGCCAGCGCCGGTCGCGGTCGGTCGGCGTGGAGCGCGCGCGCCATCTCCAGATATGTCGTGCCCGTCGGGAACACTCCCGCGCGGCCGTCCAGCGAAAACTTAATATCCGCCATGTATCCTCCGGATTAAATACCTGTCAGGCGGTGTGGCTGCGCCCCGCGTCCGCCGTGGTCGCGATAAGCCTAACGCCCGTGCCCGCGATATCCTGCGCGATAGTTTGCCCAATCTCCACCGGCGCGCGTACGCGCATTGACCGTATAGCCTCGATCGCTTCGAAAATTTTCGCTTTATCTATCTCGCGTTCCGTCTTTACCGAACACAGCGGCTGCGCGCCGCCGTCCACCGCTACGGACGATGTAACCATCCGCATAGGGCGCAAGTATTCCTGTTTCCCATAGACCTCGCCCCTTTTGCATTGATTCCCGGAAACGCGCGGCGACTCGCCTTCTCCATCGATTATCAGCGAGCATCCGACGGGGCATACGATGCACACGAACTCTCTCTTCCTGTCCGGCGACGTTTTTATTTCCGTTTTCATTTCCATTCCCGTTCTCGTTTCCATAGACTATTCACCGTTTCCGTTTTAATATTCATTCAATATTATATTTGTTGCGTTTTTAATAATCCGTTATTGCGCGTCCGCCTGTGTGTGAACATTTATTTCTCCATTAATTTGATCAGTGCGAATCGTTATATTCTCCATCTCGCCCGGCGTCATCACCCGCTTGCGGCGGCTTGCTATAATATTGCCGCCCGACGTCACCGTTAGCCGCGCGGGCTTGAACACCTCGCCGACGCGGAAAAACAGATCGACTGTTTCGGAAGGCGATTCCGAAATAATTTGCGGCACCACGTATCGCGTGCCTCCGGAACCTATAACGCGGGTCTTTCCCATATTAAGCCGATCCGCGCCCCGCGAACTCTGTAACAAGGTTTTTGACGCCGCGAACTCCGCCGCGTATCGTCCCGCCGTTTCCGCCTCTCGGCTTACGTGATCGACAAGATCGTGCACCTGAAGCGCGTTGCCGCAAGCGAACACGCCCGGCAGGCTGGTCTGCCGCCGCTCGTCGACCACGGCGCCGCCGGTAACGGGGTCGATTTCGGCGCCCGCGCCGCGCGTCAACTCATTTTCAGGCAGCAGGCCTACGGACAGCAGCAGCGTATCGCATGAAACGAATCGCTCGGTCTCCGGTATCGGGCGTCGATTTTCATCCACGTCCGCTATGGTCACGCCCTCCACGCGCTCGCGGCCATGGACGCGGGTTACGGTAGTTGAAAAATATAACGGTATATCGTAATCGCGCACACATTGCACAATATTGCGATTCAGCCCGCTCGAATATGGCATAAGCTCGCACACCATCTTAACCGACGCGCCTTCCCACGTCATGCGGCGCGCCATTATAAGCCCTATGTCGCCGGAGCCAAGTATAACCAGCTCCCTACCCGGCAGGTATCCTTCCAGATTGACCAGCCTCTGCGCGGCTCCGGCGGTATAAATTCCGGCGGGCCTGGTTCCCGCTATGCCAAGCGCGCCGCGAGTGCGCTCCCTGCAGCCCATCGCCAGCACTACCGCGCCCGCTCGCACCGTTATCTCCCCGTCGCGCCCGTTAACCGCAGTAACGATTCGTTCGGGGGATAGCGACAGCGCCATGGTATCGGAAAGAATTTCTATTGTCGCGGGACTCTGCCCCGCCGCCCCGAACGAAGCGGAGCTGCGCCCCATACCCGCTCCGCGCTTCTCGGCTTGCTCTATAAACCGCGCTGCGTATTCCGGGCCGGTCAGCTCCTCCCCGAAATAATGCAGGCCGAATCCGTTGTGAATGCACTGCCTTAATATGCCACCGGCGCGCTCGTCCCGCTCCAAAATAAGCACGCTCGCGCCTTGATCAGCCGCCGCTACGCCAGCCGCCAGGCCGGCCGGCCCCGCGCCTATCACGACGACATCCGCTTTCCGTTCCATAAGTATTCGCCTCCGAAAATATTGGCCCGCCGTTATCGCGTCTTCCCGATCAGCAGCCGGGAAGCGCCGCCGTTCTTTGTGATCGTTTCCATTGGCATACCCGTTTCGCGCGCGATTATCTCCATCACGCGCGGCGCGCAGAATCCGCCCTGGCACCGGCCCATTCCCGCGCGAACGCGCCTCTTTACGCCGTCGAGAGTGCGCGCGCCCCGGTGGACGGCCTGCGCGATTTCCGCTTCCGTAACGGTTTCACATCGGCAGATTACGTGCCCGTACTGCGGATTTTCTTTGATCGCCGCCGCGCGCCTTTGCGGCGTCATATCGGCGAACCGCTCGATCGCGGCGCGGCGCGGATTGAATTTCGCGTTTGGTTCAATAGGCAGCCCCCGCTCGTTTAACAACGCGGCTATCTCCTTCGCGATAGCGGGCGCGGCTGTAAGCCCGGGCGATGAAATACCCGCCGCGTGGATAAATCTATTTGATCGCCCGCTCTCTCGCAATATAAAATCGCCGGTGCTCGATATCGCGCGAAGTCCGGAAAACGCGGTGATCTGCGCGCGGAAATCCAGCGAGGGCACGACTCGCGAACCAAGCTCACGAAGCTCGCGCATTCCGTCATATGTTGTAGATGTATCATCTTTATCTAGAATATCCTTTGCAGTCGGCCCTACGAACGCGTTTCGATCGACGGTAGGCGCCACGAGCACGCCCTTGCCGAATTCCGACGGAACGCGGAACAGCACTCGCCTTATATCCGCCGTTTCGTGATCCATCAATATATATTCGCCCTTGCGCGGCGAGATTGTAAAGCTGTCGTCGCCGATTAGCCGCGCGATATCGTCCGCGTAAATCCCTGCCGCGTTTACGATATACGAAGCGCGAATAACATTATTTCCCGCCATTGCGGAAAAGCCGCCAGATTCAAAAGCTATCGACGTCACAGGCGCGTTAAAATACGCGTTCAGTCCGTTCGCGCGCGCGTTCTCATACAGCGCAATCGTCAGCTGATATGGGCTTGTAATTCCCGCGCTGGGCGCCCACAGCGCGCCAGTCGCCTCGCGGCTTAGCTGCGGCTCAAGCTCTAGCGCGCGCCGCAGGCTTATCAGCTCCATATTTTTTACGCCGTTTTGAACGCCCTGCTCCAGCAGCCGTTCCAGCTCCTTTTCCTCCTCGCGGCCAAACGCGAGCACCAGCGAGCCGATCCTCTCGAACGGCACGGACAATTCCTCGCACATATTTTGGTACATATCGTTCCCGAGAACGTTTAACCGCGCCATCGCGGAACCTGGCTTCGCGTCGTAACCCGCGTGCACAATCGCGCTGTTCGCTCGCGACGCGCCTGCGGAAACATCGTCCTTCGCTTCCGCCATCGCTATGGATAGGTTATATCTCGTAAGCTCGCGGGCGATCGCGCAGCCGATCACTCCGCCTCCGATAATTAATACGTCGCATTCCATTCGCATCGCTCCCGTGTACCCCCGCATGTTATTTCGCGGACGAACCTGCCCATGCACATTAAAACCATATCTCGGCGAATATGTCAATTATATCTCCGACATTTGTCGCCTATACTGTATAGGCCGCACTCCCTCGCGCGCGTCCGGCGTTTGTGTTATACTGACGAAAAATAATTTTATAATTTATTATCGGAATGGAGAATGAGATGTATACCGGAAAAAAGGTTAGATTGCGCGCGTATCGCCCCGCCGATCTTGACGACGTGCTGCGCCAGGTGAACGACTATATGTCCGTGCGCCACAGCGCGCTAGGCCCCATACTGCCCGCGACGCCGGACGACGAAATGCGCTGGATCGGCCAGCAGACGTCTATGACGCGCGGTGAATATCAATTCGCGATAGAAACGCTGAACGGGCAGTATGTGGGCGGATGCGGTTTCCAGCACGTCGATTGGAAGAACCGCGCCGCGCATATTGGAATACTCATCGGAAACGCGGCTATGCGCGGCAAGGGATACGGGAGCGACGCGATACGCGTGCTTTGTCGAATCGGTTTCGCGGAGATGAATCTGCATAAAATAAGCCTTACGGTTATAGAAGGAAACGAAGCCGCCATCAGATGCTATATCGCCTGCGGATTTTCAATGGAAGGGAAATTGCGCGATGAAATTTTCCGCGAGGACGCGTATCACGATTTAATCGCGATGGGCATTCTGCGCGACGAATGGCGCACCCGCAGTGAATTCCAGGCGCCGATGCAGATGGAATCGCCGGCGCAGGGCGACGATTTCGACCCGGTTTCATCTATCGTGGGGCTCTGCCCCGCCGCCCCGAACAAAGGCGGTACTTTTTGCCCTCGCCCCACTCCCGCCGCGCGCACCCCTTTAATTAAATGACGATCGCGGTTGGGCGTTGACGGATACCGGCGAAAATTGTAGAATAGCGAACGATTGGTATCCTTTATCGCGGGGCGTTGCCCCGCCGCCCCAAACGAAGTGGGGCTGAGTCCCACACCCGCGCGGAGGTTTTATGAGCGTGATCGTCGCAAAGTTCGGCGGGAGTTCTTTATCCGACGCCGAGCAGTTTCTGAAAGTACGCAATATATTGCTGTCCGATACAAACCGAAAGTTTGTGGTTCCCTCCGCGCCGGGTAAGCGGTTTGATAACGACGTTAAAGTTACCGACCTGCTGTACGAGTGCCACGCGAGGGCGCGGCGCGGTCAGCCGTTCGAAGCGCCGTTCCTGCAGGTAGCGGAGCGTTTTCAGGAGATCGCCGCGCAGCTGTCGCTGGATGTACAATTGAGCGAACATCTGGCGCGAATTAAAGAGCGCATTCCTCAGGAGCGCAACCCGGATTACGCGGCTAGCAGGGGCGAATACCTCAACGGGCTGCTTCTCGCCGATCTGCTAGGCTGGGATTTCGTAGACCCCGAGAACTGCGTTCGCTTTCGCCAGGACGGCTCTCTCGACAGCGAGCGCACCCAGATAGACTGCGCGCACGAATTGATGCGCCATCCCTACGCCGTGATGCCGGGCTTTTACGGCAGCTCGCCGGACGGTTCGATTCGCACATTCTCGCGCGGCGGAAGCGACGTGACAGGCGCCATCGCCGCGCGCGCGGCGGACGCCGATCTATATGAAAATTGGACCGACGTATCCGGGTTCATGACCGCCGACCCCCACATAATCAAAAACCCGCGCCGCATCGAGCAAATAACATACCGGGAATTGCGGGAGCTTTCCTATATGGGCGCCACGGTGCTGCATGAGGACGCGATATTCCCGGTGCGTAAAGCGGGTATCCCTATAAATATTAGAAATACGAACGAACCCGGTCATCCCGGCACTCTAATTCTACCGCACGCGCAGGGCGAGCCTCCCGCCGGTATTACGGGTATCGCGGGGCATAAGGGGTTTGCGATAATCGTAATCGAAAAGGCGATGATGAACGCGGAGCTTGGATTCGGACGGCGAGTGCTGCAGGCGGTTGAGGAATGCGGAGTATCCTTCGAACACCTGCCCACCGGAATCGATACTATGTGCGTGGTTCTCTCCCAGGAAGCGCTCTACGGGGTGCGCGAGCGGCTTGTGCAGAGGATTATCGAGCTGACCGAACCGGATTCCATCGAGATACACGACGAGCTGGCGCTTGTCGCGACGGTCGGGCGTGGCATGGTAAGCCAGCGAGGCATCGCGTCGCGCCTATTCGAGGCGCTGTACGCGGCGGGCGTCAACGTGCGAATGATCGACCAGGGTTCGTCGGAGCTTAACATAATAGTGGGAGTTAGCAACCGCGATTTCGAGCGCGCAGTTCGCGCGATTTACGCGGCGTTTATTGAGCCATTAGATTAATCATATAATAACAAATATTGCCGGGAGGGCTGCGCATTGTTCATCCGCGCGCTGGAAGCCGTCGCGACTATGCTTATCCTGATAGGAATAGGGTACTTTTTCGCCTGGCGCGGTTGGCTCGGAGCGAACGGGGCGCGTCGCAGTCCCAGCATTTCAGGGGCGGCGGGGCATGAAGCCCAGCTACAAGGAGAAGGCAATCGATTGCTTTCCGCGATTGTTATACGAGTGGCGATGCCGGGCGTGATCCTGTCCAATATTATGACCGCCTATACTCGAGAGAACCTAGCCGCGCAGTTGTCGTTGATAGCTGCGCCTGCACTGTCGATCGCCGCAGGCATACCTATCGCGCTGCTGCTGGCGCGGCTTTTGCACGTGCCGGAAAACAGGCGCGGTGTGTTCGCGACGATGACTGCGTTCTCGAATTCCGTATTTATCGGATTTCCGGTAACGCGCGCGGTACTGGGCGAATCCGCCATTCCATACGCGACGCTGTATTACCTTGCGAACACCACGCTTTTCTGGACGATCGGCGCGCCTTTGATTCGCCGCGACGCGGACAAGCGCCCGGTATCCGCAGCCGCCGCGCTTAAGCGTCTTATTAACGCGCCGCTGGCAACTCTGTTCGCTTCGTTCATATTGGTGCTGCTGGGAGTTCGTTTGCCAGATTTCGTGCTGTCTGCGGCGGAAACTATAGGCGATACGGTTACGCCGCTGTCGATGATGTTCATAGGCTCGATGCTCTATGGCGTGACGCGCGCTGGCATCCGGTGGGAAAAAGGATTCGGCGCGCTGCTCGGCATGCGTTTCCTGGCAGCGCCGCTGATAATGCTCGCCGTATGCGCGCCGCTGGGCGTGACGGGGCTTACGCTGCAAGCGTACTTTTTGCAGGCCGGAATGTCGGCTATGACGCAGGTCGCGATTATATCGCACGGTTTTGGCGCGGACAGCGAATACGCCTCGCTGGGCGTCGCGCTGACCACCGTCGCGCTGATGCTGGCGCTTCCGGTTTACGCGCTGTTTATGTCAAGCGCGCTTTAGACGCGTATTCGTATCGAATGGAGCAATTCATATATGAGCGATCTCGCGCGGTATCTGATCGTTTGCCCGCTGTGCGCGCTCGCAGGTTTTATCGATTCTATCGCGGGCGGCGGCGGACTGATCTCGTTGCCCGCTTATTATTTGGCAGGCTATTCCGCTCGATTTGCCGCAGGCACGAACAAGCTGTCCGCATCCGTTGGAGCTATCGCCGCAGTAATTCGATATGGGCGCGGCGGGGATATCGATCTGATCCCCGCCGTTCTCTCCACGCTCGGCGCGCTGCCCGGCGCGTATCTAGGCGCACAGGCGCTTAAGGCGATCGACGAAGCGCTGGCGCTGCGGGCTATGATTATAATACTCCCCGTAGTATGCGTGGTTTTGCTGACGCGCCGAGGGAATATCCAGCGCGCGGCGCACCCCGGCGCTTGGCGGTACCCCGCGTACGCCGTTATCGGGTGCGTGGTTGGCTTTTACGACGGCATGATAGGCCCGGGAACGGGTACGTTTTTAATACTGCTGTTTTCCGGGATAACGGGCATGCCGCCGCTAATCGCCAGCGGAACCGCGAAGGTGGCGAACCTTGCCAGCGGGCTTTCGTCCCTCTACAGCTTTATACAGGGCGGGTATGTGAATTTGATGCTAGGCGCGGCGGCGGGCGTGTTTTCAGTCGCGGGGAATCTGCTGGGCGCGGGGCTCGCGATGCGCAAGGGCGATAAGATAATCCAGGGCGTGCTGGTCGGCGTGCTCGCGCTTATTCTGATCACGCTGATTGCGCGCGCGGTAAACCTATAGTAAATCTATGATATACAACCGCGCGTCCGTATTGCGGCGGATCGCGGCAGGGTATATAATCTCGACGGATATGAAATACGCGTCAGGAGGATAAAAAACGATGCCCGTTAAAATGGGGATCATCGGCTACGGCGGAATGGCCGGCTGGCATCACGAGCACAGTGCGGAAACGCCAGGCCTGGAGGTCGTCGCCGCGTACGATATCGATCCCGCGCGCATAGCTAAGGCGCAGGAAAAGGGCCTTAAGGGATACGATTCTCTGCGCCAGTTTCTCGCGGATGATTCATTCGAATTGGTTCTTGTCGCCACGCCCAACGACGCGCACTGCCGATTGGTTCTGGACGCGCTGGACGCCGGCAAGCACGTGGTATGCGAAAAGCCCGTCACGCTGACGCTGCGCGATATCGATCGAATGATCGAGACCGCGCAGAAGAACGACCGCATATTCACCGTTCACCAAAACCGCCGCTGGGATAAGGATTTCCGCATCGCGAGGGATGTTCTCGCTTCCGAAACGCTTGGGAATGTTTATTCCATCCAGTCGCGGCTGCACGGCTCGGGAGGCGCTATGCACGGCTGGCGCGGCGAGAAGAAGCACGGCGGCGGCATGCTGTTCGACTGGGGCGTACATTTTATAGACCAGGCGTATACTATGTGCGGATGGGACGCGTTCACCTCCGTACGCTGCCGTACGGCCAACGTTAAAACCACCGAGGTGGACGATTACTTCCACCTGCAGTTCGACCGCAAGGACGGCGGCGAATATGTGGTAGAGATAGGAACGTTCGTATTGAAGGAGCTTCCGCGCTGGATGCTGCTTGGCGATCAGGGGACGGCGTATATAAACGGCTTCGCCAGAAGCGGCGGCGTGATAACGCTGGACAACGCGATAGAGGACGAGCCGGTTATCGTTATGACATCCGCCGGACCCACCCGCACGTTCGCGCCGCGCCCGGACGGCGTTAAAACGGAGCGCGAGCTGCCCGATCCGGATTGCCACTGGACGGATTATTATAAAAACGTTATAGCGACGATAGAGGGTCGCGAAGAATTAATTGTGAAACCCGAACAGGTGCGGCGCGTTCTCGCGACTATATTGGCGGCGTTCAGATCGGCAAAGACGCAAAAGCAAATAAAACTATAATTATAAATTTATTCCCGGATAAAGAATTGACTGCGACGCTTTAGAGTAGCCGCACGTCTCAAACAGCTCCATCGCGGCGCGGCAGCGTTCCCACACGAGCGCCGTCGCGCCTTTGTATCCCTGTTCAATGAACATACCGTCGGCGGCGGCCAGCAGAGCGCGCGCCACTCCGTGTCTTCGATATTTGGGAAGTGTATATATCATCAGCACTCGACCTTCCGCGCCATATCCGTTTATCAGCGCCTCGCCCAAAATGCGATCTTCCTCCAGCACCGCGTACGCCGCGAAGAAATGCTCGCTTCTGGCGCGGTCTAGCCAATCCATGCCCCGCGCGGTTACCGAATACGGATTCATTCGCGACAGCAGCCGTTCGCACGCCTCGTCGGAGGACAGGCGGGTGGCGGCTATACGCGTGCCCACGGGCGGCTTGGGCAGCCGATCGTCTGCGCGAAGTACGCGCCTCATAACATATTCGGAGTCGGTATCGCGAAAACCCATCTCGCCAAAGAACATCAGCCGCTCCGGATCGCGAGGGCTGCACGACGCGTATATTCGCGCGGGCAGCTCCGGATGCTTCGCGCGCAGTATCCTCGCCCGAGCGTACGCTGCGCCGAACAGCATATCGCGCGCGCGCGCGAATCCCTCCAGCGTCAAATAATAATTTAACGGTCGCTCCGGAAGAACGGCGTGATTGATATACTCCGCGACCGCCGCCATTCCGCAGCGCTGCTCGTTCCCGTCATATGCCTGAAATATATTTTCACGAGGCGCGCCGTTCATATCCGCGTGCCCCTGTTCAATGCGCAATTCGTTATACCCTCGCTTGATTTTTGTTATGCAAACCGATTATGCTAATCGATATATAAACCGTTCGAAAGAACGTACCGCGTCTCGCGGGCGCAAACTTCCGCAGTATGTTCCATTATAGTTTCCCCGGGGTATTCTGTCCAGTTTTTCGGGCGAAATCATCTGCCTTGATGGAAGATGTATTGGATAATATTGGCTGCTTTATATTCCGCTGTATGCTATCGGGAATATTTCATCCTGTATAATATTAGGGCGTGTTCGAAAAATATCTCGAGGCTGAATGTGCTGGATTTTGATGAGGCGCAAGGAGCCATGAGGGAGGCGTAGCTCCGCTACGTCGACTGCGCGTAAACCCGCCGCCGCC
>JAISZG010000054.1 GCA_031269355.1 Oscillospiraceae bacterium | reverse complement strand
CCATCGCGGCGTCGCGCATTCGGTCGACGTAGCTCCACTACGCCTCCCTCATGGCTCCTTGCGCTGAATAAAAATCCAGCACATTCAGCCTCGAGATATTTTTCGAACACGCCCTAGTGATTGTTTATTTGTTGGCTACATACCCTTGGATTGCCATTCCCGTAGTGGTTTTATTAGTGGTTATAGCAGTTGCCGTTAGCAAGCAGTCAAAACAAAAAAAAAAGGAGCTGTTTGCCGTGAAAACTGCTGTCAAACCTTCGCGCGAGCCAAAACCTAACCCGCAGCGAGCGCCGAATAAACCAGCGCCATTTATAGCGGCAAACGATATACAAAGTACATCGCTACCGTTGTCATACCCCGCGCATATGGCGCATTTCTATTCACTGCAGGCGAACAAACTCCAAAGTGAGCCATCGTTGTATGCAGATCGTCTCCCGAGCATTTCGGTCGCGCAAGATGTTTTACAAAAGCTTTACGCAATTAGCGGCGAAGCGCGTGAAATTGAAAGTATAGAGGGTTGATTATGTCAAGAAGTCAATCAGCGAATCTAGCTCAAAGAGAGCAAGTACAAGCGATAGCTAGCAATCAGGTAAGCGCAATCGAGTACTTCCATATCCGGGAATTTCTTGAGCAGCAGAGACGCACAAACGATCCCAAACCTCATACCTGTTCCAAATGCGGCAAGAGCGGACGCTTCCTAAAGCTGTACAACGGTACGCTGTGTCAAGACTGCTATGATATCGCTTTAATGGACTATCAGCGGAAAATCAGCGAAATCGTTGACGAAATTAAACCGAATATCATTGCGGATATGGAACAGACGAAATCTATCGAGAAGCGCCGTGATGACCTGAACCTCGAATTTCAGCGGCAGCAAGCGGAACTAGCGAAGGTTCAAAAATCCTTGGACGAGGGCAAGCAAGTCGCAAAGACGCTCGCAGGAGATATCGTCAAGCTGCGTGATGAAGCCATTGAGTTATGCGACCAATTAGAAATGGAATCAGTCGCGCTCTATGCCCCCAAGTACAAGTTCACGAAATCGGATGAATATAAAGCGCGATTAGATATGGTTCGCGCTGTGCAGCATCAGATGATTCGTGATAAGACAGCTGTTACCGAGGTCAAGGACTGGACGGTCAACAACAGCAAGGCCGAAGGTAAAAAGCTCGTCTCCGATATGTCTAAGCTCTGCCTGCGTTCGTTTAACAACGAGTGCGAAAGCGCAGTTAGCGCCGTACGCTTCAGCAACTTCGACCGTTGTGTCGAGCGCATCCATAAAGCGGCTGATGCCATTGAAAAGCTTGGTCGGATAATGCAAATAAAGATCACCGACCAGTACATCCGCTCAAAGATCGAAGAGCTTACGCTTGCCTACGAGTACGCGCAGATGAAAGAGAAAGAAAAAGAAGAGCTGCGCGAGCTGCGGGAACAGCAGCGTGAAGCTGCGAGAGTCGCCAAGGAAATCGAGGAAGCTCGCAAGGAAGCAGAAAAGGAGAAGACGCACTACTTGCAAGCTTGTCGAAGCTTCAAGCGCAGTTGGAGCGTTGCTCCAACGAGGTCGAACGTGAAAACATCCTTGAAAAGCAGGCCGAACTTAACGCGGGGGTTTCCAATATCGAAATTCGTCTGAAAGATATAGACTATCGCCTTGAGAATCAGCGCGCGGGTTATGTGTATATTATCTCAAACATTGGCGCGTTTGGCGAGGGCGTATACAAGATTGGCATGACCCGACGTCTTGAACCTATGGATAGAATCGACGAGCTAGGCGACGCGTCTGTCCCGTTCAAGTTTGACGTGCATGCAATGATATTCTCCAACGACGCTCCAAAGCTGGAAGCGGTGCTGCATAGCACGTTTGCCGATTTCCGATTGAACATGGTAAATAATCGCCGCGAATTTTTCCGCGCCTCGCTTGACGAAATCAAGCGCGTCATTCGCGAAAATCACGATAATACCGTAGAATTCACGGAAATCCCAGAAGCGCAGCAATACCGCGAGTCGCTGCTTATGGCGCAGCAGAGGCCAGCGCTTGCCGAACAAAGCGCATAATTGGCGTCGCGTCCTCCTTCCATAGATTTCACCAACTGTGTATACAGAATAATTGATATGGATACCTTATATTCGCGCATACTTCGATCCGTTGATCAGCCTTAAGTAATCCCGCCCTCTATCCGCAGCTCGGCAATGCGTGGCCGTTGGGCGGGTATGGACTTGTCAGGGTACGGTCAGCAAGTCAGGGCGTGTTGGCTGCGAGCAGCTTGCGCCGCCCTCGACTATTGCAAAATCCGTTCCCTTACCGATACTGCCAAGAAGCGTGGGCTGATCCCCCTTGACGCTTTACGGTTCCATATCTCTATTAGCGCACCTGCTGAGCTGTAACCTCATTTTCTTCTGTGTTCTCAACGCTTTTCCCGATTGCTTACATTCCATTGGGTGCTAAAGTAGGGAATAGCGCAAATCTGGCGCACCTCTAGCCCACCTCAAATATCGCGCCTCGGCTTGCCTGTCCGCATCGATTGGTATATAATGGAAACAGATCGTAATAATCAAGGATACTCTCAAGGTTTGAAAACAACATTGCGCGCGTATACTTATACAGGCGCGAATTGAACCTTTGTTTTGTTTCGCCAAATGCGGGTATGGGTCGCCGCCCCAGCCTTTCAGGGGCGGCGGGGTATGCGACTCCGCTCCAAGTAAGGAGAACCTGATGCGGATTGATTCCTGCGGGGTTAATATTAATTATGAACAATATGGTTCCGCCGGGCCGCAGGCGCTGCTGCTGCACGGGTGGGGCTGCTCGCTTGAACTGTGGACGCCGATAATCGAGCGCCTGTCGCCGCAGATGCGTTTGACGGCGATAGATTTTCCAGGCCACGGGAAAAGCGGCGCGCCGCCGGAACCGTGGGACGCGGCGGCGTTCGCGCGTATGACTGCGGATATAATCGAGAGGCTTGAACTGCGGGGCTGCGCTGTTATCGGCCATTCGCACGGCGGGCGGGTCGCGCTGCGACTGGCGATCGACCGCCCGGAGCTGATAGGTAAGCTCGTTATAACCTGCGGCGCCGGGCTGCGGGGCAAGCCAACGCCTCGATCGATATTGCGCGCGAAAACATACCGCGCGCTGCGCGGCGCGCTTAACGGGCTGGAAAAAACCAGGCTGTTCGGCGATATTCCGGAGCGCGGACGCGAAGCGCTGCGCGCGCGGTTTGGGTCGAAGGATTATAACGCGCTGGGCGAGGAAATGCGCAAAACGTTCGTACTGCTCGTAAATACCGACCTCACAGACGAACTGCGGAACATTCGCCCGCCCACCCTTTTGATTTGGGGCGAGAAGGACGCCGAAACTCCGCTGTGGATGGCGCGCGTTATGGAGGAGAAGATTCCTGACGCGGGGCTTGTGGTGTTCGAGGGCGCGGGTCATTTCGCGTACATCGAGCAGCCGGATCGGTTCGCGCGCATCGTCGAGCAGTTTATTTTATAATATATAATTACGATCGTTTGACGTACGCTTTTTTGAACGTGCGCCGTACGGGGAGGAGCGTTCATGACCGTCGCGACCGGACTGCTGTTCGCGCTTACCGCCGCGCTTACCACCGCGATAGCCTCGCGCGTGCCGCTGCATCTGCTGCAGCTGGAAAGCTACCAGCTGCCTGGATATCGCCGCGCGGCTTGGGATAACGCGCTTCGCGCCATCATACCCGGCGCCATATGCGCGGCGGTAAACGCGCTGCTGCTTGGACTTATCGCGTGGATTATCCGCTTGATAGCTGGCGCGGAGGGCGAGCGCATTCCCCTTTGGGCGGACGCGCTGTGCCTGATCGGCACCGCGCTGCTGAGCGTCGCGTGCGCGCTGTTCGTCGACCGTGGAGTTCGGCGCAGACCCGCGAAGAAGCCGCTCGTAATAACGCCAAGGGTGAAGCGGCTTGTCGTTATGCTGGCGGCGGTCGCGCTTGCTATCGCGTGCGCGCTGATATTCGCGGCGCGGCTGTCTGCGGCGGCGTTGTTCCTGCCTTTGTTCGCGGCGCTTATCGTGCCGCTCGCGGCCGCGCTTATATCGCCGGCGGAGAAGCGAATCAACCGCTCGTTTTTCCTAGACGCGCAGAAAAGGCTGTCGAATCGCTCGGATTTAATAAAGATAGGCATCACTGGAAGCTACGGCAAAACCTCCACCAAGTTCTTCCTCGCGACAATTCTTTCGGAAAAATATAAAACGCTGGCCACGCCTTCAAGCTTTAACACGCCCATGGGGGTGACTCGCGTCGTGCGGGAGCAGCTGACGGACGAGCATCAGGTGTTCATAGCGGAGATGGGCGCGCGGCACGTGGGCGAGATAAAGGAGCTGTGCGAGCTGGTACGCCCCAAATACGGAATATTGACGTCCGTTGGGCCGCAGCATCTTGAAACATTTTTTACCCTGGAAAATATAACCAATACCAAATATGAATTGGTGGAAGCGCTGCCGGAGGACGGCGCAGCGATATTCGCGGACGACGGCGGGATCGTCAAATCGCTATATGATAAAACGGAGAAACCCGCGAAATACCTGGCCGCCTCCGACGCGCCGGGGCTGGGCGCGCGCGCTGAGGACGTGGAGACCGGCCCCTGGGGCAGCCGGTTCCGCTTGATCCTCGCCGACGGTTCGCGGACGAAATGCGAGACGAAGCTGCTGGGTGCGCACAATATTCAAAACGTGCTGCTGGCGTGCACGATGGCCGCCGTGCTCGGCATGTCCGCCGAGCAGATCGCCGCAGGAGTCGCGAAGATAGAGCCGGTCGAGCATCGCCTGCAGATTATTCCCAGCGCGAACGGCGTAACGATAATCGACGACGCGTTCAATTCGAACCCGATAGGCGCGCGCGCCGCGCTAGACGTGCTGCGCACATTCCCGCAGCGGCGCGTTATAGTGACGCCGGGGCTTGTGGAGCTTGGCGACAAGCAGGCCGAACTGAACAAGGAATACGGAAAATCTATGAAGGGCGCTGCAGACGTGGCTATAATCGTAGGCCGCACGAATTCCAAGCCCATATACGACGGGCTTATCGAAGCCGGGTTCCCGGAGGATTCGATACGCATGGCCGAAGACCTCGATCGGGCGCAGTCGCTGCTCGCGGAGCTTCCGATCGCGGCGGGCGATACGGTGCTGTTCGAAAACGATCTTCCTGATAATTATAAAAATTAAATAATATATTAAATAAAATATATGCAAGCGGAGGAAGCGATGGCGACAAAGAATATGGCGGTTCTGTTTGGCAGCCGCAGCTGCGAGCACGACGTGTCGGTGGTATCCGCCGTGCAGTGGATGGCGGCGGCGAACAAGGAAAAATACAACGTCGTGCCGGTATATTTGGCGCGGGACGGCGGATGGTATACTGGCGCGCCGCTGCTGAATATAGAGGCGTACTCGTCGTTCAACCCCAAGGCGGATGGGATAACGCGCGTACTGCCCGATCTATCGGCGGATTCGCGGGCGTTAATCGAATATGTCGAGCGCCCAAGGCTGCTCGGCGGACGGAAGGTGGTCGCGCGGATAGACGTGGCCGCTCCAATATTCCACGGGTTAAACGGGGAGGACGGCTCGATCCAGGGCGTGCTGGAGCTGATGAACGTGCCCTACACCAGCTCCGGTATAGTGGGCTCGGCGGTGGGCATGGATAAAATAGTTATGAAGCAGCTGTTTCTTGGATGCGGCTTCCCGATACTCGATTTCGCGTGGTATTCGCGGGACGCGTGGAACGAGCGCGCCGACGCGATTCTTGATGAAATCGAGAATAAGATAGGCTACGCGTGCTTCGTAAAGCCCGCGAACCTTGGCTCGTCCATAGGCATACATAAGGCGAAGGATCGCGACGGGCTGCGCGAGGCGATGGAGATAGCGTTCTCGTTCGACAGGCGAGTGGTGATCGAGCCGGCGGTGGAAAAGCCCGTCGAGGTGAATTGTTCGGTGCTGGGCTTTGGGGACGAGGCGGAGGCGTCGCTGTGCGAGGCGCCCGTAACGTGGCAGGAATTTTTGACGTTCGAGGAGAAATATATAAACGGCGGCGGCAAGGGCACGTCCGGCGGCAAGGGCGGTATGGCGGATTTAAAGAGACGCATACCCGCCCCCATAGGCGATGATATGACCGCCCGTGTGCAAAAACTGAGCGTAGATATATTCCGCGCGATGGACTGCAAGGGGGTAGTACGGATTGATTTTATGATCGATCCGGCAAGCGGCGCGCTGTACGTAAACGAAATAAATACGATTCCGGGTTCGCTCGCGTTTTATTTATGGACTGCTAACGGACTTCCGTTTGACAGATTGATCGACCGCGCGGTAGAATTTGCGGAGAAGGCGCACGCGCAGAAAAACGCCGCGTCGTTTGGATTTGATTCCTCGATTCTCGCCAAAGCGGGTAAGGGCATGAAGGGCCGCAAGTAAGCGCGCGTATAGGCGCGGCTCGTCATAATAGGGCGGCGGGGAGAACCCGCTCCAATACGAAGGAGTGTTTCGCTATGTATAACCATCAGGAACCCGAGTCGCCCGCGGGAACCGTCATATCGAACAACCCGCTCGTAAACCTCACCGCCACTGCGGCGGCCGCTTCCTTCCTAGCCGGGCTATTCCTTTGCTTCGCGGATCAGCGCAGCCGGACTATTCGGAGGTACAGCGTGCAGTCGGTGGGGCTTGGCGCGATATGGCTGGCGTTCGCGATGATATTGTGGATAGCCGCCATTCTCGTGGGATATATACCGTTTATCGGCGGCGCGCTGGTAATAGTGTTCGCGGTTATAGGCGCGGCGGGAACGCTGGCCGTGCTTGTCACGCGGGTGCGGATGATGCTGAACGCGTATCGCGGCGTGGCGTACGTGCTGCCGTTCATCGGGGAAGCGCTCCGCAAATTCGAGTAAGGTATAATACTAAACTCCGTTTAAACGGTAGCAGATTCGCGAAGGATTTTTGCCGGTCGCAAAGTCGAGGGAGCGAGGCGGGCTGGAGGCCCGTTGAGCGCACGAGACGCAGCGAGCGACAAAAAGACTCGCGAAGATGCCGCCGTTTAAGTGGAGTTTAGTATAAATACAATTAATCTAAAACGTTTCATATCCATACGCTGCGGCACACTGAATAGAGCGCCGCAGCGTACTTTTGCATAGCGTCCAGTATAAACCGGGAAAGGGAGTTTGGATATGAACGACGACGTGCGGCTCAGCATTATAACACCGGTGTACAACACGCGCGAATATATCGATAAGTGCGTGCGATCCGCGCTCGACCAGATTGATCCCGCCGACGAGATTGTGATTATAGACGACGGCTCAACGGACGGGAGCGGGGATTTATGCGAGAATTTCCGCGCGCTGGATTCCCGCGTAATATTACATAAGCAAAGCAATAAAGGCTTGTCCGCCTCACGCAACGCCGCGCTTGACCTCGCGAGCGGCGACTACGCGGTGTTCCTCGACAGCGACGATTGGCTGGAGCCACGCGCGCTCGAACGCATCCGCACCGCGCTGGAGCGGCGTCCGGATATACTCATATCACGATGCAATTTATATTTTCAGAATAACATGAACGGAGGTACGCACGGCGACGCGTATGGCATCCCGATTCAGGAGCGCTGGACAGGCGAAAATCTTGCCGCAATACAGGAAGACGCCGAGGCTATGCGCGACGCGCTTCTCGACAGCGCGGTTGTATATATGAGCACCCGCACGATTACCAGCACGCGGCTTATCAAGGAATTAAAGCTGCGGTTTCGGGAGGGGATTCTTCACGAGGACGAGGAATGGCTGCTCCGGCTGTTTTGCGCGGCGAATTCATTCGCGTTTATGCGGGAGCCGTATTACGCGTATCGGCTGCGCGAGGGCAGCATATCGTTCAGCATTTCCCCGGAAAAATGCCTGGGATTATTGGCGGCGGCGGAAGCGGCGGAGGATATAATCCGCGAGAGCCAGGATATGCGGCCACATACCAAAAAGCGGCTGCGCGACAGGCAATATTATTATTGCCAGCGCGGCCTGAGCACCTACATGAGCCTTGACGACGACGCGCGCGAACGTATTGCGCGCAGGCTGTCCGACACCCCGACCGCGTGCAAGCGGATGATAAAGCTGATTACCCGATCTTCCGCGAACTGGGAAAGCGAACATATCGTGAGCGTGCTGGAATCAATAGAGCGCTGCGACGACTGCGCGCAGTTGGGAAGAACGACCGCCGTAATCCTAGAGGCTTTCGTCGGCTTAACGCGAGGATGCAACGCGCGGGCTGGAGATAGCGGCGGCGCGGATTAAACCCGAAACGTAAAACGTTGCAGCGGATCGCACGATATTAGGGCGTGTTCGAAAAATCTCTCGGTCTGAATGCACTGTCTTTTTATCCATCGCGGCGTCGCGCATTCGGTCGATGTAGCTCCACTACGCCTCCCTCATGGCTCCTTGCGCTGAATAAAAATCCAGCACATTCAGCCTCGAGATATTTTTCGAACACGCCCTAAAAGCGCGATCCGCTCCAACGGCAATATGCAATGATTTGTTTATAATATATATGCCTGATCCCTTTCCGGGAGCGCGGCCATCTCGCGGCGCTTGGCTTCGTACTTCGCGGCGGGATGGTTCAGCGTGGCGAACGTAGCCAGCTTCGATTCCTCCACGCCCGGCTGATTGAACGCGTCAATATTCAGCAGCTCGCCCATGAACGCGGTAGCCATCTCAAAGAAGAACAGCAGCTGCCCGACTGTGTATGCGCATACGCTGGGAACTATTATAGTTTTATTCATTCTTCCGGCTTTGAGCAGCGCGTACTCCGTTCCCTGCCGTTCGGCTTCTATAAGCTTATTATGGGTGATTCCGCCTAGGAACGCGATGTCGGCGGGGTATCCTTCGGGTGCGTGGGGGATGATCGTCTCGTTCCGGAACGATTCTACTTTTATTATTGTTATAACCTTGTCGAACGGTCCCTCCGTATACAGCTGCAGCTGCGAGTGCTGGTCGGTAACGCCCAGCGCCTTGACCGGCGTTTGACCGGCATATATTTCCGCACCGCTGCGGGTAACGCTTTTGCCCAGGCTTTCCGCCCATAGCTGGCAGAACCAGTCCGCGAACAACCGCAGACCATCCGCGTATGGCATCATAACGTTTATATTGCGACCGAGATCGCGCGATGCGATAAACTGCAGCGCGGCCTCGAGCAGCGCGGGGTTTTTCATAATATCGGTTTGCTTGCACAGCTCGTCCATCACCGCCGCGCCCTTGAGCAGCTGGCATATATCCACGCCCCCGACGGCGGCTGCGAGCAGCCCGACGGGACTAAGCTCGCTGAACCGACCGCCGACGCCCTCCGGCACCACGAACGACCGGAAGCCCTCGAGCCGCGCGATCTCAACCAGCAGCCCCCTGTTCGCGCTTGTGGTTACCACGATGTTCCGCCGCCAGTCTGGCGATCCGTCAAAGGCGCGTTGCAGCGCGTCGCGGATTATCAGATATTGGCTCATCGTCTCGGCTGTCGCGCCGGATTTGGTTATAATATTGAAGCATGTTTTCGCGGGATCGATTATCTCGAGCAGCGAGGCCATGCGTTCGGGGTCGATATTATCCTCGAAATACATGCGCGGACCGCCGCGCTTTTCGGCGGGTAGCTCGTTCGCGCGCGGCGGATGAAGCGCCTCATGCACGCACGCGGGGCCAAGTGCCGAGCCGCCTATGCCGAGCAATACGAACGCGTCGCAGCGCTCGCGTATATCGCGCGCCGCGTCCTTTATATCCGATAGAATAGATTCGTCCTGATATGGCAGCTCCGTCCATTCCAGCCAGCCAGTTCCGCGCGCGGCCTGAACCGCGCTCAGCGCCTCCGCCGCCTTTCCACGCAGCGCTTCGAGCACTTCCGCCGATACGCCCCGCCCATAGCCGACCCGCTTGTCGAGCATATTATTAAAATCAAATCGAATCGATTCTGTCGGCTCGACGCACGCGCGGAGATCGTTCGCTATTACATCCATTGGGCAAGCCCCCTTTAAAACACCACATAACGTATAATTTATTATATACTTGCGCGTTGCGTTCGTCAACCGCCAGGGGCGAAATCATTTACCTAAAGACGAGAGGTATTTGACAATAATGATTATTAAAACATTCCCGCTTTGGCACCCAATGGAATGTAAGCAATCGGGGAAAGCGTTGAGAACACAGAAGAAAACGAGAGAAATATCTGTCAAATTATGTCATATAATAGTAGGCAAACGTAGATATATGTGATACAATATCGTATCATTAACTGCAAGCGAGGTTGCTTTGATGTTTTTGCGCAAACAAACGATGAAAAACGGAAGAATACTGTTGAGTATTGCTCGTTCGTATCGCGAGAATAGTTCAAAAAACCCTAAGTATCAGATTGTTCATTGCCCCACAAGCATGTTACGGTGGGTCAATTGAAAAAAATTCTGGGAGATGTAAAAAACGCCTAACTTGGGGAGGCGTTACTCTACATCTCCACGACAAGTTGTACTGCCCGAAACTCGTTGATTTTACTGGGTTTCCGGCTGCTAATTATGGGGGGGATGTGTCAAAGTCAGGTTATATACCAATCGATGCGGACAGGCAAGCTGAGGCACGATATTTGAGGTGCGCCAGAGGTGCGCTATTTGTAGGGATGCATCGATAATGCATGAAAATGTAAGTCTCGACGATGCGCGCGTCGACACGATATTCTGCGACGCAGTCGAAAAGTTCATCGGAATCCACAAAAAACTCTCGCAGGGCTTGGCCTACGAGTTTTTTTTGTGCTCCCGGATTAAAGCGGCGGCTTGGTTTTCGGTTAGTCCCGCGATAGCCGCGATAGCCATTGGGCTGGTAATACCCGCGCGAATTGCATTGATCGCGGCAAGCGTTAGACCGCGCTGCTCGCCAATTTGCATCCCGCGTTGCTCACCAATCTGTATCCCTCGCTGCTCGGCGTTATGAAGCGCCGCAGCCTCGTTATTCTTGGCGTCCTCTCGCATGCGTTCCAGCGCTTGGAATTCAGGGGAAACGGTGATTTTTCGATATGTTTGTATCGCCTGTGTCGTCTCCGGCACCTCCATTCCCGCAGAGATTGCCCTAAGGGGTTCTTTTGTACTCCTGGATTAAAGCGACTGCTTGATCCTCGCTAAGCCCCGCGATAGCTGCGATAGCCATTGGGTTGGTAATACCCGCGTGAATTGCGTTGATCGCGGCAAGCGTTAGGCCGCGCTGCTCACCAATCTGTATCCCGCGCTGCTCGGCGTTATGAAGCGCCGCAGCCTCGTTATTCTTGGCGTCCTCTCGCATGCGTTCCAGCGCCTGGAATTCCGGGGAAACAGTGATTTTTCGATATGTTTGTATCGCCTGTGTCATCTCCGGCACCTCCATTGCTTCGATTTCCTGCAGATCTTCCTCGTTCTCTGCGGCGAACAGCCGCATCCACAGCTCCAGCTTGTTGTCGATATCCAGTTCGCTCGGCAACTTGGGCAGCTCGCAGATAATTATTTCAAACTTATCCGTCAATTCGGTATGGCGTATTGCCTCAAGCACCCGGAAGCGCGAATAGTATTCGGCGCAATTGAACATCTTAAAGTTTACGATGCTCATTATAATAGTACGCGGCAGCTCGATATAATGCTTTCCCTCCTGAAGCTTGGAGGAAAACTCCCGCGCCCAGTAGTACATAAGCCG
>JAISZG010000032.1 GCA_031269355.1 Oscillospiraceae bacterium | reverse complement strand
AGGGTCGCGGTTGAATAAGAATATTGACGCGACTTTGCCCGCAGATCGGGCGCAATTCACATTCCGCAATCGTTGAATAAACGATCCGGTGCTAAACCGGAACCGCATGCCGGATCGCATTCCGGCCAAGGAGGCATAATCGTTGTCAATCGTATTTTCAAACATATTCTATTGGATATTCGCGGCGCTGCTGCTTGGCATTGTAATCGTGCTGCACGAGCTGGGACATTTTTGGGCCGCGCGCTTAAGCGGGCTGCGCGTTATGTCGTTCAGCGTGGGATTCGGTCCGCGCCTTTATGCGCGCACAGGCAAAGACGGCGTGCTGTATACGATAAGGCTGCTGCCCATCGGAGGCTACTGCCGCTTCTACGGCGAGGATGAAAGCGTCGCCAACGAAAAGGACGCGTTCTACCTGCAGCCCATATGGAAGCGCGCTTTGACGACGGTGTGCGGCCCGCTGATGAACATGCTTACCGCCGTGCTGGCGTTCTTCGTGTTATACGCGATGCTTGGAATTCCGGCGATACTCCCGGTCGTCGACAGCGTTGTTCCCGATTCGCCAGCTCAGCAAGCGGGGTTGCTGCCCGGCGATAGGTTTGTTGAAGCTAACGGCGAACCGGTAAACAGCAGCGCGGATTTGCAGAACCTGATCGAGGTGAGCGGCGGCGTTCCGATAACGCTTACAGTCGATCGGCTGGGAGAACAAATAGAGCTGACGCTTACTCCTCGCGTTATCGATTCCGAGGCTGGCAGGCCTCAAATAGGCATATGGTTTTCCACTATCAATAACCGGCGCTACGGCATAATTCAATCCGTTCAGATGTCGTTCGCGATGACGAAGGAAACTATCGTCGCGATGTTCGATTTCCTGCGCAACCTTATTACGCGCGGGCAGGGCGCCGGCGATATGGTAGGGCCTATCGGAACCGTGCGCGTAGTTCGGGAGCAAACGGAATACGGCGGAATTCGCGCCTATTTGTCGATGCTCGCGATGATCAGCGTGAACCTCGGCTTCTTCAACCTGCTTCCGATACCAGGCCTGGACGGAAGCCGCCTGCTGTTTTTGCTGATGGAAGCGATCCGCCGCAAGCGCATTGATCCAAACAAGGAGGGGTTGGTGCATCTTGTCGGCATAGCGCTTCTGCTTTTGCTTATGCTTCCTGTATATGTGCGCGATATACTCAATCTATTTTAATAGTTCTGTCTAATAAAATTTATGCAACGCAAGATAATATAGCGAGGAACCATCATGACAAAAGCCGTACAGGTCGGGCGTGTTCGCATCGGTGGCGGCGCGCCCGTCTCCGTTCAATCGATGACCAACACGGATACGCGCGACGTCGGCGCGACGCTCGCTCAGATTCGCGCGCTGGCGGACGCGGGCTGCGATCTCGTGCGCGTATCCGTATACGACGAAGCGTGCGTAGGCGCGGCGCGCGCGCTGACGGACGCGTCGCCGGTGCCGCTGATCGCGGATATTCATTTTAACGCCGAGCTCGCGATAGGCGCTGCGGAGAACGGATACGCGAAGCTTCGCTTGAATCCCGGGAATATCGGCGGCGGCGATAATATACGTCGAGTCGCGGATTGCGCGCGCGCGCATCGCATACCCATCCGCGTGGGCGTGAACGCGGGTTCGCTGGAGCGGGATCTGCTCGCCAGGCACGGAGGCCCGACGCCGGAAGCGCTGGCGGAAAGCGCGCTAAACAGCGCGCGCCTGCTGGAGCGCCACGGATTCGACGACATAGTGCTTGCGGTAAAGACAAGCCATACGGTGGATACTATACGCGCGTTCCGGCTCGTCGCGAAGCATTGCGATTATCCGCTGCACATAGGCTTGACGGAAGCAGGACTGCCTGAGGACGGCGTAATCAAATCCGCCGTAGCGCTCGGCGCGCTGCTCGCGGATGGCATAGGCGACACGATGCGAGTGTCGCTGTCCGGCGATCCTCTGCCGGAAGCCGACGCGGCGCGGAATATTCTGCGCGCGGTGGGCTTGCTGCGCGACCGGCCGGAGATCATAGCGTGTCCCACCTGCGGAAGGACGTGCATAGACGTGCCGACCCTTGCCAGGCGCGTGCGCGGCGCGCTCGCCGACGTTCATATTCCTTTGCGCGTGGCGGTGATGGGCTGCGTAGTAAACGGCCCTGGCGAAGCGCGGGAAGCCGATATCGGCATAGCGGGCGCGCCGGGTGGCGCGGCGCTGTTCGTGCGCGGCGAGGCGCCCGCGTCCATAAAGGGCGATCCCGCGGAAGCGCTGCTTCACGAGATTAAACGCCGTTGGGGGAACCCATGAGTTGGACGGATATTCTCACCGGCGGGTGTAAACCGTACGCGGAGCATCTTCAGCTTGAGCGGGTTCGCGTATCATCGGATGCGAGCCGCATGCAGATAAGCCTGCTATCGTCAATTCTGTGCGAGGAGAAGGAATATCTAGCGCTTAAGAAGGATTTCCAGAACGCGTTTCCGGAAGCGCGCGTATCGCTGCGCGTCGCCAGCCCGTCGCTCGGCGATGCGTTTATGCGCGATCCATCCGCATACGCTCCGTTTTTGACGGACTGCCTCGCGCGCGGAAATCCGGGAATACGCGCGATGCTGGCCGCGTCGCTGTGGAGCGCGGAAAACGAGCGCATATCCCTAACTGCGGAATGCGAAGCCAGCAAGGACGTATTCGCGCAGCTGCAAATACCCGAGCGATTGACACGCCTGCTATGGGATGTGTTCCGGCTGCGCACGCCCGTAACGCTTCTTGATCGTGGCGCGGTGGACGAGCAGGCAAGGCGTTTGGAAACGCTGCGCGAGAGCGTGAAGGAGCTGGCTCCGCCGCCTGTCTCGAAACCGCAAAAGAAGAATTCCGCGCCGACGGCGGGAATCATACTGGGAAATCGAATCGCCGGAGCCGCGTCGCCCATAAGCGAATTGACCGAGTTCAGCGAAAAGGCGACTGTCGCGGGCGAGGTGATCACGGCGGAAGCGATAGAATTGCGCGCGGGCGATATGCAAATTTTCACGTTCCTGCTCGCGGACGCGGACAGCGCGGTATATTGCAAGCTGTTCCTTGGCGCGCGCAAACGCGGCGGCGGCGCGGGCGAGGGCGACGCGAAGGACGGCGCGTCCATAAAAGAAGACAAAAAGCGAAGCGAAGCGATCCGCGCGGCGATAACGCCGGGCGTGTTCCTAAAGGTGCGCGGCAGCTGCCAGGCAGATCAGTACACGGGCGATTTTATATTAAGGCCGACGGATATCACGATCACTGAAAAACCGACGCGCACGGACGACGCGGACGAGAAGCGCGTCGAGCTGCATCTGCATACGCAGATGAGCGGAATGGACGGCGTAACGTCCGCCGAAGATTTGATCCGTCAGGCGGCGGCGTGGGGGCATCCGGCTATCGCGATAACGGATCACGGCGTGACGCAGGCGTATCCGGAAGCGTTCGCGGCGGCAAAACGTTATAAAATAAAACTAATTCCCGGCATGGAGGGTTATCTGTGCGACGAGGCGATCGTAGTTTCCGATCCCGTCGAGCGCGCGCTGGACGATGAGCTGGTTGTGCTCGACTTTGAAACGACCGGACTTAGCGCCGCGCAGGATAGGGTGATAGAGATAGGCGCGGTGCGCATACGCGGCGGCCAGATCATAGAGGAATTCGAGCGGATGGTAAATCCGCTGCGGCCTATCCCGCCCGCCGCGAGCAAGGTGAACCACATCACCGACGCCATGGTAAAGGACGCGCCTACGTTCGAGCAGCTTGCCGCCGAGTTTTCGGCCTTCCTTGGAGACAGCCCAATCGCGGCGCACAACGCGTCGTTCGACATTGGATTCCTTCGCGCGGAGTACCAGCGGCTTGGCGACGATCATATCGTATGCACGCTGGATACGCTTGCGCTCGCTCGAAAGCTGTATCCCCGGCAGCGAAGCCATTCGCTGAGCGCGCTATGCAAACTGCTTGGCGTTTCGCTTAAGGGCGCGCACCGCGCGGTGCACGACGCGCGCGCGACGGCGAAAGCGCTGATCAAAATGTTCGACGCCTGCGGCGAGCAGGGGATGCGAACGATCGCCGATCTAAATAAAATACCGGGCGAGCGAGCGCTGACGCACAGCCATCACATAACGATTCTCGCGATAAGCCAAACCGGCATGACAAATCTGAACAAGCTTATCTCCGAAGCGCATCTGAGATATTTTGTCAGCGGGCGGCCGCACATTCCGCGCGGACTGCTGGAGCGCCGCCGCGAGGGGCTGCTGCTGGGCACCGCCTGCGAGTCCGGCGAATTGTTCCGCGCGGTGTTGGAAGGGCGCGACGACAAGGCGCTGCGCGCAATCGCGTCGTTCTATGATTTTATTGAGATTATGCCTATCGCGAACAACTCGTTTCTTATGCGGGAAGGCCGCGTGGCGGACGAGGAGGGGTTGCGTGATTTGAATCGGCGGCTTGTCGCTATTGGCGAGGCGACCGGCAAACCTGTCGTGGCGACTGGCGACGTACATTTTCTTAATCCGCAGGACGCGCGCTATCGAGCCATACTGATGGCGAACAAGGGTTTCTCCGACGCGGACGAGCAGGCCCCGCTTTACTTTAAAACTACGGCGGAAATGCTAGAGGAGTTCTCGTACCTGGGCGAGGCGAAGGCGCGCGAGGTGGTAGTGGCGAATCCGCAGGCTATCGCGAATCGGCTCGAAAATCTATCGTTATTCCCCGCGCACCCGGAGGGCAAGCAGACGTTTCAGCCGGAATGGCCGGAGGCTGCGGCGGATATCGAACGAATGTCTATGGAGAAGGCGAAGCGGCTCTACGGCGATCCTCTGCCCGAAATCGTAGAGGCGCGGCTGAAGAAGGAGCTTGGCGCGATTATAGGATATGGATTCGCGACGCTCTACAGCATCGCGCAAAAGCTGGTCGAGCAATCGGTCGCGGATGGCTATCTCGTCGGTTCGAGGGGGTCGGTCGGATCGTCGCTGGTCGCGACGATGTGCGGCATCACGGAGGTTAACCCGCTGCCGCCGCATTACATATGCGCCAAGTGTCACTATGGCGAATACGACGCGCGTCGCATCGCGCCGACCGGCGTAGATCTGCCGCCCAAAGATTGCCCGCGCTGCGGAGAGCCGTTGCTGCGCGACGGGTTCGATATCCCGTTCGAGGTGTTCCTGGGATTCAAAGGCGACAAGGTGCCGGATATCGATTTAAATTTCTCGGGCGTATATCAGTCGCGCGCGCATAAGAACGTCGAAACGCTGTTCGGCGAAGGGTATGTGTTCCGCGCGGGTACTATAGGCACGCTGGCCGAAAAGACCGCTCTGTTTTATGTGAACAAATATTGCGAATCCCGCTCGCTGACGCTTACGCTCGCGCAGAAAACGAGGCTCGCGCTGGGCTGCATGGGGGTCAAGCGCACGACCGGCCAGCATCCCGGCGGAATGGTTGTGTTGCCTAAAGGTTATGAAATATATCAATTTACCCCGGTGCAGCGCCCGGCGGACGATTCAGCAAGCGAAACAGTAACCACGCACTACGATTTCAGCTCGATGCACGACGTGCTGGTAAAGCTTGATATACTGGGGCACGACGACCCGACGATGATCCGCATGCTGGAGGAACTTACGGGAGTACAGGCGCGGAGCATACCCCTTAACGATCCGGGCGTTATGTCGCTGTTCCTGTCGACGGAAGCGCTTGGCGTAAGCGCGGAGGAATTGGGGAGCAGCGTCGGCACTTTTGGTATACCAGAGTTTGGAACCAGCTTCGTTCGGCAGATGCTCGAGGAAACGAAACCGCGCAGCATGGACGAACTGGTTCGGATTTCCGGCCTATCGCATGGAACCGACGTATGGAATCGAAACGCGCAGGATTTGATTCGCGCGGGCACGGCGGAGCTTCGCCAATGCATATGCACGCGCGAGGATATAATGAACTACCTGATCGACTGCGGCGTGAATACCAAGCTCGCGTTTGATACGATGGAGAGCGTTCGTAAAGGCAAAGGGCTGACTTCGGAAATGGAAGAGGCGATGGCTAACGCGAACGTTCCTCAATGGATATTGGATTCTTGCCGTAAAATAAAATATATGTTTCCTAAAGGTCATGCAGTTGCATATGTTACGATGGCATTGCGTATAGGGTATTTTAAGGTATATTACCCGACGGCATATTATAGCGCGTACTTATCGATACGGGCGGTCGGGTTCGACGCGTCTGTGATGATGCTGCCGGCGGAGCGGGTGCGCGAGCGGCTGGATGAATTGGAGGATCGCGGGCGCGAGATTACCGCGAAGGATAAGGAGCAGCTAACGACGCTTGAGATCGTACTGGAGATGAAGCTGCGCGGCATTGAATTCGCCCCGATAGATTTATATTTATCGGATGCGGAGCGGTTCTTGATAGTAGGCGAGAGCATCCGCCCTCCGCTTATCGCGCTTGTCGGGCTGGGATTAAGCGCGGCGCAGTCTATATGCGCGGCTCGCGCGGAACGTCCGTTTCTATCCATCGAAGAATTCCGCCAGCGCACGCGCGCCAGCACGGCGATTATAGATCTTCTGCGAGGTCAAGGGTGTTTGGCAGGGCTTCCGGAAACCAGCCAACTGACTTTTTTTATGTAGTATATATCTTAATTATATAAACATACGCCCGCGCGGCATGAGAGAGAGAGAGAGGAGCCATTATGAACAAGAGAAGAGACGTTGCGCGCACTTGCAGGTCGTTTGCCGTTATTTGCACTATACTGGCGGCGATCATTCCTTTTGGAACCGCGCTCGCGTTCGTGAAGAGAACGGAAGCGCCCGACGCACAAACATATATTAAGCAGTACAAGGCCAGTCAAAACGACGTAAGCAACAACCAGATTCCAAAGCTAGACGAGGGATCGACGTTTTACGCGTGGGCGCGCGCGAACGAAATCATACGCGAGGTGTACCCGGACAAGAACGTTCAATATGAAGTACCTTATAATAAAAAATCGGCGACCGGGTTTCGCTCGTTTTCCGAAACGGCGGCGGAATGGTACGCTGTTAATCAGCTTATGAATGAAGGCGTTGGTGCGGGAGTGGCGGACAGGGGATTTCTGTTCAGCGAAGGCGCGCCGATAGCGGGATCGTTTGCCGTATGGGGCGCAAGCGCGACAAATCCTGACGGGCATGTGGCGGTGGTGGAGAGTGTGGAGGGTGATTTTATAGAAATATCGGAAGCGATATGGCGTCCGAACGAAGAGAAGCCGCATTTTCAGTTTTCGACCCACACCCTCACGCTGAAGGAAATTAAGGCACGAACGGATGCTGGGGATTTTCAGGGGTTTATATATTTTCTCGATCCGATTAACGGTATCAGCGCGAATATACGGAAGATATTGGAATTGAAGCTGCGGCATTTATTTGTCGCTGAAGGCGACACCGCCACGCTTCTTGTTACCACTACGGCGGACGTAAACTCCATCTCGCTGAGCAGTCCGTTTGGCGCGGCGAACCGAGCTGTTCAATCGGAATCCACGCTAAACGCAGACGGAACGCGCAGCTGGCATTTACGCTGGTACGACGCGCACAAGAACGGATACGGCGACGGGACCCTATGGATGTTCTCCATCACAGCGTACGTCGGCGACGTCGCAGCCGAGCGCGAGGACGGCATCACAATCAAAGTAATACCCAAAAGCCACTAAAAAAGTCCCCCGCAACCTTTGCCATATTCAAAGCCATCCTCAGGGCTAATAACATCACCGCGCAGCGCGCCGGGCGCCCTCCGCGCCCGGTGTGCCAACCCGAAGCGCCAACGGAAGGGGATTTCAAAGGGGCCGTGCCCCTTTGACGGGTGGGTTTGGGAGGGCGGCGCCCTCCCAACGTAACCTCGTAACCTCGTAACCCACCGTAACCCACCGTAACCCCTCCTTCGTCCCCCGCGGCACACACCCAAAACCAAAACCCTAACGCAGAAATCAAACCCTAATATCTCCTATTCAAGTGTGTGCCGCAGCTAACTCACGTACCGCGCCCGGAGGCGCGGCAGCATCTCGCAGCACGGCAGTTCGCATACGCATGCTTCCGATCATCGCCAGTCGTAATATTCCCTTTATTATTAAGTGTTGTATAATAAAATTTAACATAATATTTATTATGTATCATCGCAAAAAAAGATGCTGCTGCGCTTAATCAGCGCTAGCGCATGCTGACGATTATATTGATTGTATTGATTATCTCGATACTCCCCATGCTGCATATCATTAATAGCCGATTACTTTCTTCCGATCAGCGATATATTTTGCACTGCCAAGCGCTGCCGCGCCTTCGGGCGCGGTACGTGAGTTAGTTGCGGCACACACTTGAATAGGAGATATTAGGGTTTGATTTCTGCGTTAGGGGTTTAGCTTTGGGTGTGCGCCGCAGGGGACGAGGGGTACGAAGGGTACGAAGGGTACGAAGGGTACGAGGGGTATGAGGGATACGAGGTTACGAGGTTACGTTGGGAGGGCGCCGCCCTCCCAAACCCACCTGTCAAAGGGGCACGGCCCCTTTGAAATCCCCTTTCTGTTGTGGCGGTGGTCCCCCGGGCGCGGAGGGCGCCCGGGGGACCGGGGTGGGTGTTATTAGCTGTAATTGTCTGTGGCTGGCTTTGGTGGCGTTGTGAGGGCTTCGCCCTCCCTATGCCATTAAAGGTGTGCAGATTTTGTGCGAGGCTTGTCCCATTTTTCCGGAAGATATGGTATACTGCGTGATAGCGTAGATTATTGCGCTTGGGCATTAACGGACATGAGCCATCCTTAAGTGACGGCGCGCCGCGCCAAAAGGAGAAATGACTTGGACGCGTTGTTTGGGAACCTTCTAAACATCACCACGCAGCAGGTGATCATGTGGGCGGTAGGCGGCATCCTGATTTATTTGGC
This sequence comes from Oscillospiraceae bacterium, assembly GCA_031269355.1. GTDB lineage: Bacteria > Bacillota > Clostridia > Christensenellales > Aristaeellaceae > JAISZG01. The sequence continues at coordinate 43,989 of JAISZG010000032.1, read as the reverse complement.
CATCAAACGCGAAATGGAACCTACTCTGCTGCTGCCAATGGGCTTTGGAGCAATACTCGTCAACTTGCCTATGTCCGGCGCGATCACCCAAAACATCGAACGGATCGTCGACGGCATCCGCCACGTCGAAGAGGAAATCGGTGTGCTGAACGTGCTCTCCCGCGCGGGCATCGATAACGAGCTGTTTCCTCTATTGCTTTTCATCGGAATCGGCGCGATGATCGACTTCGGCCCGCTGCTGAGCAACCCGCGAATGCTATTCTTCGGAGCAGCCGCGCAGTTCGGAATATTCTTCACGTTCAGCCTCGCGTCGCTGTTGGGCTTCTCTTTGCAGGACGCAGCGTCGATATCCATCATAGGCGCCGCAGACGGGCCGACATCCATATTTGTAGCGAACTATTTCAACAGCCAGTACCTCGGCGCAATAATAGTCGCGGCGTATTCGTATATGGCGCTCGTTCCAATTATACAGCCGCCCGTTATCCGTATGGTCACCACCAAGGCGGAACGCCGAATACGCATGAAATACGAACAGCGAAGCGTCGGCAAAACGGTGCGCATATTGTTTCCAATCCTCGTAACCATGATTGCCGGCCTGTTCGCGCCGCGCTCCGTCGCGCTGGTCGGGTTCTTGATGTTCGGTAACCTGATCCGCGAATGCGGCGTGCTGGATTCACTATCCCAAACCGCGCAGAATCAATTGGCGAACCTGGTCACACTTCTGCTTGGAATTACGGTGGCGGTCAATATGCAAGCCGAAAAATTCCTGAACCCGCAAACGCTTATGATACTCGCACTCGGCCTCATCGCGTTCGTGTTCGATACAATCGGCGGAGTGCTATTCGCAAAGCTTATGAACCTGTTCCTAAAAAATAAGGTGAATCCTATGATAGGCGCAACCGGTATATCGGCGTTCCCAATGTCCGCGCGAGTTATCCATAAGATGGGCCTGGCTGAAGATCCGACAAACCACCTGCTGATGCACGCAGTGGGCGCGAACGTGTCCGGCCAAATCGCGTCGGTTATCGCGGGCGGATTGGTAATCAAACTTGTGGAAGAATTGATAAAGTAAAGTAAAGCGAACAGTCAGTATGCAGGCGCGTCCCATCCTTCAGCATCAGCGGCGAAAGGGCGCAAAGCCTCATCAAAAAGGAGAAATTATGTCGATTCAATTGGATCAGCTATCGGTATCTCTGCGGGTGATGGGTCTGGGTATGCTAGGCATATTTATCGTTATGTCAATCGTCTATTTAGCAACCCTTAGTATTTCTAAGATATTAAAAGAAAACAAGAAATAACAGTGCTTATCCGCCATATACCAAGTCGGTCTCGCGCCGCTTCGCCCCTTTGGAAAGTAGAAAAAACTCCTACGGAGTTTTTCGGGCAAGTTACAGCTAGTCCGCGCTACGCCTACGCCATCGCTTAAACTGCGGCTCCCCTCTGAGCCTCCCCTCGGAGTTGGAACGGTGGAAGCGGATTCCGTTCCTCGTTCCAATCCCCAGGGGGAGGTTGGGAGGGGGATCGCAATCCCCTTCCCAAAGGAGCGACGCGACGCGCGACGCGCGTTAATCTGATTCGATTATAACTTCATCCGTTTCATCCGTGGGTTCCGCAACCTCTATCATCACTATATCTTCCCGCGACAGCGCGTTTTCGTCCGCGTCGGCGCTATCGAAATGCTCGGAGCCGCGCGGCGGCTCGATCCTGTGTATTTTGTCGATTGGATATTCGCGCGGCTCGTCCGCGTCGTCCCTTAACAGCCGCACCCGCGCGGTTTCCTTTATTACGTTTATATCCATCATAATCCCGACGCCGTCCGGCGTCATAGCTTCCTTGCCTATCCTTGGCAGGCTTTTGCGAACATATTCATAATTATCCTGCTCGTATTTCAAACAGCACATAAGCCGTCCGCACAGTCCGGAAATTTTCGCCGGATTAAGCGATAAATTTTGTTCCTTCGCCATTTTTATAGACACCGGCTGAAAGCTGCCAAGAAACGATCCGCAGCAGATCGGTCGCCCGCACGAGCCTAACCCGCCTAGCATCTTCGCCTCGTCGCGCACGCCTATTTGGCGCAGCTCAATGCGCGTTTTAAATATCGACGCAAGGTTCTTCACAAGCGCGCGAAAATCCACCCTACCGTTCGCGGTGAAGAAAAATATAACCTTGCTATTATCAAAAGAATATTCCACGTCGACAAGCTTCATCTCAAGCTTATGCGCCGCTATGCGCTCCTGGCAGATGGAGTAGGCTGTCTTTTCGTTTACCGCGTTCGCTTCCGCCTGCGCTATATCCGCGTCGGTCGCTATGCGGAGGATTCCCTTCAGGGGCATTACAACCTGCGATTCGTCCATATCGCGCACGGGACTTGCGACCCACCCCAGTTCGGTTCCGCGCACCGTCTCTACGACGACGCAATCGCCTATGGATAGCTCATATATGCCCGGATCAAAAAAATATACCTTGCTGGCTTTCCGGAACCGTATGCCAACGACCTGTACCACCGACAGTGCCCTCCGTTTTGAGCGAGACAAAACGCCCCGCCGCTAAGGTAAAAACTCCTACGGAATTTTTTGGGTTGTTACAGCATCTGTGCTGCGCCTTTGGCTCCGCTTCTCGTTCCAAACCACGAGGGGAGGTTGGGAATGTAACTGCGCGTAAACGGAATTTTTTGAGCATTCCGCTGCGCGGCGCCTTAACTTGATGATATCGAACCACGCCGCATATTCGCCCAATCAAATAACAATGATTCGATAATAACCGTTCCGGATATATGCATGGATAACCGCCGACGCGCGTCGGATACCGCGTCGAGAAGACCCAAGCGCGTTCGAACAGACGCGCGCGAAATCCGCTCAAGCAACGGCTGCGATTGCGTGGCGGCGTTTGATTCTGCCGAATCGATATCCACAGACTTATCCATACCGTCGCGCGCTATAAATTCTAGTATGTCGAGCAGCAACAGCCATCGAAGCTGCCGCTCCGCGTCCGCGCGTTCGTCAATTATCGCCTGCAATTCTTTTGCTGCGGCGACTATGCCCTCCGCCGAGCGCACCATTAAAAGAGCGCGCTCAACTCGTAGGCGAACAGGCTTTATTTCCTGCGGATAACGCAGCGCGACGCCCATCGCGCCGCCGGAATATTCCGCCGCCTCACGCGCTTCCGAGCGGCTTAATCCATATAGATTCAGCGTATGTTCCGCCCGGCCAATAGAAAGCGGAGAAAGCGGAACCCACGCGCAGCGGGAACGAATCGTCGGCAGTATCTCCATTCGCCGCTGCGCGGTCAGGAAGAATACGCAGTCGCCCGGCGGTTCCTCAAGCGTTTTGAGCAGCGCGTTTTGCGCCTGAACGTTCATAAAATCCGCGCCGATTATAACCGCTATCTTCGCGCCGCCCTCGTATGATTGGCGTTGCAGCGCGTCCGTGCACGCTCGAACGGCGTCCACTGAAATGATGTTCGATCGATTTCCACCCGGTTCTATCGAACGCACGTCCGGGTGCGAGCCGCGCGCGAAGCGAACGCACGAACCGCACGCACCACAGGGACGAGCTGCGGGCTCCGCTTCACACAATATGGTTTGAGCGTATAGCCTCGCGAGAGTGCGCTTGCCGACGCCTTGGGCGCCCGTGATCAGAAACGCGTGAATGTTCGTCCTGTTTCTGAAAGCGTCCAGCAGGCGCTGCGGCTGATCGTTCGGCCATTGCCAGCGCGCATCCATTAAATTTTAATGAATTTTTCAACCGGTACGACGAATATAATCGCGCCGCCGACCATGACCTCTATCGGATATGGCACGTATACGCCGGATGCCCCCGCGACCGGAGAAGGCGACGTCGCGATCTGCTTACGGCTTTTGCATACTTTTTCTATTACCGCCATCGCGCCGTCGAACCGGTCGTCCTCCACACCCACAAGCAGCGTGGTGTTGCCGGCGCGCAGGAATCCGCCTGTCGTTGCAAGTTTGGTTACGCCATACCCCTCGTTCATTAAATTGGAAACCAAGCGGGACGCGTCTTCATCCTGAACAATCGCGACAATCAGTTTCACGGCGATTCCTCCTTCGTTCTGTTTTGTGCGGGGATACGCCCCCGCTTGGACGGGGGATTAGCTTGTACGGGAGATCCTCCCCCGGCGCGCCGACCGACGCGGAGCCACGCCCCTCGCCTACGGCAAGTATGGAACGCGGTCTGCCTAATTGGAGCGAAACATAAAGCTCCGCGCCGTATCCTCGCTGACCCGTTCCATCCCTGAGGAGTGCGTGAGGAAAACCACAGCTATCCCTCCCAACGAAGCGGGCGACGCGTTTGCAGACTACGAATATCTTTTTATTTATTATACACCATTGAGGAAAAATAAACAACCCGAAAATTTATAGGGAACGCCCAAAGCGCGGCTCTAAAGGAATGCACGAAGAGATGGATGCGAGCGCGGGAAAGGGATTTTGCCCGGCCAAACTATTTATAGGCATATACTAACTGGCGAATATCCACGTCAACACCTTCGAGTTAGGTGAAGTGTGCGGGTGCGGAGCGCATCCGCAGCTCCCCCCCTACGCTGAACCCAAACTGGCGGAAAAGATGCCCAAGATGCGCGTTTCAGAGATTCCTTCGCGGGCTCTTACCATATACGACGCGCATTGTACGCTCCCGTACACTCCCTTTCATTGATATATATAATTGACATATGCGTGAGTAATCGGTACAATACCCCAATATCCGATGAGTTTTTATTAAACCGAACCGGAGGTGCGCGGTATATGGGAAGCTCCGCCATAAAACCCCCGTCAACTTTCGCTGAAGAAAACTCGGCGGCTGCGGGAACTGTTCACGTCGCGCTGAGCGTCGCGGCGGTGCTGCTCGGCCTGGAAACATATTTCGGCAATATAATGTTTTCAGAGAACGCCGCGATGATGGCCGTCTGTTATCCGCTCGCGGTGCTCGCGCTATGCTTCGGCTGGCGGGCGAACTCCGCGCGCCCGATAGGCGAAAGGCAAACGGCGGGGTATATAATTACGCTGGCGCTAGCGGTTTGGCAGATAGTCTGCCTGATCGCGAATGCGGGAATATTATTCATTGAATCATATCAATGGGTTTATATAACGATACTGCCGTGCGCGCTGCTGCTCAACCCAAACCCGCGCGCCGCGCGAACGCAAACCGGAATAGCCGCCGCGCTGGTGGTTCTGCCTATGATACTGTTTGGCTGGCTGGGCGTTTATATGTGGAGGATAGGCGCGACCAACGCCTCGATGAGCTTCATACGCCTGCCCGGCTCGTTTATTATTACCGAACAAACTCACTTTGAGGATAGCAGGCTGATGCTGTTTTTGATCAACAGCAACCTGCTCGCACCGATCGCCCTCGGCGGCGCGCTGCTCTCGATTTGGCGCTTGATGCCCTCGCCTGGCGGTTCGGCTCGCAAAGGCGATAAGAAATCATTTATTAGAGCGATATGGATAATAATTATTAAATTATATTTTTTGATCGGCGCGATTATGAGCTATCTCGTGCTTATACTCACCCAAACGGCGACCGCGTATATCGCGCTATGCGCGGCGGCGGCATTCATCGCGTTCCTGCTTACGCTGCGCGCGTTTCAAGCCCCGAGCGCCAATTCGGAAGGCCGAACCGGATCGCGGCGGCCATTCATGCAAAGGAAAGGCGCATGGCCGCTTCGCGCGCTCGCCGCGATTATGATGGCGGCAATTTTGTTTATTGCAACATATTTAATAAGCGACCCCGTGCGCGATCTGATTCGGTGGTCGCCCAGCCCGGCTTCCGCCGAGTCCGCGATTCCTTCGGCTGAAGAAGGGGCGGCGGGAGAAGGTATGAGCAGCGCCGCTCAAACACCCCCGTCGATTTCTCTGATAGCTTCGGACGCTCCGGATTCGATAACCGGAGCATCCGAAACAGCTCCTTCCGCAGAGGCGACCGCAGAGGCGACTGTCGCCCCGACGGTCAGTCCCGCTCCGCTTGCCTGGCGCGCCGGGCACACGTTTCAGTCGAAGGATATCCTCCAGCGATTGGAAACGCTGCTGTCCGGCGATAACCGGATGCAGGTATGGCGGCTTATATTTACGATGTTCAAAAGCGACCCGGCGCGGCTGCTGTTCGGAATTGCGCCCAGCGACATGCGCGAGGCGCTGTACCCATACGCCGAGGCGAGCGGCGCTTCAAACCTTGCGGCTATCATAAACAATAACAACGCACATAATTCATATCTGCAAACAATACTTTCAAGCGGGCTGCCGGGGTTGATATTATGGCTCGCGCTTGCCGCGTGGGCGTTCTTTCCAGCCGCGCGCAAGTGCCTAAATCGTGGCGTGCCCGCGCGGTCCGCGTTCCTGCTGGGCTTCGCGGCGGCCTGCCTAATAATGGGCCTGGCGGAAAGCCATTATTTGGCGCAGGGCTTTGTTATGAACCTGGTATTCTTCATAGCGCTGGGCGCGGCGCGGACGGAGGCGGCGGATGACGGGCAAGCTGACCGTTAGGAGCATGGCGATAGGAGGCGCGCTTGGCGCGCTGATATTCGCGGCGACATGCTTTCTTCGTATTCCGATCGGTTGGGCGCATGGCTATGTAAACCTTGGCGACGGCGTGATATTCGCCGCCGCAAATCTGCTAGGCCCAATCGCTTCACTGTGCGCCGCCATCGGCAGCTGCCTGGCGGACGTCGCGAGCGGCTATTCGATATACGCGCTGCCTACGTTTTTAATAAAAGGCTCTATGGGATATATCGCGGGGCGCGTATTCAGGAGCAGCGCGAAACTTTTTAGCCGCGCCGCTGCTATGGTAGTTTGCGAATTGATCATGGTAGCCGGATACGCGATGTTCGAAACGGCGGTATACGGCTGGGCCGCCGCTGCGGCAGCTATCCCGATGAACCTGCTTCAAGGCGCGGCGGGCGTGGTTTTTGGAACCGCTCTATTGAAGGTTGCTATACCGGGCGTATCTATGCTAGAATAAACGGATGCGATATAAAGACCGCGCGGAGTATCAATATACGCATAAACGAGTTATTCTGCGGAGAATGATTTCCGCAAATTGGAATAGAATATTCGTTTGCGAAGGATTAATTTAGGCGCGTCGTATTCCGCGCGAGTGTTGACGCCGTGGAGGTAGTATGGACGAACAAACCTTGCGAGAAAAGGAAGAAATAAAAAACGGCATCATAGGAAAGCTTCAGCGGCATCACGGGGTCGCACTGAAGGACGCGAACCAGCTGCAGCTGTATCAGTCCGTCGTTTCAACCGTGCGGGATCAGATAATGCAAAAGCTCGGCGATACGCGCGAAAGGCAGCGCGCTCAGCAGAGCCGCAAGTTGTTTTATCTGTCGGTGGAGTTCCTTACCGGGCGCTCGCTGCATTCGAATATACTGAACCTTTGCGCGACAGACGCGTATCAGGCGGCGTTCGCGGAGCTGGGCATACGCATGGAGGATATGCTGGAGGAGGAGCCGGAGCCAGGGCTTGGCAACGGAGGCCTGGGGCGCCTCGCCGCGTGCTTCATGGATTCGCTCACGACGCTCGATCTTCCCACCATGGGCTGCACTATTCGCTATGAATACGGCCTGTTCCGCCAGCGAATAGTGGACGGATCGCAAGTTGAGCTTCCCGACAATTGGCTGGAGTTTGGCAACGCGTGGGAAGTGCCCGCGCTTGAGGACAGCGTCGAGGTTCATTTCGGCGGTCGGCTGGAGGAAGAATGGACAGACGGCGCGCTTTCCCTTAAACATGTCGATTACAAAACCGTAATCGCTGAGCCGTACGATATGCCTATCACCGGCTACGGCACCGATACGGTGAACGTGCTTAGGATGTGGCGCGCGCGAAGCTCCAAGCGGATAGATTTTTCAACGTTCAACCAGGGCCGCTATCAGCAGGCGGTGGAGGAGCGCGATCTCGCGGAAGTTATTTCGAATGTATTATATCCAGAAGATAATCATTATGAAGGAAAGTTGCTTCGCCTGAAGCAGCACTATTTCTTTACTAGCGCGACGCTGCAATATATAATCGCCGATTATAAGCGCCAGTACGGGGACGACATGTACGGCCTGCCGGATAAGGTGGTAATACACATAAACGACACGCACCCCGGCATGGCGATTCCCGAACTGATGCGCCTTTTGATGGATAACGAGGGCTATGGCTGGGACGAGGCGCAGGCTATAGTGCATCGGATGATAGCCTACACTAACCACACGATAATGGCCGAGGCGCTCGAACGCTGGCCGGAGGAGATGACGCGCATACAGCTGCCGCGCGTTTATCAGATACTGGAGGAGATAAACCGGCGCTTCTGCGAAAGGCTGTGGAATCTATATCCCGGGCAGTGGAACCGCATCGCGAATCTGGCGGTGATCGCTTATGGCCACGTGCATATGGCGAACCTTGCGGTATGGGGCAGCTTCTCTGTGAACGGCGTGTCGAAGCTGCACGGCGAAATATTAAAGCGCGATACATTCCACGATTTTTATCGGATTATGCCCGAGAAATTTTCCGCCATAACAAACGGAATAACGCATAGGCGCTGGCTGATGCTAGCCAATCCGCTGATGACGGAACTAATTGAGGACGCGATAGGCGACGGCTGGCGCGCCGAGCCCGAACGGCTTATCGAACTGATGCCGCTGAGGGACGACGACGCGTTCGTCGATCGATTCCGCGCGGTAAAGCGCAAAAATAAGGAACGCCTAGCGCGCTGGTTCCAGAGGACGCAGGGCGTGTCTATCTCGCCGGATTTCCTGTTCGACGTGCAGGCGAAGCGGCTGCACGAATATAAGCGCCAGCTTCTGAACGCGCTGCACTGTTTAGTGCTGTATAACCGTATAGTCGAGGATCCTACGCTGGAAATTCAGCCGCGCTGCGTGATATTCGGCGCGAAAGCTTCGCCGGGATATCGCCGCGCGAAACAAATAATCCGGCTAATTAACGCTATAGCGGAGCTTATCGAGAAGCATCCGCGCGCGCGCGATATGATAAAAATCGTATTCCTTGAGAACTATAACGTATCCTCCGCCGAGGTGCTGATTCCCGCGACCGATCTTTCGGAGCAGATTTCCACCGCCACAAAGGAAGCGTCCGGAACGGGAAATATGAAGTTTATGATGAACGGCGCGCTGACTATCGGCACAATGGACGGCGCGAACGTGGAAATATTCGAACGGGTAGGCGCGGAGAATATTTATATATTCGGCGCGCGCGCGCAGGAAGTCGAGCAGATATATCAAACGCAGTCGTATCAGGCGAACCGAATATTCGAGCGAAATCAGGAGATACGCCGCGCGCTGAATCAGTTGCTGGACAGAACGCTGCCGGGCGAATCCGGCGCGTTCCAGGATATTTATCATGCGCTGCTGTTCGGAGATTACGGCGGCATGCCCGATCCTTATTTGGTGCTGAAAGATTTTGGCTCATATTCAATGGCGCAGCAGCGCGTCGGGCAGGATTATCAGAACCATAAGCAGTGGACGCGGCGCGCGATTGTTAACACCGCTATGTCCGGCTGGTTCTCGTCTGATCGCACGGTGAGCGAATATAACGAGAAGATATGGAAAATAGATCCCGTTCAGTTTGATTGAATATCGCTATATAATTATATGTAGTTTGGGGAGAGAGTTGATTGAGTGCATCCGGTTCATAACAGCCGCGATCCGTTCTATCGTTTCCCGCCCGGAGCGCGCAGGTGCGCGGAGCGGCTGCTGCTGCGGCTGAGCGTGGCGCACAATCCGCAGCCGGACGCTGTGCGCGTTCGCGTGTGGTCGAACCGCGAAGTTTGGATCAGCATGCGCCCGCTTGGATTGCGCGGCGGCTCGTGGCTATATGAAACGGAGCTGACCCTTCCCGACGAACCCTGCCTGGTATGGTACGACTTTAGAATCTGCGCTGGAGATTGCGAGATATCATACGGAAACGCGCAGGATAGGCTTGGCGGCGAGGGCGCGGTGTGGGCGGAGCTTCCGCCAAGCTTTCAGATTACCGTATATGATCCGGCGTTCGAGCCGCCCAAATGGATGCGCCGCGCCGCCGTATACCAAATATTCCCCGATAGATTCAGGCGCACGACGCCCGCCGCCCTTCCGGACGGGCGGGCGCTGCATGAGAATTGGTACGATCCGCCCGCGATACGCGACGATCCCGACAACGGCGATTATGTCTCCGACGATTTCTTCGGGGGCACGCTCGAGGGAATACGCGAAAAACTGCCGTATATAGCGGGGCTGGGCGTTACGGCCATATATCTGAATCCGATATTCTACGCCGATTCAAGCCATAGATACGATACCAACGATTATATGCTGATTGATCCCACGCTGGGAAACGAATCGAAGTTCGTCAGCCTGTGCGATGCCGCGCGCAAGCTGGGCATCAGAATTATTCTGGACGGCGTGTTCAGCCATACCGGCATTAACAGCGTATATTTTCGCTCCGCGAGGTTTAGCCGGGCGTCGCCGTATCTGGGTTGGTACAGGTTTATGAATTGGCCGGATTCATACGGATGCTGGTGGGGCGTGCGTTCCTTGCCGGAAACTGTCGAGACCAACCCGGCTTTCATGGATTTTATGCTTCGCGATCCCGACGCGGTGGTTCCGTATTGGCTGAAAGCGGGCGCGGGCGGCTGGCGGCTGGATGTGGCGGACGAATTGCCCATCGAATTTCTGAGGGCGGCGCGCGAGTCCGTAAAGCGGGCGGATCCGCTGGCCGCCTTGATCGGCGAGGTATGGGAAAACGCTTCATGCAAGGTGACATACGGGGAAATGCGAAGCTACTGCCTGGGAGACACGCTCGACAGCGTGATGAATTATCCGCTGCGCTCATCGCTGCTAGCGTTTCTGACGCGCGCCGTGCCCGCACGGCAGACCGCGCGCGAAATGCTTAACCTTATAGAATTATATCCTAAACAGTTTTCATATTCGCTTATGAACCTGATGGGCAGCCACGACCGCCCGCGCGCTCTTAACGCGCTTGTCGGCGTGACGGGAGATGGTTTGACGCGCGAGCAGCAGGCGAATCTGCGGCTTACGCGCGAGCAGCGGATCACTGCGGAAGCGCGCTTGCGGCTGATGTGGAGCATACTGTGCGCCTGGCCCGGCATGCCAACCATATACTACGGGGATGAAACCGGCCTTGAAGGCGCGAACGACCCGTTCTGCCGCGGAACGTATCCGTGGGGAAAAGAGGACGAGGAGCTAATCGGTTTCTTTCGCGCGGCTCTCGCGTCGCGCGCGCGCTGCGAGGCGCTTACCGTAGGCGAGGTGGATTTGATAACGCCGAGCGACGATACTCTTCTTATCATACGCTCGATAACGAATTCGATGGACGCGCTCGGCGATCCCGCCCCGAACTCGTTCGCGATGCTGGCGGTCAATCGCTCCGACGCCGCCGTCGCCGTTCGACTGCCCGCCGAAACGTTTCAGGGCAAAACGCTGCTCGCCGAATACGGGGCGGCCTCTCTCGCGGCGGACGGCGAAGGGTACGCGTTTATACTGGAAGCGGTGAGCGCCATGCTGTGGACGTGGCGGGAATAGAACCCGCGCCGCCCGATCGGCAAGGTTATGTTGCCGCGTTTGGATATACGCATTGACGTATCTCCGCTCGTCCGCTATAATGTCATAGATACATCGCGCATTGTCGATTTATGTAGAATGCGGTCGGTTTCGCGCGTTTGTCTATCCGCTATATTCAAAAAGGAGCGTGGCGCCGACGCTGGCTGAACGGCTGCGCTGAATACTATTATTTGATTTGATAATACTAAGCAGCGGTAAGCTCGGCGGTTCTGCGGGCGAACGATCCCGGGGCGTATTCAGCCTGAGAGATTTTTCGAACACGCCCTGATCTTTGCGAAAGAAATCGAAAGCTGCAACGGGAGGAAGGTCGCGATGAAGAAGGTCATCAAGCGAGCGCGTCCGCGTACACGGAATATAATAATTCTGTGCGCGCTGCTCGCTCTAATGGCGATCGTGGGTACGCTTGCTTTGACGGGCGCGCCGCTCGATTCTAGAGGTTTGTACAGGTTGAAGCCATGGGGGCAGGCGATTAGCCTGGGTCTCGATCTTCGCGGGGGCGTGTACACGGTGTACAGAGGGAAGGACCCCGGCGACGGCACGTTCAGCTCGCTGCTTGACGGCACGGCGCAGGTGCTAACGAATCGGCTGACCGCCCAGGGATATACGGAGGCCACCGTCGTTCGCCAGGGCGTGGATCGCATCCGCATCGAAATTCCCAGCATCAGCGATCCGCAGGAGATACTCGATATTATAGGAACCCCGGCGGTGCTTCAGTTCTACGATTCCACGGGCGCGCTGATAATGGAAGGCCGGGACGTTAAAACCGCGCAGGCGGTTTTGATGGACAACCAGCCTGTCGTCGCGTTCGAGCTGAACGAGGACGGCACGAAGAAGTTCGCCGAGGCCACCCAGGCCAATATAGGCAAACAAATCGAGATCCGCCTTGACGGACGCGTGATATCCGCGCCGACGGTTAACACCGCTATAACGGGCGGCTCCGGATATATAGAGGGTATGTCGGGCGCGGACGAGGCGAACAGGCTCGCGCTGCTGATCCAGTCGGGCGCGCTGCCGCTTGAAATCGAGCAGCTGGAAGTTTCCGCGATATCCGCCACGCTTGGCGTGGAAGCGCTCGACCGCGCGGTTTTGGCGGGAATCATAGGTCTAGTTCTTATATGCTTATATATGATATGGCGATATCGTATGATGGGCGTCGTATCGTCGATATCGCTTACGCTGTATCTGATGATCGTATTCTTTATCCTCGCCGTCAGCATGATTCAGCTGACGCTGGCCGGCGTGCTGGGAATCGTTCTCGGCGTCGGCATGGCGGTGGACGCGAATGTGGTTATATTTGAGCGTATAAACGAAGAGCTGCGCAAAGGCCGTCCGCTGATATTGGCCGCGCGCGCCGGTTTCCAGAACGCGCTTAGCGCGGTTTTGGATTCCAACATTACCACGTTGATCGCGGCGTTTGTTCTTATGATATTCGGAACGGGAACCATCAAGGGATTCGCGAACACGCTGGCCATAAGCGTAGCTGTATCTATGATTACCGCGCTGGTCGCGTCCCGAGGGCTGCTCAATATATTTATCAGTATCGGCGGCGCGGATCGTCCGCGGCTGTACGCGCGGTAAGGAGGGATCGGCATGAAATTCGAGATTAAAAACCGTTCGCGCGTATGCCTAACGATCTCAGTCGCCATAATCGCGCTGGCGATACTGCTCACGCTGTTCGGGCGCGGGATGAATATCGGCATAGATTTCACGGGCGGAATTCTGTTCAAATATGAAATGGGCGAGTCGTTCGAAGTGACGGATATCGAGGACGCGCTTAAGGAAAACGGCTACTCGGAAACGCCTCAAATAGCGAAGTCCGGAGATAATCTTACCGACGCGCAGATACGCATAAAGGACGTCGATAACAGCGACGAATTCCGCGCTGGGCTCGAGGCTAAGCTTCAAGAGAAGTATCCCGATATGGAATATCTGTCCGTCGATCGCGTCGGAGCCGTGACGGGCCGCGAACTCGTGCTCAACGCGCTGGGCAGCGTACTGCTTGCCGCCGCGCTGATGCTTACATATATCGCGATTCGATTCGACTTCTTCTCTGGGCTTGCGGCCGTAATAGGGCTGCTGCACGATATTTTGCTGATGTGCGCGTTTATGGTGCTGCTCCGCTCGTTCGTGCAGGTCAACAGCACGTTCATCGCCGCCTGCCTTACAATAGTAGGCTACTCGATAAACAATACGATAATACTGTTCGACCGAATCCGCGAAAATCTGCGGAAAACCGGCGGGCGGCAAAAGGATAGGGAGCAGCTGACGATAACGTCCGTCAAAGAAACCATGGGTCGAACGATAGGCACCACCGTTACTACGCTTATCGCGATTGTTACGCTGTACATACTGGGCGTGCCCAGCACCCGCGAGTTCGCGCTTCCGCTGATAATAGGCATCTGCACCGGCCTGTACTCCGCCACTCAGATAAACGGCTATGTGTGGAACTGGCTGGTGGAACATGGTAAAAACTGGAAATTCACGCCGGGTTCGAAAAAGGTTCGCAAGCCGAAAAAGGCGTGAGGTTAGTTACAGCCTTTCCATGCATGGAAAGGCTTTTCTATATCCATTATAATCCAGGCGCTATACTTAACGTTATACTTAAAAGGAAAGGCGCGGCATATTGATTCGATATATTGAACGCGCGCACGCGATCGAAGCGCATGCGCTGGCAGATGCGGGTGTCGGGAACATATGCGCGCGACTGCTGGCGCTTCGGGGCGTGGAAACGCCGGAGCAGGCGGATTCGTTTATGAATCCGTCTCTTGATCAATTGAACGATCCGTTCGCGCTTTCCGGCGTCGCTTGCGCCGTAGAAATACTTAGATGCGCGATCGACGGCGGAAAAAGCATTTTAATATATGGCGATTATGACGTCGACGGCGTATGTGCCTGCGCGCTTCTTGAGGAAGCGCTTGTCCGGAACGGCGCGCGCGCGTCGCACTATATTCCATCGCGGCACGGGGAAGGATACGGATTAAACATACCCGCGCTGGAAAAGCTTCGATCGGAATGTGATATAATAGTAACGGTCGACTGCGGCATAACGGCGGTCGAGGAAGCCAAATGGGCGAAGGATAACGGTTTGACTATGATCATCACGGATCACCACGAACCGCCGGCGCGGCTTCCAGATTGCGCGGCGATTATAGATCCGCTGATAGACGCGCCGAACGCAGTGTCGCCGTGCGGGACGGGCGTCGCGTTCAAGCTGGTGCAGGCGCTGTTTGGATTGAGCGAGGCCGCCCGTTCGCTTGATATCGCGGCGCTGGCGACCATCGCGGATCTTGTTCCGCTGCTTGGCGAGAACCGCGTATTCGCCGCCGCCGGATTGGACGCGCTGCGAAAAACGCGGCGTCCCGGGCTGGCCGCCCTTATAGAAGCGATAGGCCTGACCGAACAGCCGCTGTCGGCCGGGCAGATAGGATATCAAATTGCGCCGCGCATAAACGCCGGCGGGCGGATCGCGAGCGCGGACAGGAACGTCGAGCTGCTGCGCACGGAGGATATCGCCCGCGCGAAAGCGCTGGCGGAAGAGTTGAACCGCGAGAACGAAGTTCGGCAGCGCATACAGCGCGAAATATTCGAACAGGCGGATTTAGCCGCGCGCAGGGATACCGACTTCCTTCGCGAGCGGGTGATGACGCCGGTCGGCGACGGATGGAACGCTGGGGTGATCGGGCTGGCCGCGTCCGAGCTTGTCGAAAAATATCGAATTCCAGCGATAGTGTTCAGCCGCGAGGAAGCGCCGGGCGGCGCGGTGTGCGTAGGCTCGGCCAGGTCGATACCCGGGGTGCACATTCAGCGCGCGATGACGGTTTGCTCGGATTTATTCATACGATTCGGAGGCCACTCGCAGGCCGCCGGATGCACGATCCTCTCCGATAATATTCCCGAACTGCGGGAGCGGCTTAACGCGGCGATAATAGCGCAATCGGAACCGTCCGCGTTTATCCCGACGGAGCGGTACGACGCGGAGATTCGTTTATCCGATATAACGCTGCCTATGCTGGATACGCTTGTAAAGCTTGAGCCGCACGGCATCGGCAATCCGGCGCCGACGTTCAGGATCAGAGGAGCGCGAGTGCTATCGTCAAAAGCGGTGGGGAAAACGCAGGCGCATATTAAAATGCGGCTTGGCCAGAACGGCGATTCGATCGACGCGATCGCGTTCGGTCAGGCGGATCAAATCGGTCGTATGCCGGAACTCATCGACACTCTCGCGCGCGGCTCGATAAACGAGTGGCAGGGTCGGCGCGCCGCTCAGTGCCAGATTATAAAAATGGCGCCGGACGACGCGTTATCCGCGTTCGAACGCGGGTGCGAGCGAGAGCGGTCGAGATTTGAGGAAGCGCTCGCGGATTTGCTGATAAACGCGGACGAGGAATCAGGCGGCGCGCACCCGCTGCCGCGCAGCGCGATGCGCTCGCAAGTATCGGGATGGCTTCGCGCCTCGCATCAGGGAACGCTTCTGCTGTGCGACGCGCTCGGAGCTGCGGCTGATACCGCGTCGTGGCTGCGTTCCGCCGGTCTGTCGGATAGGTTGGATTTCCTGTTCGGCGCGCCAGATGATCCGCGCGCGTTCAACACACTTGCGGCGCTCGCGCATATTTCAGAATTAAGCGCGCCGTCGTATGCGGGGCGCGGCTCCGCCGCAGGAGACGCGCGCTCCGCCCCCGTACGCTTTGACCGCGTGGTTTTCCTGGACGGAATCCCCCGCTCCAATGATATCGCTGCGCTGAGAAAAGCTAACCCCAACGCGGGGTTTTGGTTTGACGAGGAGGCGGCGGACGAAACGCGGGAGGCATCGCGGCACCTCGCGCCAAGCGACGAACAGCTTCGCAGGCTGTATCGCGCCCTTCGCGCCAGAGTATTATGGAGGGAGCGCGAATCGCTGGCGCAAGCGAGCGGCCTGTGCGCGGCTAGCGTTAAGATAGGCTTGGAGATATTCAAAGAGTTGGATTTGCTTGAGTGGAACGCCGAGCCGTTCGAGGCTGCGCTTCGTCCGGCGAAAAAGCGTTCTTTGGCGGATAGCGAGTTATATCTGCGCGCGCGCGGTATCGGACGCGAGCCGAACTCGGAATGCGCGCCGCCGTGCACAAAGAGGGTGATGGGTTGAGCGATCTGAAAAGCTTCACCACGCTGGAGGAACTTAAGGAATCTATGCGGAGATATCACGCCGAGGAACCGCTCGGCCTGGTGGATCGCGCGTGGACGTTTGCGGAGGCCGCGCACGCTATGCAGACGCGTAAATCCGGCGAGCCGTATTTCGTGCACCCGCGCACCGTCGCGACGATCCTCGCCGATCTGATGCTGGATCCCACCACTATAGCGGCGGGTCTGCTTCACGATTGCGTGGAAGATGTGGAAGGCATCACCGTCGAAACGATAAAAAAGGAATTCGGGCAGGAAGTCGCCCAGCTTGTGGACGGCGTGACAAAACTAACCCGCCTGGATTTTACATCGCGGGAGGAGCAGCAGGCCGAGACGCTGCGCAAAATGATACTGGCGATGTCCAAGGATATCCGCGTAGTGCTTATAAAGCTGGCCGATCGGCTGCATAACATGAAAACGCTGCGATACCAGCCTTCCGTGCGGCAGGCCGCGATCGCGCAGGAAACGCTCGATATATACGCCCCGCTGGCGCATCGGCTTGGCGTGTTCGCGATAAAGCAGGAGCTTGAGGATCTCGCGCTGCTGTATATCGACCCCGACGGCTATCACGATTTAACGCGCCGCATAGGCATGAAGAGAGACGAGCGGGAAGCGTTCATAAAATCCGTAATTGACCAGCTTCGCCACGCACTCGACGAGGCTGATATACCATGCGATATAACGGGGCGTCCAAAACATTTTTATAGTATATATAAAAAGATGGTTATACAGGGCAGGCCGTTCGAGCAGATATTCGACCTTACCGCCGTTCGCATACTGGTGCAAACCGTATCGGAATGCTACGCCGCGCTGGGTCAGGTGCATACGCTATGGCGGCAGATTCCCAACCGCTTCAAGGATTATATATCAAACCCCAAGCCCAATTTATATCAGTCGCTTCATACCACTGTGGTCGGGAGCAACGGCATGCCGTTCGAGGTGCAGATTCGAACATACGAAATGCATCGCATAGCGGAATACGGAATCGCCGCGCACTGGAGATATAAAGAAGGCCGGCAGGTCGGGAACGATCTGGATAAAAAGCTGTACTGGCTGAGAAACATACTGGACTGGCAAGATGTTACCAAGGATTCCAAGGAATTTGTCGATTCGCTAAAAGTCGATCTGTTCAGCGACGAGGTGTTCGTGTTCACGCCCAAAGGCGCGATAATAGATTTGCCGCGCGGCGCGACGTCGCTTGATTTCGCGTACCGCATTCATACCGAGATAGGCAATCGCTGTACGGGCGCGAAGGTGAACGGGCGGATCGTGCCGCTGTCCAAGGAGCTTGAAACCGGCGACTTCGTTGAAATCCTCACAAGTTCCGCTTCACGCGGGCCCAGCCACGATTGGCTTAAAATAGTAAAGACGTCGCAGGCAAAGGCAAAGATAAGGCAATATTTTAAGAAACAATTCAAGGATGAGAATATCGATCTTGGGCGAACCATGCTTGAGCACGAAGCGCAGCGGCGCGCGGCGGATATATCGGCGCTGATGAAAAACGATTTGGTCGATATCGTGCTGCGCAAATATTCATTCCAAAGCGTGGACGATCTTTATGTAGCGGTCGGATGCGGCATGGTTTCCGCAATGCATATAATCGCGCGGCTTATGGAGGATCTCAAGCGCCGCGAGAAGCCCGCGCCCAAGCCTGTCGCGCCGGTGGACGCCGAGGAGCTTGCCGCGAGAAACGCGCAGCGCCAGCAGCTCGCGTCCAGCCACGGCGTATTTGTGGAGGGCGATTCCGGCATGCTGGTTCGCTTCGCGCATTGCTGCAACCCTATTCCCGGCGACGAGATCGTAGGATATATAACCCGCGGGCGCGGCGTAACGGTGCACAAATCCGATTGCGTTAACGCGCTGAACAGCGAGCACGAGCGCATGATGGGCGTAAGCTGGGACGCGCAAACCGACACATCATACCTTGCGAACGTGCAGATAGTGGCGACGGATCACGAGAATCTGCTGGGCGATATAATCTCGCACCTAAACCTGATGAAGATTCCCACGATGTCGCTAAACGCCAAGGTGCACGAGAACGGCACTAGTAAAATAATGCTAACGCTGAAGATTGTATCGAAGGTGCAGCTTGATAAGCTGATATATGGTTTGCAGCGGCGCAGCGATATAATAGAAGTTTGCCGCGTAGGTAGATAAATATATTGGAGGCGCGCGAGTTGAGGCTGGTAATACAAAGGGTATCCGGCGCCAAGGTTACGGTGGACGGGCATATTGCGGGAGAGATAGGCGCGGGATACGTCGCGCTGGTAGGCGCGGAGGAGGGCGATACAATAAAGGATATCGAATACGCCGTCGGCAAAACCGCCGGACTGCGCGTGTTTGAGGATGCGGGGGGCAAGATGAACCTCGCGCTCGCGGACGTTGGCGGCGCCATACTTGCGGTATCGCAGTTCACGCTGCTGGGCGACGTCCGCAAAGGGCGGCGGCCAAGTTTTATCGACGCAGCGCGTCCGGAAGCGGCGGAGCCTATGTTCAACGCGTACTGCGACGCGCTGCGCGCGCTGGGAATTCGCGTCGAAACGGGCATATTCCAAACGCACATGGAGGTGTCGCTGGTAAACGACGGGCCGGTTACGATATTGATTGACAGCCGGAGGCGCTTCTAATGAATTTTATTAATGTAGAACGATACTGCGCCGCATGCGCAAGCGGTATATCTTCGATATGCCGCCGGGCGGCCGGTGCTCTATGAGCGGTATGATTGTGGCGCTTTCCACCGACACGCCCGCGTTCGCGAACGACATCGCCGACGTGATCAGGCTTATGCTTCCGGGCGCGTCCGTTCGGCTTACGGACGCTCCAGAGCCGGGCGCGGCGTCGCTTAGGCATACGCATAAGGAATCCTGCGGATATTGGACGGAGCATTGCGAATATGTCGAAAGCGATTCGCGCGCCGCGCTTTCTTGGTCAACTCCCGCTATAGTCGAAAATTTCGCAGATCGCTGCGACGCGGCTGCGCTGGCGGATAAGCGGCGGCGAAAGCGCGCCGCTAAACAATGCTGCTACTGGCTGCTGCGCAATGTTACCGGCCGCCGCCCTCCTTGGGGCTCGCTTACGGGCATTCGCCCGACGCGCCTGTACGCGGAGTTCGAATCCGCAGGCGACGTCAATCCCATAAGAACGCTGGAGCGGCTATTCGACGTCCGCGCGGATAAAGCGAAGCTGCTCGGCGAAATAGCCGACGTTCAGCGCCCGCATATTATATACGACGCGAACGCGTTCGATATATACGTATCGATTCCCTATTGCATTACAAAATGCGCGTACTGCGCGTTTCATTCGGAAATTATTCCGAAAAATATATCGGAGCTTGACGAATATTTGGACGCGCTCCATTTGGAAATCGACGCGGCGCGGCGGCTGGTCGACGCGCGGGGATTAACCGTGCGCGCGATATACATAGGCGGCGGCACACCGACCGCGCTTGATGCCCGCCGCCTGGACGCGCTGCTCGCCAGATTGGAGCGCGCTTTCCCGCATGCCGTAGAATGGACGGTGGAGGCAGGGCGTCCGGATACCATCGATTCCGAGCGCCTGCGCGCGATTCGATCGCACCGGGTAACGCGCGTCAGCGTAAATCCGCAAACGATGAACGACGCCACGCTCCGCCTGATAGGGCGCGCGCACACTTCAGCGCAGACGCTGGGCGCGTTCGAGCTTGCCCGTGCGACGGGTTTCGACAATATAAATATGGATTGCATAGCGGGGCTGCCAGGCGAATCCGTCGAGGATTTCGTTCGCACAATGGAGGGCATTCGCAGCCTTAATCCCGAAAGCGTAACCGTACACGCGCTTGCGCGCAAACGCGCGTCAAAGCTGTACGACGATCCGTCGTTCGCGCCGGTCGACGGGCGAACCGCCGAAGGTACGGAGCCGTCGCCCCAGGAGCAAATGATACTTAAAGGCGCGGAATTTTCTCGATCCATGGGCATGTCGCCTTATTATTTATATCGACAGAAGAATATGGTCGGCGACCTGGAGAACATCGGATACGCGAAGCCCGGCGCGATATGCCTATATAATCTCGATATGATGGAGGAAACGACGTCCGTCGTCGCGCTTGGCGCGGGCGCAATATCCAAGCGGGTTGTAAGAAGCGCCGACGGGCAGATTCGCATAACGCGCTCGCCTAATATGATGGAGCCGATGCTGTACGCGCGGCGGCTTGACGATATGATCGCGCGCAAGGAGCGGTTGTTTGACGAGCGCCATTAATTATAAGATGCGCGATATGATATTATATATATAAATTGCGGCTATAACATCCTGCTGCGGAGGGGCGGCATAGGCAACCGCCGTTCCTCCGCATATAGCAAACCGCGCTCAGTCGCTCAGCTTCCGCAGTATAACGCTGGTGTCTGAGAACGTCGCTTGCTTAAAGTTGGCGCCGTCCAGCTTCAGCGTAAGCGTATCGCCCGGGCTCAGCACGCGAACCCCTACGCTGCAAACCGGCAGCCGCACCGGCGCGGATATCGTCAGGTTGCATAGCGAGCAAATAATGGGCGGCTTATACGTACCGGGCGGAGCGATGCTCAGCGTTATCGTGCAGTTTGTCGAAACGTTCGCGGCGGCAGGTTCCAGCAGAAGATTGGAAGAGAATGAAATTTCGTAGTGACCGCCCTCCATTACATCGAACCTGCCGGACGCTGTGCTGTATTTAACCGCAGCGTAAATAAACGTGGCGACGGCTTTGGTGAATATACAATTGCCCGACCCTGTGAACGACTGGTCGGCCGTGGCGAGCATTTGTATATATGGCATAACTCCCCCAGGCGTGCCTGCAGGCCCTTGCGGCCCGGCCGGACCTTCCGGACCTTCCGGACCCGTCGGCCCTAACGGCCCCTCCGGACCCGTCGGACCAATATAGCCCGGCGTTCCTTGAGGACCTACCGGCCCCGGACACCCCTGCGCGCCCGGCGGCCCCTGCGGCCCTTGCGGCCCCGCCGCCCCTTCCGGGCCGCACTCCCCCGGAGGGCCGGGATGCCCCGGTATCCCCTGCGGCCCCTCAGGCCCCGCATCTCCTCTCGGCCCCTTTGGCCCCGCGTCTCCCTTTGGCCCCGCCAAACCTCGCGGACCCGGAGGCCCAGGGGGGCCGGGATTGCCCTTGGGGCCTTGGACGCCCGGGCATCCGGGATCGCCTTGAGGCCCGATATCCCCGCGTATCCCCTGCGGACCCGCGCAACCCGCAGGCCCTGCCGGCCCCGGGAACCCGATGCAGCCCTGGCAGCCCGCCGGCCCCGGAGGTCCTTTCTCGCCTACGTCGCCTTTCGGCCCTCTGGGGCCGACGGCGCCCGGCAGTCCTCTTGGTCCGACAGGTCCCGGATAGCCCCGTTCGCCCTTTGGCCCCTGACAGCCTTCAGGCCCAGTGCAGCCTGTCGGTCCTATCGGCCCTTTGGGGCCAGGCGGTCCCGGTACGGGATAACAAAGGCAGCTATTATACGCGGGCGCGGGGCTATGCCCCGCTCTTTCAGGGGCGGCGGAAACAGAGTCCATGCTTCGAAGGCAGGTTGGCTCCACGCTGCGGCACTTTGGCGCGGCATTGCAAACGTCGCGATATCCGCCGTATGAGTTCGCGCTCTGACAGCCTCGGTCGTATTCGTCGAGCGGACAATATGAGGGGGATAATGGTGATAAAGGATATACTGAACAATCCAACCCGGTATACCCGTATGCCGTTTGATTTGCGCCCATCATGTGGATACCTCCGATCCCGTTGCTCACCCGCGCGAGTATGGCGGATGGTCGCTCGATCGACGATCGCGCGAAAAGGGATCGCCTTTTACGCGCTAGTTCCGATCACTGGCAATGTACGCCGATCGAACGCGTAAGTCCAAGAGGCATTGGGCGCGTTGTCAGATAGCTGACAATTTTTTTGTATTGTTATCGTTAATTTTTGTATTCTATGCTATATTTTAACCGAGCACCAGGTACTCGAAAAGCTGAAAGGAGAAGACCGTGTCAGGCAATTTTCAAAAAGAGGATCTGCGTGTGCAGCGCACCTGCAAGGCGCTCGTCTCCGCGATGTTTTCCCTGTTGGAGCATCGGAGCTTCAGGAAAATCACCGTAAACGACCTGTGCAACGAAGCTCTCGTGAGCCGCGCCGCGTTCTATGCGCACTTCGACGACAAATATGAGCTGCTGAGCCACTGCCTGTTCGATATCAGGGCAGACATGATTTCGCGTTTCAAGCGCACGGATACGGAGAACGTGTACTCCGAAATTGACGCGCACATAAACGCGCATGCGAAGGTTCTCACGAATATCGTCGTCGACGCCGACGCCGAACTAATGAAGATAATGAACCAGGCGTCTTCGCCGCGGGACGACGCGAGCGTTCGCGCCAAGGACGATCCCAACGGCATACTGCTGGACGCATTCTGGAGCGGCGGGCTGATCAACGTGTTCTGCTGCCTGGCGAGCCGTGATTTCCCAAAAGAATATCATAACATCACCGCGCTATTGCATAAGCTGCACAAGGGAATGATGGAATGGGATAAATCCACACGCTGCGCGCAGATGCCGCAGCTGCATAAACGCGCGAACTGAACGCGATCGCTCCAGGATCGCAGGCTCATTGGCCGACTATATCGACCGACAATGTATAGAGAGGGGGGCCGACGAAAGTCGGCGATGAGGCATACAATATGTGCGAACAGTTTTCGAACATGCCCTTCGAAAAAGGCAAAGGAATAATGAGAATTATAGACGACGCGTACCGCCTGCTTGGAAACCCGCTGGTAGTAATCGATACCAGCTACAATGTTCTGGCCCACTCTGAGAATAGTGTTGACGACGACCCTCTATGGAACGAGTTAATAAAGCACGGGCGGTTCACTCATAATACGGTCAACTTTTTCATAGAGACGGGTTTCGCCTCCGCCGTGGCGGATACGGATTCGGTGGCGCTTCTAACACACGAAAAGCTGAAGTACGATCGGGCGTGCTCAAAGTTTTTTGATCATCAGGGAGTACAGCTGGG
Source organism: Oscillospiraceae bacterium (assembly GCA_031269355.1). Taxonomy (GTDB): domain Bacteria; phylum Bacillota; class Clostridia; order Christensenellales; family Aristaeellaceae; genus JAISZG01. The sequence goes on along the minus strand of JAISZG010000032.1, from coordinate 20,267 downwards.
CAGCATTGTGGTGGTGGCGTGCTACACGCCATTTAAACCCGAAGACGATAAGCTGATTGTGCGGGTATGCGACAATCTGAGCGCCGAGATACAATCAAGCGGAACATATCATCTGAAAGAACGCGTGTTCCACGACGCGTTTATAAACGAGCTACTCAGCGAAAATCCTGACCGCGAGATAGTTAAGCCCGTAGTGGAAGAGCTGTATAAAAGCCTTAAGGATAATATATACGTCTCCGTCGGTGATATCTCCAATTATGAACACACCCTCTCGCACCTCGCCTATTTGCGCGATCTGTTCGAGAGCATGGAAAACGAGTTCAAATACTTTATATATCTCAATAATATAATCATGATATTCAGCGTCGACAGCCCCACCCTCAGTATTAAGCGCGATCTGGGAGCTTTGCGCGATTTTTTTATTAAATATAATATATACAGCGGAGTAAGTGACTGTTTTCATAATTTATATGAAATACGAAAGTATTATCGTCAAGCCCTCAGCGCGCTGAACTACGGAATGAGTCATAACCAAAATAAGCGTATTTATAGGTTCGACGATTACCGGTTGGATTTTTTCCTGGATTCAATCAAGGATAGCGTAGACATATCGGAGCTTCGCAATCCAATCGTAAAATACCTTCGTGCGGATGACGAACGCGACGGCACTGCGAAATCTCTCACGCTGCAGACATACCTCACCAACGCGCTGAACGAGGAGCGAACCGCCGCCCAACTTGGATTGCCGCTGGATGAATTGCTCAAGCGATTGCGGGAAATAGATGAAAAATACGATATCGACTGGTGCGACGGCAACCTTATGTCCGCGCTGCTGATAACGTTCAAACTTCAATCTTATGATGCGTAATCCCTAATGCCGAGCCGACCAGCGTTCCTGTATACATACGGGAATAGCGGGTTATTTTTCGTTTGTCGCGAGATCGGCAGGAATTCCGGCGCCTTTGTCGAACGATCATATGGATTATAATATGGTTTAATAGAAAATGAGGACGGCGGATATGACTGATTTTGATCGAATAATAAACCGGCGCGGCACCAACTCGTTAAAGCATGACGGTATGGCGGAGCGCGGCATGCCGGAGGACATACTGCCGCTGTGGGTAGCGGATATGGATTTCCGCTCGCCGCCGAAGGTGGTTGAAGCGGCCGAGCGCGCCGCCGCCCACGGCGTATACGGATACACGGTAACGCCGGAGAGCCTGGACGAGGCGTTCGTTAGATGGCATCGGGAGCGGCTGGGCTGGGATATAAAAAACGAATGGATTATTCACGCGCCGGGAGTGATGTACGAAGTCGCGGCGGCTATCTGTGCTCTAACGTCGAAGGGCGACGCCGTTCTTGTTCAGCTGCCCGTATACCACTGCTTTATAAGCGCGATCCGCCTTAACGAGCGCCGGGTGGTATCCAGCGATCTGATACTCGAGGACGGTCGGTATATTATCGATTTCGATGATTTCGAGAGCAAGATCGTTTCGAACAATGTTAAGCTGTTCATATTGTGCAATCCGCACAATCCCGTCGCGCGTGTATTTACGGTTGACGAATTGACGCGCATGGGCGAGATATGCCTGCGTCATGGCGTTACGGTGCTTTCCGACGAAATCCATCAGGATTTTGTATACGCGCCTTATAAGCAAATACCGTACGCGTCGATCGATCCCGAGCTTGCCGACTCCAGCATAATATGCAACGCTCCAAGCAAAACGTTTAATCTGGCGAGCATTAACGTTGCGGCGATGGTTATTCCCAACGCCGAGCTTCGCGCTAAGCTCACGCGCGTGATCAGCGCGAATTTCGGATGCGAGCTAAGCCCGATAGCTGTCGCCGCCGTACAAGCGGCATATGAGCACGGCGCGCAGTGGCTGGACGAACTGAAGGCTTATCTGCTTGAAAATTACGCGGCTGTGAAAGATGGATTCGCCGCGCGGTCGCGGGGGATACGGGTGCAGGAATTGCAGGCTACTTACCTCGCATGGCTGGATTTCCGTTCGCTTAATATTTCCCAGGAGGAGTTGCAGGATCGCATATGGAACCGCGCGAAGGTATGGCTGAACGACGGGCTTGCGTTCGGCGAACCCGGTCGCGGATTTATGCGCATAAATATCGCCTCGCCGCGTTCCGTCATTAAAGAGGCGGTATCGCGGATTTCCGACGCGTTCATCTAAGGCGCGTCTATATAGGATACGTTCAGGCCGAGAAATTTTTTAAGTACGCCCTAACTTGCCAAACTGCTCGCAAACGCTTTCGCCTCGCCGCCAGCGACATCGGCGGCGAGGCGTTTTGCCGAACGCTTCAACTTGGAAAGTGCGCCCCATACCCGCACGCATCGCTATGTTTATTTATCATTATCGCGTTTCGATTTTTGTAGCTGGATCAATTTTGCCACCGGCAGCGCGGTGATTTCCGCGATATCGGGCAGCGGCAGTTTTCTGGAAAGCAGTTTTTCGGCAATCTCAATGGAATTCTCAGTTTTCCCTTCGGCCTTGCCTTCTTCCCGATTAACGCGAAGCGCGTCTTCCAAATTGAACTCATAGTTCAACATATTGAACACCTCCGATCCATTTTCCCTCAAGAATTCAGCCATTATCCCTTCGTGGATGCACGCGTCGATCGCCTTTTGAATCGCCTGCGCCAGTTCGGTTCCCTGCCGGGTATATAGTTTGATACGCCCGATGAACTCCGAGTATTCCCGCAGCGACGCGCTGCGCGTAAGTATCTTCGGGATATTCTCAGGGTCGCCGTTAATGTTGATCATCGGAACAGTAAGCTCCAGCCGACTCGGAATATTCGCGTCCGCGAAAGCGTCAGACAGCTTAAGCTCGGAGTACTCGGGGCATCGATCAGCTCCGTTATATAAAACGTAGAAATCCGGCTTTGGAATTTCAATTCGCCTGTGTTTGTAAATTTCATCTCCATTAGTGAGCATAGCTTCGTACAGCCTCGCGATATAGAACAGCATCCGCAGCGGCATATTATCGTTGAGCGTAGACTGATGCTCTATCAGCACCACCAATCGCCCGTTTATCACAAACGACAGGTCGTTTATACGCCCGTTGAACAGCACGCTTTTAAGCGTGTTGAATTGAATATCCGCGTCGAGTGTATATGATGAATCAGTCAGCGCGTTATACAATTCGATCGCCCGCGCCTTATCGCGGAAATATTCGGCGAATGTATTGCTCTTAATCTGCGCGTTATGCTTAACGGCCGCCGCCTTCGCTGCCAGCTGTTTTCCGCCTTCCATACCGCCTCCACGAATACAATCCTTTTGCAGCGGGTACGCTGTCCCCATCGTCCGGGAAAGAACGACGCGCGCCGGTATCCGCATAAGCATGGGTTCTGCGCCACGCGCCAGCTCAAGCGCTTATAGTCAGTTTATCACACGATGCGCGGATTATCAATTCGATGAATATGAACGCGCAGACGTGTATGAAGCCAGACTGTTATTATTATGTAATAAAGCGCCATTAGTGTATAGTATACATTATTGCTAGTGGATAATGCATAAATGGTAATGATACATCAGGATGTATAACAAAAAAACTGGATATTATGCACCGTTTTCATCGAATATACATAATATATGCATTTCGTAGGCTTCCTGCTGAGCTGTGGCGAGGTGTAACCCGCAAAAAATCACGTTTGTAAAAAGATATTGCATTCGAATGGAAATCGTGTTAGAATAGGCGCGTTAGATTATTCTCAATCGCTTGGGGCATTAGCACAGTTGGTAGCGCGCGACATTCGCATTGTCGAGGTCAGGGGTTCGAATCCCCTATGCTCCACCAAACGAAGTAGCCCAAAACCTTGCAATGCTAGGTTTTGGGCTACTTCGTTTGGTGATGAAATATAATCAATATACTGCTCGCTTGTGCTTTAACCGGATTCCACATTGAACGCTGATACTAAGTCTCGCTTGAACTGCGGCAGATTCGCGAATATGCCGCAGTTTAAACTGAGTTTAGCATTATCATTAACGATGGGCACGGCGGCTTTCCCACTGCTCCTCAAGCGCCGGAATTCGACGGTCGATATATTCTTTCAGAGATACGAGTTCCGCCCTGTCAAGCGGAATGGTATATGATTGCCCATTGTATCCCAAAATCGAATCTGCGAGATTGATGATGAGTTCGGCGTAAATTCCCTGAATCGCGCGCCCTTCTTTTGCATGCGCAATATCGGGAGAGGCGCGCAGATCAAACTTGGGATACAGCTTTAATGCAATATCCGGCTCCGTAAAGCCGACCGTTTTGGGTTGCTGAATTTTATCCTCCAGCAATTCATCAAGCTTGTCTCTGAGATATGAAACCTCGCAAAATCCAAGCATCTCATCATTGACTTTGCTGTAATGAAAATAGCGTGTCGTTATCCGAAGACTCACAAGGCACCAGCATTCGCCTATCCGCTCATCATCCAGTCCGCTCCCCAAACCGGCGACGGAAAAATGAACGAGCGTTTCACCTGAAGACAGATTCAATTAATCTCCGTTCGTTTCAGGCGCATTCGCTTTTCTGATAATCGCCTTTGTTTTATCAAGCGGGAACGGTACGTTTTCGGGCAGAAAATATTCAACATCCTCCACTTTGCCGATGAGTTCATTGTTATTCGCGCCAACGGGTACGATCACTTCATCGCACACTTCAATTGTATCGTCAACCGTGATATAATAATAAGTTTTTCTGCTATCAAACGAGACGCTCAAGTAGATGATTTCGCCCGGTTCAGGTTTTGTTTTCGCGTAGTCTTCGTCAAGAATCCCAAACACGGCGAGTAAATCATTCCAGTTCGGCGGATATGTGTTATCGCCATCGAAATGCAATGTTCTACCGTCCTCATAAAATACTTCCGCACTCCATTGCTGCCCGTCACATATACTGAAGGCGCCTTCTTGCGGATAGCTAGGTTTCCAGTATTCAAAATGGATTGCTGCCAGATTGTCTTGCAAAACTTCTCCGTCGGCATAAAGCGGTTCGTCAATTGGCTCATCGCCATATGTTGTAATATTCATCGACCAAGTTTCAGCGCTGCTATGATAAGTTATGGTGTAAACGATTTGCCTAAAATTGTTGCAGCGTTTAAGCGTTGCCGCGATAATTTTCTTCGGCGGAGTACCCCAGTCGATATCTTTTAGGCGCTTGAGCCATTTTAGCATTGCACCCGTACGAAAATACTCCACTAAAATACCATTGCCGAAATGCTCGTCGCGGAAGGCGGAAGCGATAAGCGCCAGCACCTGCTCCGCGCCAAGGGAGGATACCTCTTTGCTGGTAAGTTCCGCAAAGTCAAGCGAAACGCCCATTTGTTTTAATATGTCGCCGTAGTTGCAATGAGGCAAATTCAAGAGCAGCCAATCAATCTCGAATTCGTCAAATGGAAAAGTTTCTTCCCAGCTTATGACTTCGCCGCAAACCGTATGACTGTCGGTAAGCTTGCCGATATATTTTGTTATAAGCCAATAGCGTTCGTTGCGCGGCGGGCAAAATCGTTCCCATTCATCATAAATCGCCCTGAGTTCCTCATCAAGGAAATGCAGCGCTTTTTCTTTTATCTCATCAGGAACGCCATAATAAGCTTCCGCGATGGCGCCGGCGATAGCGCCGATCGCGCCGCTATCGCCGCCAATGCTTATGGCGCTGCGGATTGCATCCTCAAACGAGCTAGATGCAAGAAAGCATTTGATTGCTTGCAGCACTGTCTCTTTACATGTTTCGTTGAAGCGAAAGGTTCCATTGATATTATCATTATCAAGCGAAGAGTATTTGCGCTCTATGCTGGCAAGAATTTCCGATTTTGTATATCCGCGCCACGCCATGGAAATAGCAACCGCCGTAGCTTCCGCGTCGTTCAAGGCTCTCTCGTTTTCATGCGCAACCGCCGTGACCATCTCGGAAAGCTCGGCGGCTTCCCACTCCGATTTGGCGATAAACCCACACGGAGAAACGCGCGTCGCCGCGCCATTGTCGAAGCTATCAGAAGGTTCAGGATTATCACTGAAAATCCAGCGGCAGAACATCTCGCCAAAGCCGCAGTCGGGGTACTTGCGGCCAACTTCCCGAATATATTTAGCGGCGTTCGCAGGAAGCGCCGACCAGTCCCTATTGCACGCCATAACCGCCTTGGCGACAGCAAGGGACATAATGCTGTTGACTGTGGCAACGCATCCATCGCCGAACAGGTCAAAATCCTTGCTTCGATTGTTATTATACTCAACCCTCGAGCCTGCAATGTCGCCGACGATTGCTCCGAGCATTGGCGTTACCTCCGCATTTACTCTTCGCTGTTTCTGCGTTCATCATAATTATAAAAGTTTAGTACACTATAAAACAGGAAAATCGAAATAGCTGTCAGGATAAGGCTCGTCACATAGCACATAATGCCACCATTCACAGCTATACGATTTAAACCCGCTATCTTCCATAATGGAGCGCAGGATCCGACGGTTCTGCGTTTCAATCGCCGAAACTCCATTTGTTTCGTGATGCGAACGCTCGTCCATAAAATCAAAGTCCCCGCCCATAGGTACGAGCGTACATGTATCCAGACGGTAAAGCGTAAGGTCAACAGTACTTCCTCGGCTGTGGCTTGATTTTGCGGCTATATATCCTCTTGAAATTATCTCTCTTTTTTCAATATGGGGGTAGTATCTTGCTTTTGTTCGCTCGTCTTCCGGCTGTGCCGCCCACCGTAAGAAGCAGTTAACCGCCCGTTTGGGGCGATAAGCGTCCCAAAGCAGCAGACCATACCCAAGAGCCGCCGCCCGCTGCCTAACTTTCATCAGAGCCAAGCCCAGATCATATGTTCCCGCTATGCGATTGACCTCATATCCGTCCACGGGCTTTCCTGTGAAGTTGTCCCATGTTGCATATTTTGAATCCCAACGGATTCCGTGCAGCATTTCATCCAAAAATACAAAGCCGTTTTCCATGCTCATCACCTCTCTAGCGCTAATGCGATTAAGCGGTCAATCAATTCGGTAAGCAATAATCCTGCCGCAGCCATCATGCGCGGATAACGGCTGTATGACGTGAAGCCCGGCATTGTGTTTACTTCGTTCAACACAATGCGTCCGTTATCCTGCAAGAACATGTCCACACGGGCAAGCCCTTTGCAGCCAAGCATGGTCTCGATGCTTTGAAGGGAGAACGCAACAATGACAATCGATCAATCGTTCCAACAATTACAGCAGATGCGCCCCGATCTATCCCTCGTCGCGGTTGTCGCTCGGCTTATCGAGATCGCGTATCAAGGTGCCGAAGAGTTGAATAATTTTACATAAAATATCAATTTTATGAATAATAATTTTTCTATTTTATGCGATAAGATGTAATGCTCGCAATGCGTCGGTATATGCCTGTATGTCCACCTCCTGCCGATCATATCCGTCTAATAGCGCGCTCTCAGGGATGCCGAAAAAATCAGCAAGCTTGCGCCGGTTGACACCATCCGGCACTGCTCGACCGCTCTCCCAATGGGCGATTGTGCCTTGACTAACGCGGATAACTGCCGCTAGTTGAGCTTGCGTCAATCCTCGATCTTGCCTAAGCTTGCACAATTTAATACGCATCGTTATCAACTCCCCGTACAATATAATATCACTTTTCTGGTAAGGACAATATGAGGAAAAAGAAATAGAAAAATATGGCATGATGTTTTGACAACGGACTATGAGCGTGTTGCATCGTGTGTTACAAGTCACGCAAAAATGTACATTATATAATATTTAAATATAATTGGCTTATGTCATAACTACATCAAAAAATATAGGACAAACCTATACAAAATGGGGCTGGACTCAATGTCCAACCCCGGTAATATGGCGGAGAGAGAGGGATTTGAACCCTCGGATGGGTATTCGCCATCACACGATTTCCAGTCGTGCGCCTTAGACCACTCAGCCATCTCTCCGCAAATCGGTTTATTATACCATTTACAAACCGCAGTGTCAAATAACAGTGATGCAACTATGTGCATGGACAACATGCCATTCCATTTAGTATAATCAGCAGGAACGCGAAATTGGGTGGGGGTATGGTTCGTGACCGTCGAGCAATGGATCGCGGAAAAACGCCGCGACGCTTCGTTTATGAGCAGTGTCGATCATTGGCATACGCTGCCCGCTCGTCCCGCGCGAACCTCTCCCTACCCGCAGACGCTAGACGCGCGCATTCCGGTATCGCTGACAGCGCGCGGCATTGGCGCGCCGTACACGCATCAGCGCGCGGCTTGGGACGCGCTTGAGCGCGGCGAACACATCGTGGTGGTGACTCCGACCGCATCCGGGAAAACGATGTGCTACAACGTTCCCGTACTGGACGCGGCGCTTAAGCGCCCAGAAAGCCGCGCGCTGTATCTTTTCCCGACAAAAGCGCTGGGCTCAGATCAGGTAGCGTCTCTGTATGAGCTGATACAGGCGCTCGGCGCGGATATAAAAACATATACATACGACGGCGACACGCCAGCCTCCGCGCGGCGCGCGATTCGCGAGGCCGGGCATATTGTCGTAACAAACCCGGATATGCTCCACGCAAATATACTGCCCTCCCACACCAAGTGGATGAAGCTGTTCGAAAACCTGCGCTATATAGTTATAGATGAGCTGCATACTTACAGAGGGGTGTTCGGCTCGAATATGGCGAACGTGATCCGGCGGCTGAAACGGCTTTGCGCGTTCTATGGCAGCAAGCCGCAATTCGTCTGCTGCTCCGCTACAATCGCCAATCCGCTGGAGCTGGCGCGCACCCTTATCGAGGAAAACATAACTATTATTAATGATAACGGCGCGCCACAAGGCGTGCGCCACGTCGTGTTTTATAATCCGCCGATTATAAACCGGCAGCTTGGGATACGAAAAGGCGCGGTAAACGAGAGCAAGCGCATCGCCGCCGACCTTCTGCACGCGAATGTTTCGACGATAGTATTCGCGCGTTCGCGGCTGCACGTCGAGGTGATAACGCATGCCCTCAAGCGGCTTGTCGCCGATCCGCTGGGCGGAAGCGGCAAGGTGCGCGGCTATCGCAGCGGTTATCTGCCCAGCGAAAGGCGCGCGATAGAGCAAGGCCTGCGCGCTGGTACGGTTAAAACCGTGGTATCCACGAACGCGCTGGAACTGGGAATGGATATTGGAAGCCTGGAGGCATGCGTATTATGCGGATATCCGGGCACTATAGCCAGCCTATGGCAGCAGGCAGGCCGCGCGGGACGGCGCGTCGGCGCGTCGCTTACAGTGCTGGTGGCCTCGTCAAGCCCGCTGGATCAATATATCGTGTCTCATCCGGAATATTTCTTCGGGCAATCTCCGGAGCAGGCGCTGGTGCAGCCGGATAATTTCCACGTGCTGGTCAATCATTTTAAATGCGCGGCGTATGAATTGCCGTTCTATCAGGGCGAGAGATACGGCGATTTGGATTCGACGGACGAATTGCTAGGGCATCTTACGGACAACCATTTTCTGCGCGCCGTCAACGGGCGCTGGCATTGGATGAGCGAGGAATTCCCATCGGCCGAGGTGCACCTGCGCAGCGCGGGCGACGAGAACTTTCTTATTGTGGATGTTACAAAGCCCGAGCGCCATCGCGTAATAGGCGAAATGGATCGATTCACAGTGCCGATGCTTCTGCACGAGCACGCGATATATATGCACGAGGCGCAGCAATATCAAGTTGAAAAGCTGGACTTTCCGAACAAGAAGGCGTTCGTTCGCGCGGTCGACGCGGATTATTATACGGACGCAGACGTATCGACCAGCCTTCGCGTGCTGGACGTGTTCGAGACAAGCCCTCTGCGCGTCGCTTCGCTCCTTTGGGAAGGGGATTGCGATCCCCCTCCCAACCTCCCCCTGGAGATTGGAACGAAGGAACGAGGAACGGCGGGCGCGGGGCGCGTCGCTTCGCTCCTTTGGGAAGGGGATTGCGATCCCCCTCCCAACCTCCCCCTGGAGATTGGAACGAAGGAACGAGGAACGGCGGACGCGGAACGCGTCGCTTCGCTCCTTTGGGAAGGGGATTGCGATCCCCCTCCCAACCTCCCCCTGGAGATTGGATCGAAGGAACGAGGAACGGCAGGCGCGGACGTGCCGGAGCGCGCGCTTGGGGAAGCGCTGGTCACGTCTATGGTGACCGTGTTTAAAAAGATGAAGCTTGATACGCATGAAAATCTAGGCTTCGGTTATATCGATTTACCGGAAACGCAGATGCAGACGACGGCGTGCTGGATTACGCTGCCTCAGTCGCGCGCGGAACGATTCGAGCGGGACGATCTGCAAAACGGAATGAACGGACTTGCGCATATATTGAGAAATATATCGCCGCTGTATCTTATGTGCGCCAGGCAGGATATCGCGGTGCATTATCACGTGCGCGATCCGTTTACACAGAAGCCGACTATATTTCTATACGACACAATTCCCGGCGGGGTAGGTTTGAGCGACAGAATATATACGCTGCTCGACACGCTGTTCGACCACGCGCGCGACGCGATTATATCGTGCGGATGCGATCGCGGCTGTCCGTCGTGCGTAGGACCCGCGGCAGGTATGGAGCGCAGCCCCATTCCATTCGGGGCAGCGGGGCATAGCCCCGCAAAAGTTCAGGGAGGAGATATGAAACGACGCACGCTTGACGTGCTCGCGGCATGGCGCGGGTCGGAAAGCGGTACTGGGCAAAGCGCCGCGCAATTTGGGGCTGCGGGGAATGGCTCCACGCTGCTATGATACGCAATCTCGAATCGAAGCTGCGCAAGCTTGCGGAATCGGCGGATCGGGGCGCGGACTTGTGTCCCGCCTCGTTCGGGGAGGCGGGGCTGAGCCGCGCGCGCGAATCAAACGCGCCCGCGCCAGCGGTCGAGACCGCGTGCTGGGCGCGCGATGAAACGACGCCTCTGCGGGAATTCGACGGGCTGCTTGACGTCACCGTCGAACACGCGCGGCTTTTGCGCGGGGAAAGCGCGGGCGGCGGTTTATCCGATTCATCCAAAATATCCGGAGTATCCGACGAGGTGCCGCGCGAAGCGTCGTCCGGGATGGGACGGAGGGACGGCGTCCCGCGCGATTTGGATGGTTCGTTCGATTCGTTCGATTCGTTTAATGTCCGCCGCGCGCTGTTCGTCGATACGGAAACCACGGGACTTCGCGGCTCGGGGACGGTCGCGTTTCTGATAGGCGTAGGGTGGCTGGAAGGCGAACGGTTCGTGACGCGCCAGCTGCTCATGCGCGACTATTCGCAGGAATCGTCGCAGCTGAATATATACGCCGATATGCTGCAGGACGCGGAATGGATAGTATCGTTCAATGGGAAAAGCTTCGACGTGCCGCTGCTTCGCGATAGATTCATAATGAACCGATTGACGGCGCGCTGGCGCGAGCTGCCGCAGCTTGATCTGCTGCACGCCGCGCGGCGAGTGTGGAAGCTGAGGCTCGGTTCGTGCACGCTGCAGCGCCTGGAATCGGAAATCATGGGGATGCCGCGCGAGGACGATCTGCCCGGAAGCCTGATTCCCGAACGGTATTTCGAATACCTGCGCACGTCGGATTTCAGCTTGCTGGAGGATATTCTTCTGCACAACGCGCGGGACGTGCGTTCGCTCGCGCTGCTGCTAGGCAAGCTTGCGCGAACATACGACGGCGCGCATAGCCAGGAAAGCCCTCTGGACGTGTACGCGCTAGGTCGAAGCCTGGATAGGGCGGGCGAGACGGAACGCGCGCGGCAATGCTACAAGCGCGCGGCCGCCACAGCGGAGGCATCGGAGCGCGCCCGCGCCGCGCTGGCAGAATCCTATCGAAAGTCAGGCGAATGGCTGGACGCTCGCGCGGTGCTCGAGCAGATGACGTTCGCCGGAGAAGGCGGCGTCAAGCCGTATGTAGAGCTGGCGAAGCTTTCCGAGCATAGGCAGCATAACGCGGCGGACGCGCTGCGCCTTACGCGCGCCGCAATGATGCGCGCGCTGCCCGGCGAATTGCCGGATTTGGAGAAGCGAAGGCGGCGCCTCATACGCAAACTCGGAGAAGACGGCGGATAAATCATATAGCACGGACTTCCGCCTGCCATCTTTTGATATTATATTAAATTGATATATTATAATATTTGGCAATTGAAAACGGACGAGGGGGTACCCAATGAGTTTTTTCGGGAATGCGGCAGGGCAGCGCGCGCTGCTGGAACATCAAAAGGGAAACTATGGAAAAGCGGAGCAAATGTATGAAGCGGCTCTGCAAAAAGGCGCGGACAAGGCGGGAATATTAATAGGGTACGCGGTGTTGCTGACGCGCGTCGGGAAATATGAAAAATCGGTCGAATTGCTGCGCAATGCGGAAAAGGCGCGCGACGTAAGCAAGGAACAAAAGTCGCAGATAGTGCTGCATTACGCAGTCGCGCAATATAAACTCGGCAACATAGCAAAGGCGGTCGAGCTATGCAGGGAGCTGTTCCGCACCCGCAAAACCGGTCTGCTGTACGACACGCTCGGGTACCTTCTTATCGAAGCGGGGGATTATGAGGAAGCGCTCGCGTTTAATCGGGAGGCGGTCGAATATGACGACGAGGACGCAGTCGCGCTGGATAATCTCGCGCAAACATATTTGAGGCTCGGAAACGATCCCGACAGCGCGAGGATATGGTTTGAAAAGGCTCGCGCCGTGAAGCCGGATCAGATAGACACGCTGTACTTCCTTGCGCAGTACGACCAGAAGAACGGCGATCTGGACGCGGCGCGGGAAAAATTGGAGCACGCGGCGGAAGGCCGTTTTTCGCCGCTGAATTACGCTACGAAGGAACGCGTGCTCGAAGCGCTTCAAGCGCTTGGAGCGGGTCGGCGGGATTCGGGAAAGGTGGTGAATAAATCAGAATAACAGGAAGGAATAAATATTATGAAACATCTGTCAGCCTTGCGCAAGCGCGCGGGCTTTGCCGCGCTTGACCGCCGGTTTGCGCGGTTCCTTGGCATGGATTTTCTGTTTAACGCGGCTGGCGCGGTGTCGGGTTTTTTCTTTAATATATTTCTTTTGCGCGCGACGGACGACGTGAAGGCGATAGCGCGCTTCAACATAATGCAGCACGCCGCGATGCCCATGTTCATGATAGCCGCAGTGTGGGCGGCCAGGCGCGCGTCCGTGCTGAGGGCGCAGCGGCTGGGGTTGATAGTGCAGTGCGCCGCGTATGCGATGCTTGGTATGTTCGCGTTCGCGGCGGAGCGCGTATCCGTTCCGGCGGCGGTTCTTATTGGGGCGGCGAGCGCGTGCTACTATATCAGTTATACGCCTATGATGCTGGCGTACACGTCGAACGACGGCAGGGACGCCGCGCTTGGCGCGCTGAATCTGATAAATACGCTTATCGGGCTGCTCGCCCCCGTGCTCACAGGATTTGTCATTTCCGGGTTTGCGGGCTTGAATGGGTATAGGTTGCTGTTTTTCATATCGGCGTTTATATCGCTCGCGTGCCTCGCTCAATCATACAGGCTTGATCCGATCGGCTCGCAGGGTATGGGATGCAGCCCCGCGCAACCGGAGGGAGGCGCGCGCACATATTTTGTCGAAACCGCGCGGGCGATGGCGAGCGATCCTCTCGCATGCGCGGCGATGCTGGCTACGTTCGCGTACGCGTCGCGATTCGCGCTGTTCACATATTTTGGCTCGCTGTTGGGATATGCCGCGCTTGGATCGGAATCTTCGATGGGCGTTACGGGGCTGATCGGCGGCATCGTCGCGATGTGCGCGTCGTTCGCATATGGGAAATATGTGAAACCGCTATCGCGCGGCGGCGTTATGATAGGAGCCGCTATGCTGCTTATAGCGGGCGTCGCGCTTATAGCGTTCCGGTTGAACGTATGGACATGGATAGCGTATACGGTTTGCGTATCCTCCACTACGGTATTCCTGGACGCGCCGCCGCTAGCCGCGCACCTTGCGGTGGTGAACCGCAGCGCAGCGCTGGAAAGAGCGGCGCCGGAGGTTACGACAATTCGCGAGTTTGTATATGGCGCCGGATACGCCATCAGCTTTATTCCGGTTATGCTGACGCGCGACCCGTCGTCGCGCGCTGCGGCGATATTGCTTGCGGCGGCGGCGCTTCAGATAGTTCCGGCGATATGCGTTAGATATATATCAAAAAAAATTAGCTGAAGGCGCCTGAAAAATATGCGGGAAGAACCGCGAGAAGGCGAACGCGCAACTCGTTCTAATATAATAAAATAGTCGGAGCGCGGCGATTGCTGCGCTCCGATATGTTTTGTATTAATAATATTTATGCGCTTCCGTTATTCCATTTCAAATGTGAACTCGACAAGATCGTCGGGAATCGTAAGGCCAATCTCGGCCGCGACGGTCGCGTTGATGGAGTAATCGTACTCGGTTTGGCTTTCGATTGGCATCGCGCTTACGTCGAGGGTTTCATCCTCAAACAAGCGTATCGCCATCTCCCCTGTTTGATAGCCAAGGTTATAATAGTTTATGCCGATCGTCGCCAGGCCGCCGCCGGATACCATGCCCGATTCGCCGCATATAACGGGCTTTTTCGCCTCTACGGACACGCCGTATACGATGGGCATCGAGGACGCCAACACGTTATCCGTGGGCAGATAAACCGCGTCGCATTCCTTCATCAGCCGCTCGGCGCCCTGCTGCACTTCGTTTGAATTTGTGACAGTAACCTCGACATACGTCAGTCCGCGCGCTTCGATCGAAGCCTTCGCCAGCTCGGCCTGCACTACGGAGTTAACCTCGCCGGAGTTATACATAACGCCGATAGTCTGAGCTTCCGGCACGAGCTTTACTATCAAACCGATTTGATCGTCGATAGCCGCCATGTCCGTGGTGCCGGAAACGTTCGTTCCGGGAACTTCGTTCGATTCGACCAAGCGCGCTTCCACAAAATCGGTAATCGCTGTCGCGAGAATCGGGATATCCGTAGTCTTCCCGGCCACCGCCAGCGCGGCGGGCGTCGCGATAGCGAGTATCAAATCCGATTGGTTGCTGACGAATCGATCCGCGATGGTCGCCAGGTTGGATTGGTCGCCCTGCCCGTTCTGGAAATCAACCGCGATATTCTCGCCGTCCACATATCCGCCGTCCTTAAGCGCGTCCAGGAACCCCTGACATGACGCGTCCAGCGCGGGATGCTGAACCAGCTGAATGATCCCGATTTTGATTGCGGGCTGTTCCGCTTGCGCGGAAAACGCGAACATCAGCGACATCGCAAGCGCGAGCGTCAGGAAACGTGCGATCTTTTTCATTATGAATCCTCTCCCTTAGCGCGAGGCTCCGCCCCGCCGTCCCGAATTGTATGGATCGTCGCCCATACCCTATTCTGAATTGCAGACGTTGCTCGCATGCAAAAATTACCGCCCCCTATGCAAACCCGCGTATGGAGTGCGCAGAACCCTTCGCCCCGCCCACGCGCCATGTGTATAGTTGGAAGCGATTTGAGTATAGCGCACATAAATGAATCCGTCAATTGAAAAAACTTCAAATAGCGCGGTGCCCCGCCGCCGTCCCAAATTGAATGGGGCTGCGCTCCAGACCCGCTCGAGAAGCTCCAAAATTCAAAATCGGAGAAACTTTAAAGTTGCGGGTGCGATTCGGCAGGTCGAATTAAACTGGTAATGTTATACTATTCCCCGTTAAAAACCTCTTATCTTGCGAGCCTTTTTGTCGCTCGCCGCGTCTCGTCCGCAGAGCGGGTCGTAATCCGTAGCGACGTTCTGCGGGCGCGCGAGCTTTTTTTGGGGCTGTCCACTACGCCCATTCTATGATAGTATATGCATATGAACGTCACCGACGGTTTCGCCGAAGATTTTTCCGGCGATTTTTCCAAGGGAAGCGTACCCGCCGCGATACTGCGTCAGGCGTTCCCGCTGATAGGCGCGCAGATCGTAAACGTGCTTTATAATATTGTTGACAGAATATTTATAGGGCGCATTCCAATCGTCGGGCGCGACGCGCTCACCGGCCTTGGAGTTTGCTTTCCGATAATCACGCTAATCACCGCGTTCGCGAATCTGGCGGGAAACGGCGGCGCGCCGAGGGCGGCGATCGCGCGGGGTGCTGGCGATACCGAAGCCGCCGGGCGGTTTATGGGCAACGCCCTCTCGCTGCTGCTCATATTCAGCGTCGCGTGCGTCGCGGTATTCTTTGCGGCGAAGCGCTCGCTGCTCGGCGCGTTTGGCGCAAGCGGCGTAACGCTGCCGTACGCGGACGAGTATATGTCCGTGTATTTATTTGGCACGCCCGCCATGATGATAAGCCTGGGCATGAACCCGTTCATCAATATGCAGGGCTACGCAAAAATCGGCATGCTTACCGTCGCGATAGGCGCCGTGGTAAATTTAATACTCGACCCGCTGTTTATATTTGTATTTGGCATGGGCGTGCGCGGAGCCGCGCTGGCGAGCGTTATCGCGCAGTACGTCAGCGCGCTTTGGGCGATACTGTTTCTTACCGGCAAGCGCGCGCCGATTCGCGTGAGATGGGCTTCTCTGCGCCCTCGCGGATATATAATCCGAAAGATACTTTCGCTTGGATTCTCAAACTTTACGATGAGCGTAACGGAAAGCGCGGTGCAGACGGTATGCAACACGACGCTTTCGCTATTCGGCGGGGATTTATATGTCGGAGTGATGACCGTTGTAAATTCAGTCCGGCAGATTATTATGCTGCCTATGTCCGGATTCGCGCAAGGCGCGTCGCCTGTGGTCGGCTTCAACTACGGCGCCAAGCGATATGGGCGCGTTCGCGAGGCCGTGCGGTTCCAGTTCTTCATATGCGTCGGCTACGCGCTGGCGGCGTGGCTTATATGCATGGCGCTGCCCGGGGCGCTGATCCGCGTATTCAACCGGGACGCGGAATTAATCGCGGCGGGCATACCGTCGCTTAGAATCTATTTTTCGATGTTCTTCGCGATGAGCATGCAGATGACCGGCCAGTTCAGCTTTGTCGCCATGGGCAAGGCAAAGCAGGCCACGTTCTTTTCGTTCCTGCGCAAGGGCGCCATCGTCATTCCGCTCGCGCTGATTCTGCCGCGCCTGTGGAACCTGGGCGTTCGCGGAGTATTCATCGCGGAACCGATATCAGATATCATAGGCAGCACCGCGTGCTTCACTACATTTATGCTCACTCAGTGGCGCAGACTGGGAGACGCGCCCGCTGCGGCTGGTTCGCGCGATACGATTCGCACGACAGCGTGCGGGGCGGAGCACCGCGTTAATGGAATTCACACCGACGGAAAGGGAGAACGGTAAAACGAATGAGCCGTGCCGACGAGCTGTTTATCCAAAATTGCGCCGATATATTAAAGAACGGCGCGTCCGACGCGACGAACTGCGTGCGCGCCCACTGGAGCGACGGCGCTCCCGCTACGACGCTGCGCCGGTTTGGCGTAGTCAACCGATACGATCTGTCTCGGGAGTTTCCTATCCTTACCCTCCGCCGCGTTCCGCTTGCCAAAGCGATAGACGAACTGCTGTGGATATGGCAGAAAAAATCGAACAACATCCGCGACTTGAACAGCCATATCTGGGATTCGTGGGCGGACGAAACCGGCGGCATAGGCAAGGCGTACGGGTATCAATTGGGAATTAAGCACGCCTATCCCGAAGGTGAATTCGATCAGGTGGATCGGCTGCTGTACGATATTTCGCATAATCCAAATAGCAGACGGATGATCACGAATATGTATAATCATAGTGATTTAAACGAAATGAATTTATATCCCTGCGCGTACGGCGTAACCGTAACCGTTACGGACGGGCGGCTTAATCTGCTGCTTAATCAGCGCTCGCAGGATATGCTGGTCGCGAACGGCTGGAACACCGCGCAATATGCCGCGCTGGCGCACATGCTAGCTCGGGTATCCGGATACGCGGTCGGGGAGTTTCTGCACGTAATCGCGGACGCGCATATATACGATAGGCATATTCCGCTCGTAGAGGAGCTGATCGCCCGCGATCCGTATCCCGCGCCCAAATTTTCGCTGGCTGAAGGCGTAACGGATTTCTACGCGTTCATGCCGGAGCATTTCAAGCTGGAGGGGTATAGGGCGCACCCGTTTCGCCATGAAATTCCGGTTGCGATATAATATTATATATTTTATATATTAAGGATGTATATGCAGGCGATTGTGTGCGCGGACAGGAACTGGGGCATCGGAAAAAACGGCGAGCTGCTGGTTCATATACCGGAGGATATGCGAAGGTTCCGCGCGGCGACGCTCGGCAAAACCGTTATCGTCGGGCGCAAAACGTTATCTACATTCCCGGGCGGGCGGCCGCTGGCGAAGCGGACAAATATAATACTCAGCGGCTTTGGCGGCCTGGAGATAGACGGCGCGCAGGTGGTATCGTCCGTCGGGGAAGCGCTGCGCCGCGTCGAGGGTTTGCCGGCGGGCGACGTATTCGTAATTGGCGGGCAGCAGGTATACAAGGAATTTCTGCCATATTGCACGCGCGCGTATGTCACGCGGCTGAACGCGGCGTTCAATGCCGATAGGTTCTTTCCCGCGCTGGATCGTTCGAAAGAGTGGCGGCTCGCGGAACGCTCGAGCCTGCGGCGGTACGGGGAGTTTGAGTTTTATTACGAGACATTTGAAAAAATATAAGCCCGCCGATACAGGCGAGCGTACGCCAAGGCGCACGCTCGCGCGGATACATTCGTCGCCAAGTTTTCCCCGCAGATTGCTATGATTTACGGGACTATCTCCAACCAGTATCCATCCGGATCCTCTATAAAATATATGCCCATCGCGGCGTTCTCGTAGCAGATGCAGCCCATCCGTTCGTGCAGCGCGTGCGCCGCGCTATAATCGTCGGCTTTGAACGCCAGATGTATCTCGTTTTCGCCCAGGTCGTATTTCTCCGTATGGTCGCGCAGCCAGGTCAGCTCCAGTCTATGCGCGCTGCCTTTCTCGTCGGCGAGGAACGCCAGCTTGAACGATCCGTCCTCCGGGCCTTTGATTCTTTCGACGCGAAGCCCGAGCGCTTCCTCGTAAAACGCGAGGCTCCGATCCAAATCCGTTACGTTGAGATTATTATGCGCAAACGCAAATCCCATATTAACCCTCCGTTATAATATTTCGATTTTCAAGCGTTTCGCCAAGGGGCTCCGCGCGGAGTGTGCGAAGAGCCTCGGATTCATCATTTTCACCCTTCTCGATAGCTATCGTTTCGCCGGGCGTGGTAAGCGCTATTATGCGAGTGCGCTTCTCTCCGGCGCGGCGCGCAAAATCCATAGCGACATCGGCGCGCCCCTGCCAGTGCATGGGGATGAAGAAGCGCGGCTGGGTCTGCGCAATAAAATATGTCGCGCCCGCGTCATACAGCGCGCCCTGCCTCGGGTCTACGGGGAAGAACGCCACGTCCGCCGGGCTGCCGACAAGCGGCGCCACCGCGTCGTAGAACGAGCGCTCCGCCTGCTCTATCTCCCGCAGCGTCGATTCGTCGCGCCAATGCCACAAATTTAAATCGCCCGCGTGGAATACGCGATATCCCGTTTCAGTCCAGTCGATCAGGAAGGATACGCCGATGTCCGTCGACGCGTGAGCGGTTACGGACAGATTGCCGAACACGGCGGTGTCTCCGGGCGACATGCGCCTGCCGGCCGGCGCGTCCGCAATGTCATATCCAAGTATATACTCTATGCCTGGATGGCCGCGCCAATCGAATATGCCGCGCTCGTAATGATCGCCGTGGCCGTGGCTTACGAACACATACACGCGCTTGTATCGTTCTAGGAACGCCGGCGTTATGTAGCCCTGCCCTTCGTTCGCCCCTTCCGGCGGAGCGCCGCGCGCGTAATCAAATATCAGCATCGTTTCGTTTGAATCAACCGCGAACGCGCTGTGCTCCAAATACGCTATGCGGATTCTATTGCCCATACGAATCCCTCCTGATGTATATTGTACATCATATTCGCCACATGTCAACGCAATTGCGGCGCAAATCGTCTTGTCCTCCCCATTTCGGCAAAGAATCCAAATAAATTCGCTTTTTCTCCCCCACCTTGCATTTTTCGCATATGGTGCGTGTCGAACGGCGGGCGGGATGAAGCCGCGTTTGTGAATCGTTATACAATTAGTGTGGGGCTTTGCCCCGCCTTCCCGAACGAAGCGGGGTTCCGCCCCGCCTCCCCGCACACTGAGGCTTCCTTTTTTTAAGAAGGAGATTCATCGTTATGTCGTTTTTATGCAGCCGCGCTGGCGGGAGACGCGCGCGATCCGGCGGATCATATTGCGTGAAATGTTTAAGGCTGCGCGTATTCGCGCTTA
>JAISZG010000084.1 GCA_031269355.1 Oscillospiraceae bacterium | reverse complement strand
GGCGGCGGCGGGTTTACGCGCAGTCGACGTAGCTCCACTACGCCTCCCTCATGGCTCCTTGCGCCTCATCAAAATCCAGCACATTCAGCCTCGAGATATTTTTCGAACACGCCCTAAATAAAGACATAAGCCAGCGCGATTCCAAGCGCCGCGCCGACGATTACTTCGACCGGCGTATGGCCTATCAGTTCCTTCAGCCTTTTCTCGTCAGGTGGCTGACCTTTCTCGATAACATCCTCCAACAGATCGCGGATTTGATTGATTATCCGCGCGTGCTGACCGGCCGCCTGCCTTACGCCGGCCGCGTCGTACATCACAACCAGCGCGAACGCCGCCGCAAGCGCGAACACAGGGGCGTCGAATCCTTCCGTCAAACCGATGCCTATCGTCAGCGCTGCGGTGAACGCGGAATGCGAGCTTGGCATCCCGCCGGCGCCTATCAAACGCCTGACGCGAAGCTGCTTATCCCTTACAAGTATCACCGCAACCTTCCCGACCTGCGCGGTAAGCCATGCGACCATGGCGACGATCAGCACGCGGTTTTCAAAAAAAGAACCAAAACTTTCCATAACCATTGCATTCACCTATCAAGCTTTGCGTTCGCGCTGCGCATCGAGCAAATACAGCAGTTCTCCCGCATTATCTCCGAACGGCTCCAGCGCGGCGGCAGCGTCGCGGAGGTATCCATCGCACGCGCGCTTCGAACCTTCCAATCCGTTCGCGGAGACCCATGTCTCTTTTCCGGCGTCCATACCAACTCGTTTGCCCAGCGTCGAGGGATCGCCCTCCACGTCGAGTATATCGTCCCGTATCTGGAACGCTATGCCAAGCGCCGTGCCGTAATGTTCGCCGGCCGCGATTTGCGCGCCGCTAGCGTTCGCGAGTATTAGTCCGGCCGCGACGGACGCGGATATTAGCGCCGCCGTCTTAAGCGTATGCAGTTTGAGCAACCGCTCTTCGCGATATTGATACGACTGATATGATTGACCGGAGGGATCAATCCCCTGCAAATCCAGACATTGCCCGCCCGCCATCCCGCGCACGCCGGACGCCCGGGCTATCCGTTCGATCGCGATCATATGCGCCTTTAGATTATCCGGATATCCGAGAGCGTGGGCGGTCATTTTTTCAAACGCTAGCGCAAGCAGCGCGTCGCCCGCAAGCAGGGCGATCCCTTCTCCGAATACGACATGGTTCGACGGTTTGCCTCGGCGAATATCGTCGTCGTCCATGGCGGGCAAATCGTCGTGTATGAGGGAGAAGCAGTGAATCATCTCGATTGCGCACGCCGGAACGATCGCCTCGTCCGCGTCGCCGCCCAGCATCGCGTTCGCGGCCAGAGTCAGCGAGCCGCGAAGCCGCTTGCCGCCGGAGAGCAGGCTATAGCGCAGCGCGTCTACGATAAGCTTCGGAGCGTCGGGCTCGCGCGATAGCTCGTCAAGCTTCTCGTTGATTCTATCTGCGTATTCAGCGAAACGCTGGTTCATGCTTCGCTTCCTTTCGATTCGGCGATTTCACTTTCAGGCCTAAGTATTGTCAGCGCACGCTCGCTGCGATCAAGCTGTTCGTTGAGCTGCGACGCGAGCTTAACGCCCTGTTCGTACGCCGCCATCGCTTCTTCGAGAGGAAGCGAGTCAGATTCCATTTTTTTTACAAGAGTCTCGAGCTGTTCCAACCCCTGCTCAAACGTCTGCTGTTTTTTTGCCACCGGATTGATTCCCCCTGCTATCCTTTGTCGGAGACGCGAGCGCCGACCGTTCCGTCTCTCATCCGCACGACGATGCGCTGCCCTATATCGACTGCCGCCGCGTCCGGCAGGCACCGCCCGCTCTCGTCCGTCAATATCGCATATCCACGCGTCAGCACGCGAGTGGGGTCAAGCGCGTTCAGCCGTTCTATCAGTCCGTTGACCCGCATACGCCTTGGTCCGAACGCTTGACGAGCGCACAGGGCTATCATCTCAGACAGCCGCGCGACCCGCAGACGGTTCTCCGCGATTACGCGATCGGGGCGCCGAATCGTCAGCCGATGAGAAAGCGCGCGCGTTCGCTCGCGCATGGCAGCGATACGCATATTAACGCCGCGCGTAAGCCGCGCCGCGCACCGCGCGATTTCCTCCTCCAACGCTTCGAGCTTTGGCACCGCGATTTCAGCTGCCGCCGACGGGGTGGGCGCACGCGCGTCGGCAGCGAAATCTGACAGCGACGTATCCGTTTCGTGACCGACCGCGCTTATCACCGGCTTTGAACAATCATATATCGCCCGCGCTACGATCTCCTCGTTGAACGCCCATAAATCTTCAAGCGAGCCGCCGCCGCGAGCGATGATTATTATATCAGCTTCATTATATTCATCTAAATAAAGTATACCGCGCGCGACGTCTTCAGCCGAGCCGTCGCCCTGAACCTTTGCCGGATAAAGGAACAGCGGCACGCCCGGATGCCGCCGCGAAGCTACGTTTTGGATATCGCGGATTACCGCGCCGGTTTCGGAGGTGACTATACCAACGCCGCGCGGCAGCAGTGGCAGAGGTTTTTTGAGCGCGGCGTCGAACAATCCTTCCTCCATGAGCTTTCGCCTTAGCTGTTCGTACCGCAGGTAAAGCGCGCCTACGCCGTCCATGCGCATCGATTCGATATAAAACTGATATTGCCCATCGCGCGGATACAACGCCGCGCGTCCCAGCGCGACCACTTGAAATCCATCCTCCGGGCGCAACGCGCACATTTGCGCGCTTTGACGAAACATCACGCACTGAATGCGCGCCGCTTCGTCCTTAAGCGAAAAATATAGATGGCCGCTGCTGTGCCGCTTAAAGTTGCTGATCTCGCCGCGCAGGCGCACGCCCTGTAAAATCGGGTCGGAGGAAAGAGAGCGCTGCACGTACGCGTTCAATTCAGAAACGGATAATATCTGTTCTAAAAACATCTATATAATTATACCCGCGCTTCGTTCCGCGCTTTCCACCGTATTCTCCATAAGCATCGCGACAGTCATCAAACCTACTCCGCCCGGAACCGGAGTAATCCACGACGCTACCCGCGACGCGGATTCAAAATCAACATCTCCGCAAAGCTTGCCGTCGACACGATTCACTCCTACGTCGACGACTACCGAGCCGGGTTTAACCATGTCGCCGGTTATCATCCGGGGGCGGCCTACGGCGACTACCAGTATGTCGGCTTCGCGAGTGAAATCAGCAAGGCTGCGGGTGCGCGAGTGGCATATCGTCACCGTCGCGCTTCGCGCGAGCAGCAGCTGCGCGATCGGTTTGCCCACGATATTCGATCGTCCGACTACTACGCAGCGCTTTCCCTCGATTTCGCAGCCTATCGAGTCGAGCATCGACATAATTCCCTTCGGAGTGCATGGCACGAATCGCGGTGCGCCGGAGGCGAGCAGGCCGACGTTGGCGGGATGAAACCCATCGACATCCTTGTCCGGCGATATAGAGAAGAGTATCTCGCGCTCGTCCAAATGCTTTGGCAGCGGAAGCTGTACGAGGATTCCGTGCGTAAGGGGATCAGCGTTCAGCCTTGCGATCTCGGCCAGCAGCGCGCCTTTTGATATGTCGTCAGAAAGGCGGATCACTTCTGAAGCCAGTCCCAGTTTCTTGCACAACCGCTCTTTTGAACGGACATATGTTTGGCTTGCCGGATCGTCGCCGACCAACAGAACGGCAAGCTTCGGGCAAACGCCATGCTCCGCAAGAAAGCGCACGCGCGAGGATAAAGCGTCTGTGACGCTGCGCGATAGTATCTTCCCGTCGATCAGCGCGGCGCTGAGTTCTGAAGCGTCTCCCATAAGCAATCCCTCTTAACGATTATATATATAATAAATATTATACAATCACACAAAGCTCGTCCGCAATTGTCAAGCGCGCGTTTGAGCCGCCGCGCGCCGCGCGCGTTCCATGCCGCCAAGCACGCCGTTGATAAACGCGCAAGCCTCGGGCAGCGAATATTCCCGTGCCAGTTCGATCGCCTCGTTAATGCTGACGGACGCGGGAATATCGGGACGATACAGTATCTCGTAGCATGCCAGGCGTAGTATCGATAAATCAACTTTCGCGAGGCGCTCTAACGTCCAGTCCACCAGGTGCGGCGCGAGCGCCTCGTCTAACTCGGTTTCGAGCCTGAATACGTTCGAGACGACGTCCTCAATGTATATTAGCTCCTCGTCCTGGCGATCAAGCTCCAGCAGCTCGTAGCGGGTTTTATCTCCGCCGATACCGCCAAGCATTTTCTCGTAAATCAATTGCATAGCCGCAATCCGCGCTTCCCGCCTTGTCAAATGGAACTCTCCTTCGCCGCCGACTCCTCATTGTCGGTTCGCGTTTAATATCATCCTCGCCTCCCGGCAATTCGCTCGCCGATTGCGCGCAGCCACTCGTGCAGCCAAGCCGCCTTGCCTATGAACCATCCCGCCGCAAAGAACAGGACGATAAGCAGCGTCTTCCAAAAACCGATAAACAGCGCCATAAGCGCCACCGCTACTCCGATGAGCGCGCACAAAAGCGCGCACGCTGCGGTGCCGGGGCGCAATATATCTTTCCAGAAACCGTCTGATTCACGACTCATAATGCGATTCCCCCTGCTGAGGATCGTCGGTTAGATATTCTTTGGAGTTTTCAAGTTCGATTTCCGATTTCTCATCGCCGCCAACATATTCCGCGTCCGATCCGCCCTGCTCAAGTGCGGATTCGGCGACAGACTCGATTGCCGCGTCGATCGACGGTTCTTCGCGAGGCGCGGGCGACTCGTCGAATCGAGCGGCGGGAATATCGTCGGGATCGACGACAGGCGCGGGTTCGGTATGCGCGGGTTCGGAAGGCGCGGCAAAATCGACGGCGAGCGCCGCCGGTTCAATCTGCGGCGCGCTCGACGGCAGCGCAGCGATTGGCGCGGGCGTCGGTAGCGCGGGATTTTGCCTGGTATCCTCTACGATTACGTTTACGCCGGAAACCGGAATACCCGCGCAATCAGACAGGTAATTCACAATTTCCTTCTGCAGAGCCGCAGTCGCTTTGGGCATGGAGACGCCGGAGGCGAGCGTGGCTCGAATGCTCACGCGCGCTTTGTCTTCATCGCCGGTTATGCGGATACGGCAGTCCGCGAATTCCGGGTGATCATCGATGCATTTGGTCACAAGATGTTCCAGCGCTTGCAGCGAGATGGATAGCTTGCCGTGCTCCATCTCCGTCGCGTTGAAGAACGACTCGCGCTGACTTTTTGGCAGCAAACTAAACAGCTGACGCAGACCCCATACAACCAGCAGCAGCCCGGCGACCAGCAGAGTTGCGGTTATGTACCACGCTCCGTCGCGAATGGCGTGCACCACTTTTAGCCCAAGAAAAGCCTGCGCCAATTTTATGCCAAAGTTATATACGGAGTCGGGAGATTTGATTCCTACCAAGAATAGCAGCGCGCCAAGCGCAGTTGGAACCAAAGCGCTGAGCGCGATTAACGCACGATCGTACCAGCGTATTCTCATGAACCTTGACCTCCTCCCTCCGGATCGTAGGATTTGAACGGTTCTTCAGGATAAAGCTCGGTGATCAGGTTCTTCGCGGTTTCCGGTGAAGCTGGTTCGTCGTCGAGCGTATCTTCCGCCGACACGTCCGCCGAGACTATAACCGCAGTGGCGGCAGGTTCGATATCCTCCAACAATTCGTCGTCGATCGCCACCGCAGCCGCAAATACGGCGTCGGTTATGCTATCTTCCTCCACGGGGCTGGGCAATCTATTAGCCGTTTCCGGTTCGACAGATTTGTCCCCCGCGACGGGGTCGTTTGATTTCGGAGCGTTATTTGGTTCGCTGGGAACGTCTACATCCAGAGCGCAAACCTCGCGCGGAGGTTGCGGCGCGTCCTGCGGTTTGACGTCCGTCTCTTTCTTCGCGCGAACCGGCTGACCGCGCTTTCCCGAATCAATAGACAGGTTTGCGGCTTGCAGGCCTTCCGCGATCTGCTGCGTTTCGCGTTCAAAGCTTACGCCCAGCACATGCACGTCTACTTTTACCACGTGCAAACCGGTCATCGTTTCGATCGCCTTGCGCACGCTTTCTTGCACGTCGCGGCAAACGCGCTGTATCGGCTTGCCGTATTCCACTGAAAATACAAGATCGACGGATGCCTCTTCCGAACCGACTTCCACCTTTACGCCCTTTGTAATTGGCTTCCGATTGCGCCCCAGGATATCCACGATAGACGAAGTAGTACCCATAGCGGCGACGCCGTCGATTTCCGACGCCGCCATTCCGGCGATAATAGCGATTACCTCGTTCGCGTACGTGATAGTTCCGATTTCAGCCAGGCTCGATTCCACATGAGCGGGCAGGTTATCGTTCATACGTCGTATTCCTCCTTGGTTGTTTCCGTCCGCGCGCCCAGTCAATTCCGGACGCCACCGTGAGGATATCTTTAGTATACCAGATCGCACCTGTTTTGACAAATCACCCCGCTATTTTGTCAATATGATTTTTACATTATCCGCACTTTCTCCTGTTTGAGCGGTTACCATTTCGACTACGCTCGCCATTTGGGCGTTGGTGAGGTTTGGGTTGCGGATTACGGCGTTTACAGATCCAGGCTTCACGGTGAAGTATGATTCCCCGTACCCGCGCGCGGCTGTCAATCCTTCGAGTTCTGCTTCGACGGTCATCGCCTTCGCGAGCGCGAGTTTCTCCGCGCGTGCCGTTTCCACGGTGGCGGCGTCCGCATTTGCGTCCGCGATTAATTCGTCAAGCATGCGTATGGATTGATCGCGCACGGCGTCCATTTCAACCTTATATGTGCTGAACGAACCTAGCGTGGCGTCGGCGGGCGCGATCATAGGAATATCCTCTATACTTGCCGCCGCAGGTTCGGCGGTCGCCTGCGGTTGTAGAGACGGCTGCTGCGTGCGCGTGACTGTAATGGGCAAGTCGACCATTTGTGCTGCGTTGCGCCCCAGCGCGGCGTACGCTCCGCTGAGCACGAGCAGCGCGCACAGCCCGGTCAGAGCCAGCATTCTAACGTGCGACGCGCGGTTATCCTGCGATTGATCTTTCATCGGCGCGTTTATCGTTGCGAAGAACCTGGCTTTGGATGCGAGCGGTTTTCCGCCCGGCTCCGCCTTCGAGGCCTTTACTGTGTTTGTGGAATTAGATTTGGTGCCGAGCCGAGTGAACGCCGCAAACGGCACGTTGGCTGACGCAGGCGCGGCGTTGATATTGGCGGACGCCGTGAATTCCTCGGACAGAGGGGCGCTTCGAATAATAAAACGATTAGTGTTCATCCCTTTCCCTCCCATAACGCGATTAATATGGACATGTGAGAATATGCCGGAACTGTGCGCCGATATGCGGTGTGTTTATACGACGCTTGCCGATCTGACGCGCCGGTTTCGCTAATCCCAGCGCTTATGTGCAGCTATAGCCGCTAGGATGCATTAGCAATATTCGATGCAACAGCTTCGGCGCTGATCCGCTTATGAGCATATAAGATAGTTCCTGCGATCTGCTTTGCCCGGGTGGTATTTCCATAATAAATATAAGTTGACTCATTGGATATTGGATTATGTTGCCACTGTCGAATATATAATTTTTCGCGGTGTCGGCGCCTACCTTGACGGCGATGTAATATTTTGTTTGGTCAAACGGCGCAATCAAATAGTATTTGATGAGCCGCGGCTGAGTGCCGTCGTTTACCACAGTTATTTTCTCGCGGTAAACGACGCCCCAATTGCCGTTGTTCGAATATTCTATCATAGGGGTTCGCGGATCGGGCTTACCCTCTGACGGTATTATCGCCTCGGGAGGATCTATCGGTTCCCATTTATTTGCGTCCGACCATTTAGGGATTCCGTATTTCGTATAATCGGCGCGCTGCACCGTCATTGAAAGGATATCCGTCTTCACGTCTTCCTCGGAGTTATAGGGGCTGTTTGTCGCCCACCAGGATAAGTTCTTGTGCCCGATGTCGCTAAGCAGAGTCAGCGCGCCTTGCGTTCTTCCGGTAATTTCGTTTTTCCTGGCGTCGGCGGTTGTATCGTCAATTGTCCATGAAAACACGCCATAGTTTTCGATGGAGGAAGAAAAGCCTGTTATATAGCGGCTGAATTTATATGTGCCCCAATATATAAATCTATCGCTTATATTGGAGGCGCTTGTGTTGGTATCCAAGTCGTTCCAATTCTTATAAATAAGAACATATATATAAAGCGGTCTGTTTGTATACATGCGAATAGCTCCAAAGTAACCGATGCCCGGTTCTATGGATACGGCCTGGCTTCGATCGGTGCTGAACACGCATGGTCCCGGATCAGTAAGGTTTCCGTCCTGTCTCGCCAAATGTAACCATTGTTCGCCGTTTGCCGCGATCGTAAGATTAAATGTTGAATTCTTTTTATCTAAATAATCAATGAAGCTGGAGTTTTGCTGCCCCATGGAAGGATTGCTGAACAATCCTATACTGGCTCCGGAATCGAGTACGTCCACAGTCACTGCGGAATTGCCGACGTTTTTCAGCAGCACGGCGAAGTGAAAATTTATGCCGGCGACATCTGTAAAAGTACCGTCGCCGGACGGCGATAATACGGAATTGGTGCAGTTTTTTTGGTCGAACGCGATTTGTATATCTCCCTGGAGACTGGCAGTAAACAAGCTTCGCTGTCCCAGGCTTTTATCCGCGAACATACCTTTTTCGGGCAGGGGTACTGTCATCGCGGTCGCAGGCGAATTTATCCCCATATTTATTTCTTCCTGCGAGAATTGAGAGGGTCTGTTATATGTATCAGGATCCGCGCATTTTATTGTGTCTTCCGCCGGGCATCCCATCCATACCGATTTGTTAAAATCGTACCTCCTGTAATTCCCTTCCAGCCTAATACATGGCGGATCGTTTACCATTATAAAATATCCTGGTTTCTTATCATACCTAATCGTCGGAATCGCCTTTGCCTGGCCGTCTCCATTTTCGCAGTAAACGCCGCTGGTATCGCCGTCGATCGAAGTTAGGTGGAAGCCGTTTCCATCACCGGCGCTGTCTATTTCGGAACCGTCGGACACTTCCACGCTGGTGCCTTCTTCATATCCGCTGCATTCATCAGGGAAGTCCGCTGAGTTGGCGTGCATAACATGAAAACTGCGCGTGTCCCAAAACCCGCTTGGATCGGTGCCGAATGGATCGGCATAGGGGTATGGATAATTATATTTATTTATAGTATCATATGGATTATCAACCCCATACGGATGGCGTTGTGCTGGGGACGAGGCGAATGAGCTTGCGCTATTTTGCGGGTAGTATGGGTTAATATCCATCGTTTTCACCTCGCGATATTTCAATGAATATCAATATGCATAATCAGATGCGCATTATGCCGATTTCCAAGTGATGGGCATAGAGAAGCGGCGGTCGCTATAAATATTTATCGATAGAATGAATAGAAAACATAAACATAAATCATATGATACTCGTTTCGTCTACCATTACTCAGCCTTATGTTGAAACACGTTAACCGCGCTGGCCGGAAGCCCCATCAGCGTTTGTACCGCGCGAACCAGTTCCAGCCGCACGCGAATATCGCTCGCCCCGTCGGCGACGATTACAACCCCGGTAGGTTCGCCGACCTTCGTGCTTGTTGAGGATAGCCACCCGTCCGTCGTTTGTTCATTCGATTCGTAAACCATCACCCGCACTTCGCCGGCGCCCTCGATGCTCGAGAGTATTTGCTCCA
Organism: Oscillospiraceae bacterium; assembly: GCA_031269355.1. Lineage (GTDB taxonomy): Bacteria > Bacillota > Clostridia > Christensenellales > Aristaeellaceae > JAISZG01. The sequence goes on along the minus strand of JAISZG010000084.1, from coordinate 16,047 downwards.
GCCTTGTTTCCAAATCGGTTCCGGTTAGCGTAGGCGTTTGTCCGACGAATATGTTGCCGTCGGTCAGCATCAAACTTCCCGCGATTCCCAGCACGACGATTGCGACTATCCACTTGTATCCCTTTATGGAAGTAAGCTTGCGCAGCCAATCAGAATACGAGTTCATCAAGTCCCCTCCGTTACGCCCAGAAGCGCGCTCAGCAGATCCTGATCCGGGAGGCTCGCCGTAAACAGCGCCAATATCGGACGAAGAAGCGTATACATCAGTATCAGGCCCGACACAAGCCGCGCGTATCGGCGCATGCTCCCCGACGGCATCATCAGATCGACCATCGTCGCGCACAATGTTAGCGCGGTCAGTCTCCTCAAATCGTCCCACCATGTCGCCATGCTCGCCTCCCATTTGACGATAATTAATCTATAATATATATTATCATCTCAACATTACTGTAAGATTTCCTACGAGCAGCAGCTGGGCGATGAGCAGAAAGAACATCGCGGCGACCGACAGCAAAACGGTGAACAGCATAGTGAGTACACCCGCGAAATCGCCCAGCAAGTTTACGACGCCTTCGTCCGCTATCGGTTCCGTAACTGCGGCGCAGAAGCGGAATATAGCGGAAGCGATCAATATGCGCGTCATAGGCGCCAGACACGCGCCTACCAGTATGACAAGCCCCGTCGCGCCAAGCGCGTTTTTTACCAGCAGCGAGCAGGCGATGAGCGTATCCATCGTATCTGCGAACATTCCGCCTACTATTGGCACAAAGTTGTCTATCGCGTACTTGGCGGTGCGCAGCGTCACGCCGTCTAGCGCGGCCGCGCCCATTCCCTGCACTGTCATCACGCCGATAAATACGGTAAAGCAAATGCCAAGAGACCAGTTCGCTATAGTCTTTAGCAGCGAGCGCAAGCGGGTAAGCCCAATCTGCGGCGATATATGAGTCAGCACTGTTACAAGCGCGGTGGCCAGCGCAAACGAAAGCGTTACGTTGCGCACCAGCGCGGTCATAGTTCCGGACGCGGCGACTATTGCCGGCTGAAAGAACGCGGAGGAACTGGTTCCGCCTACTGCGGCGAGAAGAGTGAGCAGCAGCGGGAAAAGCGCTTGCATTCCGGCCGCCATACTGTTTACCACCGCGCGAACGCTAGTCAGCTGTTCGAAGAAATGTCTAACTGCGATTAGCGCCACCAGCAAATACGCTACGTAACGGCATACTTCCGATACGGTATCACGCTCAAAAGCCGCCCTCATGCGAACAAGAATGCCGCATATAAGCGCGGGAACTATAAGTTGGGCGACCAAATTGGCGCTTGAGCGAAGCGCTTGCATCGCGATTTGAAGTATGCGCTCCAGCACCGTTCGCCCGTCTATCGTTTTTTCGCCTCGCAGGAACGAGAGCACGAGCTGGCGCACGTTTATGTTTTCCCTCTCGCCAAGCAAAAGCTCCGCAGTAGCCTGCCAGTCTGATAAATCATATGAATTAAGAAGATTCTGCGCCTGTGTTTGAAGAGCTTCCGCCGTGACGGGTTCGCTGGCTGCGGCGGATTCCTCCGGTTCCCCGGCGAGTGAAATAGCTGGCGAGAGCGCGAGCGCCAGGAGCAGCAGCGCGAATATGCGGCGCGTCATGGGATCAACTCCAACATCATCTGCATAAGCGCGATCAATATGGGTATGGACATCCCAAGCACCAGCAAACGCCCGCCAAGCTCCACTTTGGCCGCGATTCCGCCCTCGCCTGCGTCGCGGCATAATTGCGCGGCGAATTCAGTGATATATGAAACGCCGACTACCCGCACCAGCAGCAATATGGTGCCGCCGGGAAGCGCCGCCGTATCGCCAAGCGCGCGCATTACTTCGACGATTTCCGACAGTTTTCCCGATAGCATTGCGAATATCATAAGGCCAACCGCCAAAGACAGCAGCATGGCCATTTCCGGACGCTGCGAGCGCAGCGTCAGCGCCAGCAACGCCGCCGTCACACCCAGTCCGACTAAAACGATCGCATCCATATCTTATCCTTCGTACATATTGCTCTAATATATAAACATGCTTTTTACTGTATTAAACAATTGCGATATCAGATTAACCACCATCAACAGCACAATCACAAGTCCGGCAAGCGTTGTGAGCATAGCCATATCTTCGCGGCCTGTGCGGGTGAGCACCTGCCCCAATACGGACACCAATATCCCAATACCCGCTATTTTGAATATTAAATCAATGTCCATGCATCCTCCATAATGAATCCGTTTACCCGATAAGGCACAGGAACAGCGCCAGCCCTCCCAGCGAGCCAAGCGAACGATACAGCCGCTTTTGCCTGGCGGTTCGATCCGCAGCGTACTCAGCCTGACGGCGAAGCGCGGCGCGCGAAGAGTCTATCCTCGCTATCTGCTGCGCGCGCGCTGATCCGCCAAGATCTCGTATCAGAGGCGAAAGCGCGGCTGCGTCGGATTGATCAAGCCCGTACGCCCAACCGGACGGCAGCGTTTTCGCGAACGGCAGCGCGCGCTCAAGTCGCATCCTGGCTGCGGCTTCATTGAACATATCCGCCAGGCGCGCGTCCGCCCGCGTTTCGTTCGATCCGACGCGCTCCAGTACGTCTGGCAGCGGATCATCTACATACGATACCGCCGCCGCGAGCGCGTCCAATGCGCGAAGCCATGCGTCCAGCGTTTCTTCCCTCAGCGTAAGCCCGCGCGCCAGCCGTGCGCCGACCAGCGCGCATCCTATCCCAGCCATTGCCGCGCAAGCGAATCGGATCATGTTCATATAGCGCGCTCCTGTGCGAGCGCTATCGGATCAGCGGGCATCGTCAATACTCCGAAAGTGCCGTTCCACGCTTTGAGAAGTTCGCCCTTCTCTCCCAATTGAATATACCGATCGAAAGAACGCTGGCGCAGCAGCGTTCCGGTAATAGGGCGCTGCATCAATTCTTCCATGCTTCCGGCGTGCGCGGTCGCTATCACCGCGACACCGCAGCGGGAAGCTTCGTCGATGGCTTCCGCGTCCATTGCTCTGCCGATTTCGTCGGCGATTAATACGTCCGGCGAGAATACTCGTATAAGCAGAATCATTCCTTCCGCTTTCGAGCATGCGTCCAGCACGTCGGTAGACGGGCCCACGTCCAGCTGCGGCACGCCGTGCACGCACGCCGCCACCTCGCTGCGTTCGTCCACTATTCCCACCTGCAGCCCGCTTAGCGCCAGCTGCCTCGCGATATCGCGCAGCACCGTCGTCTTACCGCACCCCGGCGCTCCGAACAGCAGCGCGCGAAGGGGTTTGCCATTCTCCGTTATAATCGGCATCAGCGCGTCCGCGCACCCGGGAACAGGCCTTGCGATGCGCAGCGCTATGGACGAAATATCCTGCATATGATGTGATTTCCCGTTTTCCATCACCACTCGCCCGCACAATCCCGCGCGTGAACCGCCGGGCAGCGTTACATATCCGCCGCGCAGTTCCTCCGCCCGTGCGTACATAGAGTGTCCAAGAAGCGCTTGAGAGAACGACTGCACGTCGCTGCCCGCAGGTATCCACTTCGATGTTTTTATGCGCTCCTTGCCGGCGAAGATAAGCGCCGGTTGTTCGGCACGTATGCGGATTTCCGTAACGCGAGCGGCGTCCTTCTGGCTGAGAGACCGGACGAGCTGCCGTAGTTCAGGCGGAAAATACGAATCTAGAGTTTGCCGCCAGTCCGCTTGTTTCATTTGCGTCGCCTCCATTTAGACGGGGGCTCTACCCCGATGCCCAGACCAATGTGGTGCTGCGATTCATGTTATGCGCGAAGTTGGCGTCACATCACCCGATTCGAAGGATTGTCCGCTTGTGGCGTTTGCAAATCGCGCAACACAAAACAAACTCCGCTTAAACGGAGTTTGGTATAATATCAGTTTTTCGGAGTGTGTCGGCTCCGCAAAAACAAAAATGACAATCCGCAAGAAGCCAGTATCCATGCGGGTTGCCGCCATTATCATAAATTTGTTATGGTCAAAAATTCGCCGGGGGAAATTCGCCAGTTATGAAGTGAAGCAATGGCATCTTTTATCGCCGCCTGACTGCGCCATCAATTTAGGCGCGGCAGGCGGCGTATAAGATGCGGCTAGCTTTCGGCAAACTCAAAAAACTCCGAAGGAGTTCTTACCTTATTATTATGGCTCGACGACCTTCGCCATCAGTTCGCGCACTTTATCCACGCCGGTTCCATCCTCGCCGGAAAACAGGATGATCTCCCACGGCTGTACCTGGAGCGTCCGCGATATAAGATGAACCTGTTTCATATGCTGCGCGCGGCTTATTTTGTCGGATTTTGTCGCGATTGTCACGTGATCGATGCCCACCGTTTTTAGGAAATTGCTCATCATGCGATCGTCCTCGGTCGGTTCGTGGCGCACGTCGACAAGGTGCAGAATCATTTTAACAGCGTTGGTTCTGCGAAAGTAAGATTCCACCCTATACGACCAACGCGCCTGTTCAACCTTCGACGCCTTTGCGAAGCCGTACCCCGGCAGGTCGAACCAATGAAGCGCGTCGTTAATTCTATATACGTTAAGAAGCCTAGTCTTGCCAGGCGAGGAGCTGGCGCGCGCCAAACCCTTCCTATTGCATACGCGGTTGAGCAGCGTACTTTTGCCCACGTTGCTTCTTCCCGCCGCCGCGATTTCCGGAAGCGGGGGAGTGGTCAGCTCGATATAATCGTCAAGTGACGTAATGAATTCAGCCTTTTGTATTTCCACGCGCAGCTCCTTTTGATATTCATACCATTTCTTCGCACGCGGCGGGATAAGCCGTTCCGGAATAGCGGCCGATGGGATATACCGGTTCGCGAACCGCCTGCGCGGCTTCCCTTTCGAGAAGCACGCATTTCAGCGCGTCGTCAATATTATTCAGCGCGCGAATATCCATGTGGCTTCTAGCCTGTTCCGGCACCTCGCATAAATCGCGCAGGTTTTCCGCAGGTAAAAGTACGACGCGGACGCCCGCTCGATATGCGGCGAGGACTTTCTCGCGCACGCCTCCAATTGGAAGCACTCGCCCGCGGAGCGTAATCTCGCCGGTCATCGCGACGTCCTGACGCGCGGGCCGCCCCGTAAGAGCGGAGACGATAGCGCATGTCAGCGCGACGCCTGCGCTCGGGCCGTCCTTGGGCACCGCGCCTTCCGGCACGTGGATATGTATGTCCGTCTTCTGATAAAAATCGGGGCTAAGCCCTAACGCGACCGCGCGCGAGCGAATAAAACTGACTGCCGCGCGCGCGGATTCCTGCATAACGTCGCCCAGATTTCCGGTTATTTCCAGCTTGCCCGATCCAAGCGCGACGGCGCATTCCACTTGCAGCGTCGAGCCGCCCGCCATCGTATATGCAAGTCCGTTTATAATGCCGCACATCGGCGCGGTTTCAATATGATCCCTCGAGTACTTCGGAAGCCCAAGCATAGAATCCAGCAGCTTCGGCGCGATCGTAATCGATTTCTTCCCGGTTTCCATTAGCGAACATGCCGCTTTGCGGCATATAGCGGCAATGTTCCTTTCGAGTTCGCGCACGCCCGCTTCTCGAGTGTAAAGCGCCAGAATAGCGTCGAGCGTTGCGTCTGTGACGCGAAGCTTCGCCGCGTTCATTCCATGCGCCGAGCGCTGCTTGGGCAGCAGATATTTCCGCGCTATCTCAAGCTTTTCTAAATTCGTATAGCTTGGGATCTCTATCATTTCCATGCGGTCAAGCAGCGGGCTTGGAATCGTATCCGCCATGTTCGCGGTGGTGATAAACATAACGCGCGATAAATCGAACGGCACGTCCAGGAACAAATCGCGGAACGCGCGGTTCTGCTCGGGATCAAGCGCCTCCAAGAGCGCTGCGGCCGGGTCGCCTTGAACGCCGACGGAGAGCTTGTCTATTTCATCCAGCAAAAACACGGGGTTTGCCGCCTTCGCGCGGCGTACGCCCGATATCAGCCCGCCCGGCATCGCGCCTATATATGTGCTGCGGTGGCCCCGGATTTCGGCTTCGTCACGCATTCCGCCAAGCGACATTCGAACAAACGGACGCCCCATAGCGCGCGCTACCGATTGCGCGACGGACGTCTTGCCGACGCCGGGCGGTCCGACCAGGCAAAGTATCGGATTTTTCAATCCGCCGCTCATAGAGCGCACGGCGAGGAATTCTATCAGGCGCTGCTTGACTTTCTCTAGCGCGTGGTGATCCTCCTCAAGCATAGAGCGCGCGGTCGATATATCGGGCGGAGGTTCGACCGGCGCTTCCCATGGCATGGAAAGGATCCATTCAAGCCGGTTTTGCACGACGCCGGATTCAGGGCTGTCGGGATGCAGCCGATCCAATCTGCCCAATTCGCGCTCGACCTTTTCACGCGCTTCGAGCGGCATTGATTCGCGGCGCTCGGCGTATTGCTTTCTGAGAGAGTGACCGGGAGAGTCGGGGTCGTCCCCGCCAAGCTCGCCGCGAATGGCTATCAGCTGTTCGTGTAAATAAGATTCCCTGTTATGTTTTTCTATCTGCTGCTGGATTCGCGTTTGCACGCTGCGTTCAAGCGACGCTATCTGCTTTTCCTGCGCCAGAATTGCGCACAGCGTTTCAAGCCGCTTCGCAACGTCTTGAATTTCCAGTACGCGCTGGCGATGTTCGATTCGAACAAGCGCGTTCGCGGCAATAATATCGGCGAGCTGAGCGGGGTCTTCCACCTCGCATATCGACGCGACGGCGTCGGGCGGCAGTCTACCGCTTTCGTCGGCAAGCTCCTCCAAATACCGCTTTGCACTGCGCGCCAGCGCGGTAAGCTCGGCTTCGTCGGCGGATATCGTGTTTCGCACGCGAGTAAGCTTAACCCGCATGAACGGTTCTTCCTGCAGCACGGCTCGGATACGCGCGCGCTCCAATCCTTCCGCCAGTATACGGGTCGTCTTATCGGGCATACGGGTTACTTGCTTTACAATCGCTATTGTGCCAACCTGGTAGCAATCCTGGCTAGTAGGGTTTTGCTCCTGTTGATTAATTTGCGCGACGAAGAAAACCCGCTGATCTGCGGCGAATCCTTCTTCCAGCGCCGCGACGGACTTATCGCGCCCCACGTCGAAATGAACTAGCATTGTGGGGAAAACCATTATACCGCGCAATGGAAGCGCAGGCAGTATAAGCATATTTTTTTTCTTTCCGGGCAAACTTCGTCACCCCCGCACGAAAATTCAGTCTGATTATACAAACTAGTGTCGAAGAATGCAAGCAATGCGAAGTATTACCATGGAAAGGGCAGGGAAAGCGGCGGCCAATAATCGAGCAGGCCACAGGAATTGACGCGCGGCGCGCAAAAAGACCCGGCTCGTCAATGCGACGAACCGGGCGCAATTATGTTTCCGTTTAGTTTGAGAGCTTCTTGAGCGTAATTGATACGCCGTTCGGACGCACATACAGCGTGCCCTTTTCCTCCGGCGAAGCATACACATGCAGGACGGTTCCCGCGTTTAGGTATATGATGGCGGTGCGCTCAAATGATCTCGTTTCGTTAGCGTAAGCGTTCATGGACGCGGCTGTCGAGTCCAATGCCTGTTCGTCGGCATAAATATGCCATTCGATGTAAGAATTTTCCGAATAGGAGAAGTTGCCAAACAGGCGAATTTCATATGTACCGTCCCGATCGATCCGTATGCCGTCTTCATACAGTCTAACACCAAGATGCGCATCCATCGAGTTAATCGGCACTAGGTTGTTATGCAGTTGGCCGCATAGAGCCTGATCCAATTCTCCCGCATTATGACCGCCGCCAAAGGCGGTGATCTCTTCGCACGTATCTACGTTTGTTTCATCGATCGTTGTGTCATACGTTGTGTAGGTACTGCCGTCTATGGCGTCTTCATCTCCGGTAATAATTGATCCGATTTCATCGCTGATCGAGGTGCGGGTCGTGGTTCGTGCCCCCCCCGCTGGTGCGCAGTCATCAAGTGTTATCGGGATGAAGCATCGGCTGTCATACAGACCGGGTCCCGCCGCGAATCCGCCGCCGCAGCAGCTGTCGGAGCCGTACGGATAACCGGCATAGGCGCCGCCACCGGCGTTGGCGCAGGAGCTGCAAGCGCAGCCGTTGTTTTGGCCATATCCCATGTAGGGGTAGTTATTTCCGAAATAGCTTTTGTAATAATCCGCGTAGGAGCCGTAAAAACTTCCACAATTTGACATATATTACACCTTCCTGTCGAGATAATAAGCTTCCGCGTTCGCGGGTGCGGGGCGCATCCCCGCTTTGTTCGGGGGCGTCGGGGGCATAGCCCCCGTTTAATTGGACGCGGATGCGCGGGCATGCGCGTTCTCATTTGTACTTAAGCCGCGAGACGCGCGGCACGTATGTAGCGTGAGCTTCAAGGCGAATCGAGAGTCCGTATTTGGCTTAATGCCGCAGGCTTCTGTTACTCCCGATTCATCCTATCATTTGCGGTACGTTTTCCGATCCCTTACTATGGGTATGCCGTACCCCTTCTTCGCGTCACGGGTTAGCGGCATGGAATCCGGAAAAAGTACAACGGCGCGAGGGGCGCGTGAACGGCACGTGAGCGGGTGCGGGGCTATGCCGCCGTGTAATATGTTATACCGCGCGCTCGGGCGTGTCGGTGTCCACGCAGCCGCAGCAGCGATCCAATCGCTTGGAACGTCCGCATACCAGGGCGTCTCCCTGAAACCCGTCCGGACTGAACAGAGGATCATCCAAGCGCACCACCTGCGCCTCGTAGCAGATCCCGCTGTCCGTAGTGTTGTCGCCGGTAATCAGCGTATCCGGCGCGGCTTGATTCGCGTCCAGCGTAACGGAAGCCGCGCTGTCCCGACCGCCAAGTATGCGGTGAACATGCGCGCCGCCGATTATAGAAGGGCCCGTCATCAAGCTTGATTCGATGTGATTTGCCGCTATCGTATCGCGAAGAGCCGCGTAGCCGACGATTCCGCCGACATAATCTCCGTGACTTATGATCTCCGCGCAGTTGCGGCATTCCAGCGCGTCCGATCCGTTGAGCAGGCAGCCTGATACTCCGCCTACCCCGTCCGCCTGAGCGCGCACCGGACCTCTGTTGAAGCATTCCTCCAACCGGCCTATGTTGCGGCCTGGCGGAAGGGGGAACATTTCGTGATCCAATATGCGGTCGACGCATCCTGCGATCCCTCCGGCGTACGCGGCTGCGCTTTGCACGGGGGCTTTGTTTTCGCACTTTTCAACCGTGCCCGTTCGCACAAGCCCTACTATGCCGCCGGTGTACATACTCTCGGATTGCACGGCGCCGTGGTTTTCACAGTCGAACACGCATCCGATGAACATAACCGCGCCTGCGATACCGCCAGCCTTCATAGGCGCGTCCTCCAGGTCGGGATTCTCGGGCACTATGCTTCCCTCGATTGGCGGATGGCGCAGCAGATTTACGCTGCCTTGATTTTCGCATCTTTCTATGCGATTGCTGTATGCCGCAGGCGGTTGATCGGCCACGCTGTGCCAGCCCCATTTGGGGTGGCGCGCCTCGCCGACGATACCGCCGACCGATCCGCGTCCGCTGACGTCTCCGCTGTTCAGGCAATCCTGAATTCGGGAAAACGTCACTCCCTGCCCGACGATTCCGCCAAACAGAACCCCGCCCAGCGTGTCGTCCTGAGCGCGCAGGCTTGGGCGGATTTTTCCGCGATTTACGCAGCGGAGCACCTCAAGCTGGATGCGGTCTCCTCCGCGCAGGAATCCGATAATCCCGCCGCCTGTCCGGTAGGACGTGATCTCGCCGTCGTTAAAGCAGTCCACCACGGCGTATGTCGTTTCAATTCTGTCCCAGGTAGCCCACAGCGTGCCGCAGATGCCGCCGACGTCTCCCAGGCCTAGCCGCGGCTGCGCGTCTGAGGATATGATAGATCCATGGTTTCGGCAATGAAAAAAGTTTGTGTTGTTCGCGAACGCCGCTACTCCGCCCGCTCCCGCGCTTTCAACGCGCAGCGCAGCATAGTTGACGCAGCCGATAACGTCGCAGTCGTTAAGGTTACCGCACAATCCCGAGACGGCAAAGTAACCCTCCACGGCGCCGTACGTGGTGCAGTTTTCCACCAGCGTTCGATATGCGCTTTGGGTTAGCCCCGCTATAGCCCCATAACCGTTCGGCGTCGGATCGCCGCGCGTATGGATCGACAGATCCAACACGACGTTGCGTATAGACGCGTCCTCCAGAGACCAGAAAAGCGGCATGCTCAGCGGACCGATACGATGTCCGTTGCCGTCAAGCTTAACGCCTTCCAACCCGGGCAGCGACACCCAATCTCCCGAAACGGCTATATCATTCGCGAGAATGTAGTCGCCGTTAGCGGGGAATGCGTGGTCGCGCCCAATCCGGGCAAGCTCTTCCGCGTTGGTGATCCATATACGATCCATAATCATACTCCCATCATCGGGTGATGCGCGATACGATATATTGGTATGCCGAACAGTGGATTGAGGTTTGTTTTGATTTTTGTTGTATCATGATTGACATACCATTGAGTAGTTAACTGTATCGATATCAGATCGTGTTTGAATAATCGCGCAAACGTAATTCCCATTCCCAAATGAGCGAAGCGACGCGCGCATCCCATATGAATGCATCCCTCATGCCGCGCGCGCATATGTTTGCAAAGATCTGCTCTAGGAGGTATAGGAATGTACGGACTGGCTCTGGAAGGCGGCGGCACGCTTGGAGCGGCGCACCTTGGCGTGCTGCGAGCGCTGCACGAATACGGAATTATACCAAGCGCGATAGGCGGTACAAGCGCGGGTTCTATGATCGCGGCGGCGTATGGGTGGCGCGGACAGCTTTCAGACGTGGAAGAGCTTTTCGCGGACGTGACTCAGCTAGGCCCAAAATTGCTTGACCTTAATATAACCGGCATTATGAGCTTGGTGACGCATTGGTTCGCTCATCGCGATTTGCATTATTTGGGCGTATTCAAAGGCAACCGCCTCGAGAAGCTTATGAATGATCACCTTGAAGGCGCAATGCTGGCGCAGGCGCGGCTGCCGCTTGTAATTCCGTCGGTAGATCTTATATCAAGAGAACTTGTTCTTTATACGTCGCGCCTGCCGCGCGACCGCGGGCTAGATCATTGGGAGCGCGACGCCAGCATCGCGCAGGCTGTACGTGCGTCCACGTCGATCCCTATCGTATTCGCGCCAAAGGAAATAGACAGCGGCATGATGGTGGACGGCGGCGTATTGCAGAATCTTCCCATATCGTCCGTCAGGCAGCTTGGCGAAAGCCGAGTGCTGGGCGTCAGCCTGCATGTGGCGGGCGAGGATACGCAGCATCCCGACAATGTTATGGGCGTAGCGCGCTCTATGATAAGCGCGGTAGGCAAGCAGATGGAGCGGCGTCAGCGTCAGGAAGCAACGTATCTGCTTGAGATCATACTGCCCGAAGGCAGCGGTACGTTCTCGTTTGACCGTATGGATCAATTTGTCGATATCGGTTATGAAACGACGATTAAGGCGATACCGGCTATTCGCGCCGCTTTCGCTCAATCCGTGCCCGCGATGGCAAGGCGCGCGGCGGTGCTCAGCGCGAGATAGAAAGCCGCCGAGCGCGCGCCGCGTCTCCGCTTCCCAAAGCAGCGAAGCAGAGCGCCGTCTAAGCTCCTCGTCCGCTCGTTTCCAACCGGCGCGGGAAACTATCATATCCAACGGATTCAATTCATAGGCTTCCAAACGTAAAGGAGTGATCAAGGTGAAGCTAACGAAGATATCCTTCAAGCGCGCGGATCTGGAAAGATTGCTCATAGCCGGAGCAGCGGCGCTTGTGCTGCTACTGGCGGCAATCGGCGCACCAGCCTCCTATCCGGTAGATCAATACTCCGTTCCCTATGACCAAACCCTGCCCGACGTCAGTACGGCGGCGCCGCTCACCGGACCGGTTCAGAATACGACGGTCTATTACAGCGACGCGGAAGGATACCTCGTGCCGGTCACCCGTCAAGTCGAAAAGACAGACGGCATTGCAAAGGCGACGCTTTCGCTTATGATCGCAAACGACACGAACGATCTGCAAGCCGCGCGCCTGGGTCTCTCCACCGTGATTCCCGATGAGACTACGTTTGATTTGGATATCACGGACGGCAAGGCGCGAATCGACTTGAGCGCCAACGTGCTGAACCTGCCGGACGTCGAGAGGGAAACGGCGATGGTATCGGCGATAGTGCAAACGTTGACCCAGTTCGATACCGTAGAATCCGTCGAGTTCCTGGTAGGCGGTCAGAAGCGCAGCAAGCTGACCCACGGCACGGATATTTCCGGTGAGCTTACCGGAAAGCTGCTTAACCTGGAAAGCGTGCAAACCGGCGCGAGCCTTACCGGCGCGCAGCTTGTACGGCTGTATTTTCCGGCGGAGAATGGGCGCGTGCTCGTACCAGTTACGCGCGCTGTGTTCAGCCCGTCCGATATAAATACAGCCGTTCTTGAACTGTGCAAAGGGCCAAAGCCGGAAACCGGGCTGCGAGGCGCGCTTCCTACAGACGCGGGATTGATTGACGTAACCGTCGCCGATGGTGTCGCGACAATAAACTTCAGCGAGGAATTCGCGCTGCTCACCGCATCGTCGGATGGCGGACAGCAGGCGCTTCGAGCGCTGATGCTAACGTGTATGCAGTACCCGGGCGTCAATCACGTTGAAATGCTGGTAAACGGCCAGCCGTTCACGCCGGGAATATTGGAGAAGCCGACGTTCGTCAATAGCGTGGAGCAGGCGGCGGTTCAATTTTCAGATGTGATAGAGATCGATTAAAGCCGGTCAGGCGAGGATCGCTACGGATAATACCGTGCCTATACTCCGTTTGTTATATGGATTGCGGCAGGCGTCGCTTCGCTCCTTTGGGAAGGGGATTGCGATCCCCCTCCCAACCTCCCCCTGGGGATTGGAACGATGGAACGGGGGAACGAAGGGACGAGGAACGATGGAACGGGGGGGGGAAGCGAATCCCGTTCCACCGTTCCTCGTTCCAATCCTCAGGGGAAGGCCCAGAGGGGAATCGCAATTTAAGCGTAGCAAGCGTAGCCGAAGACGCAGCGCAGCAAAGCTTCCACTTCCAAAAGGAGCGAAGCGACGCGCGGCTAGTCTGCCGCGCTTTTATTTATATTAATATATTTTAATAAATAATATTAAAGGTGGTTCAACTTTATGGTGCGAACAGACGTCGGAATGAACATTGTTTCGAATCAGCCGGGAGATATGGTTGTGATGGCGAGCCGCAACAAGGGCAAGACCCGCGAGCTGGCCGCGCTGATGAATCATCGTTTTCAACTGATAACGCTGGATGAAATTGGGTGGGAGGGAGAAATTGCGGAGGATGGGGATACCTTCCGCGAAAACGCGCGGCAGAAGGCCGAGGAGGTGTGCCGACGGCTTCGCCTGCCCGCGCTGGCGGATGATTCAGGCCTGGAAGTCGATGCGCTGGACGGCGCGCCGGGCGTATATTCGGCGCGCTACGCCGGACGGCATGGAGACGACGCGGCCAACAACCGACTGCTGCTTGAGCGCCTGGAAGGCGCTACCGCCCCACGGCTTGCGAAGTTTGTATGTTCGCTGGCGTTCGCGCGCCCTGATCGGGAAACGATTATAGTATCGGGCGAATGCGCCGGGGAAATCGGCTTTGCGGCTGCGGGAGAAGGCGGCTTTGGATACGACCCGCTATTTTACCGCGACGGTGTTTCGTTCGCGCAGATGGACGAATCGGAAAAGAATCGCGTCAGTCATCGCGCGGTCGCATGCCGCGCTATGCTGGACGCGCTCGAGCATGAAGCCAAGCATGAAGCCAAAGCGGAAGGTATCAATTAGCGGGCACGAGCCTGCGCCCCGTACCCGCTGCCCAATATGAATATATAAAATCTAAGAATACCGCGCATATTCTCTCTATATACGGCATATTTATCGAATATATATACTCGCTGCTCTATGCGGGTATGGCGCGCGCTTCGCTTAATATGAGTTGAAAGGAATACGCTGATGAGTAACAAATACAGTGCGGCCAAGCATGCCTATCGAATTGCGGCGTTATTAATAACGATTATGATATTGCTTATGCCTTATTCGATTGCCGACGCGGCTGCGGTTGCCGACGATGCGCCCGAGCCGTTGACGGCGGAGGATTTCCTGTTCCGGCTGGGAGAAACTGTATTTGCGCTTAATACACCGGCGTCGTTGTTTGTAGAAGCGGTAGAAGCGACGACGGGGGAACTCGCCATGATCGAGTGTGAGGCATGCTTATTTAACGGGCTGGATCGCGAGTATTCAAACGAGGAGCTGGTGTTCGCGACATATCCCAGCGGGCCGGACGGAATCGATATGCTTGAATCGATATTGGTAATAGGAGGAATTTGGACGACCGAGCGCGGCGTCGGAATAGGCGATTCAATGGCGGAAGTAGAACTGGCGTACGGAACTAATTATATCTTAGATTATAATCAGATGCTCTACGCGCTGGGCGATCCGGATACATCGCCGATTTTGGTATTCCAGTTAGACGGGGAGGCTGCTCCCGAAGCCTCCGAACAAAGCGGAGATGTACAGGGCGCCCGCGTTGATACTGAAAGCCTGATGGTCGAAGCGTTCTTCCTGTTCAATAATACTCAAGTGGATTGACGTGCTGTTTCCATCTCCTGTATTTTTGTCGATATTCTTGCCGACGGCGGTTGGGTTATGCGCGATTTTTCGCGCGCCGCGCTTGCGCAACGCTTTGCTGATAGTACTGAGCGTTGCGTTCTACGCGTGGGGAGGAGGATGGAACGCGGCGCTGCTTATCGTCAGCGCGTTGTTTAATTGGGCGATTTCGTTTGGTTATTTAAGCGCGTCGAGAACGCGTTCAAGATTAACGACCGCCGCTGCTGTCGCGTTCAATATAGGCGTTCTTGGCTGGTTCAAGTACGCGGGGTTTGTTGTGCGCGGGTTGAATATTCTGTTGAATGTTTTATTGAACGTTCTTCTGAAAGGCGCAGATCCGATCGCGATTCCCGAGCCTGCTGCCGCGCTTCCGCTGGGCATCTCATTCTTCACATTCCAGGCGCTGTCCTATACGCTGGACGTGCGGGCAGGCCGCGCTGAACCGTGCCGCAATCCATTGGATCTTATATTATATATTTGTTTGTTTCCGCAGCTGATAGCGGGTCCCATACTCAATTGGCGCGATGCCGCCGCTCAATTGAAAGTTAACAAAATGAGCTGGCCGAGCGCCGCCGTTGGGCTGCGCGTGTTCGCCTGCGGCTTGGCTCAAAAAACACTGCTGGCGGACGAGCTGGCCAAGCTGGCGAACGCCGCGTTCGATTGCCCGGCGGATGCGCGAAGCGCGCCGCTCGCATGGATTGGCGCGGTTGCGTACACGCTGCAAATATATCTGGATTTTTCAGGTTATTCGCGTATGGCCATTGGGCTGGGGAAGATGCTTGGCTTCGATTTTCCGGAGAACTTTCGCATGCCGCTTGCCGCGCGCTCCATGGGCGACTTCTGGAAACGCTGGCATATCACGCTTACGAAATGGTTCACACAATATATATATATTCCGTTGGGAGGCAATCGCGGCGGCAGGGCGCGTACGCTGCGAAATGTCGCCGTCGTGTTCATATGCACGGGCATATGGCATGGCGCTGCCTGGACGTTTATACTGTGGGGATTATGGAACGGATTGTTTGTAATATTGGAGCGAGCGAATTGGATTCGCGCGGATCGCATGCCGCGTCCGCTCGCGCATATATATGTGCTAATGATTGTTATAATCGGCTTTGCGCTGTTCCGATCGAGCGATCTTGCAAAGGCTGGCGAGTATATCGTAAGCATGTTTGATTTTCACGCGCTCAATTACGTACGCGTTTCGCGCTTAATTGAGCCGCTGAATATAAAGGCGATCGCGTCGCTGGCGATTGGTATCCTCGTGAGCGTTCCTGTGGCGGGCGTGAGGAACGACGCGCGCGGAGGCTGGCGCAAATACGCAGCCGGATTTGCGAGCGCCGCGCTTATCGCGTGGAGTTATGCGGCTATCATTGCGTCGGGACATCATCCGTTTA
>JAISZG010000056.1 GCA_031269355.1 Oscillospiraceae bacterium | reverse complement strand
CCATCGCGGCGTCGCGCATTCGGTCGACGTAGCTCCACTACGCCTCCCTCATGGCTCCTTGCGCTGAATAAAAATCCAGCACATTCAGCCTCGAGATATTTTTCGAACACGCCCTAGTGTTCTTGGAATAAATATATAATATAATAATATGGAGGAATGCAGATGAAAGATATAGAACTTAAATCCATCCACACATTGCGGCTGCTTGCGGCGGACGCCGTTCAGAAGGCGAATTCAGGACATCCGGGGATGCCGATGGGAACGGCCGCGATGGTAGTTACTCTTTTCAGACGGGTGATGCGCCACAACCCCGCCGATCCGTCATGGAAGAATCGCGATCGATTTGTGCTTTCCGGCGGACATGGTTCCGCAGTGTTGTACGGAATACTTCATCTGACGGGTTATGATATTCCTTTGGATGAAATTAAACAGTTCCGTCAACTGGACAGCCTGACGCCGGGGCATCCTGAATATCGCCATACCCCCGGAGTCGAAACGACTACGGGGCCGCTTGGGCAAGGGATGGCGAACGCGGTCGGTTTTGCGATCGCGGAAGCGCGCCTCGCGGCGGAATTCAACACGCCTGAAGCTAATATAGTGGATCATTATACATATTGCATTTGCGGAGACGGAGATATGATGGAAGGCGTTTCATCTGAAGCGGCTTCTTTGGCGGGTACGCTTAAACTTGGCAAATTAGTTGTATTATATGATGATAATGAAATATCGATTGAGGGCGACACTGATATCTCGTTCCGCGAAAATGTTCCCGCGAGATTCCGCGCGTACGGTTGGCATGTGATTGAGCTGACGGATGGAAACGACGCCGACGCAATTGAAAATGCGATTCGGGAAGCGAAGGCGGACGATAGACCGTCGCTGATCGTGTGCCCGACAATCATTGGATATGGCAGTCCAAAGGCCGGGAAAGCGAGCGCCCATGGCGAACCACTTGGAGTGGATGCGCTCAAGGCGACAAAGCGCGAGTTTGGATTCGATCCGGAACAATCGTTCGTCGTGCCTGACGATGTGCGTGAATATATGAACATGCGCGAAAAAGGCGCGGAATGGCAGGTTGAATGGGAAAAGATTTGTCGGCAGACGCCTGAGAAATCGGCGGGATTGGATGCGTGGAATGATCGCAAACTGCCCGCGGGCGTAGACGACGAATCGCTGTGGGCGTTCGAGGGCAAAATGGCGACGCGCAACAGCAGCGGAGTAGCGCTTAACAGACTGGCGGAGCGGCTGCCTAATTTGTTTGGCGGGTCTGCTGATCTTGCGCCGTCAAACAAGTCTGATATGAAAAAACGCTCCGATTTTTCAGCGGAGAATCGAGCAGGATCGAATATGCACTTTGGAGTGCGAGAGCACGCTATGGCCGCGATTTGCAACGCAATCGCGCTGCATGGCGGACTTCGCCCGTACTGCGCGACGTTCTTCGTGTTCAGCGATTATATGCGCGGCGCGATGCGATTGTCCGCACTGATGAAATTATCGCTTCCTTATATACTTACGCACGACTCGATCGGCGTGGGAGAGGACGGCCCGACCCACCAACCGGTAGAACATCTCGACAGCCTTAGAGCCGTGCCGGGTATGCTGGTATTTCGTCCGGCGGACAGCCGCGAGGTAGTTGCGGGCTGGCTGACCGCGTTGACTGAAAATAGGCCGACTTGCCTTGTGCTGACGCGCCAGGATCTGCCTCTTTATCCGAACAGCGGACGTGAAGCGATGAAGGGCGGCTATATTATTTCGGATTCAATAAAGGATATTCCGGATGCGATACTTCTGGCTTCCGGTTCAGAGGTTGAGCAGATGATCGAAGCTCAATTAATACTTCGCGGAAAGAATGTTGACGCGCGCGTAGTTTCAATTCCATGCATGGAGATTTTTGACGAGCAGCCGCTTCAATATCGCGAATCCGTATTGCCAAACGCCGTTCGCGCGCGGGTTGCGATGGAAGCGGCGATAGGGCAAAGTTGGTGGAAATATGTCGGATTGGATGGAACCATAATTCGTATGGAGGGATTTGGCGCGTCCGGCCCGGCGAAAAAACTGTTTGCTAAATATGGATTTACAGCGGATAATGTGGTAAATAAAACTTCCCAAGTTCTCGACAAACTAAATAATAATTAAAATTCATAACATTGTTTCACGTGGAATAACGGAGTATGCGTAGTTTATCGATGATAGGCATACTCCGTTTATGTCGGCATTAAATATAAATATTATAATTTAGAAATGAATTGAATGCGATTCAGCCTGGATGTCGGCAGTATATCTTTAGATCCAATTTCAATACTCCGATCCGGCGTCACTATAGCCGTTATGTGCTGCCCATCCATCGAAACTAAGTATTTTCCCGGATGAGGAACCGCAAAACGTCCCGGCAGTATCAGTTCGCGGCGTTCATTTATACGACCGTATAATTCATATGGCCGACCAAGCAATCGGTTCGCCATAAGCAAATCGCCGATAGACAGCGCCTGCCTGACGCGGGTTGACGATACTGCGGCGTATTCATATTTTTCCGCTTTGAGAACATGTAAGCTGTAACCAAATTCGCCGCTACGCTTGCTGAGAAGATCCGGCGTACCCGAGCCATCGCGCCCAAATGAATAATTATATCCAACGAATAAGTCGCTTGGATGATAACGCTCCGCAAGAGATCGAATGAATTCGTCAGGCGGAATGCGCGCAAACGACGGATCGAACGATCGGGTAAGCACAACGGATGCGCCTAAGTCAAACAATCTACGAACTTTCGCTGCGAGCGGCATCAACGCGAGAGGGGCGCGTTCGGGAGAAAATATTTCCATCGGATGCCTGTTTAGCGTATGAATGAGCAGTACGCCGCCGCGAGAATCCGCAGCCGCTTTCGCGCGGCGGATCAGTTCCGCGTGGGCGATGTGAACGCCGTCAAATAATCCAAGTGCTATCACAGCACGGCGTGGATCGTCTATAGCGCGCTCCGTTGTCAGGAGGATACGGTTGGATTTATTCATCATTTTATAAGAATTGGTCGGAACGAAACGTCTATCGCGCCAACTATGCCGATTCCTGCGAGCGTGCCGTCCAGGTATAACCGCACACGCGATCCCGCGTCGCCCGATTTGGGGATGGGGGAGAGCGTTTGATAGGGAGCAGGATGTCCGTTTCGAGCGCGCTCACGCCAGTTCGATAAAATATCGTATTTCGGCAAATGCTGCAGCGGGAAATCAAGCGGCAGCAGCAGTCCGGCTAGCGCGGACGGGTCGTCTGCGGAAAACGCCGACAGGCATTCCTCGAGAGTATGGGCATTTTCAATATCGAATGCGCCGCATCGGATCCTTAGCAGAAACGCCATATGCGCCGCGCAGCCGACCGCCTTTCCGATATCCTCGCACAGCGTTCGCACATATACGCCGCGCCCGCATACCACGTGAAGCATCCTGCCGCCGTCAGCAGTTTCGCCATCCTCAATCCACTTCAGTTTATCAATCCTCACCGAGCGTTCTGCGAGAGGCACTTGCTCGCCTCGTCTGGCACGCTCGTACGCAGCCATACCGCTCACCTTAATCGCTGAATATTGAGGGGGCGTTTGATGCACCTCGCCGATAAAACGAGACAGAACCGCATTCAACTCTTCGATCGTCGGAATGCGCTCGGAGCGCGCGATCACCCGTCCCGTCGAGTCTTGAGTATCAGTAGCGGCTCCGGGCATCCATTTTGCGATATACTCTTTTTGCTTATCCGCCAGTTCATCGAACAACCGCGTGGCGCTGCCAACCATGATGGGCAGTACCCCCGCAGCTTCTGGGTCGAGTGTTCCGGCATGACCTATCTTAACGCGTCCAATCCTACGCTTTATAAAAGACACCGCGTCGTTTGAAGTCATAGCGGGTGGTTTTATTATATTTAAAAAACCATTCAATTATATTATACTCCGGCTAAATAATAATACTATTTAATGATTTATTTATTGCCTGATACATCCGATCAATCGCCTGCTCCAGCGGAGGCTCCAACGTGCAGCCTGCCGCGAGCGCGTGTCCGCCGCCGCCAAACTGCGCGGCTATTTCAGCCACATTTATTGGAGGCCTCGCACGCAAACT
>JAISZG010000033.1 GCA_031269355.1 Oscillospiraceae bacterium | reverse complement strand
GAATGTGCTGGATTTTTATTCAGCGCAAGGAGCCATGAGGGAGGCGTAGTGGAGCTACGTCGACCGAATGCGCGACGCCGCGATGGATAAAAAGACAGTGCATTCAGACCGAGAGATTTTTCGAACACGCCCTAGGCCGCGCTGCGCCCAGGCTTATTTCAGCGCGGATTTTGCCGCGTTTGCGATATCATCTTTGAGGATCTTCTCGTACGCCTTGAACGCCGGATACAGGTACGGATACGCGTCCATACCGGCAAATCCGCTCGTATAGGTCGGTTTTGCCGCCGGATCTGTTCCGGAGTGGTTTTTATCGCCCGCGTCGCCGGTGCCGAACTCAACGTACACCGCGTACTCCGTGTGCGCCGAGATAGTCGCGGTCACGCCGCGCGCGCCGCTGTCTACGTTGTAACCGATCATGCCGCGCAGATCGCCCGTATCGACCGGCGCCCGCCGCTTCGCCGCGCCCACGATCGCCAGCGCGTTCTTTTCAAGCGCCGCCGCAATCGCCGCGCGGATTTTTCCATCCGCGCCGTTCAGCTTTTTCAGCAGTTCGTCAACGCCGCGCAGCTCCAGCGTTTTCGTCTCCGTTCCCATACCGCACCCTTCCTATAGCGCGTCGATCAGCCCGTCGTATACGTCTGCGGAAACCCACTCCATGTCATTGTCAGGGTCCGTGTGCTGGTTTTCCGCCGCGACGGCAAGCCCGGCGACCGTCGGTTCGGCCAGCATGTCCTTCGTCCCTTTCGACAAGCAGTGGATTACTTGCGTAACCTCATATCCAACCTTGTTGCCCGCGCCGCCAAACATGATGTTTGTCGTCTCATAATACTCAAACCTTCCCGCATTCGCGTCGTACCTGTATATATCGCTTGAGCCGACGTTGACCTTCACCAGGTAAATAAAGTTGTATGTACTGTCCGGCATACATACGTAATTTATCAATACCGGCAGCGTCTGAATCCGCCAATAATATCCGTCGCGCTTCTGGCTGTAAATTATCGTCGAGCCGTCGTCCTGAGCAAGCGCGAGAAATCCGACGAGCGAGCCGTTATAATTATAGTTATAAAATCCGGGCGCCTGCGTTATTATGGGGCCGGGTCCGGGAGTTATTTGAACATACCTTAATATGTATAAGCCGTCTGACGTTAACAGCAGGCACATCTCGCCCGCCCGAATAGCGCCCGTCGGCGCGCCGTCAAGCGGCGTTACAAGGAAGAAACCGCTTGTGATTCCCGGAATTCCTTTGGCGATTCGCCTGTACTCGACCTTCGCAAGCCTAGGCGCGTTTATATTCATCGGCATTCGACCGCTCCTTTAAGTCCGATCAGGCGCGCCACGCATTAACCGTGTCGTCGCGGAATCCGAAAAAATCCTTCGCCGCGTCGCTGAACTGCGCGAGCACGTCGCCCCGCGCGTCCGGCGGTGCTTCCGTGACACCCACGCCGCATAAATCGTCATACGCGTGCGCGGCGGCAAACCCGCTCGTCAGCGCGTCTAAATATACGCGCTGGTCAATCGCAAGCCAAACATAGTTGCCGTTGGCGGCGGTATTAACCGTAGTGGCGAGCGCGCGGTCGCCCGCGTGGTTAATCACTATATTGAACGCCGTCGCGTACGTCATGCCCGCCACAGGCGTAAACGTGCCCGCCGCGTACACGCCGCCGGACACTGCGGAAAAGCAGATGTTTTTGCTTGCATCCTGCGCATAAATATACAGCAGTCCGTCCGGCGTGAACGCGCCCGCGCCCGTCGTGGCGACCGGCGCGCCGAACATCGCGGTCGTGTTGCTCGCGTTCGCGGTGCGCGTGAACACACCGCCTTCGGATAGCTTGAACGTGTTCCTGCTCTTGCTCGTCCCGTTGGGCGAGTCGACGCCCCAGTATCCCGCCGCGCCGCCGGGCGATCGCGGCGATATCGCCAGTCCGCGTCCGCGCACGCTGCTGTTCGTCGTGCTGTAGTCGCTGCTGTTTGAAAGCGTAGGAGTGCCGGACGCCAGCGCGTAGCAGCGCATAAGGTTGTAGTAGGTGCTGGAATTCGTCCGCGCGCTCTCGATAAGCAGATACTTGCCGTCCGGCGTGAACGCGACGGATCGCACCTCGTAGCCCGGCAGCGACGTCGGCTGCCTTAGCGTAAGCACACCGTCGGCAAACGCGTATACATACAGCTGCGCGCTCCTCGCCAGCGCCAGCCAGCTTCCGTCCGGCGAAAACGCACAGTCGTAGAACCCGTTTCCGGCGGGCAGCGACGCGGGATTGGGCTGTTTGGTGAATATGTCCTCCGGCGCGTACACGCTGTAAAGCGTAATAAACGGCGTGGTGGTATGGTTGACCGCCAAATACCGCCCGTCCGGCGAGAACGCGCAGCTTTGCGCCGCGCCGGTCGGGTATACGTCGATCTTGCCCGCGTCTATCTGGTTATACCCGCCCGCGCCGTTTTTCTTGTACAGCGCGAGATACGGCGATACGGCGCACGGCACGGCCAGATACATGTCGTCCGGCGAGAACGCGGGCTTACCCGGATTATTTGGCAGGCCGCCCGTAATCCCGCCGCCGTCAGGCGCGTCGGATAGAACGTCCTGTATATACGCGCATACCCACGCGCCAATCGGCGGCGGCTCCCCGGTTCCGCCTATCGGTTTATACGTCAGCGCGCGCGCGCGCATATACGCTCCCGCGCCTTCCTCGCCTCTATATATTATCCTGAAGCTTCCCATGCCGCCTCCTTTAGATAGGGGTTTCGCCCCCGACGCTCCCGAATAGACGTAGCCGCGCTAGCTATGTGTTCGCTCGCAAGCCGATCACCTTAAGCGTGCCAGTAAAATCGACGCTCGGCATCCGCTCGGCGTAGATAGTCGCATGCCCGGCGTAGGGCAAGGCAAATGGCAAAAGCGTCAGGAACGGATATTCGTTCGGATCCACATAAAATTCGGCGTCCGTCGCGTCCGTAATGTTCGCGTTCACGACGCTCGCCGCGAACAGCCCGTTCTCCAGCGCAGTCCAGGCCGTCGTGGGCACGGTCGCGTTTCCCCGGTATATCTCGTAGTACACGCCGTTCACCTTCGCCGCGATTGTTTCTACGCGCGCCGCCAGCCCGGATACGTCGCCCGTCAAATCGTCCTGTATATTGGCGAACCACTGATCCCACGCGCCCTGGTTAGCGTTCATCGCCGCCTGGCTCTCCTGCGCCTGCTGGTCCTTTAGCAGCGCCCACTGCCGCTCTACTTGCTCGAAGAACGGCGCGGCGTCCAGCGTCGCGATTCCCGCCGATATGCCGCATACGTCCGCGTCCGGACGCGTGTCCTGAATTACCGATCCGTTTAGCGACGCGGCGTTATACAGCACCGTAATCTTCGCAAGCTGAATTTCCCAGGCGTCCGCGTCCCTTTGTAAGGCCGGCGGCACGGGCGAGGCGGACGCGGCGCCTTTCTTGACTTCCAGCTCGATCTTGCGCTCCTCCACGTTCAGCCGCGCGACGACTATATCTATCCGATTTTGAGAACCCGTCGGCGCGTCGAGCGTCAATATTTTCGCCTCGTTCACGCGTCCCAGCTCGCCGTTTATCACGCAACGGCCCGGCGCGACGGATATGTCGAACCCCGAGTACGCCATAACCATCAGCGCGGTGGAAGGCTGCGGATGCACGCCGTCGCTTTGGTTAGCGGCGAACCAGCTCGCGAAGTCGTTCGCGTCGCACGTCCGATCTCCGCCGGACGAGTTAAATGGGAAATACCAGTCAAAATCAATCGCCATTGCGGCCCTCCGTTCTTATAGCGCGGGGCTCTGCCCCGCCGCCCCGAATGAGGTGGGGCTACGCGCGTCGCGTCGCTCCTTTGGGAAGGGAACTGCGGTTCCCCTCCCAACCTCCCCTCGGGGTTGGAACGGTGGAAGCAAATTACGTTCCATCGTTCCTCGTTCCTTCGTTCCAATCCCCAGGGGGAGGTTGGGAGGGGGATCGCAATTTAAGCGTAGCAAGCGGAGCCGAAGGCGCAGCGCAGCCTAGCTGTAACTCACTCAAAAAAACTCCGTAGGAGTTTTCTCCC
>JAISZG010000038.1 GCA_031269355.1 Oscillospiraceae bacterium | reverse complement strand
TAAAAGAGAGGCGGCTATGAAAGAAATAATATATAGTCTCATAGAATTCTCCAGAAGATATGGCAGCGACGAACGATATGTGCTGGCCGGCGGCGGAAACACATCCGCGAAATTGGGCGACGTTCTATATGTGAAGGCGTCCGGAACACGCCTGCGCGATATCGACGAACGGGGATTCGTAAAAATGTCGCTGCCATCGCTGCACAGCATGTTCAATAAAGAGTATCCGCCAGACGACGCCGCTCGCGAGGCGTCCGCCTTGTCAGATATGCTATCCGCGCTGCTGCCCGGCGAAACCGGCAGACCCAGCGTCGAATGCATGCTGCACGCGCTGTTCCCTCAAACATATGTGCTGCATTTGCACCCCGCGCTGGTCAACGGCTTCACGTGCGGCGTCGACGGCGCTCGCCGGTGCGCGGAACTATTCGGCGAGGACGCCGTCTGGATCGGGCTGACAAAGCCCGGCTACATATTGGCGAAGGCTTGCCGCAGCGTGTTCGAAGCGTATCAGGCGCGCTCAGGCCGCGCTCCCGACCTGCTGTTTATGCAGAACCACGGCGTTATCGCCGCTGCGGATTCCATCGCCGCGCTCGATTCGCTGATGAAGCGCGTTATCTCCACAATCGCCGCGACGGTCAATATAAATAAAAATATAAATATTAATACAGAACAACTAGCTCCGCCGGACACCGCAATAGCCATAGCGCCCGCGCTTCGCACGCTTTACGCGCGCCTGAATAAAACCGCGTGCGCGGTGATACATAAGAGCGATTTGATCGATTCGTATATTCAAACCGCGCAAACCGCAGGCGTGCTGACGCGCCCGTTCAACCCGGATCAAATCGTATACTGCAAGGATGCCCCGCTAATATTGGAGCAAGGCTGCGATCCGGAAGAATCATTCTGCGCGTATATCGAATCGCACGGCTACCCGCCAAAGATAGTCGCGCTGATCGGCGCTGCGATCATAGCGCTTGGCGCTACAAAAAAGGAAGCCGATACCGCGCTGTCGCTGTTCCTGGACGCGGCGCGGATCGCGAGATATTCGCAGGCGTTTGGCGGTCCGCTCCCATTGACAGATGAGTTCTCTCGGTTTATATTACAGTGGGAAGTTGAGAATTACAGGCAGCGCGTTTCGTTCCCCGGCGGCGCCAAGAGCCGTAGCGACGAGATAATAAAAGGGAAAGTCTGCGTCGTGACAGGCGGCGCGCAGGGCTTCGGCGAAGGCATAGCCAGGGCTTTAGCCGAGCAGGGCGGTTATGTAGTTATAGCAGATATGAACGAGGCAGGCGCGCAGGCGGCGGCGCAGTCGATTTGCGCGGAGTGCGGCGCGGGCGCGTCGATCGGCATAAAAGCGAACGTCGCCGACGAGGCGTCGGTGAAGGCGATGGTAGACAAAACGATCGCCGAATACGGCGGTCTGGACGTAATGGTATCGTGCGCGGGCATAGCGATAGCGGGTGGGCTGGACACGCTGACGCTCGATCAGTTCCAGAAGGTGACGGCGGTGAATTATACCGGCTATTATCTCTGCGCGAAATATGCTTCAGCCGTTATGAAAACACAACGGAAATACGCGCCCGATCGAATTAGCGATATTATAGAAATAAATTCGAAAAGCGGCCTGGAGGGCAGCAAGGCGAACTTCGCGTACGCGGGCAGCAAGTTTGGCGGGGTGGGGCTGACGCAGAGCTTCGCGCTGGAGCTGGCGCAGTACGGGATCAAGGTGAACGCGGTCTGCCCGGGCAATCTGCTGGATGGTCCGCTGTGGAGCGATCCTGAGCGCGGATTGCTGCGTCAATACCTTGAAGCAGGCAAAGTGCCCGGCGCGAATACCACGGCGGATGTGCGCCGATATTACGAATCGAAGGTGCCGCTCGGAAGGGGCTGCCAGATAGCGGATGTCGTTCGCGCGGTGATATATATTATCGAGCAGCAATATGAAACCGGTCAAGCGCTGCCGGTTACCGGCGGCCAGGTGATGCTAAGTTGAGGTGCGCGAATGAGCGAATTAATCTACGCTAATTATCCCGCCGCGCTTACCGCGCCGCTGAATCAGCCGACGGCGGCGCTTCGGCTTGCCAGGCTGCGTGAATACGCGGAGCGATTCCGCGCCCGCGAGTTCGCGCCGCCCACGCAAACTGATTATGTGAATAATCATATTCATACGATATATTCATTTTCCCCGTATTCGCCAGCCGACGCGGCGTATCGCGCGTGGCTGAACGGGCTGGCCACAGCGGGCATAATGGATCATGATTCCGTATCCGGCGCGGAAGAATTTCTCGAAGCGGGGCGTATATTGGGCATAGGCGCGACGGTCGGGTTCGAGTGCCGCTGTTCGCTTGCCGGCACGCCCTATAGTGGGCGCAGGCTGAACAATCCGGATCAGGAGGGCGTGGCGTATGTTGCGTGCCACGGCATACCCGCGAGCCGCATACATACGGTCGATCGCTGGCTTGCGCCGTATAGGGCGAAACGCGAGGAACGCAATCGGCGCATGGTAGAGCGCATAAACGCGCTGACCGGCGGGGGAGCGCTGGAGTTGGATTATGAGCGTGACGTCGCGACGTTATCCCAATCGAAGCATGGGGGATCGGTAACCGAGCGGCACTTGCTTTACGCGCTTACGCTGAAGCTGCTCGCATCGGCGGAGCGCGGCAAGGCAATCGTTACGCTGCTGAAGGATAAACTCGCCGTTGATGTGACAGGCAAAAATCGGATGATGCTTCTTGACGCATCCGATATTTATTATGATTATCGCCTGCTTGGCGTGCTGAAGAGCGAGCTGGTTCCGAATATATATATCGACGCGGACGCGGAATGTCCGCCGCTGCAGGAGTTCGTGGAGTTCGCGCGGTCGATCGGCGCGATCCCCGCGTATCCGTACCTTGGAGATGTTAGTGATTCCGTTACTGGCGATAAAAAGGCGCAGGCGTTCGAGGATGCGTTTATTGATGAATTGATCCCGTGGCTCGGCGGGGTTGGGTTTCTCGCCGTAACATATATGCCCACGCGTAACACGTTACCGCAGCTTGAACGGCTAATGGGTTTATGTAGAGATAATGATTTATTTCAGATATCGGGTGAGGATATAAACACGCCGTTCCAGCGGTTTGTGTGTGAAAGGCTTGCGGAGAGGGAGTTTAGGCATTTGATTGATTCTGCGTGGGCGTTGATTGGACATGAGCGCGTGTCGGATAGGGATCAGGAGGCTGGGATGTTTTCAGCAAAAAGCGTCGCCGCCGAACCTTTGCTAAATAAAAGGATTGAGGGCTTCGCTTATTTGGGGAGGTTGGGAGGGGGGGGCGCCCCCTCCTAACCTCCCGGGGGGTTGGAACGGGGGGAGCCTTAGGGATGGGGAATAGGGGTTTTAGGGGTTCGTGATAGGGGTTGGTTTGTTATTTGGGGGGTTCTTCTTTTTCTCCGGGGAAAAAGAAGCAAAAACCCACC